>NZ_CP049258.1:0-600000 GCF_011046735.1 Nordella sp. HKS 07 | reverse complement strand
GCTTTGGCGGCGTTCTTCGGGGCCTTGGCAGCGATCTCGGCCTCGGCTTCGGCCTCCCGCTGCTTGAGCCATTCACGATCGGCCTCGATGGAGATCAACGTGCGGTCGCCGACCTTGTGGACGCGCGGTCCCTTGCCGGCTTTCTGCAAGTTATAGAACATGCCCCGCGAAAACCGGCGAGCCGTGCACCATTCGTTGATCGTGAAGGCGAGAGCTTGAAAGTCCATGTGTCCACCTCAGCGATTATGGGTGAACACCCTTATTAATACCTCTTCATCAGCGCGCTACAACAAAGAGGTCCGAAAAATTCGGATAATTATTCGGACTCGCAGCGCTTGGGCTGGCGGCAAAGCTTTCTCATGTTCTCGATCGACTTTCTGGTTTCACGCTCGGCCTTGAGTGCAGCCAAGCATTGCGATCGCGTCGTGCCCGTCTTGCCGAAGCGCCGTTGCACCTGATGAATCGCCTCTTTGACGGAGATGCCTTGGTCGTCCACGAGCCGCCCCATTTCCATGCCTATTCCATATTGTTGGTTGTTCCGTGGACGACCAGCGCCTCGTGCCGGAACAGGCTTGAGCACGAAGATCCCACGCTCCGGTACGCCCCTCAGGCAGTCAGCGAGTTCGCGGCAAAATTCCGGCGAGGGGTTGCCGCGCTCCAGAACCTCGACAATTTGCTCGACCCGCTCGCCCATGGTGAGCTCGCCGAAGGTGAACACGTGCCAGTCGTGGGGATCGCTGCTCATTTGGCGCCGCCTATCGGCGTGACATTCGTCTCTTCAACCGTGCCAAACCGGGGCGCGCCTGCCCTGATCTGGTCGGCCACGAAGGACGGGGCCAAATGCCCATAGTGCTTTTCGACCATGCGCGTATCGGAATGCCCAAGGTTCTTGGCGACGACCATCAATGGGACGCCGGCCATGACGCTCAAGCTCGCCCATGTGTGCCGCAATCCATGGAAACCGATCGACGGGCTGATGCTACCAGCCTTGCAGGCGGCCGCCATCGGACGGCTCTGATGGGCATGACGCCAGGGACCGCCATTGTGCGTGAAGATGATCTCATCGCCCGCTTTGCCCAGAGTGACGGCCCTGAAAAACTCGCCGCCTTCCTCAGTCAGGATGACGTGGCGCGCCTTGCCGGACTTGCTATCGCGGATCGTGACGGTGCCGACATCGGGATTGAAGTCGGCCACCTTGAGCGCCGCCAACTCGCCATAGCGGCATCCAGTCTTGAGCGCAGCCTGTACCATCTTGCGGAAAGCTGGCTCCGCAGCGTTCACCAGCCGCTTCGCCTCGGCGATGGTGAGATAGCGCACGCGGGCCCCATCGACGCCAGCATAGGGCAGGACTCGCCGCCATTCGGCATCCGACGTGACCTTGCCTTCGCGCCAAGCGTGATTCAACGCGGCCTTCAGGACTGTCAGAATGCGATTAGCTGTCGCTCGCCGCTGCCTGATGCTCTCGGGATCATCGGTGAGCTCGGCATATTTCTGGGGCTGGCCCTTCCGGGTCCGCAGGCGTGTCGCTGTCTTCGCCTCGTTGCGTAGCCAGTGGCGCAACTCACTGGCCTTGAGCTTCGAGACGTCCTTGCTGCCGAGAACGGGGATGATCGACGCATTTGCCTTGTACCTCGCGTCCTGGGCCGACTTGCGGGCATCCGCCATCCAGATCAGATAGTCGTCGACCGCCTGCTCGACGGTATAGACCGCGGACACCTTTTCGGCGGGACCAGCCAACTGTTTGTGAAGGTCGTGCGCCTTCTTCTGCGCCTGCCAAAAATCGAGCACAGTCGAGCCGTTGGCATTGAGGCGGTCGTCGGCATCGGCGATAGTCTCGACCCGATAGTCGCCGGACCCGACATAGAGGCGCGCCACCCATCGCCCGCCGCTCTGGTTCTTGCGATACCCCAGGTGAAGGCCTTGCCCGAGCGAGCGATAATATGGCTTGCCCCTAACTGGCAGCTTCTCCCGCGCCGCCCTGCTGTCCAACATCTTGTCGTAAACCCGCTTCGCCACGGCTGAAACTCCCCTTTGTCCAACGCTTTGTCCAATATATATACGTGGACAGCGCTAGGCAAGCGTGGGCGCAAGTATATGTTTTCTTTATTTTATATGAAGTTAGTCTGACATCCATGAACAACTGTAGACGGGTTTACATATCTCTCACAGCTGAAACAGGGGTTCGAGTCCCCTAGGGGGCGCCAACCCACTTCCCAACATCATGATTTTCCAGCCTCTTTCCTGAGTGGGACAGCGAAATCCTGCGCCAGTGGGACAATTCCTGTTGCCGGCGCATTCTGCGCTGCGGTCGGTAAGATCAGGTGCATGGCCGATCCCGCCAGGCGCTTCTGTTCGGCCGCCCTGGTGTAAACCTCGGCCTGTTGCAGCGTCGTCCACCCGAATATCGACATGAGCTGATGCGCCGGCGGCGCTGTGTGACCGGATCGAGCAGGCGCCATTCTTGCGAGAGGTAATAGCGGTTAGTCAGCTAGCGCAAAGATTACTTCAGCGCTTTCGCTTTCGTGGACGGCAACACTTTCTCTCCCACAGCCTTCACGGCTTCATAGGCTGCGTCGAAATCTTCCGAGTGAATGTCGGGCAGGCGGATCTTCCTCATGCCCGCGCGCCGGTAGTAGTAGCGCGCATTTCCGTGGCGATCTTCGTCCCGGATGACGGTGCTTGTATTCGACCTCCACTTTGACCATGGCGTTATTCGCGGCTCGTTCACCCTCGGCAAGACGCGCGCGAGCAGGGCGTCTGGTTAGTCGCACCTCGCACCGACTCGCGCGCCTCCGCTTCAAGGCAGCAACTTCATGGGAACGGGGTACGGCTCTCAAGGAGGTTGTTGCCCAGAACCTCAACAATTCCTCGCCAAGCTACATCGAGATAAAAACTCTTCCGCTACCTTGCTAACCTCGCGTCATCTCGCTTGGCGGTCCGGAGGGTAGACGAAAGGCCTCCCCTAAGGGAGGCCTTTTATATCAGCGCTTATTCGCCACCGCCGCCGCCGTCAGCGCTGCCATGCCCACGGCCATCCGGCGCGCCGCCGTTGTTAATGCCGCTGTCACCGCCGGGCCCACGACCATCGGCGAACGCGGCCTGACTCGCTGCCAACATTGCCAATACTGCCATTGTGGCGAGAATGGTCTTTTTCATAGGCTTCTCCTCTGTCAGATAATGTTCTGACTCAGCGAGCCGTCCACAACCGTAAGTATGTTGAACAATCGAATTTACGGCAAGTAAAAATCATGCGGTGGGATTCGCAGAAAATACAACGCAAAAATGAAACAAACTTGCTCCCGTTACTTGCCGTTACGTCCGAATCTCGACTGCCCTTGCGTCGTTTTCAGGCGCTAGAGCTGAGCTTGCTTGAGGTCCGCGTCGATGGAAGGAGCTGGGACGTCAACGGGGGTTGGGGCAGGCCGACGCCTGAGAATTGCATGTCTGCCAGTCATCCGCCAAGTCACAAGTTATGCGCACTAAGTGCGCCGTTTCTAAGTCGAAACGAAGATCCGCCCAGCGCCTTGCAATCCGCGCACAATCCGCGCATCGTCCCGGCCGCGCCGACCGGATGACAGGGCCACAAGCCTGAGCCGTCGCATTCCAGGCACCTGATCCAGCCGGCGCGTCCCTGTTATCTCAGCCTTCACGCCACATCCGCCCGTTGCGCGAATTCACGTATATGACATAAGAATTGCCGTTGTGCCTACCGCGGAATGTGTAGACACGGCCATCGCACTCGCGGGGCCTGACCCTGTTGTAGCCGCTATCGCGCACAATCTGCGCAGCCTCATTGCAGCTCAATCGGCTATCGCGATAGCTCAATCGGCCATCGCCATAATCGCCATAATCGCCATAGCCGCCATTGCCCAAATAAATATCGATGTCGTCTGCCATCGCGGGTGCCATGCCGATCAGGCCGAGTGGAAGGGCGATACCACAAGCAAGCAAAGTTTTCCGGAACATTAATACCTCCATGAAATGCAATACTAAGTGAAGAACGATGCTTGCAACGCCCCGGTTCCCGCACATTGCTTTACGAAATGTTACGACCGCAGTGCCGCAATCGCGCCAGCTGAGCCGCAAGATCAGCCCGCCAGAGAATGCGCGAACGGTTATCCTCGCATCTCTGACGGGCTTTTAGGGCGTGCCTGCCGTGTGACAGGCAACAGGAAATGCCCGAAAGGCCGAGGATGTTCCATCTCGAGATAGAATCTTTTGGGGCGACCTTTCATTTGAGATGTTCCGCCGGCGTCCCGATGTGCAGTGCGGTGAGTGCTGAGCGCCGGCGGGGCGTAGCCATATTGAAACGAAGCCCCGAAATTCGACGGTAGGTAGGTCAACGACGGCAAAATGCTTGGTGATTACATGGGCGTTCCAGGGGGTGAGGCAGCTGTCGATTTACTCGTCCGCATTTGTCGCCGTGGCGCCTAGAGCCTTCGCGACAACGGATGCCCATTCCGTCGCCGACACCCGGTGACCATAGGGTGTCAGATGCACATTGACGGGAAAATGCGTGAGCGGTCCTTCCCCGGTTTGACTCGTTGAGCGGCATCAAGGCCCCTTGCGAGCTGGCGGTGTAGTGGTAGTCGATGTTTCTGTCGGAATCGAGAAGCCAACTGATCTGATCGCGCAACAACCACTCGCCTGAAGCGTAGACAAGTGAAAGGGCATAGCTGTATGACAACGCATCCTCAAGGGCGCTCTCCGCGGCCCGACGATCTTGGCCAAACAGCCGGAATTCTTCGTAGCGGAGCGCATCCCTGAGATCGTTCCCCTCATAAATGTTGAGTATTACCACACGCGGCTTGAGGGCAAGGCCGAAGTGTCTGAGCAGCTCGACATATTCATAGGGGCCGATCCTGCCGATGCTTATGTTGTAGGTCGTCAGATAGCTGATCTCCTCGAGATAGCTGGTGCTCGTATCGGTGGCTTCAACCCCCGAGCAGAAGACGAAGGAATCGCCCAGGACAACAATGTCCACACTGGGTCTTTCGGCTTTCGCAGGGGGATTGCAAAAGCCCTTCGCATCCATGCGGTGAGTCTCCGTGGCGCTGGCGGCGAGATCGGCCGGATCGCGTACGGTTATGCCGGAGCTGTTCGGCGCCAGGATGTAATGCGAGGGACTATGGTCGTATCGCCGTTCGGTCGGGATGACAACGATGTCGTTGACACTGATATAGTTGAGCCGGTCGGCGATATGACGGCGCAGTTGCGCCGGAAACTTCGAAAGCCCCAATGTCGCGCGTACGCATGCTACGTGCCGCCAAACGAAGGAACGTTCGTCTATGATGGGCGTGCGACGAAAAAGAGGCGGATTCGACGCCCTTCCCGGCTGCCCGCGCCGGCGCTGGCCTTCCGGTCTCCTCCGTGATCAAGTGTCCAGGCGGGGAGATCGTCCCCTCGCATCAAATCGGGAGGATTGCCATGTCCGTCAGCGAAAACCTTGCTGTCCAGATGCATCAGCAGGACACCGATTATTATTGCGGCGCAGCGTGCGCGCAGATGGTGCTGGAAACGATTGGCGCCGGCCTGCTCGACCAAGACGACCTCTATGCCGACAATCACAGCCACAGCACGCTTGACCCCGGCTGGTACACCGGGCCGGATGGCCTTCAATGGACGCTCATGGACCGCCGTCCACCGACCTTCACCAATTATTTCGCCCTGTACGCGCTGGACACCGAAGACCTGATCTCGCGCAAACTGTGCTGGACGATCCGCCACTATCAGGTTGCGCCGATCGCGCTCGTTTACGGCTGGGCGCATTGGATTACCGTTCGCGGCTACACCGCCAGCGCCCATCCCATAAGCTCGAGCGATAACGGCTATGCGATCGAGGCCTTCGACATCAACAATCCGTGGCCGCCAACTCCCAGTTTCTACACGCCCGCGCTTGCGCCGCCACCGCCGCACAATGCCGGCGATGGATGCGGCACGGGCGGCGACCGCGGCATCGCCAACGAGCATGTGACCTATGCGACGTGGCAGTCGACCTATATGACCGGGGTGCCGGCCGGTTACTGGAATGGCAAGTTCGTCGCCCTGTGCGATCCGGAGCCGCCCGCCCCGCGCGGTGGCCGGATGCGCGAAGCGCCCAAGCGCCGCGGCAAAGGCGACCTCATCGAACCGAGAACCGCGGCGGAATTTGCGGTAGCGGGGATGCGCGATTACGGACTGTTCGAGCGCGAGGATTGGGGCTCCATCCTGCGCAAAGCCAAACCGAGGCCCGGCATGATGGTGCAACGCCTGGACCGTCTCGACAGCTACTACGCGCTCGTGCCATTCGAAGCGAACAGGGGAATCGTGGCCATGGCCGCGGTCGACGGCCGGTGGGGCGACTATATGCAGGCGGCTCTCCTGCCCAAGCCGCGTCGCGCCGGCTCCTGGTTGACGCTTGAGCAAGCATTCAAATCGATCCTCGGGAAGCGTATCGAGCTCGGCGATCGGAAGGGCCGGCTGCTCGTACGCAAGCAGTCCGTGTGCATGTACCCGCATCTCGTGTGGCGGCCGTGCCTTGAATCGCTGTCGCCATATTTTCCGTTCTATATGTTCACGATCGGCGGACACCGTCTTTATGTGCGTATCGACGGTCCCGTGTTCGCGTCGCTGACGCTCGATCTGAAAGGAATCTGATGCCGGGCGCTTCCGAGCAGGCGATCGCTCAGGCGCGCCGGCTCCTCAGTCTGCCACAATCGCCGGAAGGTCGCGCGTGGCGGGTCCGGCGGCTGGATGGACAGAACGCATATTTCCTCGTCCACGTGGCCGGGAGCGTCGCATGCATCGACGCCGCCGGTGGGGAGCTTCTCGCGTCAGCGGCCGCCGCAAACACGCCGGTGAGCGTCACATCCGAAGCGGCGCTGGCGCTCGCCGGGCTCGGCGATACGGCGGCAGCAGAGCTGGTCTGGAAACCCTGCGCCGCCACGCTATCAATGTTCGACCCGCTATGGTCGGTGACGCACGAGGGCCGCGAGGTGTTCGTCGATCAGCGGCGCAAGGTGTGGCGGACGCTGCCGCCGAAGTCTCCGGGCGGCGGCGCGGGCTGACCTAGGTCAACAGCGCGGGCTGACCTAGGTCAACAGAATGACCATGACCATTCCCCAAATCGTCAACAGCGTGTTCCCGACCGCATAGGTGACCGTATAGCCGAGCCCGGGGATCTGGCTCTTGGCGCGGTCGTTGATCATGCCAAGTGCTGCGGTTGTCGTGCGGGCGCCCGCGCAGCATCCCAGCAGAATGGCGGGGTGGAACTTGAATATGTATTTTCCAATATACATCGCGAGAATCAGCGGCACGCTCGTGGCAAAAATACCCCATAAGAACAGGCTGAAGCCCAGTTGCTGCAGTCCGGCAACAAAACCCGGCCCCGATGAAATACCAACGATTGCGATAAACATGTTCAGGCCGACGGAATTCATGAACCACACCGTCGACGACGGAATCCGACCGAAGGTCGGATGCACCGATCTCAGCCAGCCGAAGAAAAGCCCGGCGATCAGCGCGCCACCTGATGTTGACAGCGTCAACGGTACATCACCGACCTTATAAACAAACGCTCCAATCAGAGCGCCGATCGCGATCGCGCCACCGATGAAGGCAACGTCAGCAACATCGCTTGGCCGGTCCGGGACGCCCAGGGCCTTGGCTGCCGCCGTCGTGTCCTGAGTACGCCCTACGAGAGTGAGGATGTCGCCGCGATGAATCTGCGTGTTCGGCAGTATAGGAATATCGGTGGCGGTGGCGCCACGCGCGATTCTGCGCAGAAACACGCCGCGCGCCGTTGGCCACTGCGCCAGTTCAGCCAGCGTCTTGCCGTCGGCCTCCTTGCTCGTAACCAACACGTCCACGCCTTCCACCGGCACTGCCAGCAATTCGCGATCGTCAACTTCCTCGGCTCCCTCGCCGATCAGCTGCACCAGAACCTCCCGACGGCCGGCGACAGCGACGACATCGCCCGCCTGAATGCGGGTATCCTCTGTCGCGTCCAGGATCTTTCCGTCCCGCTTGAGGCGCTCGACGAAGACGCGCTCACCCGGGACGAGTGCCTCAGCCTCGCGTGCGGTGAGGCCGACGACCTTCCCGCCCTGCCTGACGCGGAAAGCCCGCAGCTCGTAATGGTGCCAGGCTGTGCCGGCGCCACCCTGCAGCTTCTTGCCGCCACTCTCCTCTTCATAGCGCTTGCATTCCGCCTCGAGGTCGATGCCCAGCAAGGCGGGGCCGATCAGCGCCAAGAGGATGGCGGAACCCACGGTGCCGAAAATATAAGTGACGGCATAGGCCACCGGCATTGCGTCGAGCAGACGCTTGGTTTCCTCAGGAGACAGACCCAGGCGATTGATCGCATCCGTCGCCAACCCCATTGAGGCCGAAATGGTCTGCGACCCCGCATATAATCCGGCTGCCGAGCCGACGTCATAGCCGGCGAATTTCGCGGCCAAAAATGGTGCGGCCAGGCAACAGACGGCAACGACTGCCGCGAATAGTGCTTGCGGTACGCCGTCCTTGGCGATGCCTCGCACGAATTGCGGTCCCACCGAATAACCCACCGCAAAAAGAAACATCAGGAAGACCGTCGCCTTGAGGGGAGGCGAAATGGTGATGCCAAGCTGTCCGATGATGATGGCTGCGATGAGTGTGGCCGTCACCGCGCCGAGGCCGAGCCCCTTGTAGTTGAAGGCGCCGAAATAGTAGCCAAGGCCCAAAGAGAGAAAGATTGCGATCTCCGGATAGCTGCGGAGCGTGCTCACAAACCAGTCAACCATGAGTCCCTGCCTTTTGCGTAGTTAGGCGGTATCGGCGACGTGCAATGAACCGTGACTTGAATGGCCCTCTGCCCAAGTCACCAAATGAGACTACACTCTTGCGTGAGGAATTCAAGGTGCTAGGATCACCAGTTGCAAGCGTCGATCGTCGTTGATCCATGAATAATGGCGTGGAGCGCGCTTACTGCTCCGCTCATGCTCTGATCGTGCAGAACTGCCATTGCGCCTACAAAGCAAGTCACAAATGTAGGGGGCCCGCAAGGAGAGACGGTGAGCCGGAACCGTCACGAGCGATGAAAAATCCTCAAGCCAAGGTGCTTCTGTCTGGCGGCGCCGACCGAATAGGCATCAGTGAAACAAGGGCGGGGATCAAAGGCCGACTGAAAAGGCGCGCCTATTAGCGACGGAGGAATGTAAATGAAGACGATCGATTACCGCGAATATGAGAAAATGAGCCCGTTCGAGATCAAGGACGGGTTGATCAAGCTTGCGAAGCGCAGCGCGCAGAAATCCGCCCACGCCCTGCTGAATGCCGGCCGCGGCAATCCCAACTGGATCGCGACGACCCCGCGCGAGGGCTTCTTTCTGTTCGGTCAGTTCGCGCTGACCGAATGCCGGCGGACGATGGATAATCCGAAAGCCGGGCTCGCGGGAATGCCGCAAATGAATGGTATTGCCGCGCGTCTCGAAGACTGGCTGGCCAAGCATTCGGAAATGCCGGGAGCCGGCTTCCTGTCCAAGATGGTGGACCATGGCGTGAAATCCTTCGGCTTCGATGCCGACGCTTTCGTCTTCGAACTGACGGATTCGATTATTGGCGACAATTATCCAGTTCCCGATCGCATGCTCATACATGCGGAGCAGGTCGCTCATCGCTACTTGATGTGGGCCATGGCCGGCGACAAGCCACCGGCGGGCAAGTTCGATCTCTATGCCGTCGAAGGCGGCACCGCCGCCATGTGCTATATCTTCAAGTCGCTGATGGCGAACCGTATCCTGAAGAAGGGCGACACCATTGCGATGGGCACCCCGATCTTCACGCCCTATGTCGAGATAGCCGAGCTCGAGGATTACGCCCTCCACGCCGTTCACATCAAGGCGACACAGGAGCATCGTTTCCAATATTCAGATGAGGAAATCAAGAAGCTCGAGGACCCGAAGATCAAGGCATTTTTTATCGTCAATCCGGGGAATCCGACCTCGATGGCGGTCGATGCTGCGACACTCAAGAAGCTGGTCGACCTGGTGAAGAAGAAGCGCCCGGATCTGATCCTTCTCACCGACGACGTGTATGGCACCTTTGTTCCGAATTTCCGTTCGTTAATGGCGGAACTGCCTTACAATACTATCGGCGTCTACTCCTATTCGAAATACTTTGGCTGCACCGGCTGGCGTCTTGGCGTCATTGCGATTCATGAGCGAAATATCCTTGACGACATGATCGCCAAGCTTCCGCCCAAGGAGCTGGAAGCACTCGATAAGCGCTACATCGCGATAACGCTCGAGCCGCGCAAGCTCAAGATGATCGACCGGATCGTGGCCGACAGCCGCGACGTGGCACTCAACCACACGGCCGGCCTTTCATTGCCGCAGCAGGTGATGATGACCATGTTCTCGCTCAGCGAACTCATGGATACGGAGAAACTGTACCAGAAAGCTTGCATCGAGATCTGCAAGCGTCGTGTCGATAGTCTGCTCGAGGGGCTGCCGCTCGATGTCCAGCCGAACCCCAACTTCGCCTACTATTATGGAACCTTGGACTTTGAATTCTGGCTGCGCAAATACCAGGGCGAGGAAATGGTCAAGTGGCTCAAGAAAAATGTCCATCCGCTCGATCTCGTCTATAAGTTGGCAGAGGACCATTCGATCGTATTGCTCAATGGTGGCGGCTTCCAGGCGCCAAACTGGAGCGTGCGTGTTTCTTTCGCAAATCTCCCGGATGACGTCTACGATGACATAGGGCGTTCCGTGCGTGCGGTGGCGCGCGGTTATGTCGATGCGTTCAAAGCGTCGCAGAAGAAGTAACGGCGCAGTCGAGAATGGAAGCCGGCAATATCTAGGTCTGATGACACTCTGACCCCGCCACGGTGTTCGTTGGAAACATGAATCGCTTGGATCTGGAGGGAGTAGCAATGGCCACCGCGGATAGGATCGACAACTTCTTAGCCATGCAGTCGGCACGTTCGGATCGCTGGCGCGAGGTGCTGACTGCCGCTCAACAGTGGGCGTCAGGTCAGGGCAGCCGCGCTGCCGTCGAGGATAGCCTGGGCGATATTTCCGTCATCGAAGAATTCCACGCCTATCCGGGCGTGCGGCTGATGAGCCGTCTGCGCGAAAAGATCGCCGCCGGCGATGCCGGCGCGACCGCCGAGCTTGTCAGCCGGTTCGCGAATGCGATTCTCACGAAGGCCTATTCGCATCAGGTGGAAACCGATCAGGCGGGGGAGAGCGGCGATGCACTGCCGGAATTGCTGCCGAGCGTGATTGCCGGGCGCGATGCACGGCGGCCCTATTTCGAAGTGTTGCTCGTCACGCCGCAGCCGCCTTCGCGCTGGGCGGTGCTGAGCGCCGAACTGCGCCGGTTGCGCAGAGTGGAGGATTCTTTCGTCTACGAACCGGTCATTGTCGGAAGCTTTGAAGACGCGCTGTGCGCGGCCATTGTGAACCCGCAGATTCTTGCCGTCATCGTCGCAGAAGGCGTGCCCTTCAGATCGAGCCACGACGCGCCGGTATTGCGCCGCATCCTCGACCAGACGATGGGTACCCTGGCGGCAGACGCCTCCGCCTTGAGGCTAGCAGGCATCCTGAAGAATCTCCGCCCGGACCTCGACATCTATGTGACCACCGACCGCGCCGTCGAGAAACTCGCTTCCGATCCCGCGGCCGCCTGCGCCACGCGGATTTTCTATGCCGTGGAAGAGCTGCTGGAGCTTCACCTGGCGGTTCTGGAGGGAATTCAGAAGCGCTTTGAAACACCGTTCTTCGACAATCTGAAGCGTTATGCGCAGCGCCCGATCGGCACATTTCACGCTTTGCCGATCGCGCGAGGCAAATCGGTGTTCCAGTCGGAATGGATCCGCGACATGGGCGAGTTCTACGGCATCAACCTGTTTCTGGCCGAGAGCAGCGCCACGACAGGAGGCCTCGACAGCCTTCTTGAGCCGACAGGCAACATCAAGAAAGCCCAGGACATGGCGGCGCGCGCCTTTGGCGCCGACCACGTGTTCTTTGTGACCAATGGAACGTCAACGAGCAACAAGATGGTGGTCCAGGCGCTGGTCGCTCCCGGCGATATCGTCATTGTCGACCGCAATTGTCACAAGTCACACCATTACGGCCTGGTGCTCAACGGTGGTCAACCGCTTTATGTGGAGGCGTTTCCGCTCACTCAGTATTCGATGTATGGCGCGGTGCCGCTGCAGTCCATCAAGAAGGCGCTGCTGGATCTGCGTGACGAGGGCCGCCTCGACCGCCTCCGTCTCCTCGATCTCACCAACTGCACCTTCGATGGCCACATGTACAATACGCGGCGGGTGATGGAGGAGTGCCTCGCCATAAAGCCGGATCTGATCTTCCTTTGGGATGAAGCATGGTCGGGCTTCGCGCGCTGGTCGCCCTTCCTCAGGCCGCGGACCGGCATGGGCGCCGCAGCCGCCATCGAAAGCTGGCTGCAGGATCCCGCCTCGGTTGCGGCCTATGAAAAACAGCAGAAGGATATGGGCCCAAAACCGTCGCGCGAAAAGCTGATGACAACGCGGCTTGTTCCCGATCCACGCAAGGTGCGTTTGCGCGTCTATCAGACCAATTCCACCCACAAGTCCATGTCGGCCATACGGCAGGGTTCCATGGTGCTGGTCAAGGACGTCGACTTCGGATCCGTCGAAAGCCAGTTCCACGAGGCCATATTCACCCATGCCTCGACCAGCCCCAACCAGCAGTTGATCGCGAGCCTCGATGTGGCCCGGCGCCAGATGGAGCTCGAAGGTTACGGCCTGGTCATGAACGCAATCTCCGTTGCCCTGAAGATCAGGGCGATTGTCAACTCGCATCCGGTGATCTCGAAATACTTCAAGGTGCTCGGCGCCGACGAATTGATTCCCGAGGTCTTCCGCCAGTCCGGTTTCGTCGACTATCTGGTGCCGGGTACGACGTGGGCCGATATCGTCAAGTCGATGCGCGAGGACGAGTTCTATCTCGATCCGACCCGCATGACCCTTGTGTGCGGAAACGCCGGCTTTGACGGAACTCAATTCAAGGGCCTGCTGGCAAGCCGCTTCAACATCCAGGTCAACAAGACATCGCGAAATTCCGTATTGCTGCAATCGAACATCAACAATACGCGCAGTGACATTGCCCATCTCGTTCGCGTTCTCGTCGAGATTTGCGGCGAGATCGAGGAACGTTTCGCGACCGGCGGCGAGGGCGAGCGCAAGGGTTTCGCGGCGCGAACCAAGAGTCTGATGCATGACGTGCCCGATCTTCCGAACTTCAGCCGCTTCCATGATGCGTTCAGGGGCAATGCCGGCAAGCATACGAATGAAGGCGACATGCGGACCGCCTTCTTCATGGCCTATGACGAATCGTCATGCGAGTACGTTCCGCTGAACAGTCCTGAAATCAACAAGCGGCTGGAAAAAGGTCCGGATCTGGTTTCGGCAAACTTCGTTATTCCGTATCCGCCGGGCTTCCCGATCATGGTACCCGGCCAGGTGCTGACGCAAGACGCGATCGGCTTCATGCGCAAGCTCGACGTCAAGGAGATTCATGGATACGAATCCGCGAAGGGGCTGAAACTGATCAGGCCGGACAAGCTGCGCCACGCGGGCGCTACGTCGAAGCCGAGAAAGAACGCATCTAAGCCGAGAAAGAATACATCGAAGCCGAGAAAGAAATAGCTTGGAGAGCGACGCAACGACCTTTCTCATATCGATCCGATCCTCGCATCGGCACGCCTTGAAGTTCCAAGTGGAACTGCATTGGGGAACGTAGGATGGATTACATCGCAACGGCACTTCGGCAGAATCCCGAACTTGCGATCTTCCTGACGATCGCCATTGGATTCTTCATCGGACGACTTAAATTTGGGAGTTTCAGCCTCGGGATCGTCGTCGGGTCGCTCCTGGCGGGCGTCCTGATCGGGCAACTCGACATCAAGGTCCCCGCGCTCGTCAAGACGGTCTTCTTCGATCTTTTTCTGTTCACGACCGGCTACAAGGTCGGTCCACAGTTCTTCCGTGGATTGAAGAGCGACGCCCTGCCGCAATTAATCCTGACTGTTGTCGTGTGTGTGACTTGCCTCCTCACGGCATTCGGAATGGCGCGATTGCTCGGCTACGACGTCGGCACGGCTGCCGGCCTCCTGGCCGGCGCGTTCTCGGAATCCACAGTGATCGGCACGGCTGGTGATGCCATCAACCGCCTGGCGATCCCGGATGCGGATAGAGCAGCGCTCATCAACAATATTCCGGTGGCCTATGCCGTGACCTATCTCGTGGGAACGGCCGTGCTGGTCTGGTACATTCCGACCATCGGGCCAAAGCTCATGCGCATCAATCTGCGGGAAGAAGCGGCGCGGCAACGCGCTGAAAGCGGTGAGGTAGGCCAGATGCAGGAAGGCATCAGCTCGGCAGCGCGACCCTTCGATGTCAGAGCCTATCGGGTCACCACTAAGAAGCTGATCGGGAAGACAATCGCGGAGCTGGAGTCGCTGCCCAAGGCCGTCCGCATTGCTATCCTGCGCGTCAGGAGCAACGATGGAATCAAAGACTCGGCGCCTGACATCGTTATCAAGGAGGGTGACGTTATCGCCGTCATGGGCCGATACGAGGCGCACGCGACCCGCGGAGAGGAAGTTATCGGACCCGAAGTGAGTGATGAGGCTCTTCTGAACCTCCCGATCGATTCCCTCGATGTCGTGGTGACGCGACGCTCAGTGGCGGGCAATACCCTGACCAATTTATCGCAGCTTGATATCGCCCGCGGGGTGTTCCTTGCCCGGCTCACCAGGGCGGGGGTCGAGATCCCGCTGGCGCCCCGCACAAAGGTCGACCGGGGCGATGTGATGCGTCTGGTTGGCACCGTGGCCGAGGTCGAGAAAGCGGCAAAGTACCTGGGTTATCCTGATCGTCCCACCGCGGCAACCGACATGGTCTTTGTGGGGCTGGGCATCGTTCTCGGAGGTTTGGTGGGTCTGCTGTCAGTGGCGGTCGGAGGCATACCCCTGACCCTTACGGCCAGCGGCGGCGCCCTCGTCATGGGCTTAGTCTTCGGTTGGATGCGCTCGGTTTACCCATTCTTCGGCCGCATTCCGGAGCCGGCGGTCTGGATATTCGATACTCTGGGCCTGTGCATCTTCATCGGTATCGTGGGTCTCACCGCGGGGCCGAGCTTCTTTACTGGGCTGCAGACGACCGGCTTCAGTCTCGTCTTCGTCGGTTTGCTCTCCGCACTTCTGCCTCACACTCTGGGGATTCTCTTTGGTCGTTACGTGCTGAAAATGAACCCACTCATCGTACTCGGCGCCTGCGCCGGGGCAGGGACCATCACTGCCGCCCTTCGCGCCGTTCAGGATGAGGCCCAGAGCAGCGTTCCGGCTCTGGGCTACACCGTGCCATATGCCGTCGGAAACATCCTGCTTACGGCGTGGGGACCGATCCTGGTCGCGATGATGTCCGGCTGAGCGGCGGTTGGGACTAAAACTATCCCGTAGCTTCAGGGCGAGACGTCATAGCGCTTTATCTTCTTGTTTGCGCATGATCTTATCGGAAACGCGCTTCGCGCTTTTCCGGATGATGCTCCAGGGTTCCGATGATCGAGTCCTTTCTGCGCAGGATGATCAAGGTTGGCGACCTGACGGTTCGCCTGCCCGGCGGCCGTACGCTCAAGGCCGGGGATGGCAGCGGCGCGCCGGTGGTTCTGCGCATGTCGGCCAAAGCGCTGCGTCGTATCGCTCTCAATCCGGGGCTGGCCTTTGGCGAGGCCTATATGAACGGCGAGCTGGTCTTCGAGCAGGGTGGCCTTTGGGACCTGCTGGACATGGTGGGCCGCAGCGGAGGCCGGGCGCCCGCCAAGGGGCGCGGCTCGCTGCTAAAGCGCCTCAAGCGGACGCTCAAGCGACGCCTCCAGCAGGCCAATGGCCGGTTGGCCTCGCGCCGCAATGTCGCGCACCACTACGACTTGTCGAACGACCTCTACCGGCGCTTCCTCGATTCAGACATGCAGTATTCCTGCGCCTATTTCAGCCGGCCGGACATGACCTTGGAGGAGGCCCAGGCGGCGAAGAAGGCCCATATCGCGGAGAAGCTGAAGATCGCGCAGGGGCAGAGCGTGCTGGACATCGGCTCCGGCTGGGGCGGGATGTCCATGACGCTCGCCAAAGACTACGGCGCCAAGGTCACCGGGGTCACGCTTTCGACAGAACAGCTCAGCCTGGCGCGTGAACGCGTGGCGGCCGCGGGGCTGACGGAACGGGTCGCTTTCGAGCTCCGGGACTATCGCGACCTGGCCGGCTCCTTCGACCGGATCGTCTCCGTCGGAATGCTGGAGCATGTGGGCGCGCCGAACCTGCGCGCTTATTTCGAGACGGTTCGCCGGCTGCTGGACACCGACGGAGTCGCGCTCATCCACAGCATCGGCCGGATGGAAGGTCCGCGGGCCACGAACGCCTTCACCCACAAGTACATCTTTCCGGGCGGCTATGTGCCGGCCATGTCCGAGGTAACAAAGGCCATCGAGGATGCCGGGCTGTGGATCACCGATGTGGAGGTCCTGCGTCTGCACTACGCCGAGACGCTGAAACATTGGCGCGAGCGCTTCATGGCCGACCCGGAAATCCCCGCTCTCTATCCCGAGACGTTCCGCCGTATGTGGGAGTTCTACCTGGCGGGCTCGGAGATGGGCTTCCGCTATGCGGGCCACATGGTGATGCAGTTCCAGCTGACCCGGCGCGTCGACGTCCTGCCGGTCACGCGGGACTACATGCTGGAGAACGGCGCCTAGAGAGGGCGGTGCGGCCGATCTTCGCGGGAAAGCCTCGTCGCCCACCGGCGACGAGTTGGATGCGACCCCACCTGCAATATTTTAGAGCGCCGGACGCTCACATGGAATCGATCCGGCGCTCTAACTCTTTGATTTGCGCATCGGATTATCCGAAAACCGCTTCGCACTTTTCGGTCCGATGCTGTAATGTCGCTCGGTGGAGGGTGCCGCGCCGGACAAACTCCGGCCCCTCCTTCTTTGAGCCCTTCGAGTCACTGATCAAGGAGCTGGCAATGAACCGGATTCGATTGGTGGTCCTTGTCGCTTTGACCCTTCTCCTCTCTGGCTGTGGAGTGAACAACATTCCGACTTACGAAGAGAAAGTGAAGGCCGGCTGGAGTGACGTGCAGAACCAATATCAGCGCCGTGCCGACCTCATTCCCAATCTGGTGGAAACGGTAAAGGGCTATGCACAACAGGAAAAGGATGTGCTGACCTCGGTTGTGGAGGCGCGGGCGAAGGCGACGCAAATGCAATTGCCGCCGGACATCCTCAACAACCCCGAGGCATTCAAGAAATACCAGGACTCACAGGCGCAGCTTTCTTCCGCTCTCGCGAGACTTCTGGCGGTCGTCGAGAACTACCCCGATCTCAAATCGAATCAGAACTTCCTGGCCCTTCAGTCGCAGCTGGAAGGAACCGAGAACCGTATAGCGGTAGCGCGACGCGACTACATCGAGGCTGTGCGCGTATACAATACCGAGCTGAAGACGTTTCCGGGACGAATCTGGGCTTCGCTCCTCTACTCCGATGCAAAGCCAGCCGAGACGTTTACCGTCGAGGACAAGGTCCTGCAGGCGCCGAAAGTCGATTTCTCCAAGAAACCGACGACCTCGACAGGGCAATAGTCGATGAGAGCACGCATCGCAGTTCTCGGCGGTCTTCTGCTTGCCTTTCTGGCGGCTATCAGCCTTGCCGAGCCCAATTTCCCCGCGCTGACGGGACCGGTGGTCGATGGGGCGGGCGTGCTCGACGCGGCGACCAGGGGAAGCCTCGAGGAGCGCCTGCGCGCCTATCAGGACAAGACCGGCCACCAGGTCGTCGTCGCCACAGTTCGCTCGCTCGAAGGGTACGACGTGCGCGACTATGGCAATCGGCTCTTTCGATCGTGGGGCATCGGCGACAAAAAACGCAATGACGGCGTACTGGTGCTCGTGGCGCCGAATGAGCGCAATGTCTCGATCGAGGTCGGATACGGGCTGGAGGGCGAACTGACCGATGCCCTGTCGCGAGTCATCATCGACAATGCCATGCTGCCGAGATTCAAGGCCGGCGACTATGGTGCGGGTGTATCGGCGGGTATCGACGATATTGCCACGGCGCTCGGCGGGAATGGCGCTGAGATCATCGAGCGGACAAGAAGCCAGTCGGAGCCGGACCCCGGCGAACTGCTGCTGATTTTCATGCTTCTCGCCTTTGCCCTGATTTTGCTGTCGCAGGCGTCACGTGGCCGAGGGATCATTATCGTGCCCGGCCCGGGCGGTACCTTTGGAGGAGGCTATGGTGGCGGCTGGAGCGGCGGCGGCGGCTTCGGCGGAGGATATGGCGGTGGAGGCGGCAGTTCAGGTGGCGGCGGAGCCTCCGGCAGCTGGTAGACATGAGCACCACGATCGTCACCGACAATGACCGAGAGCGCATAAAGGCTGCTATACAAAGCGCCGAAAGAACCACCAGCGGCGAGATCGTCGTGGTTGTGGCCTATCGTTCCGACGACTATCTCCATGTGCCGCTTCATGTCGCGACGGCCGCGGCCCTGGCTGTGCCTCTCCTGTTGCCGCTGGTGAGCCGGTTCTTGCATTGGTACCCCACGCCGATTGCCTGGGTGTTCGTCTACCAGCTCGTCACATTCATCGTCGTGGCGCTGGCGCTCAGTATTCCTCCCTTGCGCTACTACATCACGCCGCGCGCGCTGATGCGGAAATATGCCCATCGCCACGCGTCCGCGCAGTTCCTGGCGAGCAATATTCACACGACGAGGGCGCGGACGGGCGTGCTGATCTTCGTCTCGCTTCTCGAGCGATACTGCGAGATCGTCGCCGATATCGCGGTGAGCGAGAAAGTGCCGAAAAGAACATGGCGAGTCATCATCGATCAAATACTCCCCAGGATAAAAGCGGGCGACCTGGCTGCCGGCCTCGAGACCGGAATCGCGCGTTGCGCCGAGCATCTCTCCAAACATTTCCCTCCCGGCGCGCTCAACCTCAACGAACTTCCCGATCATCTCATTGTCATTCGGGGGTGATCGTCAGGGTTCTAAGTGGGACATGCGGCGAGAAGACCGTCCGTGTCTGATCGAGATCAATGGTGAGCCCGTTGAGCGCTGCCGTTGTCCCATATGCGCGTATGATGATCTTTGTGGGGCCGTAGCATGGGGAGGCGAAGATGAAGCGAACTCTGATTCTGTTCGCCGTAGCTGCCACTTTGGCTTGTTCGACCGCAGATGCGAAAAATAAGGGTACGATACCCAAGGACGCCGTTCCGATGACGCCGGAAGAGATCAGCATTATTCTATCGGGAAATACATTCGCTCCGATCAAGGGCATCAGGTACTATTTTTCGCCCGATGGGATTCTCGTCGCCTTGGGAACCGACGGTTGGTTCGCCGAAGGCACGTGGAAGGTGAACGGCAACAGCTGGTGCCTCGACAGCATCTGGCACGGACCCGACAAGTCCAAGACTGATAGTTATGCCCAGTGCAGTGAGAAATATAAGCTCGGCAAGAAGATCTATACGAAGAACACAAAGGGCGAAGACAAATGGCTGGGCGATGTCACGACCGACCAGGAAAAGAAATTCAAGAAAGGGGACACTGTCACTGCAGAGGTAGCGAAGCTCAAGAAGAAATACGGATATTAGATCAGAAGGGTGGCCGCGTTTGATATGCCTGGCCTTGCGAACTTCTATCATCCAGTAAAAGCGAGCCGACAGCGGATCGGGCACGGTTCGCAAGGACAAGGTGATGCACAGTTTCATCTATGAGGCGCTTCCCAGTCGCGTCATCTTTGGAAACGGCGCCCTCGATCAGCTCGCCGCGGAAATAGAACGGCTTCACCTCGCCAAGGTCATGGTGCTGTCGACGCCCCATCATCGCCAAGTGAGTGCGGAGGTGGCCGCGGCGCTCGGCGATCGCTCCGCCGGCGTCTATGATCAGGTGGTGATGCATGTTCCCCTGGAAAAGGCGCAGGCGGCCCGCGAGGAGGCGTTGCGGCGAGGGGCTCAAGGCTGCGTGGCGCTCGGCGGTGGATCGACCATCGGTCTCGGAAAGGCGATCGCGCTTGCGCACGATCTGCCGATCATCGCGGTGCCGACGACCTATGCCGGCTCGGAGATGACGCCGATCTGGGGCATCACCGAGAATGGCGTAAAGAAGACCGGACGCGACCCGAAAGTCCTTCCGCGCACAGTCATCTACGATCCGAGTTTGACCGTCTCGCTGCCGGCGCGCCTCTCGGTCGCCAGCGGCCTGAACGCCATCGCCCATGCTGTCGAGGGGCTTTATGCGCAGGACGCCAATCCGATCGTGTCGCTGATGGCCGAAGAAGGGATCAGAGCGCTCGCCATGGGGCTTCCCCGCATCCATGCGGATCCGCAGGACCTGGCGGCGCGCTCCGATGCGCTTTACGGCGCGTGGTTATGCGGGGCGACCCTGGGCGCCGTCGGCATGGCGCTGCATCACAAGATCTGCCACACGCTGGGCGGTAGCTTCAATCTGCCGCATGCCGAGACGCATGCCGTCATCCTGCCGCATGCGGCGGCCTATAACCGCGCCGCCGCGGTGCCTGCCATGGCGAGAATAGCGCGGGCGCTTGGAGCCACCGACGCGCCTTCCGCACTCCATGATCTGGCGAAGCGGATGGACGCGCCCCTGGCGCTCAAGGATCTGGGACTCGCAAGCGCCGATCTCGATCGCGCCGTCGATCTCATCGTCGCGCGTCCCTACTGGAACCCGGCGCCGGTGGAGCCGACGAGGATCCGGGTGCTGCTCGAGCGCGCCTGGCGGGGCCTGCCGCCGGAATAAATTTGGCGATCAGAGCTATTTCACGCGGGTATTCTCGGCACTATCGGCACCAGTCCCGGCGCGTGGCGCGGTCGGAAGGCGTGACGGGGCAGCCGGAGCAAGCGGCAAACGGAGCTTGATCAACCGCCGCTATTTCCGGCTTACGCCTTCTGAAGTATTTTCAGGCCGCCGCGTCGAGCGCTACGTCGGCGACCCATTCCCGGGCGAGCGCGATGTCGGTCTGCGAAAGCTGATGGCCGGTGGGAAGGATCAGATGTTCGATCCTCCCGCCTGCCTCCGACAGCATCGTCGACAGCCGTTCAGCGTTGTCGGCGGGAACGATCGGATCGTGCCGGCCGGACAGAAGCAAGACCGGCTTTCCGCCGAGATCCGCTTTGGGGGGATCGCTCAGCGGGACCATGGCGCGAAGCAATATGGCTCCGGCCAATGCCCGAGGCGCGGTCAGCAGAACCGCCGCGGCGATATTGGCTCCGTTGGAGAAACCCACCGCGATCGGCACGCCGATGCCGTAGCGATCCCGCGCATAAGCGACGAAATCTCCGAGCTCCCCGGCGCGGTTGCGCACGTCCTCCTCGTCGAACCTGCCCTCGGCGAAGCGGCGGAAGAAGCGCGGCATGCCGTTTTCGAGGACGTGGCCGCGCGGCGACAGAAGCGCCGAGCCCGGCGAGATCGCCCCTCCGAGCTCGAGCAGATCGTTCTCGTCGCCGCCGGTGGCGTGTAGCAGCAGCAAAGGCGGTGCGTCCGCTTGCCTGCCGGGCTCGAAGCGATAGGTGAAGGGCGATTTCGCGGTCATCGTCAGGCTCCTTGAAGTTCGGGCAGCACGCCCTCGATCTCGCGGCGATGGGGCTCGAGGAAACGCGGCAGCTTCAGATCGCGGCCGAGCGTTGCGACAGGCTCGTCCACCGCGAATCCCGGGACGTCGGTGGCGATCTCGAACAGAACGCCGCCGGGCTCGCGGAAATAGACCGAGCGGAAATAGTTGCGGTCCTTCTGCTCGGTAGCATAGAGGCCGTGATTGCCAACGAGCCTCTCGGCCATCAAAACCTGCTCGGCGTCGTCCTTGGCGCGGAAGGCGATGTGATGCACCGAGCCGCGGCCCTGCCCGCCGCGCGACAAGCCCTTCATCTCGCGAATGTCGACGATGCCACCTTCCTTATCGCCCGCGGCTTGGAAGCGGATCAAGGCGCCCTCGCGCCCAATCTCGCGCAGGCCGAATATGTCGGTAAGGACCTTGGCAGTCCTGGTCGCATCGGCGATCAGAAGCGTCACGCCGTGGAAGCCGCGGATCGCATGCTCGGCCGGTATGTCGCCATTGCTCCAGGCGGGCTCGTTCTCCGCGCCCGTCACGCCGACCAGCGCCAGCGCCATGCCGTCCGGGTCGGAGAAGGTCAGCACAGATTCGCCGAACCGTTTTTCCGGCGTCGCGAACGTGATGCCCTTTTCCTGAAAGCGCCGGGTCCAATAGCTGAGCGAGGCTTGCGGGACCCGGAAGGCGGTCTCTTCCGTTTCACCGACACCCCGGCGGCCGGCGGGGGCGCCTTCCCACGGGAAGAAGGTGAGAATAGTGCCGGGGCGGCCGGTCTCGTCGCCATAATAGAAGTGATAGGTGCCCGGGTCGTCGAAATTGACGGTCCTCTTGACGAAGCGCAGGCCCATATCGCGCGTGTAGAACGCGAAGTTCCGCAGCGGATTGCCTGCGATTGCGGTGACGTGATGAATGCCCGACATCTCATTTCTCCTCATCCAAATGAAGGCGCTTGCCTCAGGGGCACATATCGGGCAGCTTTGAATTGAGGACAATCCATGCCTTTACGCATGGTCTGTCTATGAATTGGAACCAATGGAAACTCAGATGGACAAGGTGGCGAGTCTCAAGGCCTTCGTGAAAGTAGTGGAAAATGGCAGTTTCGCCGAGGCTGGCCGGCAGTTGCGGCTGTCGAGATCGGCGGTCAGCAAATACATCGCCGATCTGGAGGAGAATCTCGGCGTGCAGCTCCTGAACCGCACGACACGGCATGCGAGCCCGAACGAGAATGGTCAGCTCTATTTCGAGCGCGCGCTCGTCATCCTGGCGGAGATCGATGCCGCGGATCAGGCGGTCGCGAGCCAGCAGACCGCGCCGCGGGGGCTCCTACGCATCAACGCGCCGATGTCCTTCGGCACGATCAAGCTTGGCCCGGCGCTCGCCGACTTCATGACCAGATATCCGGAGATGCAGCTCCAGCTCGTGCTCAGCGACGACCTGGTCGATCCGGTGGAGGGGGCTTCGACGTGACGCTGCGCATCGCCGAGCTCGAATCCTCGAGCCTGATCGCCCGCAAGATCGCGCCGATGCCGCGCGTCATCTGCGCATCGCCCGGTTATTTCGCGCAGCATGGCGCGCCGGCTCATCCGGACGACCTGCGCAAGCATCATACGCTCACCTATGGGTTTCTTCTGACGGGCAATCAGTGGAAGCTGACGGGCGAAGACGGCGACCATTGGATCCAGCCCGCCTGGTCGCTCTGCGTCAATAATGCCGAGGTTCTTCGCGACGTCGCGATGAAGGGGCGAGGAATTGCGCTGATCCCGAAGTTCATCGCCGAGGACGCGCTGAAGAGCGGGATGTTGCGGACGATCCTCGATGAGTTCCGGGCGCCGCCGCTTTCACTATATGCGGTCTATCCCTCGACCAGGCATCTGTCGATCAAGGTCCGCCTGTTCATCGACTTTCTCGTCGAGCGCTTCGGGCGCGAGATCGTCGCCTGAGATTCCGCTTGTCCGGCGATGGCAGCTTGCGTGCCGCCCGCCAGGAAACGAGCTTCGGATCGTCGCGTCTCATCTCCGTGCGGGAAAGCCCCAATATTCGCCGGTTTCGCATCGATCGTTGGCGGCTTAATATCCGATGCCGTCAGACCAAGCCGAAGAGCGCGACGGCCCAGCTCATCGGGCGCTAGACGGGAGAAAGCAATGTGAGAATGCTGACGCGCCTTTTCCAGAGGATCCTGGTTTTCTGTCTGGGTGTATTCAGTGTCTGGCTGATCGTCTTCGTCGTTTTCGATACCGCGGACAACCGACTGCCATGGATTTTGGCGGTGTGCCTTACCTATGGCCTGGCCGCTTATGTCATCCTGCCGAACGTGGTCCGAATGGGCCTGAAAGTTCTTCATCGAGGACTTATCCCCAGATACACGATCACGGGGGATGGCCTGCCCGGCGATCCCGTAAATTTCGTCCTTATCGGAACGCTTCAACAACTCCGCGAGGCCTTCGCAACAATGGGCTGGTCCACGGCCGACCGTCTGGGGATGGCAAGCTCGTGGCGAATGATACGAGCGTTTCTGGTGAACTCCGCCTATCCTACCGCACCTTTCAGCAGTCTCTATCTCTTTGGGCGACGGCAGGATATCGGATTCCAGGAGCCCATCGGCGGAAGCCCTCGCAAGCGCCATCACATCCGTTTCTGGGCCCTTGGTCTCGCCCATTCCGACGATGATATGAGTGCCGCGAGTTTCTGGATGAATACGGACAAGCCGTCGCCAGACGAGCGCGTCTTGTGGGTTGGAGCAGGGACCAGGGACACCGGATTTTCTCTAACCTGGTTGACGTTCCAGATCACACATGCCACCGATGCGGATACGAATGCCGAGCGCGACTACATAGTCGGTGAGCTGAGGGCAAAGCGTGTGATCGGGGATGTCGCGCTGCACCAATCCGGTTCACGTTTGCAGGCCGCAAAGGTCAACCATTACATCACCGATGGTGAAATCGCGTTCGCCAGCTTGTGTGTCAACGCCAAGGGTCGCGACCAGGCCGATACCGTCGTCCCTCGGGCCGGGTGAATGCTGATCCACCGAGCTAGAGCGCCGGACGTTCACATAGAACCGGGCCGGCGCTCTAACTCTTTGATTTGCGCATCGGATTATCCGAAAACCGCTTCGCATGGTCGGGTCAAGCCCGACCACAAGCTTTTCGGTCCGATGCTCTAGACCGAACGCAATTTGGCAAAGTCATCGTGCAGCGCGGGCACGCTTCGCCAAGTCACCGGTTGGGGCACGGCGGGTTGGGGTAGTATCCACAATGCCCTGAATTCCAGTTGTCTTCACGCGAATACCAGGCGCCGTGATATTCGGGCGCATGCCAATAATTGCCATTGTGCCAGGCGCCGCCATTCCAGTAGCCGCCGCCGACATGGTCGTCGCCCATGTCCCCGCCAAAACCATCGCCTCTACCGCCAAATCCACCGTCACCCCCGAAACCGCCTCCGAATCCGCCACGTCCTCCGCCACCGCGATCGATGAACAGCGCTGCAGGTCCAGCGGCGCCATCAAGATTTCCTTCCAGCAAGGCAATCTCGAATGTAAGCGTGGTGCCCTCGAGCTTGGGCGACTTGATCGTCACCACCGCATCAATCACCTCGCTGCCATTGCCGCCGCCCAATACAGAGACGGTTGCATTGGGCGGATCAACGGCGAAACTGTTCTTGCCTTCATCCCACTGCATCAGGAATTGGTCGGTCATTTCATGCCCGGCCGCGCGAATGGGGCGATCGGCAAAGACGATCGTATTGGTCGACACGTTCGTGAGAATGAGTTTGTTGCCCTCAAGTTTTGCGCCGCCGGAGTTGAGCACAAAGAGCGACGGTACCGGCGCCGTCGCGGTGACTTCGCCGATCGTCTTTTGCAACGGGATATGGGGCTTCTTGGTCGTGTCTTGGCCGAATCCTGTACCGGTCGTCCAAACGAGTGCGCCGGCAAGGACGGTTAAGCAAGCGATCTGATTGATACTCATGAGATGCCTCCGTTTGCTTTCAAGCGACTTCCAATCGGAAATTCGAATTGGCGGTTCGGGCCATTCGTTTCGGCTTCTAGTCGTCTGAATGCTGCGCTGTCCCGTTCAAACGAATAGATACATCGCGACTTTCACGGCTGCGCGGCGGTCGGAAAATGTCGTCGTTGCCCGGACCTGCTGCATGGCCTGCTCAAGATTATAACTTGCCGGATTTGCATCGCCGGGAAATTGATATAGCTTTGCAGTTCCTTCGACCGCAACTGCTGCCCGACGGAGAGGCGATCGCGCCTCCCATCCCGAACGGTGTCTTGACACGGCTGTCGTCCGAACGGAACGTGCCTCCCGGGCTTGCCCCCTGTCAAATCACAATATTGGCGCGCGGCTGCCGGATCGGATAAGATCGAAACGGGACGACGCAGGTTGATTTGGGGAAACCGATGGCGAGTCTCAGTCCGTACCGTTTTGCCGCAGCACTGGGTCTGTTGATGCTTGCCGCGATGCCGGCGCCGCACGGATCGGCACTTGCCGGCAGCACGACATTGAGCTTGCAGAATTCGAACGAACGCGACCCCGACGACTTCAGCGACGTACTCAACAACATCTTCAAGTTTGAAGGCGCTTATAAGTTCGACAGCGGAATCTATGTGAATGGCTCTATTGAAATCGAAGTGCCGGAAGATGGTGACCCGAATAAGAAGAATCTCGAGGGCAATCTCGGCTACCAGCACATCCTCGTTTCGCCGATTTCACTCTTCGGCAGCGCCGGCATTGGCGAGCGTTTCACCGATGACAATGATTTCGCCTATTACGTCTTTCGCACCGGCCTCGACGTGGCCATCTGTGATCAGGTGACCTGGAACGTCATCACCTTCCGTTATCGCAATGCCTTCAATACCGTCAATGACTATGAAACCCCCCGCTTGACAACGAAGCTCAGCTTTCACGCCAATGAGCACAACACGATCTATGGCGAGCTCTATAGTAACTATGACAGCGAGTGGGATGCCACAGCGACAGGACTCACCATTGGCTATGCGTTCAGTTTCGAGTGAGCATCGTGGTCGTAAGGCTGCTTTAATTGCCTCGGATTCCACAGGGCCTATCTTCTCGACTATCGCTGACGCCATCCAGATGTCGCAGGGAACTGAGATAGCATCCACAAGCTTTTCGTTCCGAATCCCTTGTCGGCGGCCCACTCGATTCAGCTGACAGGCTCAACCACCACCGGCTTGCCGAGCATGAAGCAATCGGACACCAGCTGCAGAGGGGAAGGGTCAACCTCACTCTTCCTTGCTTTCAGCAGGCGTGCGAACCTGGCGTAAATGTCCTCATATTCATGCAGCACAGCTTTGTGTGCAGTTTTGCCGTTGACCTCGAGTATTGAGCCGCCATTTTTCAGATGAAGTCTCAGGCCGTCCCTGGTGCCAACTTCGATTTCCCAGATCTCGCTGGCCTTCTGCCGCCAGTCAAACACCGCCGAGAGGTTTGCGGGTGCACCATCGCCCCGCTTGAAGCGGATGTCGGCGCCAATCGGGGTAGCGGCATTGGCGGGAACTTCTATTGTGGCGCTCTCGGCGAAAATGGGCTCCGGCAGAATCTTCGTTACGATGGACAGTGCGTTGATGCCGGGGTCGAACACGCCAAAGCCGCCCGGCTGCCAGATCCAGGCTTGACCGGGATGCCACTTGTGCACGTCCTCTTTCCACGTCACGCGCAGAAAATCGACATGCCTGCCCTTGAGCCTGGTTTTCGCCATGTCCACCGACTTGTTGTAACGCGAATGCCATGTGGCATAGAGCACGCGCTTCTTCCTTCTGGCATAGGCCTCGAGGGCAAGGAGCTCGCCAACTGTAGGTGTCGGGGGCTTTTCGATCAGGAGATGCCAGCCACAGTCCGTCGCTTCACGCGCCATCGCCAGGCGCACCGCCGGCGGTGTGCAAAGCGCCACGCAATCCACCTTGAGCTTGCTCGCTTTGAGGGCCGAAAGGTTCTCAAAGGTCGGCACGCCCTCAATCCTGGCAGAACGGCTGACCCCGGCCACCAAGGCAAAATTCCGGTTCTTGCCTATGCAAGGCAGGTGTTGATCGCGGGCAATTTTCCCAATACCGACGACAGCGATCCTGTAAGGCATGAGGTTCCCCATTTCGCTGATTGAGGCAGTGGAGGTGTAGCACAGCTATTTTGCTTTGTCGGGGGTCGTTGTTCTCCAGGCCCTTTCTTTAGGTAGCGGCGTGCGTATGATCCTGTCGTCGGGATTGTGAGGGTGACAGATCGTGGAACCGGATCAAGCGAAGGAAGCGTCGGACCTTCTGATCCGGCATTGGCAGGAGGGCACGACGCTCGAGGCTTTGCCTCTACCTTTGCGGCCCGAGACTCGCGCCGAGGGCTATCTGATCCAGTCGCATCTCGAAGGCCTGAGCAGCAAGCCGCTCTTCGGCTGGAAGATCGCCGCGACGAGCCTCGCCGGCCAGCGCCATATCGCAGTCGATGGCCCGCTCGCCGGGCGGCTTCTGGCAGAGAGGGTCTTTCCCAACGGTGCCACCCTGACGCTCGGCCCGAACCGCATGCGTGTCGCCGAAGCCGAGTTTGCCTTCCGGATGTCGCGTGATCTGCCGCCGCGTGGCGAAGCTTATGCCCAGGAGGAGGTGCTCGGCGCCGTGGCGGCGCTGCATGTCGCTATCGAAGTGCCGGATTCACGCTATACGGACTTCACGCGCGTAGGCGCACCGCAACTGATCGCCGACAATGCCTGCGGCCACCAATTCGTGCTGGGGCCCGAGGCTCCACATATCTGGCGCGACATCGACCTCGCGACACACCGGGTCGTCGGCCGCGTCGGCACACGAATTGAACGCGAGGGCATCGGCGCAAATGTTCTGGGCGATCCCCGCATCGCGCTCACCTGGCTGGCAAACGAGCTGTCGCAGCACGGCCTGACGCTGGCCAGAAACCAGATCGTCACGACCGGAACCTGTCTCGTGCCCCTGGAAATCGCTCCCGGCGATGATGTTTTCGCGGACTTCGGCACACTCGGTCAAGTTGCTTTGCAATTTGCCGGGGGAGGATAGATGTGGCTCAGTCCGGATTGCGCAAGAGAGAGCAAGATGGACCGACTTGGAGATTGTCGGTTGGATCAGCGGAGAATTTCGCCGATTGTTGTACACCACGAGACAAGAGGAGGTTGGCGTAATTCCGAGTCTGACCTCGCCCGGCATCGATGACGATAAAAACGACGAATATATTGGGGCTCAAGGAGTAGCTCGCTGAAGCCGCGGCGGGGAACCTTCAGCCGGCAAAGCGCGGTCGGGACAGACCAGTCACTGGCGCCTCGAAGGCAAAAAGACTTCCTTGCTGCGGATAGCGCGCGGCCAATTCCGGGCGCAGGCCTTGATGTGCGCTCGTCACATAAAGCGTCTTGAGATCGGCGCCGCCGAAGGCGCAGGATGTCACCTGCACCGCCGGAATGGGAACCACCTGATCGACCGTTCCGTCAGGCGCAAGCCTTGCCACGCAATGCCCCTCCCACCGCGCGCTCCACAGATAGCCTTCGCTGTCGACCGCAGCACCATCTGGATAGCCCAGATCCTTTATGGCGCTAAACTCGCGGCGGTTTGCGACCGTTCCCCGCTCGAGGTCGAAATCATAGGCATAGATGATCTGGAGCGCCGAGTCGGCGATAGAGCACGCTCGATTGCGGATTCCACACCACACCATTGGTGATTTTGATATCGCTGATCACTTTTCTCGCCGACAGGTCGGGCTGGATGCACCACAAGGCGCCGCTTGCCGCGGTGATCGGCATAGCGGGCGCTCAGTATTGTACTCAACGACAAAGTCGTCGAATCTGGCCTGCTGCTGAAGGAAGCTCTGGCCGGCTGGCTTTGTCGTATCCTGTTTGAGAGTGAGGCGCCTGCGTTCATGGCGGCCATTCTGCTGGGGATTGCCCGGCTTGATTCGATCGATCTGGATGCCGAGCTTCAGGTGCCTCGTGGTCAGTTAGATTGCTGCCCATAGTCACTGAAGTCCCCCGTGCAGAACCCGCTCACGATGACGACACCGCCAGTGCCGTCGTTCGTCGTGCCCTGATGAGTTGTTGCCGTGAACTGGTGAGGCCACGAGACGGAGATGTCGAGTTGCGTTGGAAGCCTATCGCTAGCAATGACCGCAATATCGATCCGCACCGGACCCGGTGATATGCTGTACGGTGAAATGCTGATTGGATGCGTTCCTAGGCAGCCCCCGTGACTGCACTTCATCTGCTTGGCGTCGGTGTCAATGACAAAACTGTTCTCCAGCCCGCCGCCAAATACTTTACAACTTGCGCCCGTTCGACCCACCTGACACTCCGCGCCGCTCTGGGCAGAGCAGGTGATGGTTCCGGCATGGGCTTGGGTGGCGGCTACAGTCGCAACCCCTGTTCCCAGGAGTATCGTTTTCAATATGGTTCTCATGACAGCCATCCTTGGAATGTCTACCAACCATTACGCAGCGGGTGCCGTCGCGCGAACAATCGTGCGTGTCGCGCAGCATCTAGTCAATGACCGCAATAATGCTTGGACGAGTCGACGACCAGCCTTCCCGGAGGCGGTTCGGCGGCCATTTCCTGCTGAGGCTCGCTCCCTTCCGACGTTGGTTTCGCCGCGGCGCCGGGCGCTGCAGCGACCTGGGTTAAGATCGTCAATGCCGACATCAACTGCATTTAAGACCCGCTTGATCAAGGTTGGGCAATATTGGGTTGGCAGAACCAGAATACCATCAACCGACAGGACCATCCCTATGCAATTGGTGGCGGCGTTGCTGGGTCCTTGCCTGCTGATGTCGAAGCAGCGATCCAGGGCAGGCTGAAGTCACTGGCAGCCGCCTACCCCAAGCAAAGGTGACTCTCAGCCGACCGGAAGCGATGTATCGGTGCCACCAATCGCGCGTGGCTCTATTCCTCGCGTTCCAAATCGGTCTACATCGTGATCATCGATGGCAAGGTCGTACTTGATAATGCGAGTTTTCTCGGATTGGACGATCCGAAACGCTCTCATAGAATCGGTGCGGCGCTCTAACTCTTTGTTTTGCGCATCGGATTTCCCGAAAACCGCTTCGCATGGTCGGGTCAAGTCCGACCACAAGCTTTTCGGTCCGATGCTCTAGCTCGGCGGGGAGCCTTCAGCCAGCAAAGCGCGGCCGGGGCAGACCAGTCACTGGCGCCTCGAAGGCAAAAAGACTTCCTTGCTGCGGATAGCGCGCGGCCAATTCCGGGCGCAGGCCTTGATGTGCGCTCGTCACATAAAGCGTCTTGAGATCGGCGCCGCCGAAGGCGCAGGATGTCACCTGCACCGCCGGAATGGTAACCACCTGATCGACCGTTCCGTCAGGCGCAAGCCTTGCCACGCAATGCCCCTCCCACCGCGCGCTCCACAGATAGCCTTCGCTGTCGACCGCAGCACCATCTGGATAGCCCAGATCCTTTATGGCGCTAAACTCGCGGCGGTTTGCGACCGTTCCCCGCTCGAGGTCGAAATCATAGGCATAGATGATCTGGAGCGCCGAGTCGGCGACATAGAGCACGCTCGATTGCGGATTCCACACCACACCATTGGTGATTTTGATATCGCTGATCACTTTTCGCGCCGACAGGTCAGGCTGGATGCACCACAAGGCGCCGCTTGCCGCGGTGATCGGCATATCTTCTCCCGCTGGTCCCAGATTGTTCATCATCGTTCCCATCCAGAAGCGGCCGCGCGCATCGGGAGCGCCGTCATTGCTGCGGTTGAGCGGCTGATCGGCTTCAGGCGCCACCTTGCGGTTGAGCTTGCCGGTCTTGGGATCGAAAAAGTTGATACCGCCTTGCGAGGCAACCAGGAGTGAACCGTCGGCACGCTTGGCCATGGCGGTGATCATTTCTGGCATGGGCCAGCTATCGTGCCGCCCGGTCGAAGGAACGAAGCGGTGCAATACCGAGGGCATCGGTACATCGAGCCAGTAGGCAGCTTGCTCTTGAGGGCACCAGAACACACCCTCGCCGATCTTGTCGCGAGAATCGACGACACAACGTACGTCTCGGTTAACGATCCGGTAGTTTTTCATCTTCGCTACTCACCTCGGCCCTCGCCTTCATTCCGGGTCCGCAACAATTACCCAGTCCCCGGCGTACTGCAAGAGCGAGCCATGCCCATACGCCGTGACAGAATGCGCTACCCGATGCCGTAGTCATTTGCCCAGCGACTGGATTCCAGTCTATGCTGAAACGGCAAAAGACGGAAAATGCTTAGCCTGTCGCCAGATACGGATCGCCTGGACGGGGCGCCGTCCCGTGACCGCCAGCCACCGCTCTTGCGCTTGCGCGGGCTCTCGAAAGTTTACGGCCAGCTTACCGCCGTTCAGCCTCTGGATCTCGACATCGACTCGCGTGATTTCGTTGCCATGCTCGGTCCTTCCGGCTGCGGCAAGACCACACTCTTGCGAATGATTGGCGGTTTCGTCGCGCCGACGACCGGAACGATCGAGATTGCCGGCAACGATGTAACCGCGCTTGGGCCAGAGCGGCGACCGACCAACATGGTGTTTCAGGGCTACGGGCTCTTTCCGCACATGAATGTCGCCCAGAATATCGGCTATGGATTGCGCCTGCAGAAAATGCCCAAGGGCGAAATCGATGCGCGTGTCGGCGAAACGATCGCCCTGGTGCAATTGGCCGATCTCGCCAATCGCGGGATCGACCAGCTTTCGGGCGGCCAGCAGCAGCGCGTCGCCCTGGCGCGGGCGCTCGTCATGCGCCCCAAAGTTCTGTTGCTTGACGAGCCGCTCGCCGCACTCGATCTCAAGCTCCGTCAGGCGATGCAGGAGGAATTGCGCCGCATTCACCATGAGATCGGCGGCACTTTCGTCTTCGTCACTCATGATCAGAGCGAAGCGCTGGGTCTTGCCAACCGGATCGCGGTGATGCGCGATGGCAGGCTGGAGCAGGTGGGAACGGCCCAGGAGATCTACGCCTCGCCAGAGACCCGTTTCGTCTCGACCTTCATCGGTGAGGCTAATCTGCTTCCCGGCCGCCGCAGCAACGGAACGGTAATCCTCGCAGCGGGGCCCCAGTTCTCCGAAGCGGGAGTGGATGGCGAAATTTCAGTCGTCGTCCGCCCCGAAAACCTGCTGGCGCTGGCACCCGGAGAGACGGCGGAAATGGTTCTCGACGGCGAAGTACGTGATGTCGTCTATCTGGGCTCGCATGTGAAATACAAGGTCGCTGTGCGCGGCGGCAGCGAGATGATCGTGCATGCCCGGCCGGATCGAATGCCGGCAAGCCGGGCGGGCGAGAAGATGCGGATAGGCTGGCTGCGACGCCATCACCGGATCGTCAGCGCATGACCGCACGCGGATCCATTTCAACACCAAGCGGCAAAGACTTGGCATCCAGGGCAACATCCTGGAAAACATAGGGAGGAAACGATGAATACCAACCATCTGAACTTTCCGTCGCTGTCGCGGCGTTCTGCACTAAAGACAGGCTTCGCTGCTGCCGCGGCGGCCGCAGGTCTTATCTCGATCCGGGCGTTTGCCGCCAGCACGGTCAATTTCCTTGGTTGGCAAGGCTATGATGACCCGGTGACCTTCGATGATTTCGCCAAGAACAAGGGGATCACCCTCAATACCACCTATATCGGCAACAATGACGAGATCATCACCAAGCTTCGCTCCGGCGGTCTTGGCCAGATCGATATCGTAACACCCTACATGGGCTACATCCCTTTGCTCGCCAAGCTCGACCTGATCCAGCCGATCGACACGTCGCGTGTTCCCAATCTGGACAAGATCATGCCGCTCTTCCGCAATGATCCCAATGTGAATCCCGGCGGCACGCTCCATTCAGTGCCCTTCACCTGGGGCTCGGGGCCAATGATGTATGATCCGGCCGTCTATCCGACACCGCCCGAAGCCTGGATCGACCTGCTCAAGCCCGAATATACGGGGAAAGTCGGAATGATGGACGACCCGCTCGGCAATATGATGCTGGGAGCCCGGATCGCCACGGATGCCAAGCTTCCGACTCTTCTGACACCTGAACAGCTCGACAAGGTCATCGAACTCCTGATTGCCATGAAGAAGCAGTCGCGCGCGGTGACAGTCAGCTGGGGCGATCTCGCCGATGCGCTGGCGCGTGGCGATGTCTCCGTGACCTACAATGGTTGGGAGACGGTGCAGAAATTCGCTGCCGACAAGGGCAAGAAGATCGCCTACACCTATCCTAAGGAAGGCACCTACGCCTGGCTCGATAATTATTGCATCGCCAAGGATGCGCCCAATGTCGATGCGGCCTATGAACTGGCCAATCGCTGCATCGACGTGGCGCCGCAGGTGCGCCTCGCCGAGAATGCCATTCAAGCCATCGTCAATATCGAGGCCATCAAACAGCTGACCCCGGCGATCAAGGCTCTCTATCCTTATGATTCGATCGAGGACTTCGGCAAGAAGGCAGGCTTCTTCGCCTTCCCCCGACCGAGCCTGACGGCACTCATACGACTTTCAGCGACTGGCTGAAGGCCTATGAGCGCTTCAAGACCGCATAGGAAAAAGGCTGGCCCAAGCCAGCCTCGAACACGCAAAGGGCCTTGCCCGATCTTCCGACCAGGCGATGGGGGATCGGGTGCTGACCCCGAGGATTCAACGGACCGCCCCAGGCAATTGACGCCCTCGCCATGAACCGTCCTACCTTGCCCTATGTTCTGACACTGCCCTCGGCAATCATCTTTCTTGCAACTTTTGTCGCGCCCTTCATCTATTTCTTCATCATCAGTTTCTGGATGGTCGATTTTTTCGAGCTGACCCCGGCCGCGACACTGGCGAACTATCACGAGATCTATGTCAAATACGTGCCGATCGCGGCCTATACGGTGTTGCTGTCATCGACCACTGCCATCCTGACCGTTCTTGTCGGCTTCCTCTACGCTTTCATCGCCCGCTTCAAACTGGCCGCCTGGGCCGACCCGTTGCTGTTCATTGTGCTCATTACCATGTTCGGCGGTTACCTGATGAAAATCTACGCGTGGAAGACAATTCTCGGCAATGAGGGGGTCCTCAACTCGGCGTTGATGGCGGCAGGCATTATCTCAACGCCGATCAGCGCCCTTCTCTACAGCCCGGGTGCTGTCGTCGTCACGCTCCTTCATTTCGCCTTGCCGTTCGCGGTTCTTCCCATCTATGCCGCCATGCGTGGCATCAAGAATATCGAGATCGAGGTGGCACGCGATCTTGGTGCCTCGCAGGCGAAAGCCTTTTCGACCATCATCGTGCCGCGTTGCCGCGCCGGCATCGTGACCGCGTTCAGCTTTTCGTTTCTCATTACCGCCGGCGACTATGTCACTCCCTCGCTCGTCGGCGGCAAACAGACGATGATCGGCAATCTGATCGCGCCGCAATTCGGATCGATGTTCAATTGGCCATTGGGATCGGCTATGTCATTCATCATGCTGGCAATCTCGGTTCTGGTCATCTGGCTGTTCAGCCGGGCCATGTGGTGGTGGTGCCGGATATGAGCGAACAGTCTTCCATTCTCTGGCGCCTGCTCGCCTTCCTGCTCATCGCCTTTCTGTTGTCGCCGATCATTCTCCTGATGATCTTTTCCTTCACCTCCCGCGGTCTCACCAATTTCCCCATCGAAAGCCTGTCCTTGCGCTGGTGGGAGGCGATGGTGACCTATGACCAGTTCTGGTCAGCCTTCCGCAACAGCATGATCGTCGGGCTGAGTGTCGGGGTGATCTCGGCGACCATCGGTACCATGGCTGCGATCGGGCTTGTGTCCTTTCCGCCGCGGCGGGCCTCCCTCGCAATGGGGGTCCTGACCTTGCCGGTTATGCTGCCGCCTCTGGTACTGGCCGTGGCGCTGCTGTCATTCTTCGTCAGCCTCGGGCTGAAACTCGGCCTCATCACCGTCATCATCAGCCATGTGCTCTTCACCCAGCCCTTCGTCATCCTGATCGTCCATGCGCGGCTCGCCAATTTCGACTACCGGATCGTGGAGAGCGCCCGCGATCTGGGAGCGAGCCCCCTTGGGGCTTTTCTCACCGTGACATTGCCGATCATCCGGCCCATTGTCATTGGCGCGGCGCTTATCGCCATGGCGCTGTCGATCGACGATTTCGTCATCACTTTCTTCACAATCGGAAGCGGCAACACGTTGCCAACGTTGGTTTGGGGAATGATCCGCACCGGCCTGACACCGACGGTCAATGCCATCGGCACTCTCATTCTTCTCCTCACTCTCGGGTCGAGTCTGATTGCCTTGCGGCTGACCCGCTATCGCGGCTGAAGCAGGGAGAACAAGGATATGGGTCGACTGGCTGGAAAAATAGCGCTCGTTACCGGCGGCGCATCGGGGATCGGCAGAGCGGGCTGTGAGTTGATGGCACGCGAAGGTGCGTGCGTTGTCACGGCTGATCTCGACACGGGCGGTGCATCTGTCGTCGCATCAGGGATCGAGGCAGAGGGATATATCGCCCGCGCCTGCCGCGTCGATGTCCGGAATAGTCAGTCGGTGCGCGAAATGGTTGCTTTCGTGATCGCCGAATTTGGCCAGATCGATATTCTTTTTCACAATGCGGTCTCGGTGCCGCTGGTCAACAACTGCGATCGGCGCATCACTGAATTGCCGGAGGAGACCTGGCACCAGATCGTCGATCTCGTGCTCAACGGAACGTTCCTCACCGCAAAATACGTCGCTCAGCATATGCTGTCGCGCAAGGCGGGATCGATCATTCTCACCGCTACTGTCGATGCGCTGATCGGCACCGCCGGGATCGACGCCTATACCGCCGCCAAGGGCGGGGTCGTTTCGCTCACTCGCTCCATGGCAACGGGACTCTCTCCCGAAGGCGTGCGTGTCAATGCAATCTGTCCAGGCTTTGTCGCGACCCCGCATCAGAGCGTCTTCATGGACAAACCCGCCGAGCGCGAAAAGATCGAGCGCATGCATCTCATGGGCATCATGAGCCCTGAGGACATTGCCACATTCGCGATCTTTCTTGCTTCCGACGAGGCGCGCCGTATCACCGGGGGGATCTATACGGCCGATTCGGGCTACACTGCTTTCAAGAGCCAGATCGACCTCGCCAGCGTCTTTCAGAGGTGATGCCATGCCACGCGATCCCCGCCACGACCCTCTTTTCGTGCCGATCGCCATCGGCCCGAAAATTCTGAAGAACCGTTTCTTCCAGGTGCCGCAGTGCACGGGCGCAGGCGTCGAACGGCCGGGCGCCAATGCCATGCATCGCGAGGTCAAGGCCGAAGGCGGCTGGGCCGGCATCTGCACCGAGGCCTGCATGATCCACCCCGAAACCGACCAGCCCGTCGCCATCGTGAGCAGCCTGTTCGATGAGGGCGATGTCATCAATCACCGCCACATGGTCGACAGCGTACACAAGTGGGACGCACTGGCGGGTGTCGAATTGTGTCATGCCGGTGGCCTCTCCAACAATCTGGGCAGCCGTTATGTGTCGCCCGCCGCGCACCAGTTCGCGACGCCCTGGATCCCGCAGGTCAACACCTATGAAGCCGAGGACAGCGACCTCGCTCGCATCGTGGTGATGTTCGAGGAAGCTGCAAAGCGGGCTATCGATGCGGGCTTCGACATCCTTTACCTGCACGGTACCCACGGCGCGCTCCCGATGCAGATGCTGTCGCGCTATCACAACAGACGCCAGGGCCGCTATGGCGGGGACTTCGCCGGTCGCGCGCGATTGTGGGTCGAAATTCTCGAGGCGTTGCGTCGCGCGGGCGGCGGCCAGTGTGCGGTGGCCACGCGGATTTCGATTGATCAACTCTCGGGCTCCGCGGGCCTCGAGGCGACAGATGACGGCATTCGCTTCGTCGATTATGTGACGGGACTCGGGCTCGTCGATCTGTGGGACGTCAATATCAGCAGCCTTGAGGAATGGGGCGAGGACGCTGGGCCGTCGCGCTTCTACAAATCGAACCATCAGGCGCCCTGGACGCGCGAGGTAAAGCGCGTCGCCAAGGTGCCGGTCGTCGGCGTCGGCCGCTTCACCGATCCCGACGAGATGGTGCGTGTCCTGCGTTCGGGCCAGTATGACATCATCGGCTGTGCGAGGCCCTCGATCGCTGATCCCTGGCTGCCGCGCAAAGTCGACGAGGGCCGCGCCGACGAAATCGCCGAATGCATTGGCTGCAACCAGTGTATTGCGCGCTTCGAATATGGCGTGCCCATCGTCTGCACCCAGAATCCCACAGCGCTCGAGGAATACCGCCGCGGCTGGCATCCCGAACGCTTTGCGCCCAGGAGTGGCGATGAAGAGATCCTGATCGTGGGCGCCGGCCCCGCCGGCCTCGAATGCGCACGCGTGCTCGGCAGACGCGGTTACAGTGCGCATCTGATCGAGGCGGAACCTGAATTGGGCGGACATTTACGCAATATCGCAACACTCCCGGGTCTTGCCGAATGGTTTCGCGTTGTGAGCTATCGCGAGGCTGAACTGCGCCGGCTTGGAAGTATCGAGGTGCTGCGCGGGACCGGGCGGGCGACGACGCAGGAGGTGCTCGACTTTGGCTGTGCCAAGGTCGTGCTGGCGACTGGTGCGAAATGGAACGGCGATGGCCGGGGGCCGGCCTGTCCCGATCCCATACCCGGCATCGATGCGGGCCTGCCGGGCTTCGTGACGCCAGAACAGCTCTTCGCCGGCAAGGAGGTCGCCGACAGCGTGGCCGTCCTCGACAGCGACGGCTATTTCATGGGCGTGAGCCTTGCCGAATTGCTGGCCAATCGCGGTAAGAAGGTGACCCTCGTCACGCTTTTCGATCGCGTGGCGCCCTACACTGATTTCACCCTCGAAGGCCCCAATCTTCGCCGGATGTTGCGCGAGAAGGGCATTGTCTCACGAGTAGGGATTTGGGTGGAGCGGGCAGAGAGCGGATCGCGGACGGTGCTCCAGCTCTACGACGTTTATCGCGACGGCTGGAAACGAACCGACAGCCCGAGCCTTGGTGCACTTCCCCGCCGCGCCGGCAAGGAGACCGATTCGCTCGCCTTTGATACCGTCGTACTGTGCACCGGCCGGCATTCCGACAATTCCCTCTATCGCGATCTGGCGGCACGCAAGGCGGAATGGACGGAAAAGGGGATCATCGGCGTCTATCGGGCCGGAGACTGCCTCGCCCCGCGCTATATCGCCGATGCCGTATTCGACGGACACCGCATGGGGCGCGAGATCGACTCCGCCGATCCACAGCGGCCGCACGCCATCATTCGCGAGCGCCCCCTATGGGGCGGCGAAACATGGCCGAAGCTCAATGACCCAGTTTCCCTGAGATGAACAACGCCAGAGACGCCGAAACCGTAACCGGCAGTCGCGCCGCAGAGACGCTCGCGATATCTACGTGACGACGCCTCTTCGCTTGCTCGATGATGGTGCATCTGAGGGCTGGCGTCTATTGATTGTCTTAATGGTAGGATGATAGGGTGATAGACAATGGCACGGCAAGAGGATGCCATTTCCTCACGACCGGCCATCAAGGGATCTCAAACGCAGTCAGCAGGGGATCATCCATGACCACCAATCCACGCAAGAAATCCGTCACAAGCAAGCTTCTCTTTTTGGGTGTAGCAGTGGCCTCCGCCGCTTTCTTGGCCGTGTTGGGCGCCGGCATGGCTCAGGCAGAGCCGAAGACGCTTGAAGCAGGCAAACTCACCATCGGAATGAATGGTGACATGCCCATGACGCAGCTGAAGGATGGCGTGCTAAGCGGCACGGACGGCGAAATCATGACCTGGGTCGCCGGCAAGATCGGCCTCACCCCCAACGTCGTCCAGATGGACTGGGCGGCGCTCATCGAAGCCACCAAGCAGGGCAAACTCGATGTGATGCACGGCGCCATGGGCTGGATCGAACCTCGCACCAAGATCATGATCCTGAGCGAGCCCATCTATTATTTCGGCACCCTCCTGGCCCAAAAGGACGAAAACAACTTCACCACTTTCGCCGACATGAAGGGCCGTAAGGTCGGCACGGTGACCGGCTTCACCCTCGTTCCCGAACTCAAGGCTGTCGAGGGGATCGGTGAAGTCAAGCTCTACGATACCTCTGACGGCGTAATGCAGGATCTCAACGCCGGCCGCATCGACATGGCGATCCTTGACCCGCCGCTTGTACAATATGCGATCTTTCAGCATCCGGAATGGAAGCTGAAGCAACTGCCGGTGACACCTGAACCGGACAAGTATCCCATAATGTCAGGCAAGTACAATGTGATATTCGGCATCAACAAGAATGAGCCGGAGCTCGCCGAGGCCATCAACGGGGCGATCATGCAGGTGTGGAAGGACTGCCTGAACGTAAAGGCGATGACCAAGTACGGCCTGGGGGACAAGTCGTGGTTCATCCCACCAGAGAAGAATCCGCGCATCGGCGTGGACCGCGAGGAGGGTTACAAGGCGCCAAGCGCCGATCACTGCTTCTGAGCGGTGAAAGATGCAGCGGGCGGGATAGGATCCCGCCCGTTCCTGTCCGAGGGTGAGGGATTTCATGAGCAAAGCGGGCAATGGCGCGGCTGGAGCGCAGCCACTGCTGAAGATCGAGGACCTGCACAAGAAATTCGGCGATCTGACCGTTCTAAGCGGCGTCAACCTCGAGGTAAAGCGGGGCGAGAAGATATCGATTATCGGGCCGAGCGGGTCGGGCAAGACGACGCTCCTTCGGTGCATCAACTATCTGGAAAAACCCACTGCTGGCCACATTTACATCGAAGGCAGTCTGGTAGGTGAGAAGAAGGTGGGCGACCGTTACGTCCACCTCAGCGACCGCGAACTCGCCAAGGAGCGCCAGGAAATCGGCTTCGTCTTCCAGCGCTTCAACCTGTTTCCGCATCTGACGGCGCTCGGAAACGTGACGGTCGCGCCCATGCGGGTGTTTGGCCACTCGCGCGAGGTGGCTGAAGCGCGCGGCCGCGAGGTGCTGCAAAAAGTAGGCCTTGGCCACAAGATCAACGAATATCCCGAGCGCCTGTCGGGTGGCCAGCAACAGCGCGTAGCCATTGCCCGCGTGCTCGCAATGCAGCCCAAACTCATGCTGTTCGACGAGGCGACCTCCGCCCTTGATCCCGAACTCATCGGCGAGGTGCTGCGCGTCATGCGCCAGCTTGCCGAAGAGGGCGCCACCATGGTGATCGTCACTCACGAAATCCAATTCGCCGGCGAAGTGTCGGACCGGGTGATCTTTATGGACCATGGAAAAGTCGTCGAACAAGGCTCGCCTCGGGAGGTGCTGCTCAAACCGCGTGAAGCACGAACCCGCGAGTTTCTCAAGCACATTCAAGACCGCTGACGGGTTGCACGCATGAACTTCTTCCAGATTATCGAGGCCAAGGGTTGGTACTTCTTTACCACGCTGCTGAGCGGCTGGCCAGCAACCCTCATCGTCGCGGCGGGCGCTCTAGTCTTCGCGCTGGTATTCGGTCTTGTCATCGCGCTGCTGCGCATTTCGACGTGGAAGCTTCTGCGCTGGGCCGCCACCGCCTATGTGGAATTTTTCCGCGGTACGCCGGCACTTGTGCAACTCTTCGTCATCTACTTCGGTTTCCCCGACGTGGGATACCAGCCCACGCCTTTCGAGGCAGCGATCCTCGGGCTTGGTATGAATGGGGCCGCCTATCTCTCCGAAATCTACAGGGCCGGAATCGAGTCGATCCATCGCGGCCAAATGGAGGCGGCCTTGTCACTCGGCATGACACCTACACGGGCCATGCGGTACATCGTGTTGCCGCAAGCTATTCGCACCATGTTGCCGCCGATGACCAATTTCGCCATCGTACTCCTGAAGGACACGGCCATCGTTTTTGCTGTTGGCGTGCTTGAAGTCATGGCGCTAGCACGCCAGCTTGTCACTGAGACGCTTCAAAGCGCTCCCATCTATTTGATGGCAGGGGCAATGTATTTGTGCGTAACCATTCCCATGGCGCGGCTCGCGGCCCGGCTCGAGCGCCAGCGCCAGGCCTGGCAATAGGGAAGGAGACACTATGCTTCAGCTTCCCGAAATCTACGCTGAGCACATCCACCGCTGGTTGCCGGAACTCTTGTATTATTCGCTGACCACCATCAAGATCGCCATCTTCTCTTTCATTCTCGCAGTGGTGTTTGGCATTTTCGTCGCTCTCTGCCGCACATCACGCATCAAATTGGTCAGCACCCTGGCGATGGGTTTCATCGAAATTGCTCGTGGGCTGCCGATCGTGGTGATGCTCTATATTGTCTATTTTGTGCCGCCGCAACTCTTCCCCGGCCTCGACTGGACATGGTTCACCGATTTCGCCGGTGCCGTTCTTGGCCTCGGCCTCCATGGCGGCGCCATACTTGCCGAGGTGTTCCGCTCCGGAATCGAGGCCCTGCACAAGGGCCAGCGCGAGGCCGCACTCTCGCTCGGCATGACACCCGCCAAGGCCATGTTCTATATCATCCTGCCACAGGCCGCCCGCATCGTGCTGCCGCCGGTGGCGAACTATGCTATCGGCCTTCTGAAGGATACCTCGCTTTGCACTCTGATAGGTGTCAACGAGATCATGAATGGCGCCAAGAGCATCGCCTTCGCAGACTATCAGCCGATGGCCGTCTTCGTGCTGGTCGCCGCTATTTATTTTGCAATGAGTTACCCACTTTCGCTGCTCGTCCGGGCTATGGAGCGGCGGCTGCGCATTGCCACCTAGCGCGGGATGCGAAAAAGTGGACACCGGCTTTTCGCAAGAATCCCGCGCTAACTAGTAAAATCGATCACGTTTATGAGTTTGGATCGATTCGATCCAAACTCATCGTGATCTAAGGAGAGGTTCCGTCCATGAAAGTCGTCAAGCTCGAGGTCTTTCCGGTCCGCGTACCCTATAAGCGCGTAGAGGCGAGTTCGCTGATCAACCGGGGTGGCATCACCGACGTGATCGTCAAAATCACTTCCGACGATGGGGTGGTGGGCTGGGGCGAATGCACCAGGGCCGCCGATACTGCTGGGATCGAAAGCGCCGTGCGCAACATGGCGCCGCTGGTGATTGGCCGCGACCCCTGGGATAAGGAGCAGATTCACCGGGATCTTGCCATCTACGCCGTTTGGGCCTTTCAGCCGATGACCGGCAACTTCGCCTTTGCCGGAATCGACACGGCCCTCTGGGATTTATGCGGCAAGGCGGCGGGCCAGCCGATTTACAGGATGCTGGGCGGGGCCATGCGCAATGAGGTGGATTATTACTACTACATGGAGTGGGGCAGCCCGGATGACATCGCTCGCCAAGGCAAGGACGGCGTGAAGAAAGGCTACAAGGCTTATTATATCAAAGTTGGCGTGGATGAAAAAAGGGAAGAGGAGATGCTGGAGGCATTGCGCGACTCGATCGGTCCCGAAGGCAGGATTCGCATCGACGTCAACCAAGCCTGGACCATGCCACAGGCAGTGCGGTTGCTCACCCGCTGGCAGGTACGCTTCGATCTGGACTTCGTTGAAGCTCCAGTGAGGATCGATCCGGTCGAGAACATGCTCGACCTCAGGCAACGGGTCTCGACCCCTTTTTGCGTCAACGAAGGCCTGTGGCGCGAGGCGGATGCCTATCGCGTCATCAAAAGCCGCTGTGGCGACTATCTTTGCTACAGTCAGTACTGGGTGGGTTCGCTCGGGCGCTGGCACACGCTCAATCACGTAAGCCACTTGGAAGGCTGGCAGGTTCTGAAGCACACCCATGGCGAACTCGGCCTCACGGCGGCAGCGGGTCACCACGTGATGCTCGCCTGCCCCAATGCCGCTCTGGGCAGCCAGCAGACGGCGCAAATCATGGAGGACGACATCCTCACCGAGCGCATTCCCATTGTCGACAAGCCGTCCTGGGGCCGTATCGACAAGCCGGGCCTGGGCGTTGAGGTCGATGAGGACAAGCTGATGTTCTTCCACGAGGCTTACCGCAAGCACGGAGAATTCCCTACCTATTCCGGTAAGCTGGCACAAATTACGTCTTAGGAGTGCCACAGGAGAAATCGTGACTATCGGCCGCTGCATTGGCCGCGCGGCGGTTCTGGATCGGTTGGAAGGTAGAAGACGAATGCATCCAGCGACCCGTCGGACTTTCGAGTCATTGGCAATCAAGCATTCGGTGATGAAAAGTTCTCACAGTTCCCAAACAAGGCCATTTCTAAAACAGACCGTCTTCGCGAACCAGAGCAAGCGACTCGTGAAAGATGTCGATCATCCGGTCGACGACTTTCTCCGAATGTGCGGCGGAGAGATAGTAGCGGTTGCCGCCCGAAATCAGGACGCCAAGATTGAGGGTGTGCATCAGAAAGGCCTGCCGCGCCAGTTCCATGGGCTTCTCGTCGATGTCGAAGCTGCTGCGAACCGGGCCGCTTTGAAAATAAATATGAAACATCGAGCCGACATTGCTCATCTGGACCGCCATGTTGTGGCGCGTCGCGAATTCATTGAAACGCGTGGTCAGGCGGTCGCCCTGCGCCGCCATATGAGTGTAGATCTCCGGGTGCTCGGCATAATAGCGGACCGCCGCGGTTCCCGCCGCCATCGATAGCGGGTTGCCGGTGAACGTGCCGCCGGTGAACACACCCTGTTCACCGGACTTGGGAAGGAACATACGCATGAAATCCTCCCGCCCGGCGATGACGCCGATCGGCAATCCGCCGCCGCAGGCTTTGCCAAGTGTCGCGAAATCCGGTTTGATATCGAAATATTCCTGACCGCCGCCATAAGCGAGGCGGAAGCCGGTGACCATCTCGTCCAGAGCGAACAGGACGTTGCACTCGCGGCAAACCTCCTGGACGGATCTGAGATAGTCGCGCACCTCGCGCTGAGGGTTCGAATGCTGGACCGGCTCTATGATCACCATCGCCAGCTCATCCTTGTTGGCGCGGATGATGTCGAGCGCACTGGGATTGCGATAGGGGAGGGGAACGGTGAGTTCGTGAATTGCCTTCGGGACACCAGTGCTGATCGCCACGCCGGACGGCCGGTCACGGGAGTCGACAGCAGTCGGGGCAACCATGCAGTAATCATGCATGCCGTGCCAATAGCCATCGAATATTCCGATTTTTTCCTTTCCGGTGAAAGCACGCGCGGCGCGCATCGCATAGCCGGTCGCCTCGGACCCCGTGTTGCAGAACAAGATGCGCTCGGCGCACGGAATGGCGTCCTGCAAAAGCCGTGCGAGGGGAAGCTGCTCTTCCGAGTGAATGCCGAAATGCCATCCCGATTCAGAGATCCTGGAGATCGCCGCCGCGACATCCGGGTGGCGATGACCCAGGACGGAAACACCGAACCCCATGCACGTATCTATGTAGGTGTTGCCGTCGATATCGGTAATGGTCGCACCCTCGCCGGAGTCGATGTAGATGGGATGCGGCAAATAGAGATTGGCACGCATGCCGGAGAACAGGATGCTCTCCCGATCACCGGTCATGGCCTGACACTTCTTTGTCTTGGCCAGCATTTCATGAGTTGCCCGTTCGAAGCGTGATTGTCCCGTCATGACGCGTTCCCTTCCTCCCCACTAGCCTGCCATCATCGCGAATGTTTGCGTGATGGGCAATGCTGGTTGATGGATGATGGTCAACGATGTCACATGGCGGGCGTGGCCTCGCCAATCTTTCCCTCCTCCCATTGCTTCGCAACGGGCAAAGGGGAAAACGTGGTCCTGCCCAGGCGTTTCCGCAATTCGGCTTTGCCGTTTCTCATCTCACGGCGGAACTTGGACGGTGATCTTGATCGATGAATAATAGGCGGCGACATTCGCTATATCCTCATCGCTCAAGCCCTTGATCACGATCGTCATCTGCTCGTTCTTGCGCTCGCCGGCCTTGAAGGCTCTGAGAGCCTTCACGAGATAGGTCTCCTTCTGCCCGGCGATGTTCGGCGCGTCGGGCAGCTTGGCGAGGCCGTCCTTGCCATGGCAAACTTGGCACTTCAGCATGACTTTCTTGCCCAGAACGGCATCGCCGGCCGCCTCGGCAACAACCGGGCCGGCGCAGAGAGCGGCCAGGCCCACGATCAAACCGCGCACATGAAGCTCCTTTATCTCCGGGAGAAAAGCCAGGCGGCAGCAGATGCTCGTCGCCTGGCGAGGCTATCTAATTGTCGTAGGAAATTCGCCAGACCGCTCCAGCCAAATCGTCGGATACCAGCAGCGAGCCATCGTTGAGCATCTGAACATCGACCGGTCGGCCGAGATACTCGCCATTCTCGTTCAGCCAGCCGTCGGCGAACACTTCCGTCTTGTCCGCGGTGCCATCCGCCTTCAGCGCAGTGAACAAGACCCGGGCGCCCACCGGGTCGACGCGGTTCCAGGACCCGTGCTGGGTCGAGAAGATGCCGCCCCGGTATTTTTCGGGGAACTGCCTGCCGGTATAGAAGGACAGGCCGAGGTCGGCCGCGTGCGCGTCCTGCTCGACCTGTGGGAAGACCACGCCTTCGGGCACCTGCGCGTCCTTGTACTCGACGGTGCGGACCTTGCCCCCGCCATACCAGGGGAAGCCGAAATTCTGCCCCGGCCCGGTCACGCGGTTCATTTCGCCCGGCGGGATGGTGTCGCCCATGCCGTCGACCTGATTATCATTCACCCAGAGCGACTTGTCCTTCGGGTTGAAATCGAGGCCGAGCGGGTTGCGCATGCCGCGCGAATGGATTTTGCGGTCGGTGCCGTCCTGCTTCATGCTCATGATGCCGCCGATGCCCAGCCTCTCGAATTCCGGCAATACTTCAGGCGCCGGCACATTGAAGGGCTGGCCGATCGTAATATAGAGGCGGCCATCCGGCCCTACGCGGCAGGTGCGCGCGGTGTGATTGAAGCTCTCATCGGATGCGGGTATCAGTTCGCCCTGCTTGACGATGGCAAAGGCCGCGACATCCGGGCCTTCATAGAAAAACTCGGCGGCGGGGAACCACAAAACGCGATTCTGTTCGGCGAGATAAAGGTGGCCGTCCCTGGAGAAACAGACGCCGTTCGGGACCGCCATTTTGACCGAAGGCGCGAAGACCTTCACATCGTCGGCGACGCGGTCCTTGTTGCGGTCGGTCATCGAATAGACCAGCTCCTTGCGGGTGCCGACGAATGTCACCACGCCCTGCGGCCCGACGGCCATATGCCGCGCGTCCGGAACAATGGCATAGAGATTGATCTTGAAGCCGTCCGGGACCTTGATTTTGGCGACGATGGCCTTGAGGGCCTCGGCGTTGTCCCCCGTCTGCGGGATGGGCTCCATCATCGGTGTGCCGGTCGTCTTGAAGCCGCCAAGCTTCTCGAGATTGGTGTCCTGCGCCAAGGCAGGGGTAATGCAACAGGTGGCGGTGCATGACAGAATGAAAGCAAGTTTCTTGATCACGATGTCCTCCCACGTTGCCCGTTGGCGGGATCTGGGATAGTCGGATACTCCGCTTGCGGGCGGTTGCCTGGTTCGAGATTTCCGGCGCCTCGAGCACGTTCGCTCAGTCTGACGCAACACCGGAACAGTTGCATAAATCACTCCGCCTGACAATCGGCCGGTTCCGACGGAATGGCCTCAGGGCTCCACATCTCTGTTGCATCGGCGTACCCGGAAACCGAGCGCACATATCGCCGGTGAAACAGGAGGGCGAAACCCCCTATAGCGCGTCCACAATTTCCTGTACTATCGGGAGTTGTTGTCGGACCGGATCAAAGCCTAAGGGGGCGTGCGTATCGTCCAGTACCAGCGTCCAACCCTCAAGGAGTGATGACCATGAAGGTCTTTTCGGGGGCTTTGTGCCTGACGTGCCTGTTGACCACCGTGGCGCTGGCCGACCAGAAAAGCGCCGATGCCTGTGCCGCCGGGCTTTCGCCCCAGGCCAAGCAGATCTACGAAACCACCGTCGCCAGCCATCCGACCCCCGGCACGGGCCGCGGCATCGTCGTGGCCACCGTCGAGAAAATGGTCGCCGAAGGCAAGCTCTCCAGGGCCGAAGGCCGGGCCGCCGGCGAAGCGGCCGGCGCCTGCCTGAAAATGCTGGAATAGGTCCTTCGACCAAGGGTTGCAGGCGCCGCCTGCAACGGCCGGCCCAAGTGAGGGGCCTCCCGCGGGAGGCTATGCCCGTCGCTGTCTCGATCCCGCCACGAAGCTCAGGCCGGTCCCGACCTTCTGCGCGCTCTGCAAAACCTGGTTTTAGGCCGCCTCGAGCATATCCCCCAACGGGCTTGTAGAACTCACGCCGCGGTTCTACGCAGACGCTCCGGCCAAGTCAGAGACCAGACCCATGATAAATATAGCGGCCTATGCAGGAGCAGCCATCGCCGAGATCGCGGGTTGCTTCGCGTTCTGGGCATGGCTTCGGATGGGGAAATCGGCCTTGTGGCTTTTACCGGGCCTCGCTTCGCTTGCCCTGTTCGCCTATCTGCTGACGCTGGTCGACAGCGCCGCGGCGGGCCGGGCCTATGCCGCCTATGGCGGGGTCTACATCGTCGCGGCCATAGTATGGCTGTGGATCGCAGAAGGCGTTCAGCCTGATCGCTGGGACATCACCGGATCTCTGGTCTGCCTCGCAGGCGCGGCAATCATCCTGCTTGGGCCTCGAAGCTGACGGCAAGGGGTGCCAGGCGGAGCTGCTTGCGGGGCGAGCGGGCTTAAGGCCCTGGGGCCCGCGTATCGCCAAATTACACTGCCGCCATACTTAAGGTTGCTAAAGCGGGCGCTTGCAACGGTATGTCTGCGGCGTTGGCTGCGTACGATGCCTGGCCGCCGCTCTTGCCCGCTGATTCCCCCCCGGTGTTCTATTGCGTGTGCGCAACATCTGATTGTTTTTGCAATTTCCGGGCGAATCACCCGCGCGATTTCAACGGTATCGGCCCTTCTCCTGTGGATTATGCGATGGGCGAAGCGAGCGGGTATTTTCGAAATTGCAACCCAGAGCATATGCATAACTCGTCCGACAATCTCCATTTCGGGCTGAAAATGGGCATTTTCCCGCTTGTTTCTCGGATTTTGTATTGCGTCGTTGAAACAAAAACGTCGATTCCAACAGTGTTGTATTCATGCCACAGTCCGCGAAATTCCGTTATAGAGTCGTCCGGGTTACTTGACCTTGGGGGCGGGCGATAAGAAAGTCCGCTGGCAAGACTCAGGTCGAGCGGCCTTCCAATACCGGTTGTGTAGGGGAAACGGGGGGCGGGTTTTCAACGAAACTCCATAGTGGGAGAACAATAATGAAAGTAACAAAGTGGGCACTCCTGGCGGGTGCGGCGGTTGCCGCCACCGCTACTGCAGCCCAGGCTGACGATCTCGGCGCCCTGAAGGCGCAGATCGAAGCCCTCCAGACTCGCGTGTCGCAGCTCGAGGCTCAGCCGCAGGCCTCGATGCCGTCGGGCTACAGCCTCCTGTCGATCCGTGACGGTCAGGGCAATTTCGAAGGCGTCCTGCCTGAGCGCTTTGCTGACCGGGTTGATGAGGGTTCGGGCTTCACGCTCTCGGTCGTTCCGACGGCTGACGCGGCTCCGGCCGCCGAAGTGTCCGTGTCCGGCGAAATCCGCACCGCGCTGATCTATACCGATATCAACACCCCGGACTTCGACGACAATCTCGACGTCAAGGTCCGTGGCCGTATCTTCGTCAAGGGCAAGGCGGACACAGCGGTCGGTGAAGTCGGTGGTTATTTCCGTCTCCAGGCCGATGGCGGTGGCAATTTCTCGGATTATTCCGAAGCCACCAAGATGAACAAGGCCTATGGCTGGTGGAAATTCGCTCCGGAATGGGAGCTGATGGCCGGCTATAACGACAACACCGGCGCTCTGCAGGTGGGTTGGGACTGGGTCGCGGCTTCCGGCCCCGTGGCGTCCTTCGGTCCGTCCAACATCAACAACGAGCAGTTGCGCCTGACCTATGCGTCCGGCCCGCTGTCGTTCGCGATCTCGGTTGAGGATGCCGATAACGTCGCCATCGCCAGCATCACGTCGACACTTACGGGCTTCGGGCCTGATGGTCCGGATACTGACCTCTTGCCGGATCCGATCTTCAGTCAATCCATATCTTCGGAAGCTGTGGGCGATAAGTCGGACATTCCGGCCGTCGAAGGCTATGTGATGTATTCGTCGGATGCGTTCACGGGCCAGATTATTGGTCTCTATCAGAACGACGATCATGGCGACAATGACGACTGGGCGATCGGCGGCGGCGCCACCGTTGGCCTCGGCGAGATGTTCCAGCTGACGGCCGGTGCGGTTGTCGGCGAAGGCACCAGCCAGTATGCCAACAATGTCGGCCCGCTCACGGTCGACGAAGACTTCTGGGGTGCGTCGGCCGGCTTGCTGGCCAACCTCTCGGAAGACACCCGCATCGAACTGGGCGTCGGTTACGAAGACTATGACAATGCCGGCAATGCCCTCGGCTTCGGCGGCGGCGTCTACTGGGATCCGGTCAGCCAGGTCACCCTGGGTATCGGCGCCACCTATATCGACTACGGCAATTTGGGTGAACTCGACATCGTCGACGACGAGATTCAGGTCGTCGATAAGGATGACGCGGACAGCCTCGAAGTCTTCTTCGGCACCTGGCTGAGATTCCCGTAACGAAATGGATCGCTACGTAGCGCTGGTTGTTCCCACTTCTGGACGCTAGGTTCCCGATCCCCTACAGGAAGGTCCCTGCTGCCTGACACAGCAGGGGCCTTCTTTTGTACCTATCCCAGCTTGTCCGGCCGGCGGGATCAATCGTTTCGGCCCGCCCCTCACTTCTCGGGCAAAGCGAAGACCACGCAGGGCTCGGAAATGCCGCGCAAAGCGTGGGCGCCGAGAGGCGTCAGCGGCGTTTCTGTCTCGGCCGCGAATACCCCTGAGATCAGCACATCGCGGCCCAAAGGCCGGCACAGGCCTTCGAGCCGGCTGACCAGATTGACGGCGCGCCCGATGGCGGTGAAGTCGAGACGGTCGGCGGTGCCGATATTGCCCCACAGGATCTCGCCCAGATGCAGCGCCATGCCGAAAGGCAAGGGCGGCAGGCCTTGTCTTGCGCGGGCCTCATCGAGATGCGCCATGCCGGCGCGTGCCGCCGCGACCGCCCTCAGCGCCCCGTCGCAGGCGAGCGCGGGTGCGTTCTCGCCCACCGGAAAGATCACCAGGACTCCGTCGCCGATGAATTTCAATACCTCGCCGCCGAAGGCATGCACGGCGCCGGCGATGCGGTCGAACCAGGCGCCCAGCGCCGCCACCACCGCCTCGGGTGCGGCCGCTTCCGACAATTCGGTGAAGCCGCGCAGATCGGCATAAAGAAGGGCGGCGCGGATGGTCTCGCCGGTCTCGCGCCTCAGCCTGCCGGCGAGGACCTGCGCCGCGCTGCGCCGGCCAAGATAGGTTTCGAGCAGGCTCGCCATGGTGGCGCGCGCGGTGAGGGTGGCGAGCGGGCTTGCCGCGAAGCGGGCCACTTGCCGCGTGAGCTCCGATTGTTCAGGTGTGAGGGGGCGCGACATCGCCCATTCGATGAGCGGGGCATCGGGGCCTATGCCGGCGACGGTCGCGGTGAGCGGACCGCCGCCCAGTCCGGCCAGCCAGTCCCGCCCGACGCTTGCCGGGTCCGGCTTGGTCCCCTCGAGTGATGCGAAGCCCAGCGCCTCGATCACGGCGCCCGTATCGGCCCGCCACAGCCAGACGCGGCGCGCGATGATCGGATGCGGGGCGGCCAAGGTGAGGGCGCCGCCCGCGAGCGGCAGGCCTTCGGCGATGAGGCCTGCGCCCAATGCTGACAGGAACTGGTCGGCGTTGGATATATAGCTGGCTTTGTCCACGAGCCAGGCGAGTGGGGGCGGAAGCAACATTCGGCGATCATGCCGCGCGGACTTGCGCCTGTCATCGCCCGTGAAACCGGAGATGCGGACGCCGGTTACGCCAGTCGAATTTGCCCGCCAGGAATGTTGCTTTCCGGCCGTTCCGGCGGGGTGCAGTATCGCGACCTGGAGCATCGGCCCGGGTCGTGATGCGGTTCTCGGACAAGCCGATGCGCAGAATCAAAGAGATAGACCGCCCAGGTGAGTCCATGAGAACGCCCCGGGCGCTCCAAAGTCTGAAGGAGGCCTTCCGATGAATGAAGCCTTGTTGGTCCGCCGTGAAGTCCAGATCAACGCCCCGCCGGCGACCGTCTTCGCCTTCCTGACCGATGCGGAGAAGCTCCTGCGCTGGATGGGGACGGAGGCGACGGTCGAGCCCGAGAACGGCGGGCTATATCTTCTCAATGTCGCCGGCAAACATGTCGCGCGCGGAAAATTCACCGAGGTTATTCCGGTCCACCGGCTCGCCTACAGTTTCGGCTGGGACGGCAGCCCAAAGGTCCCGCCCGGCTCGAGCCTCATCGAGATCGACCTGCTCGAGGAGAAGGGTGGCACGCTGCTGCGCCTGACCCATAGCGGCCTGCCGGATACCGAGCAATGCGCGGAGCATGCCAAGGGCTGGCGACATTATCTCGAACGGCTCGCCGTCGTCGCGGGCGGCGGAGATCCCGGTCCCGATCCCAATTGCGACGCGCGCTGAGGCGAGGCCCCTGTCGTAAGGCCCCGGCGCCAACGCGCATGCGGGCAAGCTGTTGCAAAAGCGCGCCTGCTTCGAGTGGAGTCAACGATGAAAGGTCAGGCGCGCCTTGTTCCGCCTTAGTCAGAGCCCGGCAAGGCGAAAGCGTTCGCCCTGAACACGCGCTTGGCGATCTGCCTCGCGGTATCTTCGGCCTCGGCATGGTTGCCGGCACTGAGCATCGAACAGGTTTTTTCATAAGCGGACTGATCGTCGGCGGTGCTGCGCAGGCGCGGCGAACCGACGATGACCATCCGCCAGGCGCAGCTGAGCGTCATGTCCTGAACGAATATGCCGTTCGCGAACTCGCCGGCATACCGCGCCACGGCGCGCATCGAGGCGCGGCGGCCGCCCAGGGCGCCGGCCGAGATCAAAGGCATCAGGCGCTGATGCGCCTTGCAGTTCTTGGGTTCGGCGGTGGTGCCGCAGTCGATCTTCCTAGGAAAAATCTTCTCATCGGGGTCGGCGGCGGCAAAGCCTGGCGCCACCAGGCAGAGAAGGGCGATCAGCAGCAGCGTCGTTTGCTTCATGCTCAAGGTGCAGCACCTCCACCATACCGGGCCATGCTTCGCGACTGGTTTCCGGTCCGCGGATGCCATGTGTTTCATGATTCCCATATTAAGGTCATCATTCGTGCATGGTCAAAATAGGGCGCTAGGGAAACCTGATTGCGGCGATGGGCCTGTCGCCGGAACTTCCCCCGTAAGGCGCGCATGGGCGGTATTCCCCGGCCCGGATATACCCCATCCCGTTGCTGCATTAAGAAGCATATCCTGCACATCACGGCGGCGAATCTGAGAATTACCGACTAGAAAAGGAAAAAATGCTAACATCTTTTCTCCAGCAAAAGCAATTGCCGTCCCGCAGCGGGCGCCTCCTCGCAACGCCAATTCCTCCGACAGATCATGACCGCCGACAGCCTGTTTACGTCTGACTTCAAGCCGCAACCCTATTGGTGGGATAGCGCGGAGCCGCCAAGCGGTGGCGAGGTCCCGTTGCCGGAGCGCGCCGATGTCGTCATCGTCGGCGGCGGCTATACGGGATTGTCCTGCGCCCTCGAACTCGCGCGCCAGGGCGTGCAAGCCGTGGTGGTCGAGGCCCAGCGCATCGGTTTCAATGCCAGCTCGCGCAATGGCGGCATGGTGTCCGGCAATACCAAGGTGGCGAGCCTGGCGAAGAGCGGCGCCTTCGGCAAGGAACTGGGCGAGCGCCTGGTCAAGGAGGCGATGGGCGTTCTCGACTTCACCGAGACGCTGATCGCCCAGCACAAAATCGAATGCGACTATCGCCGCGGCGGCCGCGTCAATCTCGCTTACTCGACCAAACATTACGACGCCCAGGCCAAGGCGGTCGAGTGGGTCGCGGGCATCACCGGCGGGGAGGCCTATATGCTGCCGCGCGCACGCCAGCGCGAGGAGATCGGCAGCGATCATTATTGCGGCGGCCAGGTCGTCGCCAACGCCGCCGGCCTGCATCCCGCCAAATATGTGCGGGGACTTGCCGAGGCGGCGCGCGGCGCCGGCGCCCTTCTGGTCGACAAGACACCGGTCACCGGCATGACACGCGTGAATGGCGAGTGGCTGGTGAAGACCGAGCGCGGAACGATCCGCGCCGGCAATGTCATGGTCGGCACCAATGGCTATACGGGCAAGGCGACGCCATGGCTCATGCGCCGCATCGTGCCGGTGGCGAGTTTCCTCATCGCCACCGAGGAACTGCCGGCGGACGTCACGCGCGAACTCGTGCCGAACGGGCGCATGCTGGCCGACTCGCGCCGCGTGCTGAACTATTTCCGCCTGTCGCCTGACGGCAAACGCGTCCTGTGGGGCGGTCGCGTCGGCACCGCCGACATGGATGCCCGCGAAAGCGGCCGCCGGCTGCACGCGATCATGACGACGGTCTGGCCGCAGCTCCGCGATGCCCGCATAAGCCACAGCTGGAACGGCAATGTCGCCTTCACCTTCGACTTCATTCCCCATATCGGCCAGCACAGGGGCATGCACTACGCGATGGGCTGCCAGGGCAGCGGCGTGCCGATGCAGACCTGGCTCGGCTATCAGATCGCGCGTGAGATCATCGGCGGCGGCAATGAGCGCAGCGCCTTCGCCGAGCCTTATTTCCCGAGCTTGCCCTTCTATGGCGGCAATCCCTGGTTCCTGCCGATCGTGCTCGCCTGGTACAGGCTGCGCGACCGCATCGACCGGATGTCGAGCTGATCATCCGGCCGGCACGAATACCATCAATCGGAGTTGCAATGACTGAAGACCGCCTGCAATTGCTCGACTGGCTCGAGCGGGAGAGAGACGACATCATCGGCCTGTTCAGGGCGCTCCTGCGCGAGCGCTCGCCCAATCCGCCGGGCGACACGCGCTCGACCGCCGATGTCGTCAAGGAGTATCTGAGCAAGCAAGGGCTCGACTACCGCATCGTCTCGCCGCATCCCGAGATGCCCAACATCATCGCCAATTTCCAGGCCGGACAACCGGGGCGTCATCTGGTCCTCAACGGCCATATGGATGTGTTCCCGCTGCCGCCCGACAATGCCGGCTGGACCAAGGATCCGTGGGGGGCGGAGATCGCCGACGGCAAGATCTATGGCCGCGGCGCCTGCGACATGAAGCCGGGCACGACCGCCTCCATCATCACCTATGCGCTGCTGGCGCGGCTGCGCGACAAACTCCACGGCCAGCTGACGCTGACCTGCGTCTCCGACGAGGAGACCTTCGGGCCCTGGGGTGCTCGCTATCTGATGGAGCACCATCCGGAAGTGCATGGCGACTGCCTGCTCAATGGCGAGCCGAGCGGACCTGAATCGATCCGCTTCGGCGAGCGCGGCCCCTTGTGGATCGAATTCACGGTGCGCACGCGCGGGGCGCACGGCGCCTATGTGCATGCCACCGGCAGCGCCACCAAGATCGCCATGAATCTCGCAACGGCGCTAGAGGCCCTGACTGGGATCGAAGGCAAGGTCAGCGACAACGTGCAGCGCGCCATCGATCTCGGCCGCCCCACCATGGACCGCATGATGGGCAAGGGGGCGGGCGACCTCGTTTCCATCGTGACGCTCAATATCGGCCTGTTGAATGGTGGCGACAAGGTCAACATGATCCCCTCGCACTGCACCTTCACCGCCGATTTCCGGCTGCCCGTCGGCATGGGCAAGGCCGACCTCCTGCCGAAGATCGCCGAAATCGCCGGCCGTTATCCGGAAGCGACCTGGCGCGAGATCGGTGGCGACGAGCCGTCCTGGTGCGACCCCGATCACGAGATGGTCGCCATCATCCAGAACAACGTCACCGCCTTCGGCCGTCCGAAGCCCACCCCGATCGTCAGCATCGGCGGCACCGATGCGCGCCTGTGGCGCCACAACAACGTGCCGGCCTATGTCTATGGACCCTATCCGCACGGCATGGGCTCGCATGACGAGCATGTCGACATCGAGGAGTTCCTGCATGTCGTGCGCACCCATGTGCTGTCGGCCTATGACTATCTGAGCAGTCCGGGGCGGAGCGGGTGATCAGAGTCTCATTCCCTCACCCTGAGGTGCGAGCGAAGCGAGCCTCGAAGGGTCTGCTGCAGCGCTGTCGCTCTATCCTGATGGATGCTTCGAGGCTCCCCCGGCGCAAGGCCGGGGGAGCGCCTCAGCATGAGGAAATTTTAAACGGCTAGGCCTTCGTGATGTATTCCGGCTTGACAGCGGTCAGCACTTCCGGCGCGCCTTCGGTGGTGAGGATCGTATAGCCGATCGACATCGCCAGATTCTTCGGTGCATCGATCAGGATGGCGTGCAGGAACAGGGTCATGCCCGCCTCGACCGGCGTGTCGTTGCCCGAGAAGATCATCGGCGGAACATCCATCCAGGACGGGCGATAGGTGGCGCCCAGCGAATAGCCGCAGGCCGAGAGGCGGGCATGGCCGTAGCCGCCCTTGTCGAACACGGCGCGATGGGCGTCGTCGATGGCGCCGATCGTGTTGCCGATACGTGCCGCGTCCGTCATGGCGGTGATGGCGTCGAGCGTCACGTCGAACATGCGCTGCTGCTCAGGGTTGGCGCGGCCGATCGAAATGGTCCGCATCAGACAGACGCAATAATGACGATAGCTGGCGGCGAACTCCATGGTGAGCTGGTCGACGGAATCGAGATGCCGGTAGCCGGTGGCACTCCTCACCAGAAGCGCGCGATCGCCCGAGCCCAGAACCGGGCCCGAGGGCGGGACATCGCCGCCGCCCTCGAACTGCGGCACAGCACCCGCCGCGACGATCTTGCCCTCGAAGACGCCGGGACCCGCGGCAGCGAGCATGGCCAGCAGCGACTTGTCGGCGAGTTCCGCCGAGCGCCGGACATAAGCGATCTCGGCCGGTGACTTGATGACCCTGAGCGCTCTTACCAGATGGGAGGCGTCGACCAGTGTGCACCAGCCGTCGAGTCGCTGGCGCACCAGTTCGTAGTTGTTGGCGGTCAGGCCGAAGGCGCGCAGCTCGATGCCGACACGCGCACCCTTCAGCCCCTTCTCCTCCAGGATCGCCATAAGCTCGCGCGAGGGATCCATGCCCGGCGCGTCATACCACAGCCTGATGTCGGTGAAGGTCGATGTGCGCCGCGCCTGCTCGAGGTCGGGCCGTCGAGTCAGCAAGGTGAGCGGCTCGTCATCGGCGGTCATCACCGCGCACTGGAAGAACACGAAGCCCATCGTATCGTAGCCGGTCAGATAGTAGGTGCTCTCCTGGGCGAAGAGGAGGAGGGCGTCGAGCCCCTCTTTCTTCATCGCCGCGCGCGCCTTGGCGACACGCGCGTCAAACTCGCTACGCTCGAAATGCAACATGAAACGACCTGTGCTTAGGTGAGAAGTTGAGGGCATATTTTGCGCATCGGATTATCCGAAAACCGCTGCGCACTTTTCGGTCCGATGCTAGCGTTTGCGATCGGCCTGGAGGAACTGCGACAGTGTCAACAGGGCGATCGAGACGAGGATCAGGAGCGTCGAGATGGCGGCAATGGTGGGGTCGATCTCGTCACGCAATGCCAGGAACATGCGCCTTGTGAGCGTCGCCTTGTCGCCGCCGGCGATCAAGAGCGCGATCACGACCTCATCGAGCGAGGTGATGAAGGCGAGGAGGGCGCCTGAGATCACCGAATTGCGGATCTGCGGCAATGTCACGGTGAGAAACGCCCAGGGCCGCGAGGCGCCCATGCTGCGCGCGACCAGCTCCTGATTGAGGTCGAAATTCTTCAAGCCCGCCGTCACCGAGATCAGGACCAGCGGAATGGCGAGGACCGAATGGGCGAGCACAAGGCCGGTCACCGAGTTGTTCAGCCCCAAGGGCGCGAAGAAGATGAAGATGCCGATCGCCATGAGGATCACGGGGATCATCATCGGCAGAGCGAGCGCCACCTGGACGTAGCGCGAGCCCTTGACCCGCGCCGTATGCAGCCCATACGCGGCGAGCGTCCCGGTGAAGGTGGCCAGGATCGTCGTCCAGAAGGCGGCATTGAACGACACGAAGGTCGCCTCGCGCCACTCGATCGAGCTGAAATACGCCTCGTACCAGCGCAGCGACCAGGATTCGGGCGGGAAGGTCAGATAGCGCGAATCCGAGAAGCTCATCGGGATGACGAGCAGCGTCGGCGCCACGAGGAAGATCATGACCAGCGCGCACAGGAGGTAAAGCCACAGGCGGCGGAGATGGGTGATCTGGGTATCGGTTGCGGGCCTGTTGAGCATCACTTTTCCTTCGACTTGAAGGCGCCGGTGAGCGCGGAGAGGATCCACAATATGCCGAGCGTGATCACCAGCAGCACGACGCCGAGCGCGCTCGCCGCACCCCAGTCCGAATAGACCGCGATGGAGCGCTCGATCTGCATCGCCCACATCATCACGCGGCCACCGCCGAGCAGAGCCGGCGTTACATAGAAGCCGAGCGACAGGGCGAAGACAACGATCAGGCCGGCGGCGAGGCCGGGCAGCGAGAGCGGCACATAGATCTGCCAGAAAGCACGCATGGGCGAGGCGCCGAGATTGGCCGCGGCCTTCATGTAGACCTGGTCGATGGTCTTCATCGACGCATAGAGCGGCAGCACCATGAAGGGCAGCATGATATGGACCATGCCGATGGTGGTGCCGGTGAAATTATGCACGAGCCGCAACGGCTCGTCGATCAGCCCGAGCGATTGAAGCCAGGTATTGACCACGCCCTTGCGCTGCAGCAGCACGAGCCAGGCATAGGTGCGCACCAGGAGCGACGTCCAGAAGGGAAACAGGACGCACATCAAAACGAGGCCGGCCCAGCGCGGCGACAATTGTGCGGCGAGATAGGCGAGGGGATAGCCGAGCAGCAGACAGATTGCCGTGACGACGATCGCGAGCTGGAAGGTCGTCGACAGCGTCACGTAATAGGAAGGATGCAGCAGCCGCTCGTAGTTGATCAGCGTGAATCCGTCGGGACCGACGAAGGACAGATAGAAGAGCCAGCCGATCGGAATGAGGACCACGCAGCCGACGAGAGCCAGCGCCGGCGTCGTCAGCGAGATGAGCCGGCCCTTCTCCATCCGGGCCTGGCGCGCCAGGGCCGCGGCATTGCGGCCAGCCGTCGGGGCAAGGCTCATGACGCGGCAGCCGTCAGATGGGCGTCGGCATCCTTGGGCACGATGATCGTGTCTTCTAGGGAGAAGCCGATCTCGACCGCGGAGCCCGCCTCCGGCAGCACGCGGCCACTGCGATGCGGCCGGCGCACGGCGATCTCGTGGCCTTGCGCCAAGGTGACATAGGTCACGACACTGTCGCCCTGGAAGACGCTCTGCCGGACTTCTCCGGCGACGACATTCTCGCTCTGGCCGGCGTTGTTCTCGACGAGGCGAAGCTTCTCCGGGCGCAACACCAGGATCTGGGACTTGGCGGAATTGGCCGGCGCGGCCGCCAGATGCAGCAGGCGGCCGAACAGGGAGGCCTTGCCGGCGGAGATGTCGACCGGCAGGCTGTAGGATTCGCCGATGAAATTGGCGACGAACTGCGTGCGCGGCTTCTCGTAGAGGTCCTGCGGACCGTCGAGCTGCACGACGCGGCCCTTGTTGATGACCGCGATGCGGTCCGACATGGTCAGCGCCTCGCGCTGGTCATGGGTCACATAGACGGTGGTGAGGCCGAGGCGATCATGCAGGCGGCGGATCTCGAGCTGCATCTGCTCGCGCAGGTTCTTGTCGAGCGCCGAGAGCGGCTCATCCATCAGGAGGATGCGCGGCTCGAAGATGACGGCGCGCGCCAGCGCCACGCGCTGGCGCTGGCCGCCGGAAAGCTGGTCGATCTTGCGCTCGCCGTAGCCGCCAAGCTGCACGAGATCGAGGGCGCGCTCGACGCGGCTTGCGATATCCGCCTTGGCGACATTGCGCAGCTTGAGCGGATAAGCGAGATTGCCGGCAACCGTCATATGCGGGAACAGGGCGTAGTTCTGGAACACCATGCCGATGCCGCGCTTGTGCGGCGGCAGCAGCACGACCTCCTTGTCGGCGAAACGCACGCTGCCCGAATCGGGGCGCACGAAACCGGCGAGCACCATCAGCAAGGTCGTCTTGCCGGATCCCGACGGCCCGAGGAGCGTGATGAACTCACCGCTTTCCACGGCCAGGCTGATACTGTCGAGGGCGGCGAAGGAGCCGTATCTCTTGCTCAGATTTTCGACGGTGATCGGCAAGGAAACGGGATTTCCCGCCGCTGCCGGTGTTTCGCTACCGCGCATACGCCTGGTGGAGTCCATATATGTAAGCCCGCTCGTGAAAATGAAGGGCCGGATGGGCGACCATCCGGCCCAGTGTCTTATTCCTGAATGAAAAGGTCGAAGCGCTTGGTCATCTCGTCGAGATTGTCCGCCCAGTAATTGGCGTCGAGAACGAAGCCCTTGGCGGAATTCTCCGGCGCGCTCGGCAGCTTGGCGGCCACTTCCGGCTTGATGACGCCGGTCTTGTAGGCGTCCGTGTTGGCCGGGCCGTAATTGATATAGAGCGCGATGCGGGCCTGCATGTCCGGCCGGCTCATGATCGCCAGCGCCTTCATCGCCAGGTCCTTGTTCTTGGCGCCCTTGGGGACAACCCAGCAATCGGTCAGGATCATCTGCTGGTTCAATGTGAGGCTGATCGGCGCGCCTTCCTGGGTGAGCGCTTCGGCGCGTCCGTTCCAGATGGTCGCCATGTCGACTTCGCCGTCCTTGAGGAGCTGAGCTGACTGGGCGCCCGACGCCCACCAAGCGGTGACGTCGCCCTTGATCTCCTCGAGCTTCTTGAAGGCCCGATCGGCATCGAGCGGATAGAGCTTGTCCATCGGCACGCCGTCGGCGAGCAGTGCGGATTCAAGCGTGTAGACCGGGCTGCGGCGCATGGTGCGGCCGCCGGGGAAGGTCTTGGTGTCCCACATGTCGGCCCAGGTCTGAGGCTTCTTGTCGGGATACTTCTCGTCGTTCCAGGCAATCGCCGCGGCATAGACGATGTTGCCGATCCAGCCTTCGCCCTTCATGTTGGCGGGAATGCCCTCGATGGCGAGAACGGCGGGATCGAGCTTCTCGGTCTTGCCTTCCTTGTCGAGGATCGCGCAGCTGTAGTTGCCCTGCTGGACGATATCCCAGGTCGGGCTGCCGGAAGCGACCTGAGCGCGCACATCGGCGATGCCGGCGGTGGTGTCTTCCTTGATCTTGATGCCGAGTTCCTTCTCGACGATATCGAACCAGGCGTCACGTTGCGCCTTTTGATATGCTCCGCCCCAAGACGCGATTGTGAGTGTTTCCTGTGCCGATGCGGAAGTCGGCGTAACCATCGCGCTCGCGAGGGCAAGCGCGATGATGCCGGCAAGACTGGTTTTCAAGATGAAGCCTCTTCTTTTGGTGTTCGTTGCGGCGCTACTTCAAGAGGCATCAACGCGACGAGTCAAGAGTTGCAGCGCCATGAAACGCGCATAGACCGCAACTTATTCGCGCTCAGACACTTTTGCGTGAGCAGATTGCCGTACGACAATCCGCCGGGACGTAGCAGAACACTCACCTATGCGAGGATGTCGTTCAAGGTTGACGCACGGAGTCCGTGCCCGTACGGCAGCGACGAATCGACTTTCCCATCACGCGCCGGTCTATGTCGTGTGATCGACGATCGCCGTGATCATTCTGTTCCAGTCGGCTTCGTGCAGCTCATGGCCGCCGCCGTCGAGCTCGATCAATGTAGAGCCCGGCACCACTTTCGCCAGCGCGCGGCCGTGCGCGATTGGGAAGATCGGATCGGCCGTGCCGTGGATTACCAGAAGCGGTGCTTCGAGCGCGGGCAGCTTGCCTTTGACGGCATCACCGCCTCGCAGCATGAAATGATTGGTGGCCGAGAGATAGCCTTGCGAACGGTCGTAGTCCCGCGCGATGAAGGCGCGCGCCCTTGCGGCGTCATGGGGGTGCGCGCTGCCGGCGATCATCCGGGCATCGCTGGCGACGAAGTCGATCGCCTGGTCACGATCCGACCAGTTGACCTTCTCTCCCGTTGCGGCATGCTCCATATAAGAGGGTGTCGGCGGCGGCAAATCGAGGTCGAGGCCGATCGGTGTGCTGCTGAGCAAAGTCAGCGACCTGACGCGCCCGGGACGGGTCAAGGCCAGGATCTGGCCGATCATGCCGCCCAGCGACATGGCGACGATATGGGCCGAGGCGACGCCATAGGCGTCGAGCACGGCGGCGGCATCCTTGGCCATGTCGTCCATGGTGTAGGGTGGTTTGCCCGGCGCGTATTTGGTCGAAAGCCCGGTGTCGCGGTTGTCGTAGCGGATGACATAGCGGCCTTGGGCGGCGAGCCTGCTGCAAAACCCGTCCGGCCACCACAGCATCGACGCCATGGCGCCCATGATGAGCAGGATCGGCGGATCGGCGGGGTCGCCGAAGGCTTCGGCGGCGATCTTGACGTCCTTGGCTTCGATCATCCTGGTGGTGGTCGCCATCGTCCCGCTCCTTGTCATTATGCGGCTGTTCATTTCATGTCCTAGATCACGATGAGTTTGGATCGAATCGATCCAAACTCATAAACGTGATCGATTTTTATATTTTAGCGCGGGATTCTCGCGAAAAACCGGTATCCACTTTTTCGCATCCCGCGCTAGCATCGGTAAGATCAAGGGTGAAGCTAGGGCCGCCTTGTCCCCGCCGCGAGAGCCGAACTGGACAGAAACGAGGCATTCGTGCCAGTCCTGCGGCATGGATGAAACAGCCGATCCGCTACGCATCAGCCTGCTCGCTTTGCCGGAGACGACGCCGGCCGCGGTCTATGGGCTCTATGAAGTGCTGTCCTCCGTCGGGTCGATCTGGGACCGGCTGACCGGACAGGAGACGAAGGTGCGGCGGATCGCGCCCGCCATCGTCGCACCGCGCAAGCAGACCTTCAACTGCGCCATCGGTACGCCGATCACGCCGCATGCATCACTCACCGAAGCGCGCGACAGCGACGTGGTGATCGTCACCGACCTGGCGCTGCCGCTCGCTGACGACGCGCCGGCGCGCTGGGCCGATACGATGGCCTGGCTCACCGATATGTCGGCGGCCGGCGCGACCATCTGCTCGGTGTGCACCGGCTCGATCCTGCTGGCCGAGGCGGGGCTTCTCGACGGCAAGGACGCGGCCTCGCACTGGATCGCGGCGGACATCTTCCGCGACCGCTATCCCAAGGTGCGGTTCAGGCCGGAGCGCATCATCTGCGACACCGCCGCCGGCGGACGGCTGATCACCACGGGCGGGGCATCGTCCTGGGGCGAGCTCGCCTTGCATCTGATCGCGCGTTATTGCGGGAGGGAAGAAGCGAGCCGCATCGCGCGGATCTATCTGCTGGGGGACCGCAGCAGTGGCCAGCTTCCCTTCGCGGCGATGGCGAATCCCCGGCGACATGAAGATGCCGTGATCGAGCGATGCCAGCGCTGGATCGCCGACCATTATGCGCAAGCTCACCCGGTGGCGCGTCTGGTGGCGGTGAGCGGGCTGCCGGAGCGCACCTTCAAGCGTCGCTTCAAGGCGGCGACCGGCTATGCGCCGGTGGATTATGTGCAGAGCCTGCGCATCGAGGAAGCCAAGCAGATGCTGGAAGCGAGCGCCGAACCGACCGAGGCGATAGCCCTCGCCGTCGGCTATGAGGACCCGGCTTTCTTTCGCCGCCTGTTCAAGCGCCATGCCGGCATCACACCCGCGCAGTACCGCCAGCGCTACCGAAGCATATCGGATTCACGCATCTGATGACCGGCCTGCTGCTTTACCCTCGCCCTGCAAGTGAAGCGCAGCGGGGAGAGGGAAGGGGCCCGACGCGTAGCGGCGGGAAGGGTGAGGGTCACGGCCACCGATGCAGTGTGGGCATTCTTGTCGCGAGATCGTTAAGTTGTCTGAGGTCGAACTCAATCTCATAAAGGCCCCTCACCCTCCCATTGCTACGCAATGGGCCCCTCCCTCTCCCCGCTAAAGCGGGGCGAGGGTAAGGGCGCAGCCCTCACGAGATGTGTGCTTACGATAGCCGCATTCGTCGGGACAACGGTCGGGAGAGGATGCTTGACATACGGTATACCGTACGCAAAGATGCGCCATGTGAGGGGGCACCTCATTCAACAGCGAAGAAACGGAAGCGCGTCGTGGCAGTGCAGGTCGAGAAGAGTCGAATCTCCAACCCCATCGATTTCGACAAAAGCGGTCGGCAGGCCGGCGTGCTGCGGGCGCCCCTGGCGCGAAATACTTCGGCCTGGGGCGTGGTCGAGATCCCGATCATCTCGGTGAAGAACGGTTCAGGCCCGACCGTGCTTCTGACCGGCGGCATCCATGGCGATGAATATGAAGGCCCGATCGCCATTTCCTATCTCGCCCGCACCCTCGATCCGGCGCGGGTACAGGGCCGGGTGATCATGATCCCCGCCTATAATATTCCGGCCGTGCTCAATGACACGCGCCTCAGCCCAGTCGACAATCGCGACATGAACCGCTGCTTCCCCGGCAACGCGAAGGGCACTTTCTCGGAGATGCTCGCGCATTTCCTCGACGGCTATATCCTTCCTCACGCCGATGTGTCGGTCGACATGCACACAGCCGGCCACAGCGCGGATTCGGCGCTCTCCACCAACATGCATTATCTGCCCGACCCGGCGATGCGGAAGAAGACGATGGACGCGGCGGCAGCTTTTGGCGCCCCCTTCAACACCGTGTTCTGGGGCGTCGATGAAGGCGCCACCTTCACCTCCTGCGTGGAGCGCCGCGGCGTCATCTCGCTCGGCACCGAGCTCGGCGGCTGGGGGCGCGTCAATATCGAGGGCGTGCGCATCGGCCGGCGCGGCGTCGACAACATTCTCAAACATTTCGGCGTCATCGAGGGCAAGCCGGAGACGGCGCAGCGCGACGGCACCGCCGGCACGCGCCACATGATGGTGCGCGATCCCGCCTGCTACTCCTTCGCGCCGTCGGCCGGGCTGTTCGAACCGACCAAAGTCGTCGGCGATGTGGTCAAGGCGGGGGAGCCGGCGGGCTGGGTGCATTTCGTCGACGAAGTCGACCGCGCGCCGATCGAGGTCAAGTATCAGCGCGACGGCCTGCTGTGGATGTCGTCAGGGCCCGGACGCGTGGCGCGTGGCGACACGGTCGGCGTGGTGATGAGCGACTATGACGACGTGCTGGCGGCCGGCTAGAGCATCGGACCGAAAAGCTTGTGGTCGGGCTTGACCCGACCATGCGATGCGGTTCTCGGATAATCCGATGCGCAAGCCAAAGCCAAAGCTCTAGGGTCTGCGAACTGGTTTCACAACGGGAGGAGAAGAAATGGCTATAAGACTGAAAGCACTAGCCTTCGCATTCGGACTGATGACATCGCTCGTCGCCGTAGCACCCGGTGTCGAGGCGGCCGGCGGCGAAATCGTCATCGCGTCGGTGCAGGGTCCGCCCTCGCTCGATGCGCATGTCACCAATGCGCAAGTGGCGCGCAACATCACGCTTCATATCTATGAGACGCTTTATGCGCGCAACGAGAATGCCGAGGCGGTTCCCGATCTCGCTGAGGGCGTGAGCGTGTCCGATGACGGCTTGACCTACACGTTCAAGCTGCGCCAGGGCGTGAAATTCCACAATGGCAAGGAGATGACCTCGGCCGACGTCGTCGCCTCGATCGAGCGCTACCGCAAGATCGGCGTATCGCCGGCGCTCGTTGCCGCGATCGACACGGTCACCGCCCAGGGCCCCTATGAGGTGGCGGTCAAGCTCAAGGCGAAGCAGTCGGTCTTCCTCGACAATATCTCGTCGCCGCGCGCGCCGATCGCCATCTATCCGGCGGAAGAGGCGGCCAAGGGCGCCAACGAAATCCAGTATATCGGCACCGGTCCGTTCAAATTCGTCGAATACAAGCCGGATAGTCATGTGACGCTCGAGAAATTCGCCGACTATGTGCCCAATCCCGCCTATCAGAAGCGTGACGGGCTTGCCGGCAAGAAGGAAGTTCTGATCGACCGCGTCACCTTCCGCTTCATTCCGGAAGCAGGGGCGCGCACCGCGGCGCTCGAATCGGGCGCCGTGCAGATCGTCGAGACGGTCGACGGGCCGACCGCCGAGCGGCTGCGCAAGGACAGCAAATATGTCGTCCATGACGTGCTGCCCTTCGCCTTCCAGGTCATCAAGCTCAACCATGCCCAGGCGCCGACGGACGATGTGAACTTCCGCAAGGCCGTACAGGCGGCGCTCGACATGCAGGAGGTGATGGAGATCTCCTATGCCGGCATCAACCAGGTCGATGGCGGCTGGGTGTTCCCGAAATCGCCCTTCGCGGCCGATGCCGGACTCGATCAGTATAATCTCGCCGATTTCGAAAAGGCCAAGGAGTTCCTCGGCAAATCGAACTACAAGGGCGAGACGGTGACCTTCATCACCGACAATCTGCGGCCCAATGTGGATATCGCGACCGTCGTGCAGTCGCGATTGGCGGAGATCGGCGTCAAGGTCGACATCAAGGTCGCCGACTGGCCGACGACATCCAAGATCGGCTTCACCGATGCGGGGTGGAATTTCTGGACACATGGCTTCGGCATCGAGCCCTTCGAAGGTCCGGGCACCGTCATGGCTGCCTTTGTCGGCGGGAATGCGCAGAGGGTGGCCGATCCCGAGATCGACCGCATCGCCAAGGAATTCTTCGCGACGCTCGATGACGCCCAGAAGAAGGAATTGTTCAAGCAGTTCCAGCAGCGCATGTATGACAACATGGTCGCGATCAAGACGGGCAATTACGGTCTCTTCCAGGTGACCAATGACAAGGTAAAGGACTTCGTGCCCTTCCGCATCCCGCGCATGTGGGGGGTGACGCTCGCGCCGTAAGCTCCAGAATTTCCGTGAACCGGCACCGCCGCTCAAACGGCGGTGCTCTCCATGAGGGGTCCCTTGCCAACGATTGGTCACCATTTCAGAAGAGCCCTCATCCGCCCTATCGGGCACCTTCTCCCATTGCTTCGCAACGGGAGAAGGGGAAGGGATGGAGAGGGGTACCGATATGCGTGACTATCTGCTGCGGCGGCTCGTATCCGTCATACCGGTGCTCTTCCTGGTCTCGCTGATGTCCTTCGCGGTCATCTGGATCATTCCGGGCGATCCGACCGCTGCCTTCCTCGATGCGAGCTCGACGCCGGAAGATATTGCGCGCCTGCGCGAAATGCTCGGCCTCGACAAGCCGCCCTTGGTGCAGATGGCGGAGTGGTATAGCCGGGTGCTGACCGGCGATCTCGGCCAGTCGATCCTTCTGCGCATCCCCGTGCTCTCGGCCATCCTCGAGCGCCTGCCGCTCACTTTGTTCCTGGCGGCGCTGGCGCTCCTCGTCGCGGTGGGCCTCGGCGTGGCCGCCGGCACCTTCGCCGCCACGCGGCGCGGCAGTTTCGCCGATCAATCGGTGATGGCGCTCGCCTTGCTTGGCCTGTCGGTGCCCGATTTCTGGTTCGGCCTGCTGCTGATCGTCGTCTTCTCCGTGCAATTCGGCTGGCTGCCGTCCGGAGGTTATGTGCCGCTCCTCGAGGATCCGGCCGGCTGGGCCAGATCGATGCTGCTGCCGACGCTCACCCTGGCGGTGGTGCAGATCGGCTTCATCGCGCGCATGACGCGCTCGGCGATGCTCGATGTTATCAGCCAGGATTTCATGCGCACGGCGGAGTCGAAAGGGCTGCCGGGCCTCTACATCATCCTGCGCCACGGCCTGCCCAATGCGATGATGCCGATCCTTACCGTCACCGGCATCATTGCCGGCGCGCTGCTCGGCAGCGCCGTCGTGGTCGAGCAGGTTTTCGCGCTGCCGGGCGTCGGCCGGCTGATCATCGGCGGCATACTGAGCCGCGACTATCCGCTTATCCAGGGCGGCCTCCTGTTCCTGACCGTGATCTATCTCCTCATCAATCTTATCGTCGACCTGCTCTACGCCGCCGTCGACCCGCGGGTGCGCCTTGAGTAGCGCCGACATACATGCGCTGCCGGATGCGCTGCCCGAGCGGCAGAACCCGTTCGTCGTGTTCCTGCGCCGGCTCCTCGGCAATCGCGCCTTCGTCATCGGCGGCACGCTGTTCCTCATCGTTCTGGTGGCTGCCATCTTCGCCGATCAGATCGCGCCCTATAAACCGAACGCCAATAATTTCCGCGCCCGACTCGAGGCGCCGAGTGCCGCACATTGGTTCGGGACCGACCATTTCGGCCGCGATATTCTCTCGCGTGTCATCCATGGCGGGCAGCTGTCGCTCTTCATCGGCCTTTCGGTCGTGCTGTTCACCGGCGTGTTCGGGACGCTGATCGGCGCCGTCTCCGGCTATTTCCGCAAGCTCGACAATCTCCTGATGCGCATCATGGATGCGCTGATGGCCTTTCCCGCCATCCTGCTCGCCATCACGGTTGCGGCGACGCTCGGCGCCTCGGTTCCCAATGTCATCCTGGCGCTCGGCATCGCCACGACGCCGCACACCGCGCGCATCGTGCGCGCCTCGGTGCTGGTCGTGCGCGAGATGGAATTCGTCGAGGCGGCGCGTGCCCTGGGCGCCAGCCACTTCCGCATCCTGTTCCGGCATGTGCTGGCCAATGCGCTGGCGCCGCTCATCGTGCGCCTCACTTACGTCTTCGCCTCGGCGATCCTGGCGGAGGCGCTGCTCTCCTATATCGGCGTCGGGCCGCCGCCGCCCGCCGTCACCTTCGGCGGCATCATCGCCAATGGCCGCGACTTCATGGTGGAAGCACCTTGGGTGACCCTGTTCCCCGGCATCGTCATCCTGGTGGTGGTGCTCGGCCTCAATCTGCTCGGCGACGGCCTGCGCGACGTGCTCGATCCCAGGATCAGGGTGTGACCATGCTGAGCGTGGAAAATCTCACCACCGTGGTCGGAACGGGTGCTTCGGCGCCGAGCGTGCTGGAGGATGTGTCCTTCACGCTGTCGGCCGGCGAGGTGCTGTGCGTGGTCGGCGAATCGGGCAGCGGCAAGTCGATGCTGGCGCTCACCCTCATGGGCCTGCTCGGCTTTCCGGCGCGGCGCAAGTCGGGGCGCATCATGCTTGCCGGCGAGGACATCACCGCCGCCGGCAATGCCGCATGGCGGCAGAAACGTGGCCGCGACCTGTCGATGATCTTCCAGGAGCCGATGACCTCGCTGAACCCGATCATGCGGGTCGGCGAGCAGATCGGCGAGGTGCTGCGCATGCGCAAGGGCATGAGCGGTGAGGCGGCGCGCCGCCGCGCGGTCGAACTTCTCGAACGCGTCGAGATCCCGGCGGCGGCGTCGCGCCTCTCGGCCTATCCGCATGAGCTTTCGGGCGGCATGCGTCAGCGCGTGATGATCGCGGTGGCGCTCGCGGCCGAGCCCAAGCTCCTGATCGCGGATGAGCCGACGACGGCCCTCGACGTCACGATCCAGGCGCAGATCCTCGATCTGTTGCGCGACATCCAGGCGGAGAGCGGCATGGCGCTGATGCTGATCACCCATGATCTGGGCGTCGTCGCCGAGATGGCGCACAAGGTGATGGTGCTTTATGCCGGTCGCGTCGCCGAGATGGCGGATGTAGAAACCCTGTTCGATGCGCCGGCCCATCCCTATACGCAGGCGCTGCTCGCCTCGATCCCGTCGCTCGACAAGAGCGGCGACCGGCTGGTGACGATACCGGGTTCGGTTCCGGGCGTCGGCCTGATGCCGAAAGGCTGCCGCTTCGCGCCGCGCTGTTCTCATGTGAAGGACGACTGCCGGTTGGCGCCGCCGCACCTGGCGGGGCTCGGTTCGGCGCAGAGCGTGGCCTGTCTCAGGCCTTTCGGCTATGTCCGGCGCGAGGAGGAAGGCTCATGATCCCTCTCCAATATTTCCCCCTCTCCCGCTTGCGGGATAGGGTGCCCGATAGGGCGGGTGAGGGTGTTGGTTCGACTGGCACGTATTCGGCGAGATTCACCGCCTGCTACACAAGAGACACCCTCATCCGGCGCTTCGCGCCACCTTCTCCCGCAAGCGGGAGAAGGGAAGTTAAACGGGGAGCCATCGCGCCATGAGCGAGGTTCTCATCGAGGCGCGCAACCTCGCCAAATATTTCGAACCACGCGGGCTGTTCGGGAAGCGCAAGAGCGGGGCGGCGGTCAAAGCCGTCGACGGCGTCGGTCTCGCCATCCGCACCCGGGAGACGGTTGGACTGGTCGGTGAATCGGGCTGTGGCAAGTCGACGGTCGGGCGATTGTTCCTCAGATTGCTCGAGCCGACATCCGGTCAGGTCCTGCACAGGGGCAGGGACCTCATGTCGCTCAGCTCCAAGGAGCTGGACGAGCGGCGGCGCAATCTGCAGATCGTCTTCCAGGACCCGTTCGGCTCGCTCAATCCGCGCATGAGCGTGGGCGCGATCATCGCGGAGCCTTACGCCATTCATCGTCTCGCCAAGGGGGCGGAGCGCGAGCGCCGCGTCGCGCGACTCCTTGATCTCGTGGGCTTGCCGCGCGCCGCCGCCGAGCGCTATCCGCATCAATTCTCGGGCGGCCAGCGCCAGCGCATCGGCATAGCGCGCGCTCTGGCGCTCGATCCCGAATTCCTCGTCTGCGACGAGGCGGTGTCGGCGCTCGACGTCTCGGTCCAGGCGCAAGTGATCAATCTGCTGCAGGACCTGCAGCAGGAGCTAGGCCTCACCTATTTCTTCATCTCGCACAACCTCTCGGTCGTGCGTCATATTTCCGACCGGGTGGCGGTGATGTATCTCGGCCGCATCGTCGAGCTGGCCGACGCCGAAACACTCTTCAACGCGCCGGCCCATCCCTATACGCGGGCGCTTCTGTCGGCCATTCCGCCTGGAAATCCGCGCGCCCGACGCAACCGTGAGAAGCTTCAGGGCGATGTGCCAAGCCCGCTGGCGATCCCGCAAGGCTGCCGCTTCGCGCCGCGCTGCCGGTTCGCGACCGAACGCTGCCGCGTCGACGACCCGGCGCTGTCCATGATCGCGGATGGGCGGCAGGTCGCCTGCCATCTCGTGGCTGACGGCAGCCTGCCCGTGCCGCCGCGCCTCTCGTCAATTACCGGAGCGACCTCATGAAGATCCTGATCGCCGAATGCATGCAGGAGATATCCTCCTTCAATCCGCTGCCGTCGCAATATGAAGACTTCAAGATCGACAGGGGCGATAGCCTTCTGACGCGCCGCGGACTCAATACGTCGATCGGTGGCGCGCTTTCGGTGTTCGACCAGCGCAGAGATGTCAGCCTCCTGCCGATCATCTCAGCCAGGGCCGATAGCGCCGGCATCCTCTCGGCGGAAGGGTGGCAGCGTCTGTCGCGGGAGATCCTGGCCGCGGTGCTGCCGCATGCGGGCAAGGTCGATGCGCTCTACATCTCGCTCCACGGCGCAATGGGTGCGGTGGGCGAGGCGGACCCGGAAGGCTTCCTGCTCGAAGAGATCCGCCGATCTTTCGGGCCGCAGGTGCCGATCGTCATCTCGCTCGATCTCCACGGCATCCTGACCGACCGCATGCTGCGCCAGATCGACGGGCTCACCATCTACCAGACCTATCCGCATGTGGATTTCGCCGATACGGGTCTCAGGGCGGCGCGCCTCCTGCTCGACATCGTCGACCGCAAGCTCAAGCCGACGATCGCGCGGGTCGTCGTGCCGATGCTGGCGCGCGGCGATGAATGCATCACCAAGACCGGGCTCTATGGCGACGTGCTGGCCGACGGCCAGCTGCTCGAGCATTCGGGAAGGGCGCTGGCCGCCGGCGTGATGATCGGCAATCCCTTCACTGATGCGCCCGAGCTGTGCACCCAGGCCATCGTGGTGACGGAAAAGGACGACGGGACGGCCGAGAGCTCAGCCATCGCGCTGGCGCAATCCATGTGGGCCGGCAGGCACCGGCTGGTCGGCAAGCTGATCGCGCCGGACAAGGCGGTGGCGCTGGCGCAGCATTTTACCAACCCCATCATCTTCACCGATGCGGCGGACGCCACCTCGTCAGGGGCGAGCGGTGACTCGAATGCCCTCATCAAGGCTCTGAAGGCAGGTGGCTACCGCAAGCGCGTGCTGGCCCAGATCGTCGATGCGCCGGCGGCCAAGGCGGCGCATGAAGCGGGGGTGGGCGCCCTGATCGCCATCACACTTGGCGGTTCCGTAGATCGCGCGCGCTTTGAGCCCCTGGCGGTCAGCGCGACGGTCGAGAGCCTCTCCGCCGGTAAGGCGGTGCTCGAGACGATGGGCCTGCCGATCGATGCGGGCCAAAGCGCCGTCCTGACCTTCGAGAACTTCACCGTGCTGGCGATCAGCAAGCCCGCTTTCCTGTTCGACCGATCGCTTTATTATGCCAATGGGCTCGATCCGCAGCGCTTCGACCTTACCATCGTCAAGTCGCCGCATACGGAATTCCATATGTATGACCAGTGGGTCGCCAAGAATTTCAATGTCGATGCGCCAGGCTCGACCTCGGCCTATGTCGCAGGACTCGGCCACAAGCTCTGCGCGCGCCCGATCTACCCGATCGAGGCCGATACGCCCTTCACGCAGCGCGCCGTAACCTATCGGCGACGCGGCTAACCCTTCAACAGAGGCAAAAGACTGATGAAAATCGAAAGTGTTGATTTCTTCTACCTCGCGATGCCCGAGGTGACGACGGAGGCCGATGGCAGCCAGGACGCGCTGGTGGTACGCGTCAGCGCCGGCGGGCATATCGGCTGGGGCGAATGCGAAGCGGCGCCGTTGCCGTCCATCGCGGCCTTCGTGTGCCCGATGTCGCATGGCGCCTGCCGCCCGGTGGCGGATTCGGTGCTGGGCGAGACGCTCGACGGGCCGGATGATATCCATCGCATGACCGCGACCGTCGCCTATAACAGCATGGACCTGCTGCAGGCGGCGCATACCTGGTCCGGCATCGAGATGGCGATGTGGGATCTGCTCGGCCATGTGCGTAGCGCACCCACCTGGAAGCTTCTCGGCTATGATGCGGCTCATCCCAAGATCCCCTATGCCTCCGTGCTGTTCGGCACGAGCCCGCAAGGCACGCTCGAGCGGGCGCGCGAGATGCGCAAGCGTGGCTTCCGCGCGGCCAAATTCGGCTGGGCGCCCTTCGGCGCTTCGCTCGAAAGCGATATCGCCCATCTCGACGCGGCGCGCGAAGGGCTCGGGCCCGACGGCATCCTGCTCATCGATGCGGGCCAGATCTTCGGCGAAGATGTCGAGGCTGCGGTACTCAGGCTCGACGCGATGGAGCGCAACCGCGTCACCTTCTTCGAGGAACCCTTCCACGGCTCGGCCTATGGCGCCTATGGCGCGCTCGCCGCGCGGGTGAAGACCGTCAAGACGGCAGGTGGCGAGGCGGCGCATAATCGCCATATGGCCGAGCATCTGATCGCTTTCGGCAAGGTCGGCTATGTGCAGATCGACTGCGGCCGCATCGGCGGCTTGTGGCCGGCCAAGCAGGTGGCGGACTATGCGGTGAAGCGTGGCGTCACCTATATCAACCACACTTTCACGTCCAACCTGGCCTTAAGCGCGTCGATGCAGCCCTTCGCCGGTCTCAAGGATCATACCATCTGCGAGTATCCGACGACCTTGAAGCAACTCGCTGTCGACCTGACGCGCAACCATATCGTGCCGGACAAGAATGGTGAGATCCACGTGCCCGACGCGCCCGGCCTCGGCATCGAGGTCAATCCGGACGCGCTGAAGCAATATGCCCAGGATGTCGAGATCAAGGTCAACGGCAAGGTTCTGTTCCGGTCTGCGAAAGGTCCGTGAGGGCACATGACAGCCGCTGACAATGGCGCGTCAGCGGCGACGGCTGCCCGGCCGACCATCGAGTTAAGCCAGACCAGTCACGTCTGGCGGTAGAGATCGGCATAGGCCTGGCGCAGCACGTTCTTCTGCACCTTGCCCATCGCGTTGCGCGGCAGATCGTCAACGAAGATCACCTGCTTGGGCAGTTTGAACTTGGCTAGCCGGTCTTCAAGCCGTCGCAGGATCTCCCTTTCGAGAAGATCGTTGCCCGAACGCACCACGACAGCGGTGACGCCTTCGCCGAAATCGGGATGCGGCAGGCCGATCACCGCCGATTCGACGATGCCGTCGAGGCTGTCGATCTCGCTTTCGACTTCCTTGGGATAGACATTGAAGCCGCCGGTGATGATGAGATCCTTGCCGCGGCCGACGATCGATACATAGCCATTGTCGTCGATGCGGCCCAGATCGCCGGTGATGAAGAAGCCGTCGGGTCTGAATTCGGCCGCCGTCTTCTCCGGCATCCGCCAATAGCCTTTGAACACATTAGGACCGCGCACCTCGATCATGCCGATCTCGCCGGCCGGCAGCGGCGTGCCGCTCCCGGGATCGCTGATGCGCACGTCGACGCCGGGAAGTGGGAGGCCAACCGTTCCGGCGATGCGCTCGCCATCATAGGGGTTCGACGTGTTCATGTTCGTCTCGGTCATGCCGAAGCGTTCGAGGATCGCATGGCCGGTGCGCTCGCGGAACTCCCGGTGCGTTTCAGCGAGGAGGGGCGCCGAGCCGGAAATAAAGAGCCGCATATGGGCGGTCGCCTCGCGGATCAAACCCGGGTGCTGCAGAAGGCGCGTATAGAATGTCGGGACACCCATCATCGTGGTGGCTTCGGGCATCAGCCGCATGACGTCATCGGCGTCGAATTTCTGCCGGAACAGCATGGTGCCGGCGGACAGCAGCAGCGTGTTGGTCGCGGTGAAGAGACCATGCGTGTGGTAGACCGGCAAAGCATGAATAAGGACGTCGCGCTCGCTAAAGCGCCACGTGTCGATGAGGCTCAACGCATTGGAGGCGAGATTGCCATGGGTCAGCATGGCGCCCTTGGAGCGGCCGGTGGTGCCGGACGTATAGAGAATCGCGGCGAGGTCGGACCATTCCACTTTCGCATCGGTGAAACCGCATGTCTGGCGCCGGGTCGCATCCATGAATGTTCCCTCACCTTTTGTGCCGAGGGAGAGCAAGGCGGAGACGTTGCGCCGCCCGGCGAGGTCCGCCAGTGTATCGAGGCGCTCCGGCATGACGATCAAGGCGGAAGGCTCAGCATCGCCCAGGAAGTAGTCGACCTCAGCGATTGTATAGGCGGTGTTGAGCGGCAGATAGACGGCACCGAGCTTGGCGCAGGCGAGGAAAAGCGTGATGGCTTCCGGGCTCTTCTCGGCCTGGATGGCGACGCGGTCCCCCGTCTTCACGCCCTGCGCCGCCAAGGCATTGGCCATCTGGCCGGCAAGCGCCCAGATATCGAAATAGGTAAAGGTGCGACCGTCGCCGTTGCGGATGAAGACCTTCTCCGGCGACTTCATGCGTCGCTGCACCAGCTCAGGCAGATTGCGCACTTGCGGATCAGGCGCATAGGACCAATTCATGGGAGCTTGGCTTCCTTCTTTCTGGACTTTTCCGAACCGAGAAGGCTCTGGACATTGCGGGTCAGCATCGACACATCATCGGCCAGGATCTTTCTTATCACCGATGAATGCGCGACCTCGCCGCTGTCGGCATAGTTCTCGTGGTTCTTCTCGATGGCGTCGAGATCGTAGAGGTAGTTTACCATGACGCCAAAGGACTGGCGCAAGCCCTTGGCGGACATGTCACCCGAAGCATGGATGTGCTCGAGCCGCGCGCCGTTGCCGAGATGGAAGCGGGCCACCGGATCCAGCGGCCTGTTGTTGGCGCCTTTGCCGCGCAGCAGATAGAGGGCCGCGGCCTGTTGCAGGACCGGCTCGAGCCCGGCCCGGATAACGGCATCCTCATGCCAGCCCGGTTCGTCGAGGGCGGCAAGCTTTTCGTGGCCATCGAGGACGGCGAGGATCGCGGAGCTTTCCTTCCGACTGGCGTCGAGCCAGGCGGCGAAACCCGGCACCGGTGAGAGCGTGACGAAAGTCTTGAGCCAGGGCGTGTCGCGCAGCAACTCCTCCACGACCTGCTTGATCAGGAAATTGCCGAAGGAAATACCCTTGAGCCCGACCTGTGTGTTGGAGATGGAATAGAAAACCGCCGTGTCGGCATTGCGAAGCGCGAGAGCCGCCCGCTCCTCGGACAATAACTGGCCAATATTTCCGGGGATGCCGGAGGTGAGTGCCACCTCGACGAAGATCAAGGGTTCGTCCGGCATCTGGGGATGGAAGAACGCGAAGCAGCGTCGGTCCTCGGGCTTGAGGCGCCGCCTGAGATCGTTCCAGTCCTTGATCTCATGCACCGCCTCGTAGTGGATGATCTTTTCGAGAACGGCCGCCGGCGAAGACCAGTCTATCGGGCGCAGCAGCAGAAAGCCGCGGTTGAACCACGAGGTCAGCAGATGGACGAAGTCGGCATCGACGGCTTCCAGTTCCGGGTTGTCGCGCAGGAAACCGAGCAGCTCTTCGCGCATGTTCACGAGCGCCGCGGTACCTCCCGGCGCCAGATTGATGCGGCGCAGCAGCTCCTGGCGCAGCGGCTCGGCAGCGGCGTGCAGCTTCTGCGCCGCTTCGGGCGTCGGCTGCGCCTGCCATTCGGCCACCGCCGCGGTCAGCTTTTCCGCCGCGGGCCCGAAATCCTCCGCCAGCATCGCGAACCAGGCGCGCCGCGCCGGCTTGTCCATGGTCTTCCATTGCGCGACCACGGCGCGCGCCAGGGCGACCCCCGAGGCCTCGCCCTTCGTCGACATGAGGCTCGAGGCCAGTTCGGCGATCTTGCCTTGCGCCGGCGAGCCGGAGGCAAGCGGCCGTCCGAGCCATTGGCGACCGCGCTCGGCAATCCTGGCGAACAGGTCGCTCCAGAAGGCATTTTCGGGGTTGAAGGCGCTCATCACGGTCTCCCGGCGGTTTTACCCGACAAATATGGGGTGTGTAGAAGACGCCTGCACGACAGCCTATGTGGGTGGTCATTCATATGGTGGATAGCGCCCTGATCGCATCTCTGGAGGAGCGCATCGGCGCCGTCAATCCCAGGCCGAGTTCTTCATCGGCCATTTCATTGTGAACTGGCTCGTCGTGTCGTTCCCTTCGCAGATCATGGTCGGCTTAAGCACGGTCTTATTCTGTCAGGGCCTGACGAGCCTGATCGTGACGCAGCAGATCTGACGCTCGCCGCGCACCGGCCAGCCGGCTTCCCTGGGCATGCCCTTTGTGCGGCGAAGAGCGGCGCTGATCTGAATTGTGTATGCTACTGCTGCTCGGCGGGGGCGCCGTCTTCGGGAACCTCCTCATCGCCGAGCGGCGGGCCGGCGGGAATGCATTGCATAATCCAGCCGGCCTGAGGCTTCGTCGCCTCATAGGCCTTGATGGCGGCGAGGCACTGGTCCTGCTGGTCGAAGGGGCTCGGCAGCGCGATCAAGCCGCCTTGCGGCCCGGCGACGACGACATACCAGAGATATACAGCGGCGGCGGACATGGGGATCTCCTTCGTGCTGTTGGCGTCGGGAAAGAATACGCCAGTGGATCCCTCATGGATACACCCGGCCTGGCGGTCGGCGCGTGATCGGATGGAAGACCGGCTTCCGCCTTTTCCGATCACGCGCCCGTCGCCGTCCCAGCGCGGGATGCGAAAAAGTGGGCACCGGTTTTTCGCAAGAATCCCGCGCCAAAATGTAGAATCGATCACGTTTATGAGTTTGGATTGACTCAATCCAAACTCATCGTGATCTGTTATTTCTTTTTCTTGTTCTTCTTGTTCTTCGTCACCGGACACTTCTGCGTCCTGGTGTCCTTGCAGATCTTCTTGTTCTTGGACGACTTGGTCACTTGATTCGTGGCGGTCTTGGTCGTTGTCTTCTTGGACGCTTTAGCCGGCCCATGCGTTGCGGTGGCGGCGGTGGTCGCGGCGGTCGCCGGCGCGACCAGAACGGCCGGCGTCGTGAAAGCCAGCGCGGTCGCGAGGCTCAAGGCGGCCAAAGTGAGTTTCTTCATATCGATTTCCATTCCAATCATTGAGAAGCACGAGGCTCGGCTTCGGTTCATTTCGGGTCGACGGGCTGGACCCCGAACAGCTGGAGTGCCTTGACATAAGCTCTGAGCCCCTGGGCCTGCTTGCCCTCAGCGCAGAGCTTTCTCGCCGCAGCTCCGATGGTCGCGGCCTTGGCAGAGCGGCTCGACCCGGAATGGGTCTTGATCTGCTCGGCGAGCTGGTCCTGCAGGACGCCGCAGCGGTCGGACCTCGTCCTCTCCGCCGCAGCTTCAACGGGACTCGCAAGCACGGCGAAACCGCCTGCCAGCGCCACGAGACAGGCGATGCGCAGGCTCCGGGTCCTGCAGCTCACGGGGGACTTGGAAGAGGAACCAGAGTTGCGCATCGCTGTCGCCACGGGTCATAGGCCCTGGGGTTTTCGGAAATTTTTCCGGTGAGCGCCGTCTCTGTAACATCATGTTTCCGGCCGTAAGCGGCAGACACAAAAGCTGTCGCCCGGGCAACTGGAATGGCGCCAAAGCGCATGTTATGGCCGAATTCCAAATGGGATTTCTCCGCATTACGGACGTGTCATGGAAAGCGCGCATATGAAAACCGGCGCCCATCTGCTGGTCGTCGACGATGATCGCGAGATCTGCGATCTGATCCGGCATTTCTTCGAGCGCCATGGCTATCGCGTCACCGTGGCGCATGACGAAGCCCAGATGCAGGCACGGTTGCGCCGGTGCAACTTCGATCTCGTCGTACTCGACGTCATGCTGCCCGGCCGGAACGGCCTGGAGCTCTGTCGCGATTTCCGCGCCAAGTCGCAGGTGCCGATCATCATGGTGACGGCGGTCGGCGAAACGACGGACCGCATCGTCGGCCTCGAAATGGGCGCCGACGATTATCTCGCCAAGCCCTTCGATCCGCGCGAGCTTCTGGCGCGGGCCCGGGCGGTGATCAGGCGCTTCTCCGCTGCCAGCGAGGCAGGGAAGCAGGCGCGCCCGGCGCAAACCTACAATTTCGCCGGCTGGACGCTCGATGTCGCACAACGACGGCTATGGAGCGACGACAATGTCGTGGTCACGCTGACCACGGCCGAGTTCGACCTTCTCAGCGTCTTCGTCATGCATCCGCGCCGCACCCTCAGCCGCGACCAGCTGCTCGACCTGACGCAGGGCCGCGACGCGCAGGCCTTCGACCGCAGCATCGATATTCTAGTGAGCCGCCTGCGCCGCAAGCTCGCCGCGACAGCCGACAGCGCGAATTTCATCGTCACCATCAGAGGTGGCGGCTATATGTTCGCCCCTTCGGTCGAAGCCTCATGAGACGGCTGGTGCCGCAATCGCTGCCGGCCTGGATCTTGCTGATCGTGGTCGCCGGGCTGATCGCGGCGCAGACCGCCACGCTGATCATCGCCTCGCATGGCGTGGCGAGCAGCGGGCGCTCCTTCGATCTCTTCCGGCTCGGTGAGCGCACCGTCGCTCTGTCGAAAGCCTTGAATTCAGCAACCCCGGACGCGCGCCCGGCACTCCTCAACGATCTCGCCACGCCGCCTTTGACGCTTTCGATGTCGCGCCAGCCGGCGATCACGAGCGCCATTCCCGCCGATGACGAGCTGGCCGAGCTCGAGGATATTCTTGTCGCTAAGCTTGGGCGCATCGGCGTTGCCGATGTCAGGATCCGCGAGGCGGATACGGCGGCGGCCAAGACGGCCGAGCCGCATGCGAGCGTTGCAGAGGACGGGCAGGGCGATGTGGAGGAACAGCTCTCGGAAGCCGCCAGCGATCTGGGCCGCAGCGGGCGGTTCACCGTCTCGGTCCAGTTCAAGGACGGGGAATGGCTCAATTTCGTATCGCCGGTGACACCCGATCCGCCGGTGCTCACGTCCCGGAACATTCCTCTCTATCTCGGGGCCGCGGCGGCGATCATCCTTCTCTCGCTATGGACGATCCGGCAGCTCACCCAGCCCTATGCGGCCTTCGAGAGGGCGGTCAAGGCGATCGGCGATGATCTCAACCGGCCGCCGCTGCCCGAGACCGGGAGCCGGGAGGTGAAAGCGGCGGTGCGCGCCATCAACTGGATGCAAGGGAAGGTGCGCGACTACGTGTCGGAGCGCGAGCATCTGGCGGCGGCGCTGGCGCATGATCTGCGCACGCCCGTGACGCGTCTGCGCCTGCGCTTCGAGCTGCTCAAGCAGAAGACCGAGACCCGGGCGCTCATCGCCGACCTGGCCGAGATCGAGGCCATCATCCAGTCGGTCGTCGACTTCGCCAATCACGAGCTTCACAAGGAGGCGGACGAGCGGTTCGAAATGGTTTCGCTCGTCGAGACACTATGCGACGAGTTTCCGGATGTGCGGATGGAGCACGCGGGGGCGCCGGCGCGCATTGTGTGCACCGGCCGTCCCGTCGCGCTCAAGCGCTGCCTCGCCAATCTCATCGACAATGCCGTCAAATACGGAAAAAGTGCCAAAGTCTCGGTCGTGCAGGGGGCAGGCGGCGTCGATGTGGTGATCGAGGACGAAGGCGAAGGCATCCCCGCGGACGAGATCGAAGGGGTGTTCCAGCCCTTCCACCGACTCGATCGCTCGCGCAACCGCGAGACGGGCGGCATCGGTCTGGGGCTCGCGATCGCGCGGGGCATCGCCCGGGCGCATCACGGCGATATCTCCATGTCGCAACGCCCGGAAGGCGGCATGAAAGTGGTGCTGTCGCTGCCTAGTGCGCATCCCGGCGAAGTGGAATCACTTCGCCGAAAAGGATCTGCGCCAAATCAATATCTTGGAGCAAATCCTGATCGCCAAAGTCTTCAACTTTGGCGGGATTTGCTCTGAGGGAGCTCGAGCTTGAGCCTATTTCCGATCGAGATGCCAGGTTCCGTCCCAGCCGGCAGCGGGTGGCGCCGCGGTGAAGGCGTCGATGCGCCTGAGGAAGGTCGTCGACGGGCCATCGCCCGGAACCGCGGCCAATGCCGCGGTGAAGGCGCGGCGGGCGCCATCCCAGTCGCGGGCGCGGTAGGCCGCAAGCCCATCGGCGAAATGGCGCTTGAGCTCGAGCTGTGCCGCCGTCAGCTCGCCTTGGCGTCCCATGATCTCGAATATCGTCTGCGGCCGGCTCTCGCCGAGGACGATCACGCGATCGATCTCGCGCATCTCGATTACCGGCGCCGCCTTCGCCATCGTGTCCGCCGACACCAGAATGCGGCTGCCATAGATTTTGTTGGCGCCTTCCAGGCGGGAAGCCAGGTTGACCGTCTCGCCAAGGACGGTATAGCTCATCATCAATTCGGAGCCGACGCTGCCGACCAGCGCCTCGCCGGTGGCGATGCCGATGCGAATGTCGAACGCGATCGGCAGGCTGCGCATGCCGAGCAGCCCGGCGAATTCGGCCTTGAGCGGGACGACACGCTCCAGCATGTCGAGCGCGGCGCGGCTCGCAAACCGGGCCTGATCGGCGTCCTCGGTGAAGGGAGGTCCCCAATAGGCCATGATGGCGTCACCGATATATTTGTCGATGATCCCGCCGCGGTCGCGGATCGGCGCGGACATCACCGAGAAGTAACGGTTCATGATCTTGACGAGGCCTTGCGAGGTCGTCTCCTCGCTGATGCCGGTGAATCCCTTCACGTCGCAGAACATCACGGTCATGACCCGATGCTGTCCCTCGGCGGCCAGCACAGGATGATCGATCAGGCCCTCGACCACGCGTGGATCGACATATTTGCCGAAGGTGCGGCGAATATGCTCCTTGAGGCGCAACTGCTCGACCATGCGGTTGAATGCCATGGTGAGGTGGCCGATCTCGTCCTTCGAGGTCACCGTCAGCGTCTGGTCGAGATTGCCCGCCTCGACCGCGCGGGCGCCTGCCAGCAAGCGCTGCACCGGGCGCACGATGCCACCGCTGACCAGTGCCGCGAACAGAAGCCCGAGGAGGGCGGCGAGCGCGGTAACGGCTGCGGCGAGCAGCATGGCCTGGCGCTGCTTGCTGACCGTCGCTTCCGCTTCCGTTTCCAACAAAGCCAGCATATCGGCACGAATGGAGTCGAGCTTCTTAATGAGGTCGTCGCGCAAATCATCGACGCGGCCGAGGCTGTCGGTCACCGCTTTGCTGTCGCCGGCATCGAGCGCCATGAGTAATCGCTCGATCTCGCGATTCAACTGACCGCGAGTATCCGTCATGGCCGCGGCGATGCGGCTGTCGAGCCGGACCAGCGCGATGGTCTCGTCGGTACTGGCCTGCTTGGTCTTGATGAGGCCGTTGATCACATCGCGCGCGGCCTGCGCCTCCTTCTCGACCTCGGCTCCCTTGCTGTCGAACAGGGCACGCATCTGGGCCAGCCCGCCATCGTCTGAAGGAGACTGTATCTTGTCGATGACCATGCGACGCAGCGCCAGCGCCCGTTCGAGCGAGCGGATATTCGTGCGCGCCAGATGTCCGTAGGCCGGGATGTAGCTGTTCGAGAGCTCCTCGATGCGGCGCTCCACCTGCATGACCCAGATGAGCGAGAGGATGGCGGTGACGGCCATCAGGACGATCAGCCCGACGGCGATTCCCATGATCTTCTTTCTGACCGTCAGCCGGATCGTCATTGCGCCAGTATTCGCGCGCCATCGACGCCAGGCAAGGATCAAAACGACCCTTGGTCAGGCCGGTGTCTGCGGTTCAAGAGCGCCCGCAGATTTTCTCAAGGCAGGTCTTAGGAAATATCGCCCGGGCCTGCTTGACAAGCCCTTTGTTCTTTTTATAGAACGGGTGGAATTTTATACAGAACTCTCACCTGCCTTCTCTTATCCCCTTGGAGGATTTATGAAAAAGCTGATCGTGGCGGCTGCGCTGGCCGCCCTGGCGTTCGCGGCGCCGGCAAAGGCCGAAGAACCGAACGCGATCCTCAATGTCTCCTACGACATTGCGCGCGAGCTTTATGCCGAGATCAATAAGGCCTTCATCGCCAAATACAAGGCCGAGACGGGCAAGGATCTCGAGGTCAAGCAGTCGCATGCCGGCTCCTCCAAGCAGGCGCGCGCCATCCTCGAGGGCCTCGAGGCCGATGTGGTAACCTTCAACCAGGTGACCGACGTCCAGATCCTCTCCGACAAGGGCGGTCTCGTCGCCGCCGACTGGCAGACGCGGCTGCCCAACAACGCCTCGCCCTACTATTCATTCCCATCCTTCCTCGTCCGCGAAGGCAATCCGAAGGGCATCAAGGACTGGGGCGATCTCGTCCGCGAGGATGTGAAGGTGATCTTCCCGAACCCCAAGACCTCGGGCAATGCGCGCTACACCTATCTCGCCGCCTGGGCCTATGCGAAGGAGGCCTTCCAGGGCGACGAGACGAAGATCCACGACTTCATCAAGAAGCTCTTCGCCAATGTGCCGGTCTTCGACACCGGCGGACGCGGCGCCACCACCACTTTCGTCGAGCGCGAGACCGGCGATGTGCTCATCACCTTCGAGGCCGAGACGCGCGCCATCGCCAAGGAATTCGGCGAGGACAAGTTCGACCTCGTGACGCCACCGGCGAGCCTGCTCGCCGAGTTCCCGGTCGCTGTGGTCGACAAGGTCGTCGACAAGCGCGGCTCGCGCGCCATCGCCGAGTCCTATCTCAAGTTCCTCTATTCGCCGGAAGGCCAGGAGATCGTGGCGCAGTTCGGCAACCGTGTGCATGAGCCGAACGTGGTCGAGCGCCACAAGGCAGATTTCCCGGAAGTGAAGCTGGTGACCGTCGAGGACGTGTTCGGCGGCTGGCCGAAGGTCACGAAGGAGCATTTCGGCTCGGACGGCATCCTGGATCAGCTGTTCGTCGCACGCTGAGGCTGATAAATGCATAATAACGACGGGGCGGGATCATCCCGCCCCGTTTCCTTGAATTACGGTTCCTATCCCTCATGCCGCAACGGCGCGTACTTCCCGGCCTTCCCCTTTCGCTCGGCGTCACCCTCATCTATGTGGCGCTGATCATCGCGCTGCCGGTGGCGGCGGTGCTGCTCAAGGCGATGAGCCTCTCATTTGCCGAATTCTGGAACATCGTTACCTCACCCCGGGCACTTGCGACCTATCGCGTCACCGGGCTCTCGGCGCTTGCCGCCACGCTCTTCAACGCGATCTTCGGCTTCGCCTTCGCTTGGGTGCTCGTGCGCTATGACTTTCCGGGCAAGCGCCTTCTCGACACGCTGGTCGATGTACCCTTCGCCCTGCCGACGGCGGTCGCGGGTGTGACGCTGACCGCGCTCTTCGCCAAGAACGGCTGGTTCGGAGCGCCTTTGGCCCAGATCGGTATCGAGGTCGCCTATACGCCGCTCGGCATCATCATCGCGATGATCTTCACCAGCCTTCCCTTCATCGTGCGCACGGTGCAGCCGGTGCTGGAAGAGCTCGATCCCGAATTCGAGGATGCCGCATCCTGCCTAGGTGCCGGCGATCTCGACACCATGCGCCGCGTCATACTGCCGTTGCTGATGCCGGCACTTCTCGCCGGCATCTCCTTCGCCTTCGTGCGCTGCCTCGGCGAGTTCGGCGCCATCATCTTCATCGCCGGCAACCAGCCGATGTCGACCGAGATCACCTCGCTGCTCGCCTTCATCCGTATCGAGGAGTTCGATTATCCCGGCGCGGCGGCGATCGCGACGGTGATGCTCTTGGCTTCCCTCACCATCCTCATCCTGACCAGCCTGGCGCAGTCCTGGTATGGCCGGCATCTGACGCGGAGCTGACATGGCCACCAAACGTGTCGGCGATCATCCCTTGATCAGGCGTCTTCTCATCGGCGCCGTAACGATCATCGCCTTGTTCCTCATCGCGGCACCGCTCCTGGCGATCCTGAGCTATGCTTTCGCCGAAGGTGCTGCGCGCTATTTCGACAGCCTGTTCACCCCCGACACGCTCCATGCGATCAAGCTGTCGGTCATCACGGCGCTTATCGCCGTGCCGATCAACACGCTGTTTGGGATCGCCGCCGCCTGGGCCATCGCTAAGTTCGACTTCCCTGGCCGTCGGCTTCTCACCGCGATCATCGAGCTGCCTTATTCGATCTCGCCGATCGTCGCGGGCGTCGCCTATCTGTTCGTCTTTGGCGCGCAAGGGCTGTTCGGCCCGTGGCTCCAGGCCAATGACATCAAGATCATGTTCGCGCTGCCCGGCATCGTACTGGCGAGCCTGTTCGTGACGGCGCCTTTCGTCGCGCGCGAGTTGATCCCGCTGCTCGAGACGCAAGGGCGCGAGCGCGAGGAGGCGGGCATTTCGCTCGGCGCCTCGGGCTTCCAGACCTTCTGGCGCATCAGCCTGCCCGGCATGCGCTGGGCGCTCATCTATGGCATCATCCTGTGCAATGCCCGCGTTTTCGGCGAGTTCGGCGCGGTGTCGATCGTCTCCGGTAATGTGCGCGGCGAGACCAACACGCTGCCGCTCCATGTCGAGCTGCTCTATCAGGACCATAATTCGGTCGGCGCCTTCGCCGCCGCCTCGGTGCTCATGCTGATCGCCGTCCTCACCCTCATCGCCAAATTCCTGCTCGAGCGCCGGGGCGTGCGCCGCCACGCGGAAGGAGCCTGAACGCCATGACTTTGCAAATCGATACCGTCAGCAAGCGTTTCGGCCGCTATCAGGCGCTCGACACAGTGAGCCTCGACATCCCCAAGGGGGAACTGGTGGCGCTGCTCGGCCCTTCGGGTTCGGGCAAGACGACGCTCTTACGCATCATCGCCGGGCTCGAGACGCCGGATCAAGGCCGGGTGCTGTTCGACGGCGAGGACGCGACGGATGTGGCGCCGCGCTACCGGCAGATCGGCTTCGTCTTCCAGCATTATGCGCTGTTCCCGCATCTCTCCGTCTTCGAGAATGTCGCTTTCGGATTGCGCGTGATGGCGCGCGATGCGCGGCCAACGGAAGAGCAGATCCAGATGCGCGTCAGCGAGATCCTGAAACTGGTGCGGCTCACCAATCTGGGTGAACGGTTTCCGGCCCAGCTTTCAGGCGGCCAGCGCCAGCGCGTGGCCCTCGCCCGGGCGCTCGTCATAAGGCCTCGGGTGCTGCTGCTCGATGAGCCCTTCGGGGCGCTCGACGTCACGGTGCGCACGGAGCTCAGACGATGGCTGCGCGAATTGCAGCAGGAGCTGGGCCTCACCACCATCTTCGTCACCCATGACCAGGAAGAGGCGAGCGCCATCTGCGACCGCATCGCGATACTCAATGACGGACGCCTCCTGCAGGCGGGTTCGCCGGTCGATCTTTACCGTGCCCCGGCCTCGAGCTTCGTCGCGGGCTTTCTCGGCTCGGCCAATATCCTCGCGCGCGAAAGCCTCGGCGCCGGCGCGGCGCTCGGGCATCTGAGCGGGCCAAAGGTCGCCTTCCGTCCGGCGGATGGCACACTCGCCGTGGCCTCGGCGACGACGGCGCCGGCCGGCCATCTGCGCCTTCCCGGCACCGTGCAGCATCGCGAGTTCCTGGGCTCTATCGTACGCTATGCGGTGGCGCGCACGGGCGGTGAGATGCAGATCGATGCGCCATTCAAGGTGGGCGAGGCTTTTATTGCGCCAGGCACCGAAGTAGTCGTGGATGTCCCCTATGACGCGCTGATCGGGCTCGAGAGCTGACATATCTGTTCGGGCCGGCGCCGCTCAGCCTGGAGGCACCAGTCGGTGATGACGCCGGCATCGGGCGTCAGGCTGGTGGCCATGCCATCCGCGAATTCAAGGAAAGCCGGCAGATTTAGCCCGTTGACGCCGACGAGCACCGGCAGGCCCAGGTCGAGAGCCTCGCAGATCGCTCCTCTGAGGCCCTTGCCCTCGGCCTCCTGCTTGCCGAATTTGTTCACGACCAGGAGCTCGGCCCTTTGAATGGCTTCGGAAACCCATAGCGCCGATTGCTCCAATACGCCCGCATCCAGCCGGCAGCCGCGAGCTTCAGGGCCGCGATCGACGCTGATACGGACCACCGGCCCGTCAGGCAACAGGCGCAAGTCCATATCGCACAACGCGCGATCATTGCGCTGTTCATTCGTCTGCACGGTTCCCGCGAGGGCGACACCATATGCTTCGAGGTGCTTTACGACGTCGGCGAGCAAAAGGTCGACGCAGCCCCGACCCGGCAATATGACATATCCCAGCTCAATCATGACTTAGCCCTTTGTTGTTTCATCCCAGAACGGCTCGAATTCCAGCATGTCGCCGCGCGATATCCGTTCGGTCTCGGCCGGGATCAACAACAAGCCGTCGGCCTGCGCCAGCAAGGCCACCCGGTGCGAAACCGTTGCTGTGACAATTTCCGCTATTCGTGTTCCGTGGCCGTCATAGCCGCCCAGTCGGGCCGGCAAGAACTCGCAACGTCCCGCACGCCGGAAGCGCTCGAAGCCTGCACGCACGATGATGCGGCGTGGACCTCCTTCACTGATCCCCGCTAAGGCTTCCGCGATGCGGGCCCCGATCACACGCCATGTGACGAAGGCCGAGACCGGATTGCCGGGAAGGCCGAGATAGATCGCGCCGCCGATGCAACCAATAATCAGCGGTTTGCCGGGCTTTATCGCCACCTTCATGGCATATGCCCTGCCGCCCGCGGCGTGCAGCATCGCCGGCATATGATCCTCCTCACCAACCGATACGCCCCCGGTGGTGACGACGATATCGGCATCGCGGGCCGCCTGTTTCAATGCCTGCAGCAAGAGATCCGGCTTGTCCGGGACATTGCCCATATCCCGCCGTTCCACCCAGGGAAGGTCGAGAGAGCCCGCGAGATGATAGCGATTGGCATTCCAGATCTGTCCGCGGGAGAGCGGCGCACCAGGAGAACGCAGTTCGGATCCGGTGCTGAAGAATGCAACTCTGATGCGACGCCTGACGGCGACCTCGCCGCAGCCCGTCGCGGCAAGCAGTGCCGCCGCGCGCGGTCCAATGCGGCGCCCCGCCGGCAGGAGCTCTGCGCCTACAACGAGGTCCTCGCCGGCACGTCTGATATTCTCGCCACGCTCAGGACGCCGGTCGATCTGAATGATACGCCCCTGCGACCGCGCCATTTCCTGCATGATCACGGCATCGCAGCCGGGCGGGATTGGAGCGCCGGTGAAGATCCGAAGGGCCGTGCCGGCCGGTGGCGCCGCATCACCTGCGTCGCCTGCCGCGACACGACCGGCGATGGGCAGCCGCCATGGGCCCTCGCCCAAGAGGTCGGCGGACCGGATCGCATAGCCGTCCATCGCCGAGTTGTCGAAGTGCGGCAGCGCCACGCCAGACCGCAGCGCTTCTGCCAGCACCCGTCCATGCGCCTGGTCGAGCGGCAGGCGCTCCACCTCCTGCACCGGCCGAGCAAGGAACAGACCCGTGCGGAGGGCGGCATCAATGGAAATCAACCCGTCAGAGTCCGGCTCGGTATCGCAGCCGCAATAGAAGAGGTCAGATAAGGCCTGAGATGCGCTCATGCGGTTTTTTTCACCTCGGTCCAGGGAGCCTCTGCCAGGTCTATGCCGGTCACGTGGGCCCGTGCCGCCAGTTGCTCGACATAGGCACGGCTGGCACGCACCCAGTCGGTCTTCTCCTGCGCCTCACGCAGCCGGGGCAGAACGGCCGCGAAAGGGAGCACTTCGCCGAGCGCCCGTGCATCCAGGCGAATCAGGTGGAAGCCGTAGCGGCTCTCGACGGGCTCCTCGGAGATAGCACCTTCCTCCATGCCGATGAGAGCCGTTTCGAACTCCGTCACGGTGTCACCCGAAGCAAGCTGTCCGAGATGACCGCCATTGGTCCTGGACGGGCAGTCGCTGTGGTCGGCGGCCAGCGCGGCGAAGCGGTGTGGAGCGGATCGCAGCTCCATGAGAACCTTCGCGGCGCGTGCCTGGGCAGTAGCCCGGGCGGTGGCGTCCCCGGGAGGTGCCGCGAAGAGAATATGCGCCGCCTCGAACAGGGAAGGTCCGCGAAAACGGTCAGGCGCATTTTCGTAGATCGAGCGCAACCTCATCTCATTGGCCGCAGGCGGGACAATGACGCTTTCGAGAAGCTGGCGGATCAGCGACTCCTCTTCAGTCTCCCATTGCCCCGCGACGAGCTCCATCGGAGCAGGGGCGATCCGGCATGCTTTCGCTTCCTGCAACAATACCTCGCGCAGGGCCAGCGCTCTCGCCGCTGCTCCCCATGCCCAGCCGGGCCTTCCCTTCGGCACTGGATGGTTCTGCGCCTCGGCGGCGATCGCCGCGGCGGGGATGACAACGCCGTTGACGGTGACGGGCACCGGCGGCGGGCTGCGTTTCAGATGAAGTTCCATGATCGTCACTCCGCCGGCTCTTGTCTTGGCCGGCGCAGAGGCGTCATTCCGGCCGTTTTTGCGCCGCGCCGCGACCGCACGATCTGGTAGCCCGGCCGCCACAGATAGCGCACCGGGGCCGAGAACATGTGGACGAGCCGGGTGAAGGGGAACAGCAGGAATATGGTGAGGCCGAGAAGGATATGCGCCTTGAAGAGCCAATGCACGTCCGCGATGTGATCCGCCGCTCCGGCGCGCAAGTAGATGATGCCCTGCGCCCAGCTCATGAACTTGACCATCTCCGCGCCATCGAGATGGCCCAGCGAAACGACGATCGTCATCAATCCGAGCAACAATTGCGCCATCAGGAGCACCATGATGCCGGTATCGGCCAGAGTGGAATTGGCGCGAATGCGCGGATCGAACAGCCGCCTGTGCAACAGCAGCGCGCCGCCCACCAGCGCCATGATCCCCGCTACGCCGCCGGCCACGATGGCGAGGAGCTGTTTCGTCCCATGGCCGATGCCCAGCATGTCGAAGATCTGGATCGGGGTCAGAAGTCCGACCAGATGTCCGGCAAAGATCATCAGCACGCCCACGTGGAAGAGAACCGACCCGGCGATAAACTGCTTCTTGCGTAGAAGCTGGCTCGACTTGGATTTCCATGTGAAGGGGTCGCGTTCATAGCGGGCGATGCTCGCGATCACCATCACTGTGATGGCGATATAGGGATAGATGCCGAAGAGAATATAGTTCATCGCGATCTCCCGTTCATTGTCCGACCGGCGCGGGCGCCGATCCCATGCGGGCGAGAATGTCCCGGCTGACCGGACAACCGGCATTCGGATCGGGACCGAAGGTAACCTGCGCCTCCTCCCAGACTGCATCGAGGGCGGGCAGATCCTCAGGATTGTCGTCTTGTTGTGACAGCAGGGCCTGTGCCTCCTCGGTCGCCGCGTCCGCCACGGCGAAAGACACCAGCGCGTCGAGAAGGGCGGCATAGGTCGATTCACGGCGAGCCAGCCGCTCGGCCAGCGCGACGAGGATATGGCCGGCATCGGCGAGCATCGACTGCGCCTCGTCGCGCGGCCGGGTCGAGAGGAATTCGAGAAGCACCGGCAAATGGTCCGGCAATTCCGAGCCGGCCAGCTCGAAGCCGCCGGCGCGATAGGTTTCGAGCAGATCGACCATGGCGCCGCCGCGGTCGCGGCTCTCGCCATGGACATGTTCGAAGAGGTTCAGCGACAGCGTCCGCGAGCGGTCGAACAGGAGCACGTAGCGCTCCTGCAGATCATAGAGATCGCCCGTCTCGAGGGAAGAGAGCAGCGGCTCGAGAACTCTCACGACGGACGCAGACAGCACGCCTTCGGAGAGAATGATCCTAATCGTTGGAATTGCCTGCTGCAGCTCATCACTCGGATAACTCAGCAGCGCCGAAAGAGCCTTTAACGTTTTCATGCGATGAACTCCTGCGGGCTGCGGAACTTCTTTCCACCGAAAAGCGAGGTGCGCGAATGGCCTGTGGAGCAGCCGTTGCCGTCGGTAAAGCCGCACCCGCCCTTGAGGTCGTAGGCGTCCTCGACCAGCTCGCGATGGGTGGTCGGGATGACGAAGCGATCCTCGTAATTGGCGATGGCGAGCAGCTGGTACATCTGGTCGATCTGCTGCGGCGTCAGTCCGACACGCTTGGCCACACCGAGGTTTATGACTCCGTCGACCGACTTCGAGCGCATATAGGCGCGCATGGCCAGCATGCGCTCCAGTGCCGAGACGACAGGCGCTTCGTCCCCGGCCGTCAGCATGTTGGCGAGATAGCGCACCGGAATGCGCAAGGAGTGGACATCCGGCATGTCGTCCTGCGCGGCGATCCGTCCGGCTTCCACCGCGTTCTGGATCGGCGAGAGCGGCGGGACGTACCAGACCATCGGCAGGGTGCGGTATTCGGGATGCAGCGGGAAGGCGATCTTCCACTCCATTGCCATCTTCCAGATCGGCGAGTTCCGGGCGCCCTTGATCCAATCCTCGGGGATGCCTTCGGCACGCGCGGCGGCGACGACTTCCTGATCGTTCGGATCGAGGAAGACGCCGAGTTGCGCGTCATAGAGATCCTTCTCGTTCTCGACGGCCGCCGCCTCGGCGATGCGGTCCGCATCGTAGAGCATCACGCCGAGATAGCGGATGCGGCCCACGCAGGTCTCCGAACAGACCGTCGGCTGGCCGCTCTCCAGGCGCGGATAGCACAATGTGCATTTTTCGGATTTGCCCGTCGACCAGTTGTAATAGATCTTCTTGTAAGGGCAGCCCGAGACGCACATGCGCCAGCCACGGCACTTCTCCTGATCGATCAGAACCACGCCGTCATCCTCGCGCTTGTAGATCGCGCCAGAGGGACAGGAAGCGACGCAGGCGGGATTGAGACAGTGTTCGCACAGCCGCGGCAGGTACATCATGAAGGTATTCTCGTACTGCCCGTAGATCTCCTTCTGTACGCCCTCGAAATTGTAGTCCTTCGAGCGTTTCGCGAATTCGCCGCCCAGGATTTCCTCCCAGTTCGGACCCCACTCGATCTTCTCCATCCGCTCGCCTGAAATCTTCGAGCGCGGGCGCGCGGACGGGAACGCCTCCATTTCGGGGGCAGATTTCAGATGGTCGTAGTCGAAGTCGAACGGCTCGTAGAAGTCATCGATCTCGGGCAGATCCGGATTGGCGAAGATGTTCGCCAGGATGCGCCATTTGCCACCTTGCCTCGGCTGCAACGCGCCCGATCTCGTCCGCGTCCAGCCGCCCTTCCAGCGCTTCTGGTTCTCCCAGTCCTTCGGATAGCCGATGCCGGGCTTCGTCTCGACATTGTTGAACCAGGCGTATTCGACGCCTTCGCGGCTGGTCCAGACATTCTTGCAGGTAACGGAGCAGGTATGGCACCCGATGCACTTGTCGAGGTTGAGAACCATACCGATCTGAGCACGCACTTTCATTCCGCTGCCTCCGGGACTTGGGTTGCGGGACGGTCGAGCCAGTCGACCTTCGACATCTTGCGCACGATCACGAATTCGTCGCGATTGGCGCCGACCGTGCCGTAGTAGTTGAAGCCATAGGAGAGTTGGGCGTAGCCGCCGATCATGTGCGTCGGCTTGGGCACGATGCGCGTGACCGAGTTGTGGATGCCGCCGCGCTTGCCGGTGATCTGGCTGCCCGGCGTGTTCACAATCTTCTCCTGCGCATGATACATGAACATCGAGCCTTCCTTCATCCGCTGGCTCACGACCGCGCGAGCGGTAATGACGCCGTTGCTGTTGAAGACCTCGACCCAATCGTTGTCGACAAGTCCCGCCTTCTTGGCGTCAACCTCGGAAATCCAGACGACCGGTCCGCCTCGGTTAAGGGTCAGCATCAGAAGATTGTCGGTGTAGGTGGAATGGATGCCCCATTTCTGGTGAGGGGTGAGGAAGTTCAGCACGACATGCGGCTCGCCGGCCGCGAGCGACCTCGTCGCCGCCTCGCCGACGGTCTTCAGGTCCACCGGCGGACGCCAGGTTACGAAGCCTTCGCCAAAGGCGCGCATCCATTCATGATCCTGATAGAGCTGCTGCCGCCCCGAGACCGTGCGCCATGGGATCAACTCGTGCACATTGGTCCAGCCGGCGTTGTAGCAGACGTCCTCGCTCTCGATTCCCGACCAGGTGGGCGAGGAGATGATTTTCCTCGGCTGGGCGGCGATGTCGCGGAAGCGGATCTTCTCGTCTTCCTTCACCTCCGCCAGATGCTTGTGATCGCGACCGGTCGCCTTGGCGAGCGCCTCCCAAGCCTTGACCGCGACCTCGCCATTGGTTTCCGGTGCCAGCATCAGGACCACCTCGGCCGCGTCGATCGCCGTGTCGATCCGGGCCATGCCCCTGGTCGGCCCCGTTTCGGTCACGGTGCCGTTCAGGGCCTTCAGGTGATGCACTTCGTCCCTGGTGTCCCAGGCTATTCCCTTGCCGCCATTGCCCGACTTCTCCATCAACGGTCCGAGCGCCGTGAAGCGCTTGTAGACATTCGGATAATCCCTTTCGATAGTGATATAGGAGGGAGCCGTCCGGCCCGGGATCAGATCGCATTCGCTGCGCTTCCAGTCGCGCACTGTCCCTTGAGCGATCTCGCCCGGGCTGTCGTGCTGGAGAGGCAACTGCACCACATCCGTCTCTACGCCCAGGATCTCGGGCGCGACCTCGGAGAACTTCTTTGCGATGGCCTTGAAGATCTCCCAGTCCGTCTTCGATTCGTAGGCCGGGTCCACGGCCGCTTGCAGCGGGTGGATAAACGGATGCATGTCGGACGTATTCAGGTCGTCCTTTTCGTACCAACTCGCCGTCGGCAGGACGATGTCGGCATAGACGGCGGTGGTGGACATGCGGAAGTCGATGGTGACCAGGAGGTCGAGCTTCCCTTCGGGCGCCCGGTCGTGCCACACGGCCTCGACCGGCTTGGCCCTGCCTTCCACGCCGAGATCCTTGCCCTGCACGCCGTCGTCGGCGCCGAGCAGGTGCTTGAGGAAATATTCATGTCCCTTGCCTGAGGAGCCGAGCAGGTTGGAGCGCCAGACGAACAGGTTGCGCGGCCAGTTCTCCGGCGCGTCCGGGTCCTCGCAGGACATCTTCAGCGCCCCCGACTTCAGGCGCTCGGCGACATAGTCCTTCGCGTCGACACCCGCCGCTTTCGCCGCGCGGCCGACCTCCAGCGGATTGGTCTTCAATTGCGGGGCCGACGGCAACCAGCCCATGCGCTCGGCGCGGATGTTGTAGTCGATCAGGCTCAGCCGGTCCCAGTCGCCCTTGGGTGCTGTGGGTGAAAGCAGTTCGCGTGCCGTCACCGTCTCGTAGCGCCACTGATCGGTGTGGGCATAGAAGGCGGATGTCGAGTTCATGTGCCTTGGCGGGCGCGCCCAGTCGAGAGCGAAGGCGAGGGCGGTCCAGCCAGTCTGCGGCCGCAACTTCTCCTGTCCGACATAGTGCGCCCAGCCGCCACCCGACTGGCCGACGCAGCCGCACATCACCAGCATGTTGATGACCGCCCGGTAGTTCATGTCCATGTGGAACCAGTGGTTCATCGCGGCGCCGATGATCACCATGGACCGGCCCTTGGTCTTTTCCGCGTTGGCGGCGAATTCCCGCGCGACCTGTACGATCTTGTCGCGGCGAACGCCGGTGATGCGCTCCGCCCAGGCCGGCGTGAACGGCACGTCGGCATCATAGTCGCGCGCGACATGCTCGCCGCCCAGCCCCCGGTCCAGGCTGTAGTTGGCGCAAAGAAGGTCGAAGACCGTGGCGACGAGGACCTCTTCGCCGCCGGCGAGCTTAAGGCGTTTTACCGGCAATTTGCGGGACAGCACGTCGCCGCGGCGGTCCACCGCAAAGCCATTTGTCGCCGCACCGCCGAAATACGGAAAATCGACGTCCGCCACCTCGTCATGATCCTGCTCACGGATCAGGCTCAGCTTGAGCTGGACCTCACGCTTGCCGGCCTTCTGTTCGAGATTCCACTTGCCGGTCTCGCCCCAGCGGAAGCCCACAGAGCCGTTGGGGACCACGACCTCGCCGGATGTTTCGTCGATGCCAACTGTCTTCCAATCCGGATTGTTTTGCTCTCCCAGAGAATCGTTGAAATCGGAAGCCCGCAACTGCCGGCCGGGAACCAGATGCTCGCCCTGCCGGTCGAGGCGCACCAGCATCGGCATGTCGGAATAGCGGCGGCAATAATCCTCGAAATAGGGCACCTGGCGATCGAGGTGGAATTCGCGAAGGATTACATGGCCAAAGGCCATGCCGAGTGCCGCGTCAGTTCCCTGCTTGGCGTTCAGCCATATATCGGCGAATTTGGCGGCTTCGGAATAGTCCGGGCAGATGACCGCGCTCTTGGTGCCCTTGTAACGCGCCTCGGTGTAGAAATGCGCGTCGGGCGTGCGTGTCTGCGGCACGTTCGAGCCCCAGAGCAGCAGATAGCCGGCATTGTACCAGTCGGCCGATTCCGGCACGTCCGTCTGCTCGCCCCAGGTCTGCGGGCTTGATGGCGGCAGGTCGCAATACCAGTCGTAGAAGGACATGCAGGTGCCACCGAGCAGCGACAGATAGCGCGTGCCGGCGGCGTAGGAGACCATCGACATGGCCGGGATCGGTGAAAAGCCGAACACCCGGTCGGGCCCGTATTTGCGCGTCGTATAGGCGTTGGCGGCAGCCACTATTTCGGTCGCCTCGTCCCAGCTCGCGCGCACGAAGCCGCCCTTGCCGCGGATGCGCGTGTAGCTGGCGCGCGCCGCCGGATCGTTCTGGATCGCCGTCCACGCTTCGATCGGGGTCATCGTCCTGCGCTTCTCGCGCCACAGCCTCATAAGCCGGCCGCGGATCAGCGGCGTCTTCACCCGGTTGGCGCTGTAGAGATACCAGCTGTAGCTGGCGCCACGGGCGCAGCCGCGGGGTTCGTGGTTCGGTAGATCGGGCCGGGTGCGCGGATAGTCCGTCTGTTGCGTCTCCCAGGTGACGATCCCCGATTTGACGTAGATCTTCCACGAGCAGGAGCCGGTGCAGTTCACGCCATGTGTCGAGCGCACAATCTTGTCGTGCTGCCAGCGGCGGCGATAGGCGTCCTCCCAGTCACGGCTTTCGACCGTCGTCTGTCCGTGACCCTGGGCGAATGTGTCCTTGCGCAGCGTCGTGAGGAAGTTCATGCGATCCAGAAGGTGACTCATATCTCTTTCCTAAAATTCATTCGGCGGGTACAGCGACAAGCCGCTCCCGTCCGCGTTCGATGTCATGGAGAAGTCCGCCGCGACGCGTGTAAACAACCCAGGTGACGGCCAGGCAGAGGACGTAGAAGGCGCAGAATGCCCAGAGCGCGGCGAGCGGCGATCCGGTCAAACCGATCGACGTGCCGTAGGCTTTCGGAATGAAGAAGCCGCCATAGCCGCCAATCGCGCTGGTGAAAGCGATGATAGCGGCCGCTTCGCGCTCCGATTGCCGTTGCAGGTCGACCGGATCCTGGCGAGGCGCAAACCGCGCGATCTCCTTGCGCATGATCACGGGAATCATCTGGAATGTCGAGGCGTTGCCCACGCCGGTGAAGAAGAACAGCGCCATGAAGCAGGCGAAGAAGCCGATGAAGGATCCGAGCTGGAGAAACCAGATCACTCCCAATACCGATGCAATCATCCCGACAAATACCCAGAAAGTGACTCGCCCGCCGCCAATCCTGTCCGACAGCCAGCCCGTGCCGGCGCGGCTCAGCGCACCAACCAGTGGGCCGAGGAAGACATATTGCAGCGCGTTGATGTCGGGAAAGGCCAGCCGCGACAGCAGGGGAAAGCCGGCCGAGTAGCCGATGAAGCTGCCGAAGGTGCCAACATAAAGCAGGCACATCACCCAGTTGTGCGTGCGGGTGAAGATCACCGCCTGTTCCCGGAAGCTCGCCCGGGCATCGGCTATGTCATTCATGCCGAGCCACGCGGCCACGGTGGAGGCGAGGATGAAGGGCACCCAGATGAAGCCGGCATTCTGCATCCAGATCCTGCCACCATCCGAAAGTGCCTGCGGGGCGCCACCCAGCGCGCCGAAGACGCCCGCCGTGATGACGAGCGGCACCAGGAACTGCATGACCGAAACGCCGAGATTGCCCAGTCCTGCATTCAGCGCCATGGCGTTGCCCTTCTCGGCGCGCGGGAAGAAGAAGCTGATATTGGCCATGGAGGAGGCGAAGTTGCCGCCGCCGAGCCCGCATAGCAGCGCCAGGACGACGAAGATCAGGTAGGGCGTGCCGGCATCCTGCACCGCATAGCCGATACCGACCGCCGGGATCAGCAGCGAGGCGGTCGAAAGCGTCGTCCATAGACGGCCGCCGAAGATCGGCACCATGAAGCTGTAGAAGATGCGCAGTGTCGCGCCCGACAGCGCCGGCAGCGCCGCCAGCCAGAAAAGCTGGTCCTGCGTGAAGGCGAAGCCGATGGAGGGCAACCGCGCCACGACGACGGACCACACCATCCACACCGCGAAGGCCAGTAGCAGCGCTGGGACCGAGATCCACAGGTTACGGCGTGCGATGCGTCGGCCCTTATCGGCCCAGAACCGCGCGTCCTCCGGCCGCCAGTCCTCGATCAGGTGCGGCATCACCGTCCGGTCGGGATCGTGCACGTCCTTCAGCTCCGGGAAGCCCGGCAGGCGGTCGAGCTCGGCGCCATGCGCCTGCCGCTCCATGATGCGGATCGACAGATGCATCCAGCCCAAGGAGACCAGCACGATCAGAAACAGCAGCGCGAAGGATGATGTCCATACCCCGGTCACATCCAGCAGCGCACCGAAGATGATCGGCAGGATGAAGCCGCCGAGACCTCCGATCATGCCGACGAGGCCGCCGACCGCGCCGACATGCTTGGGGTAGTATACGGGGATGTGTTTGAAGACCGCCGCCTTGCCGAGGCTCATGAAGAAGCCGAGCCCGAAGAGTGTGGCGACGAAGGGCCAGAGATCCATCTCGGTCGAGAAGGCGATCGGGCCGTCCTTCCCGCGGATCACGTAGTCCGTCGGAGGGTAGGACAGCATGAGGAGAAAGACGAGCGAGAAGCCGAAGGTCCAATACATGACCGTCCGCGCGCCAAAGCGGTCCGAAAGCACGCCGCCGTAGGCGCGGAAGACGCTCGCTGAAAGGCTGAAGACGGCGGCAGCCATGCCCGCTATGCGCACGTCGACTCCATATACCTGCACGAGATAGTGCGGCAGCCAGAGCGCCAGCGCCACGAAGCCGCCGAAAACGAAGAAGTAATAGAGGGAGAAGCGCCATACCTGCAGGTTCTTCAACGGGGCGAACTGCTCAGCCAGGCTCGGTGCCGCTACCCCGCGGGCGCGGCGAGCGGTGAGGTCCGGATCATCCTTGGCGAGGAAGTAGTACAGTACGCCCATCAGGGCGATGACCGCCGCCCAGATCTCGGCCACCCCCTGCCAGCCCCAGGCGACCAGCACGAAGGGAGCGAGGAACTTCGTGACAGCGGCGCCGACATTGCCCATGCCGAAGACACCGAGCGCCGTGCCCTGTCTTTCCTTCGGATACCATTTGGAGACATAGGCCACGCCGATGATGAAGGAGCCGCCGGCGAGTCCGACGCCCAAGGCGGCTACGAGAAAGGTGATGTAGCTGTCCGCCCAGGTGAGGGCGAATGTCGCCAGCCCGGTCAGGATCATCTGCGCCGAGAAGACGAGGCGACCGCCGAATCTTTCGGTCCACACGCCGAGAATGAGGCGGGTCAGCGAGCCGGTCAGAACGGGTGCCGCGATCAGCACCCCGTATTCGAACTCGGAAAGTCGAAGTTCGCTCCGGATCGAGAGACCGATGATCGAGAAGATGGTCCAGACGGCGAAGCATAGTGTGAAGGCGACCGTGCTCAGCCAGAGCGCTTTCTGCTGGTCGGCAGAATTGGGTGTCGTCGTCTCTGCCATGGTTCTGCTCCGGCAGTTGTTCGTTGTCGGCGCCAAGTCGCCGCCGTGACACCCCTACGCCGCCTCGCGATTCCGGGCATTGATCCAGATCAAGGAGGATGAGCTTCCCTGTGATAAGCTTCGCCATCTCGGCATCGCTCGCAAGGCGTTCCACTCATTCATGTTTGCATTGGCCGGGCACGTCTCTCGATTGATCTGGCGCGGATCATCGATTGATATTTATCAAGTGACCAAGGAATATCAGATGTACGACCATTCGATGCGAGAGCTCAGACGTCTCCCGCTGTTCAGCGAGATGATGACGCAGACCTTCGACAGCCTGATGCAGATCTCTACCTGGCAGACCGTTCCGCCGGGGCAGCAACTGATCAGCCAGGGGGATTATGCGGAGTTTCTGCATATTCTCGTCGAGGGATCCGTTGAATTGCAGGCTGACTGGAATGGTCGCGCCTCCGTCATGGGGCTCGTGCAGCCGGTTTCGACCTTCATTCTGGCTGCCTGCGTGTGCGAAGCTCCCTATCTGATGTCGGCCTCGACATTGGCGCCGTCGCAAGTCGTCATGATCCCCGCGGCGGACGTCCGTGTCATGCTGCGTCGCGATGCGGACTTCGCGATGGCGGCGATGCGGGAACTGGCGAAAGGGTATCGCTCATTCGTGCGACAGTCGAAGAACATGAAATTGCGCAGCGCGCGCGAGCGTCTCGCGGCCTACATACTCTACCAGTCACAGCTCGCCGGCGGCGCCGATGAGGTGGACTTGCCGGTGGAAAAGCGTCATCTCGCTCTCTATCTCGGGATGACGCCCGAGAATCTTTCACGCACCTTGAGAGCGCTGCAATATGTCGGCGCAAGGACCGACGGAACTCGAATCCATATCACCGATCGCACCCGACTCGTGAGCGTTGCGCTTCCGGATCGCCTTATGGACGGGGCGGATTCGCACGGCGCACAAGGCGATCAGAGCTCGGCGTAATAGCCCGGTGCGCTCGCATAGTCGAAGAAGATCGGCACCGGCCGCTCGGTGATCCAGACGGGCTGTGTCTCGCCCCGGAGCAGAGCGACAGCCCGTTCCGTGTCGGCGACGGCGCCGCCATAGAGCCGGTTGGCGAGGTTGAGCATCGCCGTCTCATGCATCGCCTGCGTGCCGCTGCCGCAGGCGTCCTTCACCAGGAGGACGCGCAGGCCGAGCGCCATGGCGTCGCGGACCGTCGCCGCGACGCAGGCTTCCGTCCATACGCCCGATATCACGAGCCATTCGATACGCGCCGCGGCCAGGAGGGGCGCCAGATCTCCCTCGCAGAAGGCGCTCGCGTCGTTCTTGTAGATGACGGTCTCGCTTGGGAGAGGCGCCACTTCCGGGCAGATCCGGGTCAGGGGGTTCGCCGCGTCGCTGAATGTTGCGCCGCCGTCGGCGCTCACCGGCTCGAATGGACGGAGCGCGCGCCGCGCATAATCGCGGCGATAGGCGGCGTGGATTATCAGACGCGGCACAGACCGCGCCGTGGCGAGCAGCCGTCCGGCATTGGCAAGCACCGTCTCGATGCCGAAGGCCTTGTACAAAGGATCGTGTCTTTGCTCCTCCTGCAGGTCGATCAGCAGGAGCGCGGTCCGCTCGGGAAGCGTCAGATTCTGTCTCATGCGCGGCTCCGCATCACATAAATACCGGCCCCGATGATCATACCGATGCCGAGAACAGTCCAGATATCGGGCACGGCGCCGAAGACCACGATGCCGAACAGGACGGCGCCGATGATCTGGGCGTAGCTGAAGGGCGCCAGGCGGTTGGCCGGGGCGAGGGCGAAGGCGCGGATGGTGAAGATCTGTGCCAGGCCGAAAGTGAAGCCGAGGGCGATCATGATGAGCCAGTTCAAGCCGGAAAGCGGCTCCCAGGCCGCGACCGCCATGGGCGTGGCGACGATGGTGCCGATGGCGAGCGTCCAGGCCAGCGTCGTTTCCGGCAACTCGCCCGCCGCACCCAGCTTGCGGGTGAAGATCTGGAAGAAGGAATAGAGGACGGCGGCGGCGAGCGGGAAGAGCGCATAGAGGCTGAGCTCACTCAGGCCGGGCCGCGCGACGATCAGCACCGCGAGGAATCCGATGCCGACACCGATCCAGGCCGACAGCCTCACCGTCTCGCTCAGCAGTGCCGGCGCCAAGGCGACCACGAGGAGCGGTCCCAGATAGAGGATGACGGTGGCCTCGGCGAGCGGCAGATAGCGCACCGCCAGCACCATCATGATGCTGATGCAGAGCGGGATGAGTCCGCGAATGATCTGGGTGCGCCGCTGTCTGGTGCGAAACAGGGCGCGCCATTCGGCGCTGGGACTGGCCCACAGCAGCACGGGAATGGCGAAGGTGTAGCGGGCCCAGACGATCTGGCCGACCGACTGCTCGGTGGCGAGGATTTTGCTCAGGCCGTCGAGCATGGCGAAGATCCCCGCCGCGGCGACCATCAGTGCGACGGCCCTGAGCCAGGACGCGTTGTCGGAGGCTGGCGTCACTCTAGGGATTTGCGCATTGCTTCGCACCTGCCGGCCTGATGCTCTGGCGATCAAGTAGCCTGTATACGGAGACGTGCGAACGTGACTCGGCGGTGAATGGCGCCCCGCTCCAATCTGCGGACCTGGTCTCGAGCTCGAAACCGGCCAGTTGAGCCATAAGGTCCAGTTCTGCTGGCCAGATATAGCGATGGGAAGAGCGCACCAAGGTTGCCTTCCGATCGTCGCCATATCTGATATGGTGCGACATGACGAGCTGACGCACTACGTCATATGTGTCCAAGCCGATGTGACCGGGTTCCAACTGCCAGACGACGGCTTCCTGGGTGGGCGGCAACTTGCGCAGCTCGGGAACCCAAAGCTCGATCACGAATCTTCCACCGGGATCGAGATGCCGCGCAGCGTTTCGAAAACACTCCACTTGCTCCTCCTGCGTCAGAAGATTCGATATGGTGTTGTAGACAAGATAGACCAGCGCATAGCGCCCTGATGCGGACGTCGTCGCCATGTCGCCCACAACGACCGAGATATCTGATTCGCCGGCCTTGGTGCGCAACTGATCGATCATCGCCGTCGACATTTCTATTCCCGTGACAGAAATGCCTCTCTCACTCAGCGGAATGGCGACACGCCCAGTCCCAATCGCAAATTCGAGAGCGCGCCCCTCGCCAGCCAGTTCGGCGAGCCGATCGACCGTAGGTCCCAGCAGTTCTGGCGAAAACATTCCAGTGCCAGGAGTGTCGTAAGCTTTGGCTGTCTCGCTGTCCCAGAGTTCGTCCGTACGCATGCGACCGTTCCGTTTCCTCCGCTGGCAGCTCCTGGCTTCTTTGCCACGAGTTCCGAGCCTAAATCACGATGAGTTTGGATCGAGTCGATCCAAACTCATAAAGGCGATCAATTCTAACAGCTACAGCATCGGCCCGAGAAGTGCGTATGGGAGCATGATCGCTGTAGGGAGGCAATCGTACTGGCCTGGCGATCAGGCCCCGCTCTGAAGCTCGGCGGCGCGCCGGCGCAGCTCGTATTTCTGGATCTTGCCAGTCGAGGTCTTCGGCAACGGGCCGAAAACGACACTGCGCGGCGCCTTGAAACGCGCCATGTTGGCGCGGCAGTACCGGATCACCGCGTCGGCGCTGAGTTCGGCGCCTTTCTTGAGGTCGATGAAGGCGCAGGGATGCTCGCCCCAGGTCGCGTCGGGGGCGGCGACCACGGCCGCCTCGAGAATGGCGGGATGGCGATAGAGAACCTCCTCGATCTCGAGCGAGGAGATGTTCTCGCCGCCCGATATGATGATGTCCTTCGAGCGGTCCTTGACCTCGACATAGCCGTCGGGATGGCGCACGCCCAGATCGCCGGTATGGAACCACCCGCCGGCAAAGGCCTTGGCGCTGGCTTCAGGGTTCTTGAGATAGCCCATCATGATGGTGTTGCCGCGCAGATAGATCTCACCCATCGTGCTGCCGTCGGCCGGACATTCCGCATCGGTCACGGGGTCGGCGACCCGCACCGCTTCGAGTGTCGGGAAGGTCACGCCTTGCCGGGCGGTGAGCCGCGCGCGATCGGCGAGCGGCAGGTCCGTCCATTCATCGTGCCAGGCGCAGACCAGCGCCGGCCCGAAGCTTTCGGTCAGGCCATAAAGATGCTTCACGCGGAAGCCGGCCTCCTCCATCGCGGCGATGATGGCGCTCGGAGGTGCCGCACCGCCGGTCAGCACGTCGACCGGACGATCTAGTCGCCAGTCCTTCGGCCGCTCGGCGCGCGCCAACATGTTGAGCACCACCGGCGCGCCGCAGAAATGCGTCACGCCGTGCTCCTTGATCTTGGCGAAGACGATGCCGGTCTCGACCTGGCGCAGGCACACATGCGTGCCACCGACCGCGGTGACGGCCCAGATGTAGCACCAGCCATTGCAATGAAACATCGGCAGGGTCCACAGATAGACGCTTGTGGACTCGAGGCGGGCCTCGAGCGCATTGCCGAGCGCGTTGAGATAGGCGCCGCGATGATGGCAGACGACACCTTTAGGATCCCCGGTGGTTCCCGACGTATAGCCAAGGCTGATCGGCGCCCATTCATTGTCGAGCGGCGGGAACTCGTCGGCGGGATCACCTCCCGCGAGGAGTTCCTCATAGGCATCGCCGATGACCACGACGGCGATCGAGCGGCCGGTTTGCGCGAGGGCGGTCTCGATCACGCCGAGGAACTGCGGATCGACGATGACGAGCTTCGCCTCGCCATGCCTGAGACAGACGGCGATGGTCGCCGAGTCGAGCCTGATGTTGAGGCAGTTGAGAACCGCGCCCGCTAGGGGAACCGCGAAATGCGCCTCGATCATCGCCGCGCTGTTCGCAGCCATGATGGCGACGGTGGAACCTGTTCCGATGCCGCGCTGGCGCAAGGCGGAGGCGAGACGGCGCGCGCGTTCTTCGAGCTCGCGATAGGTGTAAGTCCGCGCTTCGTCGATCACCGCGACCTTGTCGGGAAAAACGAGCGCCGAGCGCTTGAGAAAGGAGACGGGCGACAAGGGCGTGTAGTTCGCGGCGTTGGGCGCAAGCCCTTGCTCGTAGATATTGGTCACCTCGTCACCCTCTTGTCAGTGATCGGCAGATCTCAGCGCAGGTCATCCTAATGCGCGATCGTCGCATGGGTAAGATTTTAGTAACCGCAACCCAGAATTGCGGGAACGTTTCGCGCCGGTCTGCCTTGTCCTTACATGAACCAGATGGCAACAGATCTCCGCGCCGCCGCCGCTTCAGCACGAGCCTTCGCCGACAATGTCGACTCGTCAGAACTGCGGCACAGCTTTCTCGGCATGGCGCGCCGCTGGGAGGCGGAAGCCGACCGTTGCGACCGGCGCAATCGCGATGATGATGCCGCCAAGCCCGCAGCGGAACATGCGGGTCTCCCTACGTCAGCAAATTTAAAGCATCGGTAAGGTGGCACTGCGACGGAAATCCGGGCATTAAGCCGTCCTTGGATTGCGAGAATGGCTGAGCGCGCCTTTCGCGAAGAACGGCGCCGTACTGCGGAGAACTAAATGAAGAAGCTTTTGATGACTCTGGCCGTGGCGGCCCCGATAGCCCTGGGCTTCGGGCTTGGCGGTGCCAGCAGCGCCGAAGCCAAGACGAGCGTCAATATCTATATGGGTGTTCCCTATTATGGCTATCAGGTCGGGCCTGACTACCGGTACCGCCGGGGTTATGGCTGGTACAGGCCGGGACGCTATCCTTACAGGATGAGCTGCAGCCGGGCGCGCGATCTCGTGCGCGACAGAGGCTACCGTAATGTCAAGGCGCGTGATTGCAGCGGCCAGACTTACTCCTTCCGCGCCACGCGCAACGGACGGGGCTTCATCGTCTATGTGAATTCCCGCACCGGCGCCGTCTGGCGCGGCTGATCGGACAGCTTCGAAGAGTGAGAGGGAGCCCGCCGTCACGGCGGGCTTTCCTTATTGGCGTATAGGGTCTCCCCGGCACGACGCCCGACAGCCGGAAGGTCAGAAGCCGTAACGGATATGCTCGGCCCAGTAGTGCTCGAGGCGCTTGAGCGCCGAAACCAGGCGCTCGAGATCTTCGGCGGTAACGCCTTTTTCCTCGAGGACCGGCACGTGGCCCTCATAGATGGCGGCGACCATGGCCCGGATCTGCTGGCCCTTGTCGGTGAGGCTCAGGCGGACGACGCGTTTGTCCTGGGGGGCTCGCTCATAGTTGAGATAGCCGCCTTCGACCAGCCTGGCGATCGTGTAGCTGAGGTTGGAGCCGGTGTAATAGCCCCTGACCCGCAGCTCCGTCGCGGAGAGCTTGCCGTCGCCGATATTATAGAGGAACACCGCCTGGGCGCTCGTGACCTCTGAATCCTCGATCTGGCGCTCGAGTTCCAGCTTGATGAGTTCCAGCAGGCAGCGATGCAGGCGTTCCAATTGGCCGAGGGCACGGACGAAATGGCTCTTCAGGAGCCGGTTTTCGACCTTGGAATCCTCGCCGGGGGCCTCCGGCTTCGGGTTTTCGGGAATCGGTTTTGCTGCCATACCGTCGGCTGTAACGGTCGCTTGGTTAAGCCAACATCAATAGAATAGTTAAAATTGTCATTATCCCCAAGGAGATAAGGGTTGCCGGCCGCGGGCCGGGAGCATACTCTCCAAGGTTGCGGTGGGGCGAGACACATTGACAAATCAGGCCCAAAACCTCATCTAGACCGGGTTCGATCTATGGCCTTGCTTGGCGTTTGCCCTTTCGGGCTCTTCTCAAGACATTGCGGGTTCGAATACGGGGACATGAGACGGTCCACCGGTTTGGTCACAACTCGAAAGGTACTCCTATGCCGACAGGCAAAGTTAAGTGGTTCAACCCCCAGAAGGGCTTCGGCTTCATCCAGCCGGATGATGGCTCCAAGGATGTGTTCGTTCATATCAGCGCCGTCGAGCGCGCTGGTCTGTCGACGCTCAATGAGGCGCAGAAGATCAGCTACGAGCTCGTCACCGAGCGCGGCAAGACGAGCGCCGGCCATCTGAAGATGGTCTAAGCTTCCTTCGGAAGTTGTTTTGGTCAAGGGCCGGGACGAAAGTCCCGGCCCTTGTCTTTGGCAGCCCCCCTCTGCGGGAGCCGCATCCGCGCCGGCGCGGGAATGAGAGACAGCATCGCTGTCTTTTCTTGATTTCTTAGTGATGTTTTTAAACTGAAACGGCAGAGATAAGGCAGGGAACTCCCGTAATCAGATCGAGTTTGTTGCTTTTCCCCGTGGGTGAGAAGTTATCCACAGGGGGCATTCAATCTGTGGACGGAGAGAATCGGCATATCGACTTATGCCGCGATCGGCGTGACACTCTTCCTCACACGACGCCGATATTGTGATCCAGATCGCAGCCGGGTCCATCCAAGATATAGGCGCCGTCTCATGGCCGGACTTGCTGGCAACAGTTCGAGGCCGGGCAGCGACATGAGGCCGATGATGCCATAAACGGCGGCTAATCCGTTTGATGGTCGGATAGATGGATCGCAAGGTCCGGATATCTGGCGACCGGCAGCCAGGGTTGCAAAATCAAGGCCCGTCAGGTCGCTTCAAAGTGGAGCCCGTGGCAGGGATCATCCTCGTGATGGTCTGAAACCAATGGGCCAACTTTGAACAGGGAGGCGTGGGCACTTCGGTGTACCGCGCCTTCTTGTTATTGGCGCTGCACGTGCCAATATTGAGTGTACAGGCGGTTTTCATCATGGCGCATGTACGAGATTCCCGGAAAAATATCGAAGAGAAGCTAGACGAGGCTCTGCGCGAGACCTTTCCCGCGAGCGACCCTGTATCCGTCGGCCGCAATGACCGTCCCGGCCAGCCGGCAACGCCGCCTGCGGAGAAGCCCGGCACGGGTGATTGAAGCAACCCGTCAGCCGAAGGGCCTCAGTGAAGCAGCCAGCCGGGCGGGTGCGCGTCCTTGTCGGGGAGCGGTTCGGCCCTCCGCTGATCCAGGTCACCGTAGACGCAGACGCGGTTGCGGCCGCGCGCCTTGGCGGCATAACAGGCTTTGTCGGCTTGGTGCAGGATCTCGCTGAGTTCAGGCGAGGCGTCGCTTATCATGGTCGCGCCGATGCTGGCGCCGATGCGGAAGAGGTCGAGTTCCCAGCGGAATTCCATGCGCGATATCGCGGCGATGATCCGCTCGGCTGTGGCCTGCGCCTCGGCCACGTCGCAGTCACGGATGAGGAGGGCGAACTCGTCGCCGCCGAGGCGCGCCGGCACATCCTTCTTGCTGCAGTTGAGCGCGATGATCTTGGCGGTCTCCTTGAGGAGCGCGTCGCCCGCGGCATGGCCGGCACGGTCATTGACCTGCTTGAAAAAATCGAGGTCGATGAAACAGAGCGCATGGGTACGGTGCTCCTGGCGCGACTGCGCGATCGCGTCATTCAGCCGCGCCAGGAAAGCCGAGCGGTTCGGCAGACCGGTCAGCGCGTCGTGGAAGGCCGAATGGGCGATTTTCTTCTGGCGGGCATGGGCTTCGGTCACATCGCGGAACACCAGCACCGCGCCGATCGAGCCCTTGGTCGGGCTGCGCACCGGGGCAGCCGACATCTGAATGTCGCTGACGCCGCCGGCGCGGTTGACCAGGAACACGCCGCCGTCACGCTGATGGCAGTCATTTGTCTTCAGGCATTGGGCGACCGGATCGGCGGCTCGGTCACCCGTCGCCTCGTCGACGATGTTGAAGACGGCGGCGAGCGGCACGCCCGCGACCTCGGCCGATGACCAGCCGGTGAGCTTCTCGGCAACGGGATTCATGAAGGTGATCATGGTCTCGGCATCGGTGCAGATCACCGCATCGGCGATCGAGGCGAGCGTGATGCCGAGGCGCTCCTTCTCCTCGAATGCCCTTTCTGTCATCCGCTTCTTGTCGGTGATGTCCCAATTGGCGCCGACGGCGCGGGTGGCCCGGCCAGTGTCGTCCCGGAAGATGCGGGCGATACTGTGAATATAGCGCGTCTCGCCATCCGGACGGATGATGCGGAACTCGTCCTCATAGTGGTTCTGGCTCCTCTGCGCCGTCTCCCAGTTGCTCAGAACATGGGCACGGTCGTCGGGATGCAGGATGGAAATCCAGGAATCGAGGGTGCGGACGATGCTGCTATCGGTGCCATAGATTTCGTGCAGGCGGCTGTCCCAATGCGGAATCCCGCCCACGAGATCATAGTCCCAGACGCCGATATGACCGGCGCTGATGGCGAGGTCGAGCCGTTCATGCAAGCGCGAGATCTGCTTCTCGTAACTCTTGATCGAAGTGATGTCGGTATGGGTGCCAATGATGCGACGCGCCTTGCGGTCGGGCGTCCAGGCGACGGTGCGGCCGCGGCTGAGGATCCAGACCCAGCCGCCGTCCTTGTGCCGCATCCGGAACTCGCATTCGATCTCGTTGATCTCGCCTTCCGTGTTGCGGAGCATGACGTCGATCATCCGGTCGCGGTCGTCGGGATGGAGGAGATTTTCCCACGACTGCCGCATGTTGGGAATCTCCGCCTCGCCATAGCCGAGCATGGATTTCCAGGTCGGCGAAAAATAGATCGTGTCGGTGGCGACGTCGTAGTCCCAGACACCCTGATGGGCGCATTCCAGCGCGAAAGCCCAGCGCTGCTCGCTGAGGGCGAGCTTTCGCTCCGCCTCCTTCTGCGCCGTGATGTCGACCAGCTGTGAGACGATGAGCGGCTGCCTGCCCTCGCCGCGCAGGACGGACGTGGCGCCCTGGACATGGACGATGTGGCCGTCCTTGTGGATGTAGCGGCGCTCGAAGCTGTAACCGTCGCTTCGGCCTTCCCCGATCTCTTTGAAATTCCGCTCGATTTCGTTGACCTCGGCGGGCGGTATGAAATCGTCCAGCCGCAGCAAGCGCAATTCGTCGATGCTGCGGCCGAGCAACCGGGCATAGGCTGCGTTGGCATAAGTGATGTGGCCGTCGAGCGAGAGAATGACGATGCCAATCAGAGTGTTGTCGAAGAGGCTTCGGAGAAGCTGGTCGTCGTTGCCGGCAACGGAAGGCGGAGCGAATGGGGAGGTGGGAACCATAAGACCACTATGTTCGGTCTGCCTTAATAATGGTGGTTAATACGAATTTCAATTTTAAATAATAAGGCCCGCAGCGGAGGGATTCGCTGCGGGCCATCGACAGGGGATGCCCAGGGGGAATGGGCAGGGGACCTGGCCTCGGGTAGGCCATTGCACTGTAAACGCCGCGGTCCCCGAAAGGTTTCATGCCGCAATCGAAAAAGTTCGGGCCGACGGGCAGTCAGCGTTTTTTCCTAATCGTACCGGCGGGTTGGAACTCATCCTGGTCTAGTGTCCCGAATCCGAAGTGCGCCACAGCCAGCGCTAGCCGCCAAAGGCGATATTTCTTCCATCCTCCCAGGTCGACTCCAGATCGTCGTCACGGTCATCGACGCCGTAGACATGGACGCAACGGCGCCCGAGACTCTTAGCCGAATAGCAGGCAAGATCGGCGCGATGCAGGACGACCGCGCTGTCGGATGTGTCGTTGGTGATCTCGGTGATGCCGATGCTGGCGCCGACGCGGAAAACCATGGACTCCCAGCGGAATTCCATTGCGCTGATTGATTCAACCAGGCGTGTTGCGGTGTCGCGCGCCTCCGCCGCGTCGGCGTTGCGCAAAATGAGCCCGAACTCGTCGCCGCCAAGGCGGGCGGGGACGTCCTTCTTGCTGCAGCTCAAGGCGATGATCTTGGAGATTTCCTTGAGCAGCGCATCGCCCGCGGCATGGCCGCCGCCGTCATTCACGGTCTTGAAGCGGTCGAGGTCGATGTAGCACAAGGAATGAGGCCCGGAGCCGTTGCCGGTCTCTTCTATCGCCTGCGCCAGCTTCGACTGGAATGTGGCGCGGTTGGGCAAGCCGGTCAGCCCGTCATGCTGGGCGTTGTGGGTGATCTTTCGCTGCGCGGCGCGATGCACCGTCACGTCCTGGAAGATCACGACGCAACCGATCATCTCGCCGTCGGCGCGGCGCACCGCCGAGGCCGACAGCTGGATGTCATAGACGCCGCCCATCTGGTTCAGCATGAAGATGCCGCTGGCGCGGTATTGCGCGGCCGCATGGGCAAAACACTGGCCGACCGGATTGGGAGCGGGATCGCCGGTCGCCTCGTCGATGATGCGTAGAACATCGACCAACGGCTCGCCAATCGCATCGGCGACGGAAACGCCGGTCAGCAGGACACTGGCGCTGTTCATGAAGGTGACATTGGCAAGCGCATCGGTGCAGATCACCGCCTCGCCGATCGAGTCGAGCGTGATCTTCAGACGCTCCTTCTCCTCGATGATCTCGGCATTGAGCTGCTTGTAGCTCGAGACGTCCGAGTTAGTGCCGACGGCGCGCAGCAGCGCACCCTGGTCGTCGCGGACGAACTGCGCCAGCGCCTTGATGTGGCGGACCTCCCCACACGGCCGGACGATCCGGTATTCGGCGCTGAAATGACAGGAGTTTTCCGTTGCGCGGCGCCAATCGGCGTTCACTCTCGCGACATCGGCGGCATGGATCATGGCCATCCAGTCGGCAAGACGGCCGCTGAACGTGCCAACGGCGAGCCCATAGAGCTCGTGCATCCGCGCGTCCCAGTGGTAGTCGTTGTCGGCGAAGTCGACAGCCCATACACCGGCGCCGCTCGCCTCCACGGCAAGCTTCAGGCGCTCGTGCAAAGCGGAGTTTCGCGCCTCCGCCTGTTTCTGCGCGGTGATGTCGCTGAGCTGGATGATGGCGATGTCCGGCTCGCCCGCAACGCTGGCGCGGTGAACCGACACGGCGCCCAATGCATGCAGGATGCTGCCGTCCTTTCGGATATAACGCCGCTCGAGCTGATAACCCTGCGTTTCGCCGGCAAGAATTCGTTCAAAGCTCTTCCGCGTGGCGGGATAATCGTCGGGGTGAACCAGTGCGTCTAGGCCGCTCGCCATCAACTCGGCCTCGCTGAACCCGATCATCGCCGTGAAGGCGCGGTTGGCCCGGAGCACATGGCCGTCGAAGGTCATGAGGATAAAGCCGATCGCGGCGCTCTCCATGATATTGGTCAGGAGGGCGGCGGGGTCGAATGCCGACAAAAGATCCTTCTGGTGTTGGACGACGGCTGGCATAACCTATCGTCACATAGCCGCGTTAAAGCCGGCTGGCGGAACTCATTCAATTTGTCGCTTTATCCGCGACAGACCGAAAACACGGTCAGCGCGTGATGTTCTTTTGCAGCGCCTTGATGCGCTGTGCGAGGGAAACCACGTTTCCGGGGAAGCGCGACGGCGTCTGATGGGGGGCGGCCGGCTTTTCGGTGCGCTTGCCGGTCTTGCCTGAGCCATTCACCGGGCGTGCCGCCGGCTGGGCTTCCGGCTCGCCGGCGGTCTCGCTTTCGCTGAAGCCCAGCCCGGTGAGTTTCTCCGGCCAGGCCTGGTCCATGGCACGGATCTCGGCGGCAAGCTTGTCGCTCTGCTCGCCGGCCTCGGTGAGCCTTTCCTCGATCGGCTGGCTCTTCGTCTGCAGCTTCCAGATCTTGCTCTTCAGCCCGGCAATATGATCGGTGCGCTCGTTGAGCTCGTTGTCCTTCGCCTGCAGCTTGGCGGCGAGCATCTGGGCGGTTTCGGCACGCTGGGCGAGATCCGCCTCGAGGTCGGCGATATGCTGTTGCAGGCTGGTGATCTCGGCGAGATGGCTGGAACCGACCTTCTCGCGCAAGCTCAGATCGGCGGCGAGTATCTCGATGCGGTTGCGGTGACGCGAGACTTCGGCGGTCTGCTCGGCAAGCTTCGATTTCAATTCGCCCAAGCGCACTTCGAGCTTGCGCGCCAGCATGGCGTTCTCGGCGCGCATGCTGTCGCGCTCGGTCTGCAATTCGGAGACGGTGCCCGGCACCTTGCGCGCCATGCGGCGGGCGCCGACCCGGACGCCCGAGCGCCAGGCGGCGCGGCCCATGAAAAGGGCAATCAGGCTCGCCACCGCGAAACCCAGGCCGAACCACAAGAGCGTCTCAAGCTGAGACATGAAATCCTCTACACAGCACCGTCATCGGTCCCGCAATCATACAGGACCGTCACGCCCTACCATAGCGTGGCGAAAGCGGCGGTGCGACGGCTAATTCGCGCCGACGGGATCAGAACGGGTTCCATGTGGGCTTACTCGTATATTTGAGATAGCCGACATTGGCGCCGAGCCTCGCCCCGACACCGGTGCGAATGGGCGCCAGAATAATATCCTTGTTCTTCTGGAAATTCACACCGAGGCCGCCGACCAGATAGGCCGATCCTTCCACGCCACCGAAGCGCTCGTCATAGATGTCGCGCGGACCCGAGGAATTATAGACCAGCACCAGCGTGCGCGATCCGTTGCCGCCGAAATCGAAGCCGACCGAGGGACCCTGCCAATAGACCTTCTGGCGCGTGCCGTTCTTGTAATAGATCACACCCTCGCCATAGCGCAGGCCGCCGACAAAGGCGCCTGCGCCCTCCTCGCCGACGATATAGGCGCTGGGTTCACCTTGGCTCGAGAACACATATTCGACCGCTTCGGCGACGCCGCGCGTGGTCTTTCCGAAGAATTTCTGTCCGGCATCGACGATCTCGCCGGATGAATAGGTCTGCTTAGGCTTCGTCGCCGCTTCAGCACCGATGAGGCCCGTGACACCGACGACGAGGCCCATCCCCAGAAGCGTCAATACCTGGCGGCGGTCGATAATCCTGCTCATGTCACAACTCCTTCAGCACATCCAAAACAGGCATATCCGCGAGCGCGCCATGCTGTCCGAACTGCTTGAATCCCACCTGCTATGAAACCTTACTCTAAGACCCGCTTATGGCGGCTTTGAGTCGAGGATTTCAGCCAAATAAAGTGGCGTTCTTTTGGTTAACAGGCCGCTAAAGCGCGATGGCTTTCGAGTGCGCTACATCTTTTAGTTGCGCGGTGACCTCAGCCGCCCTTGGCGATGAAGGCGGGATTGTCATAGCCGCGTTCGGCCTTGCCGTAGAGGAGGGGCTCGCCCGTCTCGATCTCGACATGGCCGCCGGCGGCGGCAAGGACGGCGTGTCCCGCCGCGGTGTCCCATTCCATGGTGCGGCCGAAGCGCGGATAGAGATCCGCCTCGCCCGCCGCCAGGAGGCAGAATTTGAGCGAGGAGCCGGCCGAGACGATCTTCTTGACTTTCAGGCCCTTGAGATAGGCCTCGGTGCGCTCGTCGCGATGCGAGCGGCTGGCAACGACGACGGGGCCGTCCACTGCGGCCCGGCGTGTCTTGAGCGCCCGCCAGTCGCAGGCCGCGAGGTCCTGGTCGGCCTCCAGTCTTGCCTCGAAGGCGCCCTGGCCGGCCTCGCCACAGAAGATGCGGCCGATGGCCGGGGCGTAGACGATGCCGGCGATGGGCCGGCCGCTGTCGATCAGCGCGATGTTGACGGTGAATTCGCCATTGCGGCTCAGGAACTCCTTGGTGCCGTCGAGCGGGTCGACGAGATAGAAGCGCTGCCCGGTCTTGGGTATGAAGCCCGCCGCCGCGGCCTCCTCGGAAATGACCGGTGTTCCGCCATCCTGAGCCTTGAGCCCGGCGAGAATGATCGTCTCCGCCGCCTCGTCGGCCTCGGTCACCGGCGTCAAATCGGCCTTTTCGCGGGCGACGACGGGTTTGGCGTAGATGACCATGATTTCCCGGCCGGCCGCCATCGCGAGGTCGGCGAGCGCCAGGAGGCGGGGCGAGGGGCAGGTTGCGGTCGTCATCATGAGGCCGCTATGCCCTGAAGCGCACATCTCGGTCAATGCGGAATTGTTCGGTGTGATCTGGTAAAACGGGAGCACGAATCACCTTTCTCCAGGATAGTCCCCGCCGATGCAGCCCAGCCACCTGAGCGATCTCGACCTTGCCGCCCTTCTGTGCAGCCGCGTCTGCCATGACGTCATCTCGCCGGTGGGAGCCATCACCAACGGGCTTGAGCTGCTCGAGGTCGAGGATGACGAGGTTATGCGCGCGATGGCGATGGATCTGGTGCGCAAATCGGCGAAGCAGGCCTCGGCCAAGCTGAAATTCTGCCGTATCGCTTTCGGGGCCGCCGGCTCGGCCGGCGCCATCATCGACATGGGCGAAGCGGGTGACGTGGCCAAGGCCTTTGTCGGCGAAGAAAAGATCAAGCTCGACTGGCAGGTGCCGCGTGAGAACCGGCCCAAGCAGCAAGTCAAGCTCCTGCTCAACATGATGATGATCGCCATGGGCTGCATCCCGCGCGGCGGCGTGGTCAAGGCGGAGGCGGTTGAAGGCGGCTTCGCGGTCAGGGCCACGGGCGAGGGCGCCAAGATCTTCGAGAAGACCGATCAGGTCCTGAAGGGTGCGGTAGAGCTCGAGGAGATCGATGCACGCCTGATCCAGCCTTATTATACCAAGCGCCTCGCCGAAGCGGCGGGCCTGCCGCTCAGCTTCGCCCTCGACGGCGCCGATGTGGTGGTCCGCGCCATCGCCGCGGCCGAAGATGCCGCTCCCCTGGCACAAGCGGGGTAGTCGGCGCGAGAGAACGAGGCAGAGCGCCGGGGCATCCGAAGACCGCTCCGCAATTCTCGGACTCTCCAATGAAAAATCCCGGCGCCTCGCGGCACCGGGATCTGTCTTACCCCTTCTGCACGTCTAAACGGATCAGGCGCTTTCGCGGATCTCGTCATCCTGAGGCGCGCCTTCACGCAGCACATAGCCGCGTCCCCACACCGTCTCGATGAAATTCTTGCCGCCCGCCGCAGTCGCGAGCTTCTTGCGCAACTTGCAAATGAAGACGTCGATGATCTTGAGCTCGGGCTCGTCCATGCCGCCATAGAGATGATTGAGGAACATCTCCTTGGTGAGGGTGGTGCCCTTGCGCAGCGAGAGCAGTTCCAGCATCTGATATTCCTTGCCGGTCAGATGCACGCGCTGGCCGCCGACTTCGACGGTCTTGGTGTCGAGATTGACGAGCAGGTCGCCGGTGGTGATGACCGACTGGGCATGGCCCTTGGAGCGGCGCACCACGGCGTGGATGCGGGCGACGAGTTCGTCCTTGTGGAAAGGCTTCGTCATATAGTCGTCGGCGCCGAAGCCGAGACCGCGCACCTTGTCCTCGATGCCGGCGAGGCCGGAGAGAATCAGGATCGGCGTGTTGACCTTGCTGACGCGAAGCGTCTTCAGCACCTCGTAGCCCGACATATCCGGCAGATTCAGGTCGAGAAGAATAATGTCATAATCATAGAGCTTGCCGAGATCGACACCCTCTTCGCCGAGATCCGTCGTGTAGACGTTGAAACCCTCCGACTTGAGCATCAGCTCGATGCTCTGCGCCGTCGCTGTATCGTCCTCGATCAGCAGAACTCTCATGCGTATCCCCTTCATCCGCCCCGGACTGCGACGCCTCCGGCTGCGAGCCCCAAGAACCCCGCCGCGAAACGGTCAGTTAACGTTGATCGTTAACATACGCCCGGAAAGGTTAACAAAACCTAATAAACCTGACTCAAGATCACTGGACCCCCGCCGCCTGATGCCCGGCTTTACCCGGTCTTAAGGTTACGAGCCCAAGATGTGCTCCGGAGGGTCGAATCTCCAAATTAGGTGATTCGTATTCCGATGCCTAGGGAGGGCCGGGACGTTATCTCGCGCCGTCGGGCACCCGTGTGTTGTGTTTAAGAGGGTTATATGCGTTCGTCCCGTGAGACGCTTCTCAGGCTGCACCGTTTCCGCACAGAAGAAAAACGCCGGCAGGTCGCCGACATCGAGGCGATGATCGCGGATCTGATGCGCAAATACGACGATCTCGACGCGCAGATGAAGATCGAGGAACAGCGCACCGGCGTCAACGACCCGGCTCATTTCAATTATTCCATGGCGGCCAAATCGACGCGCGGACGGCGCGACAACATCCTCAAGACCGTCGGCGACCTGAAGGACCAGCAGGCGAACGCGCAGGGCCTGCTTCAGGAAGAGGAATCGGAGCTGCGCAAGCTCGAGCTCCTGGCCGAGAAGGAACTGGACCACCGTCCCACCACGCGTGGCGCACCGACCGGTTTCGCGGCGCGCCAGGCGATGAGCTGAGGCCGCCATCGTCCGCTTCGCCACCCTTGCCGACATAGCGCCGCTCGCCGGACTTCTGCGTTTGATGGATGAGCATTACCGGCCAAGCGAGGCTTTGCCTGCAATGGCGGCATATGCGGCCATTGCCGAGGCGACGATCAGGACGCAGGAAGGCACGCGTTTCGTTCTCTGCTTCGCGGATGACGAGCCCGCCGGGCTCGCCTGTTTCGCGGTGCTGCGGCCCGGACGCGATCTCAAAGGGCTGATCTTCATCAAAGACCTGTTCGTACGCGCCGAATTGCGCAGCCGGGGATTGGGTCGGGCGATGATGCGTTTCATCGCCGAATTCGCGCTTGGTCACGGAATCGGTCGCATCGATCTCGCCGCCGGTACCGACAATCCGGGCGCGCGGAAGCTCTATGAGGAGCTGGGTGGCCTGGTGCGCCCGGCTGTCTATTTCAATTTTCCCGAGGACACGCTCAGGAAGCTGGCAGGGCGCTAAGTCAACTCAATCTCCCTCCGCCGCGCGAAGCGCGGGGAGGGTGGCCGCCCATGGGGCGGACGGGTGCGGTCCCTCCGCCAACTAATGTTCATCAATGGGCGTGAACAGCTGGCAAGTTCCTTGGCTGATAGATCTCCCTTGCGGAGAGACCCCACCCGTCGCGCGTTCCGCGCGCCACCCTCCCGCCTTCGGCGGCGGAGGGAGAGTTGGTGGGCAAGTCGCTAAAGCTTGTACTGCCATAACCGCTGGTAATAAGGCCGTGCCGCTTCGGCGATCTCACCCAAAGGCGGGCTCAATTCAGTGGCGCGCATCTCAGGCTTGCCGAAGCCGGTCGAGGCCCAGACCGCGTTGTACCAATGCGGCGCCCATACCCCGTCGAAGCTTTTGGGTCCTGGGGGCCAGCTCAGCATGTGATCGTCGAAAGCGATGCCGCACGCCTCGCAGAGTTTGCCGAGCGTGCGGCGCGGATCGGCCAGCACATCATCGGCATCGATGACGGCGGGGGCGCGGCCCAGATGATCCGCAACGAGGTCGAAGATCTCCGCCTGTTCGACGAAGCCGATGTCACGCAAGGAGACGTCCGCCCATTTGCGCGTGTAGCTCGCCAGCACGCGCTCGGGCCTGCGGATCAGAAAGGCATTGGTGAGTTCGAGCAGCCAGCTGCGGTCGAAGCCCTTCAGCATGTGATGCGTCATATGCTTCTGATAAAAGACTTTCTTGCCGGCGGGCGGCGGGGCGAGGCAGGCGGTGACGAGCTTGTCCCAGTCGCTTTCATGATGGGCGATGATCTCGTCGCGCATCGGATGGTCATTGCCGTGGACTTTCAGCGAGAAGGCGTAGAAGGGCTCGTCCCAGGCGACGCAGTCGGGCCGGTTGCCGAAGGAATACATCATGGCGGTCGAGATGTTGCGCGGCCCCGACCACATGGCGATGCTGACGGGCCTGGTCACAGCGTGCGCTTCGCTTCGCGCCGCGCCAGTGCCTGATAGAGCCCGGTCAGCTTCGCCGTCATCGGGCCGATGCCTGGCCAGTCTCCCTTGGGCTCGAGCGGATGCGCCACCGGGCGTCCATCGATCTCGCGCACCGGCACGAGGCCGGCGAAGGTGCCGGTGACGAAAGCCTCATCCGCGCCATAGACGTCATAGAGCGAGAACTGCTTCTCGAAGACCGGAATGCCGTTCTCCCTGCACACGCGGATGACGGCTGCGCGGGTGATGCCCGGAATGCAATACTGCCCGTTCGACGTCCAGACCTCCCCGCGTCTGACGATGAAGAAATGAGTCGAGTTGCAGGTGGCGACGAATCCTAGGGGATCGAGCATCAGTGCTTCGTCGGCGCCGGCATTCATCGCCTGTACGCAAGCCGTGATGCAATTGAGCTTGGAGTGCGAATTCAGCTTCTGGTCCTGCACGTCGGGAGCGCCACGGCGCACATTGACGGTGTGGAGCTTGAGGCCTTTGGCCACGACCTCCGGTTTGGGTACCTTCCATTCCGGAATGATGACGATGGTGGCCGGCGATATCGTGGCGCGCGGATCCTGATAGGGCGTGGCCTTGATCCCGCGTGTGACCATGAGGCGGATATGAACGCCGTCGGTCATCTTGTTGGCGTCGAGACAGGCGAAGAGGCGCGCCACCAGCTCGTCGGGCGTCACGCCGATATCCATGAAGATCGCCTTGGCGCCTTCGTAGAGTCTCTCGATGTGCTCGCGCAGGAAGGCGATGCCGCCGTCATGCAGGCGCAGCCCCTCCCATACGCCGTCGCCGAGCACGAAGCCCGAATCGAAGACCGAAACCACGGCCTTGTCGCGCGCAAGAAGCTCGCCATTGACCGATATCAGTATGTCGCTGTTGCGCGGGTCTATCTTGAATTCTTGCGTCACGATGCGGCTTTCTCCTCATTCTCGCTCATGCTGCGCGGATCGCGCGCGGCGTCGGGCTGGGTGTCCCAGGAACGGTCGGGCATGAGTTCCGGTTGCGGGCTTTGGTCGCCCGACAGGACCCGCTCGATCTCGGCTTGCGCGGCGCGCGAAATATCGATGATCGTGTCGAGATCGCCGGCATGCCGGGCGGTGCGGCGGACCAGTTCCTCGTCGTGCTTGCGGAAGACGCGCAGGGCGCGGCTGGCTTCGTAAGGGTGCGCCCCGAGCGCCACCATGGCATCGCCGGCCAAAACGAGGGAGGATTCGTAGACCTCGCGGTAGACATGCTGGACACCGGCATTGATCAGCTCGTAGGCGTGGGTGCGGTCGAAGGCGCGCGCGAAGATCTCGAGATGGGGGAAGTGGCGCTTCGCCGTCTCGACGATTTGAACCGTCTTGTCGCGGTCGTCGATGGCGACGATGAGTATTTTGGCGTCCTTGGCGCCGGCGGCTTCGAGCAGGTCCTCGCGCGAGGCGTCGCCATAGAAGACCTTGAAGCCGAAGCGGCGCAAGGCGTCGATCTGCTCGGCATCGTGATCGAGCACCGTGGCGCGCGAACCATTGGCGGCGAGCACGCGGCCGATCGTCATGCCGAAACGCCCATGCCCCAGGATGATCGCCGACGAGCCTGAGGGATCGATGCGATCGGCCTCGCGCGCGACGACATGGCGCGCGAAGCGCGGCTGCACGATCCTGGCGTCGAACATCATCAGCAAGGGAGCGACCGCCATGGAGAGCGCCACGACGGCGATCAGCATGCTGGACTGGGTCACCGCCAGGAGTCCGAGGCCAGCCGCGAAGGAGATCAGCACGAAGGCGAATTCACCGCCTTGCGCCAGCGAGAACGAGAACAGCGAGGCGCGCGGCCGCTTCATGCGGGCAAGACGGGCGATGGCATAGAGCACAAGGAACTTGAGGGCGACGAAAGCGATGACGCCGCCAAAGATGGTGACGGGTTCCGATGCGATCAGCTTGAAGTCGATGCCGGCGCCGACGGCGATGAAGAACACCGCCAGCAATATGCCCTTGAAGGGCTCGAGGTCCATTTCGAGCTCATGGCGGTATTCGCTTTCGGCGAGCAGCACGCCGGCAAGGAAGGTGCCGAGCGCCGGCGACAGCCCCACGGTTTCCATGAGCAGCGTGATACCGACGACGAGGGCCAAAGCGAGTGCGACGAATATCTCGCGCAGACCGGTCTTGGCGATGAGGCTGAAGAGGGGGCGCATCAGGTGGCGCCCGGCGAGCACGATGAGGCCCACCGCCGCGAAGACGATGAGCGTCTGCTGCCAGGCGGGCAGGCCCGCGACGAAGGCGTCTTCGCCATGCGCCGATGCCGCGCCGCCGCTCGCCGCGAGCAGCGGCAGGAGCGCCAGGATCGGGATGACCGCGATGTCCTGGAACAGGAGCACGGAGAAGACCGCCTGGCCACCGGAGGTCTTGAGCTGGCCGCGCTCGGCGAGGCTCTGCAGCACGATCGCCGTCGAGGACATCGCCAGAATGAGGCCGATGGTCAGCGAGGTTTTCCAGGCGATGCCATAGAGGATCAAGGCGACGGCGATGCTGGCCGCGGTACCCACCACCTGCAGGCCGCCGAGGCCGAGGATCGGCCGGCGCAATGTCCACAGTTTCGAGGGCTGCAGCTCGAGGCCGACCAGGAACAGCATCACGATGACGCCGAATTCGGCGAAATGCATGACATCCTGACCCTCGCTGCCGACGAGGCCCAGGACCGACGGACCGATCAGCATGCCGGCCATGAGGTAGCCGAGCACTGAGCCAAGGCCCAGCCGCGTGGCGATCGGCACCGAGATGACGGCCGCGCTCAGATAGATGAAGGCACCGAGGAGGAAGCTGTCCAGGCTAAGTTGCATGGCGCTTCTTCTGGGACCGATGCCCCTCGAAGGCAAGCGGCAAGGTATAGCCCTTGGCAAGGCGCGTCAGCGGGTCGATATGGCCGTCGCGCAGGCCCTCGATGAGACCCTGATAATCGCTTATCCGCAAGGCGAGATCCTCGCTCGTCATCCAGTGGCCGGCGAAAACGGCGAATGGCTCGAGATAACCCATGCCGCAAAGGTGAGCCGACTGGTTGAACGGACTCAGCAGGTCGGCGATCTCGAAGCGGTTGCGGCCACCATGGTGATAGGCAGCCGCATCGCCGCCGGTCGAGATCGCATTCATCAGGAATTTGCGGTGCAGCCGGTTGCCGCCCGGGCCATAGGCCCAGCCGATCTCGAGAACGCGGTCGAGCCATTCCTTGATGATCGCCGGCGAGGAGTACCAGTAGAAGGGATGCTGCAGGACGATGACGTCGTGCGCCAGCAGGCGCTCCTGCTCGCGCTCCACATCGATCTCGAAATCGGGGTAGGCGGCATAGAGATCGTGCACGGTGATGCCGGAGAGCTCGCGCACCGCGTCATAGAGCATGCGCTGGACGAGCGAGCGGGAGGGACGCGGATGGGCGAAGAGGATGAGGACCTTCATACGGCCCGAGGATAGGGCCAAGGCCAGGGTCAAGCCAAGATCCAACCCTTTGCCGTCACCCGAGAACCCCAAGCCGTCACCCCGCTGAACGTCGGGGTCCATTGAATTCGTGCAACGCGAGCTTCACTGCTCGGGCGGAGGGGCTTTTGTGGATCCCGGCTTTCGCCGCTATCGGATTCACACATCTGATGACCGGCCTGCCGCATTACCCTCTCCGTTAAGGCGCGTCGCTGTCCAGGGAAATTGAGTCGTCCCGTGCAGGGCCTGACCTGGTTTCCCCTTCTCCCGCCTGCGGGAGAAGGTGGCCGAAGGCCGGATGAGGGTGTTCTCTCAGCTTCTTTGGAGCCGCAAGCATGCGAAAGTGTCGAAGCTTCGTCATCTCATTTTCTTGAGGAGCTCTCGTGAGCTGAACCAACACCCTCATCCGCCCTATCGGGCACCTTCTCCCGCAAGCGGGAGAAGGCGAATGATGGTGAGTTCCGAGTCTCATCATGGAGAACGCTTCTTCAATCCCAATCTTCATGTGGTTCTCTTCGACATCTCCCAAATTTTCCCCGGACATCCCTGCGCCAAAGCGGGGCGAGGGGAAGGGCGCATCCCTCACGAGATGTGTGCACGTGATAGCGTCGCAAGCCGGGATGACGGTGTGGGGCGAACAGAGCTCTCAAAACTCCCGCTGCTCGCGCTTCGCCTTGATGACGTCTTTCGAAATCCTTCCGAAAGCCCGGCTGCGGGCGCGTCGCTCGGCGAGGCTTTCATTGTTATGGGCTTCCTCGGCGGCGAGCTTGCGCCAGCGCCAGAGGCGGTCAGGATCGATCGCCCTTCGGCGAGAGCGGCGGTGACGGCGCAGCCCGGCTCGCTCTCATGCCGGCAGTCGCTGAAGCGACAGGATCGCGCCAGCGCCGTGACATCGGCAAAGACGCTATCGAGGCCCGAGGCGGCGTCGGTCAGCTGCAATTCGCGCATGCCCGGCGTGTCCATGAGCCAGCCGCCCATCGCCAGCCGATGCAGAGCGCGGCCGGTCGTGGTGTGGCGGCCCTTGTCGTCATCACTGCGGATGGCTTGCGTCTCGATGCGGCCTTCGCCGGTCAACGTGTTGATCAGTGTCGACTTGCCGACGCCGGACGAGCCGATGAAGGCGACCGTCTGGCCTCTCTTGCACCAGGGCAATAGACAGGCGGTGCTTTCGGCATCGCGCCCATCGACCGTCTCGACGAGCAGGCCGGGCAGGAGCTTCGCCGCCTCATGCACGTAGTCTTCGGGGGGCCTCGCTGAGGTCGGCCTTGGTGAGGACGACGACCGGCATGACCTGCGCCTCTGCGGCGAGCACGAGATAGCGCTCGAGGCGGCCCTTGTTGAAGTCCTGGTTGCAGGAGGACACGATGAACAGCGCGTCGACATTGGCGGCGATGAGCTGCAGCTTGCGCGCCGTGCCGGCGGCGCGACGCTTGAACAGGCTGCGGCGGTCAAGCAGGCGATGGGCGCGCTGCCGCTCGGGCTCGAGAAGCAGCCAGTCGCCGACGGTGGCCTGCGCTTCCTCGTCGCTTTCATCGGCGATGAATGGCGCGATGGTCGTATCGAGTTGGGCGCCCGTCACTTCGAGGCGGTCGCGGTGGACCGACATCACACGGACGGGACTCAGGGACGTATCGGATTCAAGTTGCGCGGCGAAAAAGCCGCTCCAGCCGAGATCGGCGAGATCGAGATTCTGGGATTTCATTTCTGCACCAGCTTCGGCGCCTCAGGAGAGGCGCGGATATAGGATCGGCTCCCGCCAAAGCGGGCTCCGGTTTGGGGCTGGGGCGCATGGAAGAAGCGACATCGGCCGTGCCGATGCGCGGTGGTCAGATCGCTTTCCGAATGGCTCCAGCCAGACGAGACATGAGGACAATCATCACGGGCCTCCTTTCGAAAAAATGCCGGCTTCTGTTTCGCCGGTCTCCACATTTCCGGATCAAGCAGTAAGATGTGGCGGAAATGAGCACTCCCCGCAAGCCCCGCGACGTCTTCCTGGCTCTGGTCAACGGCATTTGCGACGGCCGTTTCGACGATGTCGTCGAGCTCTATGCGGAGAAGGCCGACATCTCGCATCCCTTCGACCCGTTGCACGGCAAAAGGCTGACGAGCCGGGCCGAGCTTGCCGAGCATTTCTCCCGGCGTCCGGCCCGTAGCGCGCTGACCGCGCGGCCAAGCAACATCAACGTGATCGAGACGACCGATCCGGAAGTCATCGTCGCGGAATTCGCCTATGCCGTCACCAATCTGGAAACCGGCAAGACGTTTTCCTATCCGTGCATATTCGTCATGCGGGTGCGCGACGGCGAGATCGTCGAATCGCGCGATTATGTCGACCATCTGGGCTCGGCCGAGGCCAGAGGCGGCCTCGCCGGTCTCTTGCTCGAAATCGGCAAGCGTCGGTCACGCAACGAATAAAGCCTGCTGATGCAGGCTCATTCATTCCCGGAAGGATGCGTTACTGGCGGTACTGCTGGATGCGCGTGGTGCGCAGGCCGGCGAGCCCATGCTTGTCGATCGAGCGCTGCCAGCTCAAATATTCCTCGACGGTCAGCGTATAGCGATCGCAGGCTTCCTCTAGGCTCAATAGCCCGCCCCGGACAGCCGCCACGACCTCCGCCTTTCGGCGGATGACCCAGCGCTGGTTTCCGGGGGGCGGTAGATCCGCAATTGTCAGCGGACTGCCATCGGGCCCAATGACGTAATTAACGCGGGGACGCAACTGACCGTTCATCACCTTACTCGACTGGGGTACTCAAAACTCACTACAGAGGCCGAGCCTAGGGGAGTTCACTTAAAATTGGGCTAAGCAGTTCCGAACAATTTGCAAATCTGAGGCGTGGAATGCTCCAAATCAGGACAGCCATGTCAGTTTGGCGTTTACAAGCCGGGTACGAGCCGCCATCTATCCGCCCATGACCCCAACCGACACCCTGAGCGAGCATGTGCGCCAGACCATCGGCCTTGCGGGCGATCCCGGCTCGATCCGGATCGTGTGCGCCATGTCGGGCGGCGTCGATTCTTCCGTTGCGGCAGCTTTGCTGAAGCGGGCGGGCTATGATGTCGTAGGCATCACGCTCCAGCTCTATGACCATGGCGAAGCGGTCAAGCGGAAGGGCGCCTGCTGCGCCGGCCAGGATATCCATGATGCGCGCCGGGTGGCGAACCAGCTCGGCATTCCGCATTATGTGCTCGATTTCGAAAGCCGTTTCCGCGAGGCGGTGATCGACGATTTTGTCGACAGCTATGTCGCGGGCTTCACCCCGGTGCCCTGCATCCGCTGCAACCAGACGGTCAAGTTTGCCGACCTCCTTGGAAGGGCCCAGGAGCTCGATGCGGCGGCCCTGGTCACTGGCCATTATATAGAGAGCCGGCCGCGCGCCGACGGCTCGGGCCGGCGCGATCTCTTTACCCCCGCCGATATCGCCCGCGACCAGAGCTATTTCCTGTTCGCAACGACCCAGGCGCAGATCGACTATCTGCGCTTTCCGCTGGGCGCGTTGCCTAAGGCTGAGACGCGGCGCATCGCCGCCGAGATCGGCCTCGCGGTGGCGGACAAGCCTGACAGCCAGGATATCTGCTTCGTGCCGGAGGGCCGCTATGGCGACCTCATCGCCAAGCTCAGGCCCGATGCGGCCGAGCCCGGCGACATCGTGCATCAGGATGGCCGGATGATCGGGCGCCACAAGGGCACGGTGAATTATACCGTCGGCCAAAGGCGCGGCCTCGGCGTCGCCGAGGGGGAGCCGCTTTATGTCGTGCGGATAGAGCCGGAGACGCGGCGCGTTGTTGTCGGCCCGCGCGAGGCGCTGTTGCGGCACGAAATCGCGCTCGGCCAGGTGAACTGGCTGGGCGATCAGCCAATTGATTCGCAGGGACACGCGATTTTTGCTAAGATTCGTTCGACGCGGCCGCCGGTCGAGGCGGAAATCCGCCGGAGCGAGGAGGGGGTGCTTGTCGCCATTGCCGCAGGCGAATACGGGGTCTCGCCAGGACAAGCTTGCGTTTTTTATGAGAAGCCGGGCCCCGGGGCGAGGGTTCTGGGCGGTGGTTTTATATCCCGTAGTTTTCCAACGGCGGGAAATCGGCGCTTGCCAGAAGCCTTGTCCATTGTCACATAATCGGGAAACGGGAGCAGGAGAGAGAAATGCAGGGCAATGCCCGCGCGCTCGCTGAAATCGACAATCACGACGTGATGCGTGCCTATCGGCGCTGGGCGCCGGTATATGACGCTACGTTCGGCAAGGTTGTCGAAGCCGGCATCAAGCAGGCCACCTCGCTCATCAACCGCTATCACGGCAAGGTCCTGGAAGTCGGCGTCGGCACCGGCCTGTCGCTCAGCCATTACAAGCATTCGCTCAAGGTCACCGGCATCGATCTCTCCCCCGACATGCTGGCCCGGGCGCGCGAGCGCGTTGAGCGCAAGCGCCTGCGCCATGTCGAGGGGCTGCTCGAGATGGATGCGACGGCGCTGGAATTCCCCGACAAGAGTTTCGACGTGACTGCCGCCATGTTCGTGATGACGGTGGTGCCCGATCCGGTGCAGGTGATGAACGAGCTTATCCGCGTCACCAAGCCCGGCGGCCACATTCTCATCGTCAATCATTTCAGCATCGACAAGGGCCTGCGCGCGGTGGTCGAAAAGCGCCTCGCGCGATTCTCCGACATTCTCGGCTGGCGGCCGGATTTTCCGGTCGAGACGCTGATGGTCAGCGGCCAGCTCAAGCTCGAGGAACGCCGGCCCTTGAAGCCGTTCGGCTTCTTCACTTTGTTAAGGTTCCAGCGACTCACCTGATGAAGAGATCCGACCTGTTGTTCTGGCGGCGCTACCTGCGCCGCCCGCTCGGTGTTGGCGCGGTGGTGCCCAGCGGCCCCAGCCTGGCCAAGGCGATGGTGACCACATTGGCCCCCGGGCCTGAGGATATCGTGGTCGAGATCGGGCCCGGCACCGGGCCCTTCACGCGCGCTTTGCTGGCAGCCGGCGTCTCGCCGTCTCGCCTCATCCTGGTCGAGTTCGACAAGGAATTCGTGCGCCATCTGCGCCAGAATTTTCCGGGCGTCACGGTGCTGCACGGCGATGCCCAGGAGCTGCCGCGGCTCCTCAAGGAACACGGGCATGAGAAGGTGCCCTGTATCCTGTCGGGATTGCCGCTCCGGAGCATGCCGGAAGCGATCCGCACCGGCATCACGCGCGCCATGGCGGCCTCGCTGGCAGATGGCGGCAAGCTCGTGCAGTTCAGCTATTTCCGGGAGCCGCCGCTGGCCGAGGCCGAGGTCCGGGCGGCCGGCCTCACGGCGCGTCGCGCCAGGACGATCATGGCCAATGTCCCGCCGGCTTTCGTCTGGCGCTACGGGCGGGAAAGCTGACGGCGCCAGCCCGGATCAGGGCCTTCCCGCTTCATAGTCATGAGGGAAAAACGGTATCGGAGATCTGTTGCCGACAGGTATTGCAGGTGCTGGTCACACAGGGGGGCCGAACTCATGTATCGCTGGCCTCGATCTCTTTTCCGCCGGAACACTCCAGACGGCGTTAGGCGGAAATTCAGCAATATCGCAGCTGTTGTGATTTACACACAGCAGGCGAGATATTACTCCACGTTGCAAGAGAGAAACGCATGGTCCGATCGTCAATTCGTCCTCTTTGGACGGGTAGTTTTTGCGTATTCTCAATCAGTATGCTCTTCCAGGCACGCAAGGGCTGACGGCCGAAATATCCGCGAAGAGGAAGAAATCTTCCCGTGAGGCCTGGATCATCTCGGTTCATACGAAGAAAATCCATTATAATCAGTATATTACGATAAGAATGGCGACGAAAAAGGGAAATCTGACCACCCGCTCAACAGTACAATCAACACGTTATCGCCCCCCGATAGCCCTCCCGAGTCCTCAAACTGGCCTCCACTTTGGATGCTTCCGAAGTAGACGGTCTTGATGTTGCGTGACTGGCTGATAGTATCCTGCCGGGGTAGGGAGACATTCGTGCCTCGGGCGGCGCACATACTAGAGTTGGCAATTGTCACGCCGCTCCTCGATGGATGCGGTCGGCGGAAGCGGTCGCAACGAAATCGACCTGCACGCAGCGCTCCCGTCAGAGAAATTTCATTCAGTCTCGCTCAGCCGGTCTTGACGTCCTTCGGCGGCTTCGCCGCCAGACGTCAACCAATCGGTAGCGTGGGGCCCATTTCAGGGGAAATATGATGTACGGAAGGCTCAATCGGCGATCCCTTCTTGTGCTTGCGACGCTGAATGCACTTGTGGGAACCCCAGCTTCCTCGCAAGAGCCTGTGAAGCGGGTCATTCTGGATGCCGGGATGGTTAGCGCGATTGCCACCCGATTGCTTTCCGCAGCACAAGCAGTGGCGTCGAAATTCCGTGGTCGGCCCGAGTCCTCCTGGGTCTCTCAGCTTGCTGATGACGCGATGACCCTGGCGATGGTTGTCACCAAGGCCGAAAGGGTATCGAGTTTCTATGGAGAGATGCTTGCCTATGATGCGATGTTGTTGGAAAAGGCCCACATCGAAGTCGATTGGGGAAAAGCGCTCCACTATGTACGCGCCGCCTATGGTGATGTTGGCAAGAAGGTCGAGGCGCTGAAGGCCTATTCAAGCGGCGAGATTGACGTCCCTGTCGAAGTGAATACGGTCCGCAGGGGAGGGCCTGTCAACAACCTTCTCATTCACTTCTATATGAGTGGTCTGCCTGATACCCCGGCACCTTATATGATCTTCAACCGGCCAACGACGCCGACAGAGGAGCGCGTGCCGCCCGGCAGGTATTTCATCCATGTTCTCAGCAGCAATTCGAAGCTCCGACTGGTGCGAGAGGCGGATGTCGGCGGCAGCGGCCAGCTCGTAAAGATTGAGATTGCATTTCCATAATGGGGCGGGCGCCGTCGCGGTTGTGACATCTCAGCTTGTCCATTGTGAGCCTAAGCGTCTCGGTAGACACGTTGTCTCCAATCGACTGAACGTGAAAATCTGAGCTACGCTCAGGTTCGGTCTGCCTGTGACAGAGGCCGGCGGCCGGTAAGTCGGAAAAACGCGTTCGATGTCACAAGCACTTCAGGATTGGCGAGGTGGTTTTCGAGGGCTGTCACGTCACTGTCGAGTTCAGCACGTCCGATGAAGCCCTCGCTCACAAGCCTGTCTCGAACATTATTGATGAAGTCTCGAAAGATCGGCCGTCGCTCGTGACCGGGTGGGTAGATATGGAGGACAGCGTCGACGTGGATGTCGACAACACCAGCATCACGAAACAGCCTGTGCGTACGTCGGCCCACGAAGAGATCAACGCCTTGCGCTGCTGAATATGCCTTGTATGCATCCAACAGACGGGTCAAGGCGGGTAGCGGCGGATCGTAGCTAGTGCCCATGAAGTCAGCCTCGAAACTCGCTACCCAGCCGCCCGGGCGCACCAGAGAAACCATCTCACCTACAATTCTCTCAGGCTGCGGTACATTCACGAGGACGAGCCGCATGTGCGCACCGTCAAACGATCTTCGCGCCAATCTCGTATCGTACGCATTTCCTTCGCGGACCTCGACCTGTGACAGGGAGTTCACCGCGACGAAGCGGCGCGCAAGATCAACAAAATGGGGACTGCGTTCAATGCCAAGCACCGAGCCAGCGCTGCCGACGCGTTTAGCCAACAGGTGCAGGACACCCCCCGGGCCGCAACCTAGATCGACTACGCGCTCGCCTTGCTTGATTCCGATCCTGTCAAGCTGGGCATCGGAATCCGGCGCGAAATTGGCAATCTGGCGCTTAAGCCGCTCTTCTTCGGCTTCGCCGCGTCCGAGCAAATAGATGCTTTGCTCACTCACCTCTCGCTCCTCTTTCCGTAGAAGCACGAAACGAGGCCGCCACAGTGGGACAGCCGGTTCGTCAGGGCTGGAACGCCTCGGGATAGGCCACTATTCCGCTGTCGATCAAGGCTGCGGGAGCCGAGCCGGGTCGATGCGCCTCCTCGCGGCTTGGCGAAGACAACCCGGAGCTGGATTGTTGCACTGCGACTATGAAGCTTGTGTCGCAACCCCAATTTAGGACCAGAACCGATCCTCGCGTTGCTCATCGCCTTGGTACTCGCGAAACTCCACCGCCTTTCCCTCATGCAGCCGCCAGACATGGACCTCCTCAAACGACGCGGAGATCCCGTTCCGCTGCGCTCTGACTGTGGCGAGCACCACGACAAGATCCTGCTCGCTGAGGATATTCTGCAACTCGATGCCGAATGCGCCGTCGGACAGTGCCATCGTCCGCTGGAAGAAGCCTGCGACCTGGTCATGGCCCGTATAGTCGCCCGATAGCGGGCTGTGGCCGGGAACGTGCCACTTGATGGCCGTGTCAAATGCGGCAAATACCGCAGGGAAGTCTCCGTGGGCGAAATCTTCATAGGCTTTGCGGATGACCGCGTGAGAATCGTCCATCTCATCGTCCCTTCCCATCGGAATTGAAGGGGAACAAGTGGCTAGTCGTAATTTTCGGCCGATTTGAGGCGTATGTGTTATGGCGATTGACTACGGATGCCCACCGCCTTTGGGGCGCTCCTGTACTGCCATTTCGCCTGTACATTCGCAGCGTAGTTGGCAGTGGACTGTCATTCCGTTTGGTGTACGTTTTGGCGGTCCAGCATGATCTCCCGCCCCGAGCTTGGAGTTCTTTTGTGAGCACCACCGCTGTTATATCCGGAACGTGGAAACTGGAGTCCTGGCTTACAGAAGTCGTTGAAACCAAGGAGCGCCTCAAAATCTTTGGTGAGCACCCGGATGGATATATTATTTTCACCGGAGATGGACGGACATTCGCATTACTGACCGCCGAAGGCCGAAAACCGGTCAAGTCTGAAGCTGACCAGATCAGCGCCTTCAGCACAGTTGTTGCCTATACTGGTCGCTACCGGATCGAGGGCGAAACGCTGATCACGACCGTTGACGTCTCTGCCGATCCCGCTTGGGTCGGCATTGAACTCATCCGATATTTCAAGTGCGAGGGTGACAGATTGGAAATCACAACGGCACCTTTCGTCAGCACTAAACCCAACCTGGCACTTGGAGACAAGCTGCTGCAAAGCTTTCTTGTTTGGAAGCGCGATACTTCTGAACTGTAGCATATCTTATCACGCGAAGAAATTTTTCAAAGCCATGGCCTGCCCGGAACGAAGGCCTCACCGCTCGATCACCTCACCTTGAGCCTGGGAAGGGCTCGCTCGCCGGCTTCTGCCAACCACGTGGACCCGACCGATCTGCTCGGTCCACAACCGGAGATTTAGCGTGGCTATAGCCGAAAGTAGGCCATGGTAAGTTAAACGCGAACGCCGCCGGCGTGACCCTGACTAGAGCGCAGCTCTCGTCCACCTTGACTTTGGCGCGGTGTAGGTCCGATTTCCATCCTTTGCCGTCGTTAGCGTGCTTGGCTTACGATGGCTGCTCCAGCGGCCACACCTCAACGACACCGTGCGCAACGGCGCAGGGCGTTTTTGATACCAACTCTATGGCCTCGGCCAGATCGGCAGCCTCAACTATGGCAAAGCCCGCCACTGGCAAGGAAGATCTCATGAACGAGCCGTTCGCCGTTTCAACCTGAGTGGCGTCGGGATTGCGCACCTGCACTGGGGTGCCTGCAATGCCCATCAACACTCCGTCTTTCCGCAATTTCGCATCATGCGCATGGGCTGCTTCCCTGACGGCCACTGCGGTACGGTCGTACCCCTGTTGGTCGCCATATCCGATCGTCACAAATCTCGGCATGGATATTCTCCTTCAGCTTGCTGAAATCAGGGAAGTTTGTGCCCGCATAGACGGCCGCTTCCGGCCCAAATGCGGAACTTGAGCTTAAGGCTAAACGAATGGGGGACCGAGCAGTTCACTCGGGATGCGAGCAATGAATCCCGGACGTCATCCAGGCTGACGTCATTAGGCTGTTGTGCCCCCGGGGCGGGCGCGAGCCCGCTGTGCCCGACCCGCCGCTGTCGGGTATTGGACTGCTCGGACGAACACTGTCTGAACGCCCGACGTCTTCCCCCAGGTCGCGAAAAGCAGTTGACCGCGTCGCGTGGGCATCACTCTCACAGCCGCGCGTCATGTCTTGTTTCAGGATATGGACTGGGTGCCCGCCAACCATGCCCAGGCCGAGGACCGGTGCTACCGCCTCGGACAAACCAGAAGTGTTACGGTCGAATACTTCCAGGCGGCCAACTCGCTCGACGCGTATATTGCCGAGTTCCTCGAACGGAAGATTCAGCCGATCGCGGCGGTAGATGCCGACGAGCTTCCCGATGCCTCGATACTGGAGGAACTTCAGGTTGGATTGCGGACGCTCGCACCGGCAATGTTCGAGGAAGTCAGGCTCGCCCGAAGCGGAGCGACGCCTGCCGCGACCGTCGAGGCGCTGACCCGATCACTCCGACCTGGTGCGCCTGTCGAGACCGAGATCGAAGCGAATGGCTGCTGGGAATTCCCAGTTCTCGGAATCCGCGCGAAATCTATCGTGTGACCTTCGGATGCGCTGGGCATCTGGAGCGCACGTGCAAGTTATCGAGTTCCGGGGAAACTGCAAGCATGTGCAAGAGGTGCGGGCCGGGGGCAGTGCCGGCAAATGAGGCGAGAGCGCCTTATCAATCTGCTGGCTGCACACTGGCGCTGTCACAGGTTGCCGTGGCAGCGGAACCCTTCTAGGCACACCGATGCATTCCGGAATGCTGAGGCCATCGCGAATTATAGGCACAACACGCTCCCATTGTGAGGGACAGGATGCCGCGAGCGCTATACCCGACACGAGGACGGCCCAAGACCTGTGAAGGCGAACGCTGCTGTTTATAAGACCTTGCCAGACGAGCGCTGAATTTGGGCTTCTCGGCCGTTTGCCATCACATCCTCGGTGCCTCGCCAATCCTACGAACTCTGCTTTCTCGTCGTAAAGAGATTTAAGTGGGACGGAGCTTAACGTTCTCGCACCGCGCCCAAATCTGCGCCTCATCGCGACATTTCCCATTGCATCGACACCGCGAACCTGGAGACCAATCGTGGCAACATGTTCCGTGGGCGGCCTCCCTTTGTGGCGTTGGCGGGCGCCGGTCTCGGGCCCGATTGCGCTGGGCACGGCGCTCTCTTTCCTGACCTTGAGTGCCTTGTTTCTCATCATGGACATGGGGTTGGTTTAGGTGTTTACATCTCCGCCTTGATGATCATGCGGGCAAAAAAGACAAAAAGCCTACGGAGCGCCACCAAGCCTCGGCAAAAACGCGTCGGGCAGACCGACAAGCGCGTCCATCGCAATCTCTATGCCGCAATCATCGATCACAGCCTGTCGCCGGGCACCGCCCTTCAGGAGGATGCCCTGGCGACGGCTTTCGGCGTGAGCCGCACCGTCATCCGCAAGGTTCTGCAGCAACTCGCCCTCGAAAGGCTCGTCGATATTGTGCCCAATCGCGGCGCAGCGGTCGCCAAGCCCACGGCCGAGGAAGCCCGCGAGGTCTTCGAAGCGCGCCGCGTTGTCGAGCGCATCCTGGTCGAGAAGGCCGTGATCCACGCGTCTGATGCCGAGGTCGCCGAGCTGATTGCGACGGCGAAGTCGGAGCAATTGGCCTTCGATGCCGGCAACAAGCAGGAGCGCGTCAAGCTCTCGGGCGACTTCCACCGCAGGCTTGCAAGGCTCGGCGGCAATCAGGTGCTGGGCGATTTTCTCAACGAGCTCATCTCGCGCACATCGTTGATCATCGCCCTCTACGAATCGCCCGGCGCTGTCCCTTGTTCACACAGCGAGCATCTCGAGATCGCCGATGCGATGAAGCGGCGCGATGTCTTGAAGGCGGTGCAATATATGGAACACCACCTCTTGCATATCGAGGCCCAGACCGACCTCACCGACGTCGATCAGAAGGTTGACTTCCGATCTCTTTTCGGCGCTGCAGAGTAGCTATCTTGCCGGCGGCGCATAGGCCGAGAGCGCGCCTTTGTAAGGCTTGTGTAAGGGGTAAGCGAGATCCCCTTTCTTGCTGGTCCTCAAGCCCAGCCCCACCAGAGCTTCGGCGAACTTGACTGCTGCGGCAACGCCGTCGATGACCGGGACCCCGAGTTTCTTTTCCAGATGCCGGACGAGGTCCGCCATGCCGGCGCAGCCCAGGACAATGGCGCCCGACTTGTCCTCGGAAATCGCTCTTTCGCATTCCCTGAGGATCAATGCGCGGGCCTCGGACGCCGGATTCTCAAGCTCGAGGACCGGGATGTTAGTGGCGCGCACTTTTCGGCAGTGGTGTTCCATGCCGTAATTGCGCACCAGATGCTCGGCGATCACCCGCGTGCGCTCGAGCGTCGTTACGACCGAGAAGCCGGTGGCAAGGAAGCTCGCCACATGCATGGCGGCTTCGGCAATGCCGAGCACCGGGCCCAACGCGATCTCGCGCGCGGCGAGCAGCCCCGGATCGCCGAAACAGGCAATGACATAGGCGTCAGCTTTCGGGTCCTGGTTGATCGCATCGATGAGCCCGACGATGCTCATGGCTTCGTCATAATGGCCTTCTATCGAGACGGCGCCGGCCCCAGAGGTGACGGCCACTATCTCCGTGCCGGGGGCGGCAACCGCCCTCGCTGCCGCGCCGATCGTCTCGGTCATCGATGGGGTGGTATTCGGGTTGATGATTCTGATCCGCATGGCCGCCGGGGTCTCACTATTGGATCCACAATTGTATACACAGATGTTTTTTCATTGCATATTTCCGCGATCAAGTCCAACTTGATTGCCGGCCATCGCGAACGAAGCCGCGCCCTTAGCGGCGGGAGTTAAGGCCCAGGGAATGAACCCCGCGCTGTATCAGGAGGTTTCCATGTTTCGATCACACATGACCCGCCGAGCTCTCTTAGGCCCCGTCAGCGTTTTGGCCCTTGCCGTTGCCCATGGATCCGCTGCGGCGGTATACATGAAATAAATTATTGAACACGCCTTTCCACGCCCAAGGGAGCAAGTTGGGTGAAGGACGTCGCAGAAGCTGTACTTGCGGTCCGCCAGCTCAAGACCGCCTTCGAGACCCCGGCAGGGATCGCCAGGGCGGTCGACGATGTGAGCTTCTCGGTTCATCCCCATGAAATCTTGGCGATCATCGGCGAGTCCGGATCCGGCAAGACGGTGACCGCACTATCGTTAATGAAGCTTGTTCCGACGCCACCGGGCAGATATCTCGGCGGCACCGTCGAGATTGCAGGCGTAGACCTGCTCGCGCTCGATGAACGGTCGCTGGAGGATGTTCGTGGCAAGATCATCGGCATGATCTTTCAAAATCCGCGCGCCTCGCTCGACCCGTCATTCACGGCGGGGTCGCAACTGATCGAGACTCTGCAGCGGCATGAGCCTGCACTCGACCAGAATGCGGCGCAGAGGGCTGCACACGCGGCGCTTGTGGAAGTCGGCTTCGGAGATCCGGAACCGGGTGATGGCAAGCTACCCGCATCAATTGAGTGGCGGCATGTGTCAGCGCGTTGGTCTCGCCATGGCGCTGGCCTGCAAGCCGCGGTTGCTCATCGCGGATGAGCCGACCACAGCGCTTGACGTGGGTGTTCAGGCCAAGATCCTGCTGCTCCTGAAGAATCGCAGCAGGGAAACAGGCCTGCCGATCATAATCATTACCCACGACATGGGTGTCGTGCGCGCCGTGGCAAGCCGCGTGCTCGTCATGTATGGTGGTCATGTCCAGGAATCAGGTGATGTCGATGACGTGCTGACGTCGCCTCTCCACCCCTATACCCAGGCTCTGATCCACTCGATTCCGGATCCCGACGAGCCGCGCGAAACGCGAGCTCATATCCGTGGCGAGCCACCCAATCTGCTGGCCCCACCCCCGGGTTGCCGCTTCGCACCGCGCTGCGACAGCGCCTTTGCGCGCTGTCACGAGGAACTCCCCGAACAACACAGCCCGAAGCCGGGGCGTTGCGTGCGTTGTCATCTCTACGATCCGGGGATGCGCCGATGACCCCCGGCACTCTGATCGAGGTGCGCCACCTGTCCAAGACCTTCGTGGTGAGGCGCGGCGCCCTGTTCCGGCACGCGGTGGCAAGCACGAAGGCTGTCAACGATGTCAGCCTCGACATCAAGCGTGGCGAGATCCTCGGCTGTGTCGGCGGGTCAGGCTCCGGAAAATCCACTTTGGGCCGGATGATCCTCCGACTGATCGAGCCCGACAGCGGTGAGATTCATTATGACGGCACCGATCTGCGCGCGCTGTCGCATGAAGAGATGCGCGAATTCCGCAAGCGGATGCAGATCGTGTTTCAGGATCCGCTGCAGTCTCTCAACCCTCGCCGGACAGTGGCGGAGAACATCGAACGGCCACTCCTGAACTTCGGCGTGACACGCGCGACCGCTCGCCGGCGCGTCGAAGAGTTGCTGGACCTCGTCGGCCTGGATTCCGGCCAGTCCTATCGGTATCCGCATGAGTATAGTGGCGGACAGTGCCAGCGTGTCGCGATAGCTCGCGCCTTGGCGCTCGAGCCGGAATTTCTGTTCCTCGATGAACCCGTATCCGCCCTCGACGTCTCCATCCAGGCCCAGATCCTCAACCTGCTGGCCGATCTCCAGAAGAAGCTCGGTTTGACATTCCTGTTCGTTTCGCACGACCTGAAGATCGTCAAGCAGTTTTGCGATCGAACCATCGTGATGTATCGCGGCAACCTGCTGGAAAGCGGCGCCAGCGAAGCGGTATATCGCGAGCCCAAGCACCCGTTCACGCGCGACTTTTTGCGCACCGTGCTGCATGTCCATGGCGACGGAAGCTGGGAACAGGCAGCGGAGCGCGCCGAAGACCTGGAAGGGCTCGCCGCGCCATCGGGCGCATGCTGCGCCTACGCCGGCAATTGTGCGGAATGCTTCGACGACTGCCGCAACGCGCCGCCTCCGCTCTTCGACATCGGCGATGGGCGCGACGTCGCCTGCTTCCTGTATCGCGGGAAGACAGCGGAGCCGAGAAGACCGTGACCGATAACCAAAAGAAAATGCAAAACCAACAATGGAGAGGAAACATGACACAAGAACTACACCGGAAGCAGCCGTCAGCCCGTCTCAGGCTGAATCGCAGGCTGGCGAGCCTCGCATTTGCACTCGCCGCAGGTGTTGCGACATTCGCTGGCGTGCTCCCCGCTTTCGCGGCCGGCAACACCATTGTGTTCGCCGTCGAGTCAGACTTCAGCCGCCTCGACCCCCACGCGTCGCGAACCTGGAACACGTTCAAGGTCATCCGCCACATCTTCGAGACTTTCGTGGAGGAGGATCTGACCAAAGGCGGCAACGAGCCCCCCCAGATCGTGCCGGCGCTCGCCGAGAGCTGGGATGTCTCCCCGGACGGGAAATCATATACATTCCATCTGCGCAAGAACGTTACGTTCCACGACGGCACGCCGTGGAACGCAGACGCGGCGAAGTTCAACATGGACCGCATGACCAACAAGAGCTTTGAGTTCTTCCAGCCGCTATCGCCCGGTCTCATGGGCTGGATGTGGCAGGATCTCGACAGCTACGAGGTCGTCGACGAGTTCACCTTCAAGATAAACCTGAAGCAGCCGAATGCGGAGTTCCTGCGCCGCATGGCGGCGGGCGGCTCTGGCTCACCGCGCATGGTCAGTCCGACCGCGGTCAAGACTTACGGAAACGAGCAGTTCGAGCAGCATCCGATTGGAACGGGGCCGTTCAAGTTCGCGGAGCGTGTCGTCGGCGAAAAGCTGGTGATCGTGCGCAACGACAACTACTGGAATGACGCGCGCAAGCCCAAAGCGGATCAGATCATCCTGCGCGGCATTCCGGAAGTGGCGACGCGTGAGCTGGCGCTGGTGAGCGGAGAAGTCGATGTCATCGGCACGCCGTCGCCCGACTCGCTCGAGTTCCTGAAGCAGCAGGGCATGCAGATCATCACCGGCGAGAGCCCGATGTTCTATGTCATGTGGATCAACCTCAAGGATGAACATTTCAAGGACGTCAAGGTGCGCAAGGCGATGTGCATGGCCATCAACCGCGAGGAAATGGCTAAGCATCAGCGTAAGGGCCTGGCAAAACCTGCCTATGGCGTGTTGAATTTCGGCGGCCCCGGCTTCGATCCCAACTACAAAGACTGCGAATATGATCCGGAAGGGGCCAAGAAGCTGCTGGCGGAAGCGGGCTACCCTGACGGTTTCACGACGCGGCTGGACTGGACCTTTGGCGCCGGATCCGACGTCAATACCAAAGGCGACGCGGAATGGCTGCAGCGTGACTTCGAGAAAGTCGGCATCAAAGCTTCGATCGAAATGTTCGACAACAACACCTTCTGGGACATGATGTCGAAGGGCATGCGCGAGGGCACCGGCTTGACCTCCGCTTCATGGGGTGAGAGCACCTTCGCCTGGCTCGACCAAGTCCTGACCAAGGGTGCGCTTCCGCCGAGCTGCTGCAACTCGGGCTATTATGACAACCCCAAGGTCGACCAGCTTCTTTCGGAAGCTAGAGCATCGGCTACGCAGGCAGATATGGATGCCAAGCTGCATGAGGTGCGCGACATCATCGCCAACGACATGGCCTTTACCTCCTATTACACGGCGATGTCGGTCTATGCGGCGCGTCCCGAAATCAAGGGCTTCGTGTTGGCACCGCAACACTGGTTCGACCTGACCAGCATCACGAAGCAGTAACCGCCGGTTGTGTGCCGGGCCCTTCGTGGGGTCCGGCACATCCTGCAACGGAGGCTACTCTTCGTGTCAGTGCTCAACTTTATCGGTGCCCGGCTTCTCTATGCCATTCCGGTGCTCATCGGCGTGACGGTGATCGTATTCCTGTCACTCCAGCTGGTTCCGGGCGACATTGCCCTAACCCTGCTCGGCCGCATGGCCAGCGAGGCTGATCTGGAGGCGCTGCGCGAGAGACTCGGTCTCAACCAGCCGTTGATCGTCCAGTATGTGCGCTGGCTGCTTAACCTACTCCAGGGCGATATCGGCAACTCGGTGTCCCAGCAGCTGCCGGTCATGCATATCCTGGGGCCGAAGGTCGTCAATTCACTGATCCTAATGGCCGGCAGCCTGGTGCTCGTACTGGCCGTGGGCTTCATACTCAGTGTGCTGTCGTCATCGCGTTTCCGCAGCATCACGGACCGCTCGATAGTCGGTCTTACGTTGATTCTGGCCAGCCTGCCGGTTTTCTGGTTGGGCATCGTGCTGCTCTATTTCTTCGGCTTCAAGTGGAAGCTGTTTCCGATCTCCGGCATGTACAACACCATAGATCCCGGAGGGATCGGACAGCTGCTGCACCACATGGTGTTGCCGGCGATTACGACGGCGGCGTCATCGATCGCAGTGGTTACGCGCGTCACCCGATCGCGCATGATCGATGTGCTCGGCCAGCCCTACATACTGGCGGCGCGTGCCCGTGGCTTGACCCGCAATCAGGTCGTGCTGCGCCACGCGGTGCGCAACACACTCCCGACTTTCGCCAATATTGGCGGCTTGCAGATCGGCTATCTATTCGGCGGGGTGATATTCTCGGAGATCATCTTCAACTGGCCGGGCATAGGCCTTCTCCTGTTTGAAGCGATCCTGCAGCGCGATGTTCCCGTCATTCAGGGTTGCGTGCTCGCCGTGGCGGTCGTATTCGTGCTCGGCAACATGATTTCCGACCTCGTCGTGCATTTGCTCGACCCGAAGCGGCAGTGAGGTCGCGATGCGCAAGGCTTCAGCACTCGATCCGAACGCGGCGCCGGCCCGGCCCGCCGGACCCGCCCGAAGATCGAATCTCTATTTTGTCTGGCGCGGCGTCCTGGGCGACCCGGTCGCGCGCATCGCGGCATTCATCATCCTGCTTCTGGTCTTGATCGCGATCCTGGCGCCGTTGCTGGCACCCTATCCGCCCAATGAAGCGTTTTCGGATCTGCGGTTGAAGGGGCCGGGCACCAGCGGCCATCTCCTCGGACTAGACCACCAGGGGCGCGACATTCTCTCGCGGCTGATGTACGGCGCGCGCCTCACCCTCGTTTCGGGCGTGCTGCCGGTCATTCTGGGCGCGGCGATTTCCATTCCTCTCGGCCTGATCGGCGCCTGGTATCCGCGGCTCGGCGAGGTCGTCATGCGGCTGATGGACATTTTGTTCGCATTCCCGATGGCGCTGCTTGCCATCATGCTGGCAGCGCTGATGGGGCCGGGCCTCGGCAACATGATGATCGCGCTGGTGGTGACGCTCATTCCCTACAATACGCGCGTCGTCTATGCGGCAGCCAGCCAGGAACGCGAGCTCGCCTACATCGAGGCGGCGCGTGCCATGGCCACGCCCGGTCTGAAGATCCTCTTCGTGGAGATGCTGCCGAACGTGGTTGCGGCATCCGTGGTCTACAGCTGCACCATTATCGGTGCCGTCGTGATCACCGCTGCCGGCTTGAGCTTCCTGGGACTCGGTGTGCAGCCGCCGGTCGCCGAATGGGGCATCATGACCAGCGAAGGCCGCAGCTACATCTTCGTCGCCCCGCACATCTCCGCCTTCTCGGGGCTGGCGATTACGATTCTGGTCATGGCATTCAATCTCCTGGGCGACTCGCTGCGCGACTCGCTCGACCCGAAGACGCGACTTCAACTGGTCAAACACCGCGCGCAGCCGGAGACGGCGGCAAAAGGCAAGGGATAACGCCGTGCTCACCGTGATCAAAGACGCTCGCATTCTGACGCTCGATGCGAAGGACTGCGAACATGCCTCGGCCGACATCGTCATCCGCGGCGACGCGATCGAAGCCGTTGGTCCAGGGCTTGCGAAGGGAATCGACGATGCGCGGACAATCGAGGCGAGCGGATTGCTCGCCATGCCCGGGCTGATCAACGGACATTTCCATTCCCCAGGCAACTTCATGAAAGGCGCGCTCGCCAACTGGCCGCTGGAACTCTTCATGCTCTATGAGGTACCGCCGCTCATGGACAAGTTGGTGTCGCCGCGCTTCGCCTATGTGCGCACCATGCTTGGCGCCATCGAAATGCTCAAACAGGGCGTTACCGCGGTGCATGACGATTGCTTTTTCGTGCCCGAGGTGACCGACAGCGAAGTCGACAGCGTGATGCAGGCCTATCTGGATTCCGGCATGCGGGCCACGGTGACTCTCGACCAGCCGAACGTCACGGAGTATCAGAAGTATCCGTTCCTGAAGGATCTTCTGCCGCAGCGTCTGGTCGCTTCGATGGATGCCGTGCCATTGATGAGCGATCATGAGTTGCTCGAACATTACCAAAGTTTCCTTGGCAAGTGGCACGGGCGCGGTGCCGGCCGGCTCCGCTCTGCCGTATCCTGCTCGGCGCCCCAGCGCGTCACACCGGCTTATTTCCAGTCGCTTGGGCGCATCGCCAAAGAGCGTGATATCCCGTTCAACATGCATATTCTCGAGACCAGATTGCAGCGGGTTTTGGGTCAGGAAAAATTTGGCAAGTCCCTGGTCCGCTATGCGCATGATATGGGGGTGCTGAATGAGCAGGCCATGGTCATTCATGCCATCTGGATCGATGATGACGACATCCGCCTGTTGGCCGATTCAGGCTGTTCGGTGGCTCACAATCCCGTCTCCAATCTGAAAATCGGCAGCGGCGTGATGCCCTACCGGCGGTTGCAGCGCGCCGGCGTGAACATCTGCATCGGCAATGACGAAGCGTCCACTGACGATGGAGTCAACCTGTGGACGGTCGCTAAGATTGCCGGCCTTGTGCACAATGTCTGCGGCACGGACTATGACGACTGGCTCCAGCCGGTGGAAATCCTGAACGCACTGACGTCGGGCGGATCGGCGGCTATGCGCTTGCCGCGGCCTGCGGGGCGCATAGCCGAAGGCCACACCGCCGATATCATTTTGTTAGATCTCAATTCGCTAGCCTTCACGCCGCTCAACGATCTGCGCCGCCAACTAGTCTACTGTGAGAACGGCTCGTCGGTGGTAACAACGATCGTGGCCGGCGAGGTCGTCATGGAGGACCGCAAGCTGCTGACCGTGGATGAGGAGGCGCTCAAGGCGGAGGCTCGTTCCCTAGCCGAAGAATTCGCCCAATACATGGCCCGTTGCAAGTCGGCGGCGGATGAGCTCAAGCCCTACTATCACCAGATGTATCTCAAGTCGCTGGACGTTCCGGTTCCCATGCGTCGCTGGGCCGGGCCCATGAATCCCTAGACTCTCTCCTGACAGCTCAAACTCACAAGGCTGATGACATCATGACAACGACACGGGTAAAGGCGCGCTATGTCATCGGTTATGACGGCACAGGACACCGGACGCTGAGGGACGCGGAAGTCGTCTACCGCGGCGACAGCATTATCTTCGTCGGGCGTAACTATGAAGGGCCGGTCGATCACGAGATCGACGGCGGCAACGCCGTTCTTGGCCCGGGCTTCATCGATCTCAACGCATTGTCCGATCTCGATACCACGGTTCTCGCATTCGACAATCAGCCCGACTGGGCCAAGGGTCGGGTGTGGCCCGAGGATTATCTCGTATCGGGCCCGATCGAGATGTATTCGACTGAAGAACAGACCTTCAAGATGAAATATGCGTTCGTCCAATTGATCCGTAATGGCATCACCACGGCCTTGCCGATTACGTCGATGTTCTATCGCAAATGGGCCGAGACCTATGAGGAGTTCGCGCGCTCGGCCGACAGCGCGGCGGAAGTGGGCATCCGTGCATATCTCGGTCCATGTTACATGACCGGCGTCACCATCATCCGCGCGGACGGCAGCTTTATGACGCACTTCGATGAGGAGCGCGGGTTGCGGGGGCTGGACCAGGCCCGGGACTACATCAGAAATTTCGACGGCGCGCATGGCGGGCTTGTTCGTGGAATGCTGTCGCCGGACCGAATCGAGAACTGCACGCCCGAGCTCATCCGGCGCACCGCGGCGATCAGCGAGGAGTTCGATTGCCCGGTCAAGCTGCATTGCTGCCAGGGCCTGGAGGAATTCCATTCGATCGTGGAGCGCTACGACAAGACGCCGATCGAATGGCTGGCCTCGCTCAACTTCCTGTCGCGGCGCGCGCTGCTGCCGCATGGTGTGTTCATCACCGGGCATAGCGCTGTAGAGCGCAAGGGAGACGACGCCGGCCTGGTCGCGGCCGCAGGCGCGACGTTCGTCCATTGTCCTTTGGTCCTTTCGCGCTATGGCGGCGCGATGGAATCGTTCATCAAGCTGAAGAAGAAGGGGATCGCCATAGGCCTCGGCACCGACACCTTTCCGCCGGACATGGTCGAGAATATGCGGATCGGAATCGGTCTTTGCCGCGTCGTCGAGAATGACGTGGCCGCGTGCAGTTCCGCCGATTTTTACAATGCCGCGACGATCGTCGCCGCCGACGCGATTGGCCGCCCGGACCTTGGTCGGGTTGCGGTGGGCGCGAAAGCCGATATGACCTTGTTCGAACTTTCCGCATTCGAGCTTGGTCAGGTCATCGACCCGATCCAGACCATGATGCTGAGCGGCACCGGGCGCGATTTCAACACGTCGATAATCAATGGCCGGATCGTGATGCGGGATCGCCAATTGCCCGGCATCGATCTCGACGAATATCGCAAACAGGCGCAGGCGCAGTTCGAGAGGCTCATCGCCAAATATCCGATGCGGACTTGGCGTCATCCACCCGTCGAGGAAATCTTCCTGCCGTCATTTCCCTTTGGCTAGCCGAGGAGGGATATTATGGACTGGTGGCAGAGTCAGCAAATTGGGTCACCTTCGATGCCTAATTCGGTGAATGGTGACTATTGCGCGAATGGCACCGAAAATTCGAACCACCCGATGTAGGGTTCTCCGGCTTCGCGGATTTGGGCCTGCAATTGTAAGCACGCTTTGCCAGACCCGCCGCTGTCGGGTATTGGACTGCTCGGACGAACACTGTCTGAACGCCGGTGTCGCGCCTAAGTCATTGATTTTGAGAGAATTTTGGTAGCGGAGGAGGGAGTTGAACCCCCGACCCCAGGATTATGATACCGGGGTGAGACTTAGACAAACCCGGGCATTCGCTGACAAAAATCGCGAGGAAATGCCCATTCCATCGCATTTACTGCGTGATTGTCGTCGTCTGTCTACGACACTTGCGGACATACCAAGACAACCCTATGGTGTTACCCCAGCGTTCCCCCGGGAGGAGCCCAGATGCCGCGCATTTTGACGACCCGCACCCTCGAGACCATCAAACCCGGGCCCCAGCGCAAGGAAATTCCGGATCAGCGGATGCCTGGCCTTTACCTCGTGGTGCAGTCATCGGGTCACCTGAGCTGGGCGATACGATATCGCCTGGGCGGGCGCTCCCGCAAACACACAATCGGCCCGTATCCAGCCTTCGATCTCAAGACAGCCCGCGAGCTCGCGGCCAAGGCGTTGCGGGCAGTGGCTGAAGGCCGTGATCCCGGCCAAGAGAAGATTGCGGCGCGCAACGAGCGTCCGGATACCGTCGGGGTGGTGGCACAGTTGTTCGTCGAGCGACATTGCCTGCGGGTCAACAGGCCGAGCACCGTAGAATCGACGCAGCGTCTCCTCGACCTGCATGTGCTGCCGCTCTGGCGGCGTCGGCTAATCAAGGACATTACCCGACGCGACGTCCTCGACCTGCTCGACGGCCTCGTGGGGGCCGGTCGGCCGGTCGCGGCTAATCGTGCGTTGGCGGCCATTCGCAAGCTGTTCAGCTGGGCAATGGAGCGCGACATCATCGCCTCGTCGCCGTGCACCGGGGTAAAGCCGCCGACGCCCGAGCAGTCGCGTGACCGCATGCTCTCGGATTCCGAGCTGCGCAACGTCTGGTTTGCGGCCGACAAGCTTGGCGGACCGTTCGCGGCACTCGTCAAGCTGTTGGTGCTGACCGGTGGGCGGCGCGAGGAAGTTGCGCGCATGAGCTGGAACGAAGTCGACTTGACGAATCGGCTGTGGACGCTGCCGAAGGAACGCAGCAAGAACGGCAAGCCGCACGACATTCCGCTGAGCGATCCCGCTATCGCGATCCTGGAATCGCTGCCCCGGATCGGCGACACCTTCGTGCTCACCACCGACGGCAAGGCGGCATCGAGCAACTACAGCGCTAATAAGCGCCGGCTCGACGCTCTCCTGCCGGCCGACATGCCGCCGTGGTGGCTGCATGATCTAAGACGCACGACGGCGTCGGGCATGGCCCGACTCGGCGTTAGCCTGCCGGTAATCGAGAAGGTTTTGAACCATTCGTCTGGAACGTTCGCCGGCGTCGTCTCCGTCTATCAGCGCCACAACTTTACTGACGAAAAGCGCCACGCGCTTGAGCGCTGGGGCGTCCATGTCGCCGATCTGGTTTCGGGTCGTTACGGCCGGAACATCGTCAGGCTCGAGACGCGGACCTAACTCCCGTGTGGATGCCCCTGCACGAGGCGGTGGCGCGCGCCGGGACGCTTGAGGCCTTGCTGCCACATTTAAGCACCGGTCGTATCTTGGCGTGCGCGGTGGGCTTCTACACTTCGGAAGGCTCGCCAGTGCAGCAAAAAGACCGCCGAATTCCTGCGTCGTGGTGGGGGAATGCGCATGACATCGATCCCCCGACCGGCAGGGCGTATTTCAGCATGGGTCTTGCTGCCATCGATGACAAAGTTGTCACCTACGACATATTGGTGATTGGAATTAAGTTCGAGCGCGCGGCTGTCGACGCACTGTGGTCAGTCAAGCCGAAGGCACCGGGGCGCAAGCGAGGTGTGAAACCGTCCCCGATATGGCAACAGATCTTTCGCCACTTTGATCCTGTCGTCGATTGTGATGGCAGGTTTCCTAGCGTTTACAGTGCTGCTTCCACGGTGGAAGCCTGGCTGAAGAAGAACAACAAAAACCTCTCCCGTAGCGCGATCGAACGGGGAATTTCGAAATATCGGCCTGATTGGATAACCGCGTAATTCAATTACGCCGTATTACGCCGTATTACGCCGCTATTTTTTTGTAAGTCCAGCGCGCACGCTCTATCGCGAAATGTCAGCGACATGGAGCGCAAAAATGTCCACCTGGATACCGCAAAGGCGCCTCATCGGCACTCGCGCTGTTGGACAGCGCTACGGCGGTAAAAATCCGCGGACAGTCCAGCGGTGGGTGGATGAGGGCGTGCTTCCGCCGCCGGATCTGAAAATCAAAAATCGAAACTACTGGTACGAAGACGGCCTCGATCAGCACGATCGCCAACTCGTCGCCGAGCGTGCCGGTAAATGAGAAGTGCCGTGCCGTGCCGACGCGTCTGGCATCCCGCCAGACGTGAATGAGCCCGCGCGAGTTGGCGCTCGGCGGGCCCCAAAGAAGGAAAGTATGGAAATGCACGCTCCTTGTAAAGACCTCATCCTGCTTGTGCAAGACCTCGACTACGACCTCTTCCTCCTCGCACAAGACCTCTTCCTGCTAGCGCAAGATTGCGACTTGATCCACGACCGCCTGATGACCGCGCACAGCCCGAGAAGGGCTGCCGCGCGGATCAAGAAGGTCGCGGCCCGCATCGACAAGGTCAGGAATTCGCTTGAGCGTCGAGCGGAGAGTCTCGCTGCTCAAGCACCGGCGTCGCAGGTCACCGCCAACATGAACGGCGAGACGCCGGTCACTCTAACCCAAACATCAATGCTTTGATCATGGAGGAGGGCCCGCTGCGGGCGCTTCCCCGGGCCTTCCTCTCTCTTCATCGAGTATGACAAATGATTTCCGAGTCGATCCGCGCCAAGATCAAGAAGCTCTCTCTGATGCTGAGCTCGGCAGAGCCCAATGAAGTGATAGCGGCGCGCAATGCGATCGATCGTATGCTCGATAGCAATGGCTTGAGCTGGCACGACTTCGGCGAACTGATCGATTCGCCGGCACCACAGCCGCCAGAAGCACGAGAGCCATCGCGCTATGGCGGCGCTCGACCATGGCAGCAGGTGGCGGAAACCTGCCTGGTCAACGCGGCTCGTTTCAGTAGCAAGGAAGTGAGGTTTTTGCACGACATGATGCATTGGTACGCGCAGCCATCAAAAAAGCAGTTGGACTGGCTCGCATGGTTGCATCAGCGAAACCATAATGAACGGGCGGATGTATGATGGACCGATATCAAGTTCCAACCCAACACATCACCTATCTTGAGATCGTCAGCGATCCCGACTTCCACGCGGGAATGAGCGACTTCCTCAATGGTTGTTCATTACCGCCATTCAATCGCCAGTGGGGATATGAGCGCGGCCGATTGTTCGCCTGTTCATTTCTTAGGGATTGTCCTCATACATCACCGTTGAATCTGAGCCGGAAGGAGCTTGCCTCTATTGCAGCGCGGTATTTTTTATCGAGGGAGATTCTGTGATGCCGGAATTGATGCTCCCATATGCACGAGACTATGCCGCGCAAGACCTCTACGTCTTTCCATGCGCGTTCGACAAAAGCCCTATCACTAAGAACGGCTACCGGGACGGATCGAAAGACATTGCGCAAATCGAGCGATGGTGGGGCCAAAATCCATACGCAATGATCGGGTGCGTCACCGGTCCCAGGACTGACGTTATCCTTCTCGATGTCGACATCAAGCGTGGCGTTGATGGCCGCGCTTCGCTCAAGAAGCTCAGGATCGACGTCTCCGGCTGTCCTCAGGCTGTCACCCCTAGCGGTGGATCGCATTACTACTTCCGGCTTGGCGGCAAGACGTTGCGAAACAGCCAAGGAAAACTTGGCCCAGGCCTGGATGTCCGCGGTCAAGGCGGATATGCGATTCTCCCTCCTTCAACGCCCGATCCGCGCCGCCCAGGCTATGCATGGGTCAACGATATTTCACTAGCGGCGGCACCCGTCATTTCTCCTGAGCTCGAAGCGCTGCTCAAGGAAAAAACCGACGAACTTACCGCCGAATGCAACAAGATTCGCGCCGCCAAGCCCGGGGAGCGCAACGCCGTTCTCAATGCCTGCGCCTTCAAGATTGCCAAGATCGTCCTCGGTGGCCGGCTGCAGGAAGCTGGTGCGCGCGAAGCGCTCACCGAAGCCGCACTCGAAATTGGCCTCGAACGTGAGGAAATCGATAAGACTTTGAAGAGCGCGTTCGAAGCACGCGAGCGAGAGAAAGAAGGCAAAGGTGGTTCATCCGCAAGGCAGGGTCGCCGGGTCATGTTTCCCGATGTCGAGCCATGGGACACCGAAGTCGAAGGAGAGGAACTCCTCGACGAGATCGCTGCCGCAATCCATCGGCACATCATCATGAGCGATGACCAGGGACTCGCCACCGCACTGTGGTCGATCCACAGCTATTGCATCGATGCCGCCACCCACAGCCCGCGCCTGCACCTTTGGGGTCCAACAAGGAGGTGCGGGAAGACCCAACTCTGCGAAGTTCTGTATCATCTCGTCCGCAAGCCGCTGCTCAGTGAGACGATGACGATCAGTGTCTTGTTCCGCGTTGTCGATGCTCATCAGCCGACCATCATCGTCGACGAAGCGGATCTTCTTCTGAAAGACAACGACGAGCTGAGAGCTGGACTGAATGCCGGCTTCCAGCCGACCGGCATGGCGCACCGTATTGTCGGCGACGACCTCGAGCCGCGCGGATTCTCGATGTGGTCGCCGGTCGTCATTTCGGGAATCGGCAAGCTGCATCCTACCCTGGCCGACCGGTCGATCGATATCGATCTCGTCCGCAAGAAGAAGTCCGAGACGATCGGCAGGCTCGATGCTGCAGCCAAGAGCGAGCTCCTGACCATCGGCCGGCGGATCGCTCGCTGGTCTAAGGATCATCTCGATCGTCTCAAGGCGGCGCGGCCGGAATTGCCGAGCTCGATCAATGATCGGGCCTGCGACTGCTGGGAGCCACTGCTGGCGATAGCCTCGGAGATCGGAGAAGACGTCCGGCGCAAGACATTCGCGGCCGCAATCGCTCTGACGGCGGAGGATGCCGACGAGGCGGAGGCGGGAATCGTGCTGCTCTCCGATATTCGCGCTGTCTTCGATTCACGCGTGGCCAAGAACATCGATGATGCCGACAAGATCGCCAGCGCCGCTCTGGTGACCGAGCTTATCAATATGGAAGGTCGGCCCTGGAGCTCCTGGCGCAAAGGGAAGGCGATTACCCAGAACGCGATCGGTCGGCTGCTCAAGCCATTCGGAATCAGACCGGGGAATGTGTGGTTCGCCGGTAATGCTACACAGTTCAAAGGTTATCTACGGGAGCACTTCGATGAAGCATTTTCTCGATATCTGTAGGGATCCGGGGGATTCCATCCGTCCAACCGTCCAAAGCCCTGCGGAACAAGGGTTTCTCTGACTTTCAATCCGTCCAAGACAGACGATCTTTGGACGGATTGAAAATGGCAAAAACCCCGCAGCGACAACGCTTTGTACGGTTGGACGGATGAAAAGCCCCCGGAGGGTGAAGAAGACAAGATTCCCGGCAACTGCGGACAGCCGGATGCAATGTCCGCGTGCATATGGAGGACGCAGTGGCAGAGCATGAAAAGAGGGATGACGAGAAGAACACGAGACAACCGAAGAAATGGAGAATTCAAGATGACCAACGAACATGACGACGACGACTTCGATATCAAGTTCGAAGCCCAGCAGATGCGAGCAGTGAACTTCCTAGAGCCATTCCATGGAACAATTTGCAATATCGACAGGCACTGGTTCGAGTTCGGCGAGCGTATTCGCATCTGGTTTGACGAGTTCTAACGACTTCTATCTGCCTTACGACTCCGATCTCAGCAGCATCTCGCAAGGAGTCGGATCGATAAAGAAGAACACCTGGATCGGCGTTGAACTCGAGCTCACACCGACAACCTATAAGAACAAGGTCGGCGAGACGAAGCATATCTTCGTTCCCCGGGTCGTGAAGGCTCCGATTCCCAAGGCTGAAGAGTCACCGGAGTCAGACGCCTCAAAGGCGCTCGTCGAGTTCGATGACGCAGTCCCATTCTAATAACAATGAGCCTCCAGGCCGCAATCCTGGAGGACTCACCCATGAGGAGGCCACTATGCCAGACAACCCGCTCATAACAATCCGCTCCGAAATGATGAAACTGGCCCCGGAGTTTCAGGCGGCACTGCCAGCCCACATCAAGATCGAACGTTTTCAGCGTGTCATCATGACGGCGATCCAGACCAATCCGGCGCTCCTCAACTGCGACCGGCGATCACTGTGGAACGCCTGCATGCGCGCCGCACAAGACGGCCTGCTTCCGGACGGGCGGGAAGGAGCGATCGTTCCCTATCGCATCATGGGAAGACTCACGGCGCAATGGATTCCGATGGTCGCGGGCTTGCGCAAGAAGGCACGCAATGCTGGCGAGATCAGTACCTGGTCCTGCTACTGCGTCCACGAAAAGGACGAGTTCAGCTTCGAGCTCGGCGACGATCCGCATATCCGGCACCGTCCCTACCTCGGTCCCGAGCGCGGCAAGGTGATCGCCGCCTATTCGATCGCGAAGCTCAAGGACGGCGAGAGGTCCTACGAGGTCATGGCGATCGACGAGATCGACGCGATCCGCAAGCTGTCAAAAGCCGAGAAAGGTCCATGGGACACCTTCCCGGAAGAGATGATGCGCAAAACGGTATTGAGACGGCACGCCAAGTCCCTGCCGTTCTCGTCCGATCTCGACGATCTCGTTCGCCGCGATGATGAGTTGTACGACCTCAAGGAAGCACGGGAGAATCCAGGCCGCCGCCAGCTTCCTCATTCGCTCAAGGAGTTTGCCACCATGCCGGAGCCTGAGGAAGCCAAGGACCAGACGAACAGCACTCCTGTCGCATGACCGCCAACACCTTCCGGTCTGCGCAGCCTCACGCGATCTTGGCGGGCGGCACCGCCTGGAGCTTAGCGACGCATTCCTGTTCTAGCCGGTCAGCCAGGAATTCGGCTCTGAGCTTCGCCACCTCGTGCTCGAGCTCGGCGCGGTGCCTCGTCCGGTCCTGGGCCAGCACCTCTCCGACCGCTGTCATCGCGAGTTTGAGCATGCGCTGTTCGGCTGGGCACAGACTCAACCGTTTCGCGATCCTCGCGACCTACAGAACCCAAAAACCCGAAGGGCCAAGGGACGATGGGAGGGCGCTCTAGCAACCAGTAGTTTCGTTTAAGGTGACACTAAGTTTGATTATTTCGATGATTCTAGAAATATGGATTGACATCCTTTAAGTCGATCTCTTAATTATTGAGCATGAAACTTGTCGATGCTGCGGCTCAGCTCGAAGCTCTGGGCAATCCCACCCGCCTTACTATTTACCGCACCCTGGTGCGCGTGGGGGAAGTCGGTCTGTCTGTAGGGCAGCTTCAATCTCGCCTCGGTACTGCGGCCTCAACGCTATCCCACCATCTACAGAAGCTGATCCAGGTCGATCTGGTCACCCAGGAGCGGCAATCAACCACCCTGATCTGTCGGGCCAATTATCCCGTAATGGCGGCTCTGGTCGGCTTTCTCACGGAGGAATGCTGCATCGAGGAAAAGGAGAATACCTGCCGTCCCGACGCCGCATGATTTTTTTGCTCCATTAATTCGGTGATTCTAGAAATTTGGAGATATGTAAATGGACAAGACCCTTCCAATCGCCATTATCGGAGCCGGTCCGATCGGCCTTGCGGCTGCGTCTCACCTCATATTACGCGGCCAAGAAGTTCGTGTCCTCGAAGCCGCAGATCAGATTGCACCAAACTTGCGTGACTGGGGCCATGTCCGTCTCTTCTCGATCTGGGAACAATGCGTCGATGAGGCGGCCGTGGAGCTTCTGAAAAAGAATGGCTGGGTCAGTCCGCCCGCCAGCGCGTTACCGGTGGGCCAGGATCTGGTCGAGCACTATCTCGAGCCCCTGGCGGCGACGCCCGAACTCGCCCCCATCATCGAAACTAATGCGAGCGTCGTAAGAATCTCGAGGCTCGGGCGCGATCGGATGAAGAGCCGCGACCGCGAAGCCACTCCTTTCATCATCACGCTTCGCGACAAGGCCGGCAATGAGCGCGAGGTTCTCGCCCGCGCCGTCATTGACACTTCCGGCACCTGGCAAAACCCAAATCCCCTGGGCGCAAATGGCTGGCCGGCGGTCGGCGAGAGCGCGTTCAGGGATCGCATCTCCTATGGCATCCCGGATGTTTCTGGCGCAGATCGTGAAGTCTATAGCGGCATGCGGACGCTCGTCATGGGCGGCGGCCATTCGGCAGCCAACGCCCTTCTCGATCTTGCTTTGCTTGCGGAGGACGAGCCCGCAACCGCGCTTACCTGGGCCGTGCGCGGCAATTCGCTGGCCAAGGTCTTCGGTGGAGGCGCTTCCGACCAATTGCCGGCGCGTGGTCAATTAGGCGACAGGCTACGCGCTCTGGTCGAGGATAAGCGTCTCACCATCCAATTGTCCTTCGCGGCGCAACGGCTCAAGATGAATGGCAATGGTGTCCTGATCGAAGGCATCACCCCAGAGGGCATCCGCCGCATCGGTCCGTTTGACCGGATCGTCGCCGCGACCGGCCAGCGTCCGGACTTCTCCTTTGCCCGCGAATTACAGCTCGACTTGCATCCCGTCGTCGAGAGCACGCGAGCTCTCGGGCCGTTGATCGATCCCAATGAGCATTCCTGCGGAACGGTTCCCGCGCATGGCTGGCGCGAACTCGTCCACACCGAGCCGGGATATTTTGTTGCCGGCATCAAAAGCTACGGCCGCGCACCGACATTCCTCCTGCTCACAGGTTATGAGCAGGTGCGTTCGATCTCGGCGCATCTCGCCGGTGATCACGCGGCGGCCGATGATGTGCGTTTGGTGCTTCCTGAGACGGGCGTGTGCAATGCCACGCTCGACCAGGTAGCGCCGGGCGGAGCCTGCTGCACTGGTGCAGAGCCCAATGCGGAAGAGCCCTGCTGCGAAAGGCCAGCGGCGCGAAAGGGCACTACTTGCTGCGGCCCGGCCAAAGTCGATGTAGCGAAAACGATCCTTGAAAAAGCAGGAAGCTGCTGAATCTGCGCCTCAATGACTGAAAGTTCAATCACAGCAGTCGATAGAGCGTTAGATAGCAAACGCTTGATCGCCATCCCCATCATCGGCCTCGGCGTCACGCAAGTCGTGGGCTATGGGACGCTCTACTATGCCTTTGCTGTACTTGAGCCCTACATCTCGCGCGAATTTGGCTGGCCGTCATCCTGGTCCTTCGGATGTCTGTCGCTCGCGCTGCTGATCGGCGGACTCGCCGGCCCATTCGCCGGCCGGCTGATCGATGAGCGCGGAGCCCGGCTCATAATGTCCTGGGGATCGGTCGCCTCGTCCATCGCTCTCGTCGCGCTGGCGGTATCGCAAAACCTTATCACCTTCGCGCTCGCTCTCATAATCGTTGAAGTGACCTCGGTTCTTGTCCTCTATGATGCCGCTTTCGCGGCAATCGCCCAGATCACTGGGCGCCAGGCGGCCAGGCGCGCAATTACACAGATGACCTTGCTAGGCGGATTTGCCTCGACCGTCTTCTGGCCAATTACGCATTTCCTGGTCGAGACGATGGACTGGCGATCAGTCTATCTTATATTCGCCGCCATAAACCTCTCCGTTTGCCTTCCCATTCATCTCTGGGTCCTCAGCCAAACGGCGGAGCCGATTGCGAACGGCCTTATAGCGCGAGAGGACGGCGACGAACAGTCGACGCTGCCTCCTCAGGACAGAATGCGCGCGATGCTATGGCTCATCGCCTATTTCTGCCTTACCGGCTTCGTCTATTCGTCCTTCAACATCCAATGGGTCTCCGCCTTGCAGAATGCCGGCTTCACATCGGCGGTGGCGGTCGGCGTCGGCGTGCTGATGGGCCCGTCGCAGGTCGCCATCCGCTTCCTCGACATGCTGTTCGGCAAGACATTGCACCCTCTTGCCACCGGAGCGATCTCATCGCTCTTTCTGGTCGTAGCGCTTGCGGCGCTGATGTTGGCGGGGGCTGGCGTCGCCGCAGCGGTCGTCTTCGCCGTCTTGTTCGGCTTGAGCCAGGGGCTCTCGTCGATCGTTAGGGGCACGATCCCGCTCGCTCTCTTCGGACGCAGCGGATATGGCGCGAGGCTGGGTCGAATCTCCGCTATCAGCGTGGCGGTCAAATCATGCGCGCCTTTCGTCTTCGCGCTCATCTTAGGGAGTGCGGGGCCAACGACAGCATTCGCTGCCACTGCTGTGCTAGCCGGGCTTTCGCTGGTCGTGCTACGCCTTATACCACGCCCCGCCTGATCACCCCACGCGGCGCGATTCGACCACTTCGCCGTCTTCCTTGACGAAACGGCCGATATTCGGATTGGGGAGGATTTCAAGAACCACCTCCGATGGCCGGCACAGCCTAACGCCCCTGTCGGTGACGACGATCGGGCGGTTGATCAGGATCGGATGCATCATCATGAAATCAATCAGCTCATCAGATGCCCACTTGGGATCGCCGAGGCCAAGCTCGCCAAAGGGCGTACCCTTCTGGCGCAGAAGATCACGCGAGCTGATCCCCATCGCATGGATCAGTTCCTTGAGCTTCTCACGGCTCGGCGGGTTCTTCAAATATTCGATGACAACGGGCTCTTCGCCGCTCTGGCGGATCATTGCCAGCGTGTTGCGCGACGTGCCACAAGCAGGATTGTGATAGATAGTGACGGTCATGCACGAGCTTTCCGGTTTTGTGTCTTAGTATCTGGCTGCGACCGCAAGAGCCATGTCATCAGAATCATACCGATCAGGGCCCCAACAAGCTCCGCCACGATGAACCCCGGCAAGTCGATGGGACGAATGCCTGAAAATGTATTTGTGAAGGAGCGTGCTATCGCCACGGCCGGATTGGCGAAGGAGGTCGATGCGGTGAACCAATACGCGGCCGTGATGTAAAGACCAACCAGCCAAGGCACGGAAGAGTTGGCAAATTTGATGCCGGCGAGGATCGTCGCGACTAAGCCGAAAGTGGCGACCGCTTCCGCCAGCCATTGCGCGATACCGGTTCGGACGGTGAGCGATGACTGTATCGCGGACAGGTCGAACATCAGATGAGCGATGATCGTGCCGATGATGCCTCCCACAATCTGGGCTACAATGTAGGAAGCCGCGTCCGAACTGTTGATTTCACGTCGGAGCGCGAAGACCAGCGAAACCGCCGGGTTGAAATGCGCCCCGGAGATTGGTCCCAGGATCGTGATCAGCACGACCAGGATGGCGCCAGTGGGCAAAGTATTGCCCAAAAGAGCGAGTGCCGTGTCATCCGTCAACTTGTCGGCCATAATGCCCGAGCCAACGACGGTCGCAACGAGGAGGGCGGTACCGAGAGCCTCTGCGGTCAATCGGCGAGTGAGATCGTAAGTAGACATTTGTTCAGCTTCTTCCAATATCGACAAGCTTCTGCTGCAGGCTGAGTCGATCGAGCGAGCGAACTGGCAGATTAACGAAGGCGGTTATGCGGTTGCGTAGCATGCGGTAGGTCTCCGCGAAAGCAAGGCGCTTCTCGGCTTCATTTCCCTCGACCGCCGCCGGATCGGGCATACCCCAATGGGCGGTCATCGGCTGGCCTGGCCAAATGGGACAGACTTCATTCGCGGCGTCATCGCAAAGAGTGAAAACAAAATCGAGTTTCGGCGCTCGCTCCTGCGCAAACTCATCCCAGTCCTTGGAACGCAGATCTTTCACAGGGTGGTTCAGCTTGCTGATGAGATCGAGCGTATAGGGGTGAACCAACCCCTTGGGCGTGCTGCCGGCGCTATAGCCTCTGAATTTACCGATGCCTTCGCGGTTGAGAATGACCTCTCCCATGATCGAGCGAGCGGAATTGCCCGTGCAGAGGAAAAGTACGTTGAAGATATGATCAGGCATGGTGTTTCTTCTCCGGCACACAGCACGGGGTCAGACCTGAAATCAGGGGTGTGCAGATTTCGGGACGGCCGCCGCAGCAATCCTTGACGAGATAGGTCAAGGCCTGGGTCAACGTCGCGAGACTGGCTCTATAGATGATGCTGCGGCTGCGACGCTCGCCCCAAACCAGCTCCGCGCGCGTGAGAATGGCAAGATGATTGGACATCGTGTTGTGCGGTACGCCCAGGGCTTGCGCGATTTCTCCGGCCGCGAGGCCTTCTGGTTCCGCAGCCACGAGAAGCCGAAATACCTCAAGTCTTGTCGTTTGGGCCAGGCACCCTAGGGTGTCGACAACCGCTGTCTTGTCCATATGTCCGGATATAACGACACCATGTTACAGTCCTGTGACAATTGCCGTGACGGTGGATTGTGCAGCGCAACATGGGGGTCAGCCCTTCTGCGGGTCTAGTGAGCGCGGTGGAGTTGGAGCAGATCCCATCCGAGCCTAATATCCTGCCCATGCGTGATCCATCGAGCCCATTTGCCAGACGAGCCGAGACCACTCCGAAAGGGTTTTCACGTCGCGCGTTCGGTCTTGGGGTGACGGCCCTAACAGCGACCCACGCGATAAAAGCCCGGGCAACAGAGGGCACGATCAGTTTTGGATTAACTCCCGTCTTCCTCACTAATGATCTCGAATTGCTGACCAAGCTCAAATCCTATCTGGAACGCAGCACTGGTAATGCCGTTCAGCTCGTGCAAAGGCGTACCTATGAGGAGATCACTTCTCTACTGCTGTCCGGCCAACTGCAGGCGGCCTGGATATGCGGTTATCCCTTCGTCCAATATCGCGACCGCCTCTCGCTCGTCGCCGTCCCCATTTGGAGGGGAAAGCCGCTTTATCAGTCCTATCTGATCATCCCGAAGGACCGTGAGGCAACCGATTTCGAGCAGCTGAAAGGGGATCTTCATGCCTTTTCCGATCCCAACAGCAATTCGGGATATCTGGTCACTGCTGCTCTGCTAGCCCGGCAAAGGCTTCGGCCGGAGCAATTCTTCCGGCAGACCTTTTTCACTTACGGACATCGCAATGTCGTGAGAGCGGTGGCTGCTGGGCTCGCGCAAAGTGGTAGCGTCGACGGTTATGTCTGGGAAGTAATGTCTGCAATCGAACCTGAACTCACCGGCAAGACCAAAGTTTTGCGAAAATCCGAATTGCTCGGCTTCCCCCCAATTGCCTGCACCAGCGCCGAAAAAGATCGCAATGCCGTCCTGCTGATCAAACAGGCGCTGCTTGGCGTGAAAAACGATCCGGATGGCCAAGCCGTATTGAACTTGCTTCGCCTCGACGGCTTCAGCAGCGAGGATGATAGCCTTTTTGACTCCATTGCCGATGAAATGACCCTCGTGCGGAGTGTACCGGCATGAAGTTCTCCGCGTCGTCTATAGCCAGGAACCCCATCTCGTGGCCGATCACCGTCAAAGTCCCGATGCTGGTCGTTCTGCTCATGGTCATTATTAGTGCCGTCATCACCAATCGCGTACTTGCCCGCCTTGCGGACACTCAGGAACGACATCTTGAGCAGCTTGGCGCGGCATATTTGGATGGCCTGTCCGCCTCCCTTATACTGTCCGTGGTCCGTGAGGATATCTGGGAAGTCTTTGACGCGCTTGACCGATCGCGTGAACGCTATCGCGGCCTCAACGTGGAATGGGCGGTCGTGACGAACGGGAGTAACAATGTCCTTGCAGCGACCGATCCAACACGCTTTCCGTCTGACAGGCCACTCGCGCCGGAGATTCTTTCGCAGTTCTCAGATGCCGGTGTCGAACTGGGGGAGCAACTGACGACGGCGCATTTGGCTCGCCCTCTGATCTACCAAAGCCGTGAGATCGGGCATATCTATGCCCTAGCCGATATTCGCCTGCTTTTGCAGGAGCGGGCGGATGTGTTCGCTACTCTTGTTCTCACAAATATCATTCTCACTTCGGTGCTCGCGGCGATAGGCTATTTCGCCGTTCGGCGTATGGTTCAGCCGATCCGCATCCTTTCTGTATATCTTGACCGAAGCACACAGGGGCCTCTCGAACCCATTCCGCCGAATGTGCTGGGCTTGCATGGCGGCGAATTCCGCCGATTGTTCACCCGCTACAATGCGCTGGCTCGCGCGGTGAACGAAAGACAAGAGCTGGCAGCCAAACTGGCGGAGGAAGAAAAATTGGCTAGTCTGGGGCGTCTTGCTTCTGGCCTCGCGCATGAGATCAACAATCCGCTCGGAGGCATGTTCAACGCGCTCGATTCGTTGCGTCGTCATGGCAACCGCGAAGGGGTGCGGGCGACATCGGTCAGGCTACTCGAACAGGGATTAGCCGGTATCCGCGATCTAGTGCGATCGACATTGGCGGTTTATCGTGATGGCGGCGACTCACGAAGCCTCATGCCTGGCGATATCGACGATCTGAAACTGCTGATCGAACCCGAAATCAAGCGTAAGCACCTAAATGTCCGTTGGACGAATGACATTTCGACGTCAACCCCACTACCGGCCGCTCCTGTACGTGATGCCATACTCAACATCCTCTTGAACGCCTGTGAAGCCTGCGGCGAGGGAGGGGCGATCTCGCTAACAGCGCGAACTGATGGAAATAGTGCCATCTTCGAGGTGGCAGACAACGGCCCAGGGCTGCCAAGTCACTTGAAAGACTATCTGGAACACCCGGACGCGGGTTCGGCGCCAATTGGTCGACGATCAGGCTTAGGCCTATGGATGGTCAAGCGCCTCTGTCAGGAGCTGGGTGGCAGGATCTATCCACTCGACAACGAACATGGTGGCGCGCTCATCAGGCTGGTGATGCCGTTTATGGGTGAGGAGCTAAGTCATGTCGCTTGAGGGACGCGTAATCGCGCTTGTCGAAGATGATCCCATCATGGGGGAGTCGCTGGTCCAATGCCTTTCACTTGAAGGCTGCCATGTGGACTGGTGGAGGACAGGCCACGAGGCGCTGCGCGGCCTACGCAGCAGCAGTCCTGATCTTGTCGTCTGCGACATTCGTCTGCCGGACACGAACGGCGAGGTTCTTTACAGGCAATTGGCGGCAACATCCTTCGTCCCGCCTTTCCTGTTTGTGACCGCTTTCGGCAATGTTGACCAGGCAGTGTCTTTAATGCGAGCCGGCGCCGGCGACTATGTGACGAAACCTTTCGAGACCGGCGGTTTTATCGCACGAGCGCAATCCCTCATTCAGCGTCACCCGGTAGGCCGGAAGGAGGATGCTCTCGGTGTTTCAGCCGGCATGCGAGAGGTCGAAGCCGCCCTGCGGCGCATAGCCGATCTCACAATTCCCTTACTGATAACCGGAGAAACGGGCAGCGGTAAGGAAGTATGCGCTCGCTTCCTGCACGGTATCTCGGCACGGTCTAAAGAGCCGTTCATCGCGGTGAATTGCGCCGCAATACATTCGGACCGCATGGAGTTCGAGTTGTTCGGAAGCAAGGGGGCAGGTGGGCAAGGCTTCCATCGCGGCTTCGCCGAGCGGACACGTGGCGGGGTTCTCTTTCTCGATGAAGTATGCGAGCTGCCCGTCGGCCTGCAAGCGAAGCTACTTCAGCTCGTCGAAGCGCGTGAATTCCATCGCCTCGGGGGAGAGCAACTTGTCCAATTCCACGGCCGCATAATATGCTCCACCAACGTCAATCTCAAAGAAGCTGTCAATCTGAACCGATTCCGGCAAGACCTGTATTACAGGATAAACGGATTCCGCATCGAGGTCCCGCCGCTCAGGCAACGCGCCGAAGACATTCCCTGGCTCCTCGACCTCTTCTTCGATCGCTTCAAGGGCGCGGGCCAGGTTAATCTGCGCGGAATAAGCACAATGGTCCATGAGATCGCTTATGAGCATGCCTGGCCCGGTAACGTGCGTGAGCTGCGTAATCGGGTTGAGCGGGCCGTGGCGATGGCCGCGGCTGACTGGATAATGCCGGCCGACATGTTCCCCGACCTCGAATCCGACCTGCATCCCATATTAGCGGCCTTTTCCACCTTGGCAGAAGTTCGCGAATCCGCTGAACGACGGCAGATCGAGCGTGCGTTGAAGCAGACCAATGGCCAGATCATCGAGGCAGCCAAGCTTCTCGACATATCACGCACGACTTTGTGGGAGAAGATGCGGCGGTTGTATATTGCCGGCTACAACGAACCTTAGGTCCTGCCGTTCAGCTTTCCAGACCTTCGGCATCGCATCATGTTCGGATTTCCGAACATCCTTTTTGCCAAGACATTGATTTTCCGCCCGTTGCGATTTTTTGCATCGCAATAAAGATCCCCCGCTTGTGACGAGTAGCATCCTCTGATCGCGTACCCTGCGCGCAATGGGAGAACGTCATCATGAAGCGGTGTGACAAGCTAGTTGAAGTCGGGCGTCGTCGATTTTTGACTGGGGCCTTTGCGGTGGCTGCCGCTGTTCCCGCGGCGTCCGTCTTTCCGGAGAAGGCAAAAGCCGCGATCCCTGGCGCGAGAGTGGACTATCCGTCCAACCGCCTTGCCAATATTTCGGAACTCAAGCCAAACGAAGCATTGCAAGTCACTTATCCGGACGAGGACGCTCCTGGTGTTCTCCTTAAGCTCGGAAAGCACGTGCAGGGCGGCGCCGGACCCGACGGCGACATAGTTGGCTTTTCGACCGTTTGCCCGCACAAGGGCTTCCCGCTCAATTACAGCGCCGAAAGCCACACTATGAATTGCCCTGGCCACTATTCGGTCTTCGATTGCGAAGCTGGAGGCCAGGAAGTATGGGGCCAGGCGACGCAAAACCTTCCGCAATACATGCTGCGCGTCGATGGCAAGGGCGACATCTATGCCGAAGGCATCGATGAATTGCTCTACGGCCGCCTGTCCAACGTGCTCTGAGGGAGGGACCCATGGCATTCAAGAGAAACATAGATCGTTTGCCGATCATTCCCGCCGACGCCAAAAAATTCAACGTAACCTGCCATTATTGCATCGTGGGCTGCGGTTATCACGCCTATACCTGGCCCGTGAACAAACAGGGCGGAACAGCGCCAAACGAAAACGTCTTCGGCGTCGACCTGTCGAAACAGCAGGAGGCCGATACGGTCGCCTGGTATTCCCCGTCCATGTATAACATCGTCAAGCAGGACGGGAAGGATGTGCATCTCGTCATCAAGCCCGACAAGGATTGCGTGGTGAATGGTGGGCTGGGCTCCGTGCGGGGCGCCCGCATGGCCGAGAATCGCCGCTCCGACATAACGGGCACCCAGCAGCAGCGCCTCACTGAGCCAATGGTCTGGCGCTACGGCACTTGGCAGCCGACGAGTTGGAATGACGCGCTTGATCTCGTGGCCAGGGTCACCGCACGCGTTGTCGACAAGGACAATGAGAACGATCTCTTCGTTTCGATGTTCGACCATGGCGGTTCGGCTGGGGGCTATGAAAATACCTGGGGCACTGGCAAGCTTTATTTCGGTTCAATGAAAGTGAAGAACTGCCGTATTCACAACCGGCCTGCCTACAACTCCGAAGTCCATTCGACCCGCGACATGGGTGTTGGCGAACTCAACTACTGCTACGAGGACTATGAGTTGACCGATACGATGTTCCTGATCGGTGCCAACTCGCTCGAGACCCAGACGAACCTTTTCCTCAATCATATGGTTCCGGGTATGCGAAAAGGGGCCAAGGTCATCCTCGTCGATCCAAGGAGGACGGTCACGGTCAATGCCTGCGAGGTGGAAGCGGGTAAGGACAACGTCCTATACCTACAGATTAACTCCGGTACCGATCTCGCATTATTCAACACGCTCTTCACCTACATCACCGACCAAGGCTGGATCGACAAGGACTTCATCGCCAACTCGACCTTCCAGGGCGATGTGGCCCAATCTCTCGATGAAGCACACCCCGCGGCGCTCGGCGGGTTCGAAGCCGCACGTGTCGAGTGCAGGATGTCACTCGCCGATGGCGCAAAGATTTGCGGCGTTTCCGAAGCGGACATCGCGAAGGCCGCCGAATGGATCGCTAAGCCAAAGGACGATGGTTCGCGTCGCAAGTGCGTGACTGCCTACGAAAAGGGCATCATCTGGGGCAACGACAACTACCGCACCATCGGGGCGCTCGTGAACATCGCGCTCGCCACCGGCAATGTCGGCCGCGAGGGAGGCGGTGTCTGTCGTCTCGGCGGCCATCAGGAGGGATACATGCGGCCGTCTGATGCCCATGTAGGTCGCCCGGCCCCCTACATCGATCAGCTGCTGATCGCGGGAAGGGGCAAGGTGCACCACATATGGGCCAACGACCACTACAAGACCACACTCAACGCCAGCGCCTTCAAGCGGGAGTACAACCGCCGCACCAATATGGTGAAGGAGGCGATGGACGCGCGCACCGGAGCCACCCGCGAAGAGTTGGTTGAAGCCATTGTCGCAGCGATCGAGGCCGGCGGCCTCTTCTCGGTGAACGTCGACATCATACACAGCCAGATCGGCCAAGCGGCTCATGTGATCCTGCCGGCTGTAGAATCGGGCGAGATGAATCTGACTTCCATGAATGGCGAGCGACGCATGCGGCTCGTCGAGAAATACATGGATGGTCCCGGCTCGGCCAAGCCCGACTGCCTGATCGCTGCCGGTATCGCCCAGAACCTTGAACGGGTTTTGCGAGAACAAGGCCGCAACGAGTACGCCGACCAGTTCAAGGGCTTCGACTGGAAGACTGAGGAAGACGCTTTCATGGATGGCTATCATGCCAACACGGGCAAGATCGTCACCTATGAACGGCTGCGGAACATGGGCACCAACGGTGTCCAGGAGCCGGTCGTCGACTTCAAGGACGGCAAGCTGGTCGGGACGAAGCGTCTTTATGCCGACGGTAAGTTCGACCGGCACGGCCGCGACGACAAAAAGGCGTTGTTCCTTGCAGGGGCTTGGCGCGGGCTGCAGGCACCGGGCAAGGCCTCGCAGCGGGACAGCTATCCCTTCCTCATCAATAACGGTCGGTCCAATATCAACTGGCAGAACTGGTTCCTCGATAGGGACAATGACTTTGTAATTGACCGCTTTCCCTATCCTTACATTCAGATCAATCCTGAGGACATGAAAGATCTTGGACTCAAGGCGGGCGATCTGGTCGAGGTCTACAACGACGTCGGCGCGACCCAGGCCATGGTGTATCCTGAGCCCACCGCCCGGCGGAAGGAAACGTTCATGCTCTTCGGCGCCGAAAACGGCGCACAGGGCAACGTCATCAATGCCGGAGTCAACGAGCTGATCCTGCCGAACTACAAGCAAACCTGGGCGAACATCCGGAAGATTTCGGATGCGCCTGCCTCGGTGGCGGACCTTTCGTTCAAGTCCTGGAATTACGTCGCCTCGTAGCGAGGTAGTGTGCAGGCTGGCTCAGACGCCGGCCTGCATCTGATATATGTGGGTGCCAGGGAATGCCGTCACATGAATCAGATGTTACAGCCCTTTGTTGCGGCCCGTGCCGCGTCGATGATCGACTCGTTCGGCCGCCCCATTACATATTTGCGCGTTTCGGTGACCGACCGCTGCGACTTCCGCTGTGTGTACTGCATGGCGGAAAATATGACGTTCCTGCCCAAAAAGGAGCTTCTTTCGATCGAGGAGCTTGAAAGAATTTGCGGGGCATTCATCCGCCGCGGCGTGCGCAAGATCCGGCTTACCGGTGGCGAGCCCCTAGTGCGCCGCAACGTGATGTCGCTGATCGAGAATCTTAGTCGCCATGTGAAATCAGGCGCACTTGAAGAGCTCACCCTCACCACAAATGGCAGCCAGCTTGCCCGCTATGCAATGCAGCTCCACGAGCACGGGGTGCGACGGATCAATGTCTCGGTCGACACGCTGGACGAGCAGAAATTCCGCGCCGTCACCCGCTGGGGCGACCTCAAAAAAGTGAAGGAAGGCATATGCGCCGCCCGAGCCGTAGGCCTTGCCATCAAGATTAATGTGGTTGCCCTCAAAGGCGTCAACGACGATGAGATCCCCGAAATGATCCGCTGGGCCCATGGCGACGGCATGGACCTGACGATTATCGAGACGATGCCGCTCGGCGATATCGACGGCGACCGCACCGAACAGTATCTGCCGCTCTCGGTGCTGCGGGCCAGCCTCATGGACCAGTTTACACTCGAGGACATCCCCTTCAACACCGGTGGGCCAGCCCGCTATGTGAATGTCAAGGAAACGGGCGGACGGCTCGGCTTTATCACGCCTCTCACCCATAATTTCTGCGAGAGCTGCAACCGCGTTCGCCTCACCTGCACTGGGACGTTGTTCATGTGTCTCGGCCAGGAAGACGCGGCGGATCTGAGAGCCCCGTTACGTGCCTCGGAAGCCAATGATCTTCTCAATACTGCGATCGATGAAGCGATCTCGCGCAAGCCCAAGGGGCATGACTTCATCATCGACCGGCGCCACAATAAGCCCGCTCTGTCGCGCCATATGAGCGTCACCGGTGGTTAGCGCGCTTTTCGCCCTCCAAAGTAGCTGCTGGCAGGTTGCATGGTAGGGCCGCCCAGCGAGGCTGATTGATTATTGATGTATTCCCAATGGAATAGCGCCGAACTTGGGTGGAAAGAGTGTCCGCCATGCTCACGTTTTTACACGCAAGGAGGGCTTCTTCAGCTAACTCATGCTTTGAGTATTGAGGCCAAAAGGTTGAAAAGAGCCAAAATGTCCTGCTCGTCATTATACACGTGCGGCGATATCCGCACCTTACTGCCCCGCACGGTAACATAGACGTTGTTCGCCCTTAGCTGGGTCGCGAGATCCGGGGGCACGTGGTCGCCGAAATCCAGGATCGAAATATGCGGAGCTCTGAGCGGGTTCGGCTCGCGGATCAGTTCACGGCCGACCGCTTCTTTCCAGGCGAGATCGTTGAGATGCCGCAATCGGGCGAAGGTGTTTTCGACACCCCACCCGTTCAGCAACTTGAGCGACTCGATGGCGACTGGCATCACCGCGAAGTCCGACCGCTCCCCCATGTCAAACCGCCGAGCACCAGGAAGGAAGGCGGGAACCTCCACCCTGTAGAAATCGGACTTGTCACCACCGACGCGGTTCCACGAATGATGCTCGATGGGCTTGCCCTCGCCATGCCAGCGTTTGTCGGCATAAAGGAAAGCCAGGCGATAGGGGCCAAGCAGGAATTTATAAGTAGCAAAAACAAGAAAATCCGGTCGCACGGTTTTTACATCGAAGGGGAGGGCGCCGACCCACTGCGTGCCGTCCACGACCAGACATGCGCCTGCCGCTCTGCTGGCCTGGGTCACGGCTGTTAAATTGATTGCCGTTCCTTCGAACCAATGCACCATAGTTCCCGCGACCACGGCGACAGGGATGTCGCAATCGGCAATGGCCTTCACGAACGCCGCCGTCCAGTCGCCGTCCGAGGGTTTGTCGATGATCCGCACATGCGCCCGACGCTGTTCTGCGAGTTCGTGCCAGATATAACGATGCGAGGGATGCTCGTTCTCCATCAAGAGGATCGCTGATCCTGGTGGCACCGGTACGTTCCTGGCCGCGACAGCCATGCCGTAGCTTGTAGCCGCTGCGATCGCGATGTCTTCTGCGTCGGCTCCAATCAACGATGCCGCCAAGGCTCTCGCCTCTTCGACTTCATCGTAATAGGAGGCAATCGTCATCTTCCAGGGCTCGGTCTTGACCGCGGTGCCAACCTTGCCAGCCTCGAGCGCCGCCAGAGGTATGGGCGACATATAGGCTGCATCGAGATAAGCAATATGCCTCGGCAGTGCGAATTTATCCTTTTGGCAAACAAGCATGGCTATCCTCCGAACTTGACCCGGACTCCGGTACCGGACCTGGCCGCCGCTTCGTACAGGAAGTTGGCGAGTTCTATGTCCTGCGCCGGGACCCCAAGCGAGCGATACAACGTGATCTCCGACGCCGACTGACGGCCTGGTATCTTCTTCTCAAAAACCGCCCCGATCTCTCCGCAAATATCGGTTTCCTGAATGATGCCTTCCCGCACAGCCTGGATCAGCTCGGCGGCCGCCGTCAAAGCCATTGGCATGTAATCAACCCACACCCGTGCGCGCCGCAGGCATTCGACATCAATCTCCTGGCAACTTGGAACGCTGGCGCCGACCGCGTTGACGTGCGTTCCAGGCGTCAACCATTGACCAGATAGAATCGGGGTTTGGGCCGTGGTGACAGTACACACGATATCCATTCCCGACACCGCCTGGCCGGCACTTTCGCAAACCTTGGCATCAAATCCGGCTTTGCGCTGCGTTTTTGCGAAAAGCTCCGCCTTTTCGACATCCCGCCCCCAGACGCGGATGGTGCGAATTGGCCGTACCGACGCAATTGCCTCGACGTGCCTTTGCGCCTGCTCGCCATAACCGAGCAAGGCCAGGGTCGAAGACTCCGCCCGTGACAGCGCCCGCGTTGCCGCGGCGCTGGCAGCGGCCGTGCGCCACGCGGTCGCCTCGCCGCCATCCACCAGCGCAACGGGCCGCCCGCGCTGCCGTTCAAACAGCAGGATACCGCCGCGGTGCGACGGCAGTCCGTGGGCGAAATTCCCCGGGTAAACGGAAAGGACCTTGGCCCCGAAAGCAGGCAGGTCGTTGACATTCGCATACATGATCGACAGGCACCTCCCGGTCTCTCCGAACTCGAGAACACGTCGGATGTCCTGGATAGCGGTACCGTTGGATGTCTTTTTCAGCGCTCTTTCAGCGATATCAATCGATTGGCTGATATCGATCAGGGATTTGACGGCATTTGCATCGAGGATGAGAAAATCGGCTTCCTCAGGATTTTCGGCCGTCGACTGGTCCATTGCGCCCGTTCCGATAAAGCGTACCGGTGAACGCTAGCATTCCACGCTGTGGCGACGGCGGCCAAATTCATAACTGCGATGATCAAACTTGATGCCCGGCATCATAGTGGAGGGCCACCCGAAGGTGCCAGGACCAGTTCATAACTGCAGCCGATAAACGGCTCTTGTTCGGTACGTTGACTTCGAAGCCCGCCTGGTGAGTTATAGCTACGGAAAGCCCCCGGAATTGGATTGTGTGGATTACATCATGCACATAGTTGTTGTTGGATCAGGTATTGTTGGCAGCTCCGTCGCTTACGAATGTGCGAAAGCCGGCGCCAGGGTGACCATTTTCGACAGCGGGCGGCTCGCAGGTGGAGCGTCCGCCGTCAGTTTCGCCTGGACAAATGCCACCACTAAAACGCCCCGGTCATATTTTGCGCTGAATGTCGCCGGCATGCGAGCTCATCTCGAATTGAAACGCGACTTCGGCGACGTCCCATGGTTCGTGCAGACCGGAAGTCTTGAATGGCGGACGACCGCCCCCGGATTGAGTCAGCAGCGGGAGGAATTCAAGCAGTTGCAGGAATGGGGATACGCGGTCGAGTGGATCGACGAGAACGATCTTGCCCGGATAGAACCGGACATCGATGTCTCAGCCGTCGGCGGTGCTCCTGTCGCCTACTACCCGGAAGAGGGATGGGTCGATCCCGTTCTTTATTCTGCATCGCTACTGCGTAAGGCGTCCGCGCGCTGGAATACCATTGTCCGCCTCAATCAGCCTGTAGCAGCGGTCGAGACGCACAACGGACAGGTGAAAGGCGTGCGAACGGCTCCGGGTGAACTCGTTGCGGCCGACGTCGTCATCAATTGTACGGGCAGCTTTTCAGATCGCGCACTGGGCAGCGTACCGGCGGTCCCGATGGCATCGACGATTGGCGTGCTCGCCTTCACACTTCCCATGGGACTTACACTTCGCAGGCAGTTCCACGCCGATGACCTGGATGTTCGTCCCGATGGAGCCGGCAGGCTCATGATCCACAAAGTCTCGGTTGATCAGACCCTGTCGGAGGCGAAGCAGCTTCAGCCCGGTGGCGACGAGGCGACTACACTGCTCGAAGCCGCGCGCAGGGTTGTCCCGGCCTTGAATTCCGGGAGCATTGAGGCCATTCGGACCACCGTGCGTCCCGTCCCGCGCGACGGTTACACCTGCGCCGGCCCGATGCCGGATGTCGCCGGCTACTATGCCGTTGTAACCCATAGTGGTGTTACGCTCGCTCCCTTTTTGGGCCGCGCAATGGCCGATGAAATCATTCGCGGAAAGATGCGCCAGGAGCTTGAGACGTTCCGCCCCGCTCGCTTCTTTGCGCCGGATTCCGGTTTCGGCAGGAGAAAAGCTGCGAACGCCGTCCCGGCCTGAAACGAAATGACGGTAACGAACACACCGCCCGGCTGCCGAAGTTCAGTCAGGACCGCGCCAAATCCTTGATGCCAGCATCCACGGCATCAAGGTAGCTTCGCGTGCTCAGGACAAGATGATCAGTGAAGGCATCGGCAATCGTTGATGCCATGACACCCCAAGGCCGGTATACGCTAAGGCTCAGATCAAGGTGCGGATGGAAGTCCCTGATCTCAATAGGCAGGTCTTTCGCCATCCAGGCTGAGAGACGGTCAACGACTGAAACGCCCACGCCACACGCGACCAGACTTAGACAGGCACTGGACAGGCTGACGTCGACTTTCAAGGAGCGTTTGACGCCACGCTCCTCGCACAGGGCGTCCAATTGCTGGCGCACCGGGTCACCCGGCGCCATGGAAACGAAATCCAGGCCGTCGAGATCTTCAGCTTGCACCACCTTAAGCCTCGACAAGGGATGTCCGACTGGCATGACACACACCGGCGGTGTCGAGGTCAGCGTCCGCCTTGCAATCGAAGGTGTTTCTTCGGACGACGTTACTCCAATACCGATATCCAGCTGATTGCGGCCGGCTCGCTGGATTACTGTCACCGAACTGCGGATATCGAGGGAGATCGCAAGAGCGGGGTGTAGCCGTGCAAAGCTCGAAATGATCGAGGGAAGCAAGGTCAGTCCGAATGCTGGCAGCGCGCATATACTAAGCCGGCCGCGGCGCAACTCGCGGATATCCCGAGCTGCACGCGAAATGCTTCGAGCAGACTCAAAAACCCGCTTCACCTCGGCATATAGCATGTGAGCTTCCGGCGTAGGGATCAAACGCTGCCGGTTCTTCCTGAATAGCTGGAATCCGGATTTCCTGGCCAACTGAATGAGCGCCTTGCTCACCGCAGGCTGGGTGATGTTCAGGGCATCCGCCGCCCTGGTTGTGGTGGCATGCAACATGACAGCCGCGAAAATCTCGATTTCGCGCGGGGAAAGTTCAGAGTCGTGGTCTGAAAGTTCAGCGGAGCGCTCTTGAGCCGGCTTTCGCTCCTCCTTCACACGCTTTTGATTCCGCCCGGCGGTCTTGCGCATATCCATGCTCCTGGATTGGGCTGCCTAAGCCTTGGCTGGCAAAATTCTGTCTGCATTTGCTCGCACAATGTGGGCAAGGACAGCAATCAGATGCGTACTCCGTATTCTTTGCTCAAAGCGCTCCGCAGCGCAGAAAAGGTCGGTTCAATCTCGGGCACCCGACTCCCTGGACCTGGCGGATCCTTGAAACCGCAGGACGTCTGGATCGCTACAACCGGGCCTTCGAACTTCCGTCCTGCGGCAACTGCCTGCTTCACGCCGGCAAGCGCTGCCGCGGCCGAGAATTCGGGCCACAGTCCCGCCTTGCCTGATTCCGCGCACGCATCGGCGATTTCCTCATCCGAGACCGCCCGCGCAAAGCCGCCACTCCTGCTCACGGAAAGATGGCCACGCCAGGAGCTGATGGTGCAGGCAATCGCGAAAGCATTGGTCGGAGCCGCCTCAACTTCCGCGAAGTCTGCGTTAATCCCCACAGCTTTGGCAAGCGGCGCGCGCGCCGCCGGCTCGCAGGCAACGATTTGCGGAATTTCCTTGATCAGACCGAATGATTTGAGTTCGTTGAAACCCTTCCACAGACCGAAGAGCAATTCAGCATAGCCTGTCGGTGCGAAGACCGCAGCGGGTGCCTTCTGTCCAAGCTGGCAGAACAGTTCGTAGGAGATGGTCTTGTACCCTTCAGGCCCGAACGGATTACCGGTATGTCTTTCCGTCACACTGCTCACCGGCATGTAGCCCGTCTCCCTGACAACCCTGAGAAGAAGCTCGCGTCTTGTTTCGACCGGAACAGAGACGACGGCAGCGCCATAGGCGCGCATGAAAGCCTGGGCGCCAGCTGACGTCCCATTTGCCGTGATGAGGATGCAGGGAATGCCCGCACGCGCCGCATAGGCTGCAGCGGACGCGCCATGATTGCCGCTCGAGGCAACGGCAATTCCGGGCGCTCCCGCGGCCAGAGCGGCACTTATGGTGCAGAGATTGAGCCGATCCTTGTGACTGAAGGTTGGATTGCGGCTCTCGTCCTTGACGAGCACTTCACAACCTGCCCATCCGCCGAGCGACCGGGACTCAATGAGAGGCGTGCCGCCCTCGCCGAGGGAGAGTTGCGGCGCGAGCGCCGGCAGGATTTCCTGCCATTGTTCGAGGCCTGATGTGGTCTGGCGTGCAAAGTAGCCGGCCGGCAGGTTGCTTAGGTCAAACTCGATTTCGAGAGGGTAGGGACCCGGGTACTCAAGACATTCATCGCCATCCGTTTTCGGCGGATAGAGGTTGAATGGTGCGGAGCCTGGTCCAAGCGAGCGTTGCCGGCGAGCCAGAGACCTAGTGCTGTTCACCCATTCGAGCGCGTTCGTCATGACAGGGTGTGGTCCATTTGCCAATGCGTATAAATACATCTATACATATTTCGGAATAGCGGGGAAGCGTCACTTCACGGAATTGCCGCCTCAACCCGCTGGCGTGAACGCCAGAAGAAAATGGGAAACGTGGGGCATGTCGTGAAACGAAGAAAGCCGCAGTCAAAGCCTGTTAGCGGAGCCGTTTCTGAACGGATTCTGCGGGATATCGAACATCACATACTATCTGGCATCTGGGCACCGGGTCACCGCATACCGTTCGAGCATGAGTTGATGATCGAGTATGACTGCTCGCGCATGACGGTGCACAAGGTGATCAGCGCGTTGTCGACGCGTGGTCTTGTCACCCGCAGGCGGAGAGCAGGGACATTTGTCTCCGCCCCTCAGATCGAACAGTCTCTGTTGGAGCTGCGCGATTTCGAAACCCAGGCCAGGCTCGCGGGTCTCCTCTACAGGTATGAACTCATCGAGCGCAAGATTGCCCCGGCGAACGAACTGGAAGCAAAGAGCCTTGACCTTCCTGTTGGCCACAAGGCCATTAAAATAAGGGCTTTGCATCGCATCAATGAACTTCCCGTCGCACTTGAGCAGCGCGTGATTAATCCGCATGCAATTCCCAGTGCGCTGGAAGAAAGCTTCGAAGACGTTGCACCCGGCACCTGGTTGCTCAAGATGGTGCCGTGGACGGAAGCTGAGCATCTTATTGGCGCGATGCCGGCAGACAAGGCTACGGCGAAGCTTCTTCAGGTAGCAGAGGGTAGCGCCTGCCTTGTCCTTGACCGCCATACATGGCGATCGGGAATGCCGGTCACGGAAGTTCGGCTCATACATCCCGGCGACAGATATCATTTCATCGGACGATTTCAGCCAATGGCGGCAGGCGCCGTCAACCGAAATGGCAAGGAAAGGAAGACGAAGGGTGGTATCACGCGCGCTCTCCACCTAATGCGCTAGCGCGTTCAGATCATAACCAGCCCGTTGAAGATACGCAGTCTAGATTATGATCTGGGCCCGGCCGAATACGTATATGCATATTGACGCAAAATCCCGTTTAAGTAAATATTGGCCCAACGAGGCGATGGCGCACAACAGCTCCGGACAAACGCCCGAAAGAACAAAAACTGGAAGGGAAGGAAACGACGATGAGAATCACACGACGTCTATTCTTGTCAGGTGCGGCTGTGGCTTCCTTGACGGGTGTTTGCGGTGGCGCTGTTCCGGCCCTTGCGCAAGACGCCAAGGTCCTCAAGCTTCCACTGGCGCGGGCTTCCGGAAACCTGGACCCGCAGCGCTATGTTGGCGTGTTTGCTGTCCAGGACATGATCTTCGATCCGCTGGTCGATTATACAAGGGGCGGCAAGATCGAACCAGCGCTCGCCGAATCCTGGACGATCAGCGACGATGCCAAGGTATTCACATTCAAGTTGCGGCCAAACGTGACCTTCAGCGACGGCGAGCCGTGGAACGCCGATGCCATGAAGTGGAATCTGGAAAGGTGGATTCCAAAGGAGAACTATAACTGGCTTCGGATATCGGCGAACTTCGAGAAGCTCGAGATCATCGACCCGATGACAGTGGCCGTCCACTTCAAGGAGCCGACGCCGACGGGCCTGGTTGAATTTTCCTACGTTCGGCCTGTCCGCTTCCTCAGCCCGAAAGCGGTTGCCGCCGATGGCTCCTACAAGGATCCGATCGGGACCGGTCCGTGGAAAGTCGAGAAAGATACACCGGAAGGGACCGATCTGGTTCCGAATGAAAAATATTGGGGCGAGAAGCCGCAACTTGAGCGGGTGAGCCTGGTCGTCATCCCCGATGCGCGCAGCCGCATGTCGGCGCTCCGCGCCGGAGATATCGACGCGGCCGGAGGAAAGTTCATCGCGGCGGTAAGCCCGCAGGATGCAACCACGCTCAAATCCGCCGGCATGACGATCGCCACCGACGTCGGGACGGACACGATGATACTCGGATTCAACCCGCGCCGGCCCGTATTCCAGGATGCCAAGGTACGTGAGGCCATCAGCCTGCTGATCGACCGTGAGGCGATCTGCAAATCGCTGCTCAAGGGCTTCGCTACACCGACGATGAACTTCTATCCTGAAGTCATCGCACATTCCGGAAAACGGTATGACGTTCCGAAACGGGACGTCGAGAAGGCCAAGAAGCTGCTGGACGAGGCCGGCTGGACGGGCGAGGGGGTTCGCTCAAAGGATGGGCAGCCGCTCAATCTGGACCTCGTGATTTCGGAAGATGCGATCCCCGGCTCGCGCTCGCTGGGCGAAGTTCTGCAAAGCATGCTTTCGGAAGCGGGCCTCGGGATGACATTGCGCAATGTCGATCACGCGGCGAGGCACGGTGAAATCCCGCAGTTCAAATACGACATTTCCCTGTTCGTCACCAACGGAGCACCCTACGATCCGTTCAATTCCCTCCAGCAATTCTTTCTCACCACGCTGGAGCCCGGGACTGACGGGCATTTGTGGGAAGACAAAGAGCTTGATCCGCTGATTCTTGCTGCCGTCAGCGTGCCGGAAGATCAGCGGCCGGAGGCGTTCCAGAAAGTGTACGACTTCCTGCATGACGGCACGAGGATCGCTCCGCTTTATCACGAGATGAGAATCTGGACCTATGGCGACCGGATCAAGTCCTTCGTCATCCCTCCGACCGAATATGAGATGCCCCTGCCGGGCTTGTCTCTCGCTTAAGCCGCAGACCGGTGAGGGGGTGCCGCAAGGGCTCCTCCTCGCTTTTCGACGCTGCCAAGCCCATCGAGCCTGGAGAGATGGATGCTACGCATAGTTCTCAATCGAAGCATGTCGGCCGCGATCCTGATCGTCATCGCGTCGATCTTCTCATTCATGCTAATCGCTGCCTTTCCCGGCAATGTGGCCGCGCTGATAGCCGAGCTGAGGGGCGGTTTCGTTTCTCAGAAAGTCGTTGATCAGGTCGCGAAGGAATATCATCTCGATCGGCCGCTGATCTTTCGTTATGGCTACTGGCTTTCCGACGTGGTCCAGGGAGATCTGGGCAAGTCGCTGCGGACCGGCGAAGAGGTTTCCGCAGCGCTTGCCAAGCGGCTAGAGCCCACAGCCGTGCTGATCGCCGGTGGCGGCTGCGTCACCCTGATTGTGGCACTGGTCCTGGGCTTTGCCGGTGCCTTGTGGCCGGGTGGCCTCGTGGACAGGTTCATTCGCGGCGTGGCGATCGTGAACATATCGATCCCTAAATTTTTTCTGGCGGCGATGCTCATCTATGCCTTCGGCGTGGTGATGAATGTGCTGCCCACCTTTGGGTTTCGGGGTCCGCTATCATGGATCCTGCCCAGCATAGCGATCGGAGTCGTGCCGGGCGCACTTCTCAGCCGCGTCGCACGTGTCTCCCTGGAAGAAGTCATGAGCAGACCGTTCATAACGACTGCCATGAGCAAGGGGTTCGCACGCCGGCGCATATTGTTTAGGGATGCTCTTCCCAACATCGTTCCGGTCGTGCTGACGGCGTTTGGAATGGATCTGGCGTTCATGGCGCAATCGGCGCTCATCATCGAGCCGATTTTCTCTTGGCAGGGCCTGGGCGCCTATTTCGTCGAGGCGGCACGCTTTCGCGACCTCCCCGTCCTGCAGTCCTGTTTGCTGATCTTTTCCATCCTGTTCATCATCGTGAACCTGATTGTCGACCTTTTGGTCATGATCATCGACCCGCTCCAACGCCGGGCTGCAAGAGGATAAAATGGAAAGAGTCACAAAGATGATCCGCATCCTCGGGCTGCCGGCGGTCATTATCGTGAGTGCATTTCTTGTGATCGCCATCTTTGGGGCCGTCCTCCGTCCCTATGACCCGAATGCACAGAGCCTCATGAACATCAATGAATCGTTCGCCTGGGCGCATCCATTGGGCACCGATCATCTGGGACGCGACACGCTGAGCCGGCTGATTGCTGGCGCCCAGACGACACTGATCGGCGTGACCATAATCCTGATCATGGCCGGCTGCCTTGGCCTGGTGATCGGAACGATATCGGGCTATTTCGGCGGATGGATCGATGAAATCCTAATGCGTATCGTCGACTTCGGCCTGAGCGTCCCGAGCCTCGTGGTAGCTCTTGCGATCGTCGGCGTCTTCGGACCGAGCTACTGGAACATGATCATAGCCCTGGCGCTGGCTTGGGTTCCGATCTATGCCCGCCTGACTCGCGGCGCCGTGGCTTCTGCCGTAAATCAACCCCACATTGAAAGCCTCTGGGTGCTTGGCGCCAGCCGTACCCGGATCATTTCGAAGCATCTGGCACCGGTCGCCCTCGGATCAGTACTCATCTATGCGAGTGCCGATGCCGGTATGCTCGCGCTCGCCATCGCAAATCTGAGCTTCCTTGGGCTTGGCGTTCAGCCTCCGCAGGCCGAATGGGGCCAGATGCTGGTGTCGGCTCTGCCCTACCTTGAAGAATCGCCGCGCCAGGTGATCCTGCCGGGCCTGGCACTCACCATCATGGTTGTCGGCTTCAACCTTCTCGGCGAAGCGATTGCCTTGGCCAAGAACCCCAAACCGCTGAATCCGCGCGTCCTGACTGCCCGCCGCAAGCAGTTCCAGCAAGAGGCTCTGGCATGAACATCCAAAGCATCAGCCCGAATACGCTGCTTGAGGTGCAGGATTTCACCGTCACCCTCTATACGGAGAAGACGACGGTTCGCGCGGTCGATCATGTCGACTACACGGTGGACAACGGTGAGGTACTGGCGATCGTCGGCGAAAGCGGCAGCGGCAAGACGATCCTCAATCTGGCGCCGCTCTGGCTCCTGCCACGCGGCGTCAATGCAGACCTCGAGGGCAAAGTCAGGTTTGCCGGCAAGGATCTGCTGCAATGCTCCGAGCGGGAAATGCAGTCCATAAGAGGCCGCCATATCGGTGTGATTTTCCAGGATCCGCTGAGCGCCCTGAATCCCGTCAGGAAGATCGGCGCCCAGATCAGCGAGGTTGTGGAAAAGCACCTGAAGCTCACTGCCCGTGCAGCAGACACCCGCTCGCATGAACTGCTGTCCCTAGTTGGAATCCCGGACGCCCTGGGCAGGATGAAGCAGTATCCCCACGAATTGTCGGGCGGCATGCGACAGCGTGTGGGTATCGCCATGAGCATTGCCGGCGAACCTCAGCTGCTGATCGCCGATGAGCCAACCACCGCCCTTGATGTCACCGTGCAGGCCCAGATCGTCAGCCTCCTTAAAGACCTTCAAAGGCGGCTGAAGATGGCGATCGTACTGATCACCCATGACATTGGCGTCGTATCGGGCCTCGCGACAAAGCTTGCCGTCATGTATGCGGGGCGGCTGGTCGAGGTCGGTTCGGTTGACGACGTGCTTTTGCGCCCGGTCCATCCTTACACGAAGGGTCTCCTGGCCTCGGTCCCATCGCTCAACGCACCGATCGGATCGCGGTTCAGCGGCTTGCGGGGCAGCCCTCCCGATCTTTCCAGACTGATCCGCGGCTGTCCATTCGTGCCGAGATGCGACTATGCGGTGGCACAGTGCAGCGCGGACAGACCTCCGCTTGTCTCGGTTGAGGCAAATAACCGTCGCCATCGCGCTGCATGCCCTGTCGCCAGCAAGGGAAATGGCAATCTCACCAAAGTGGTAGGTCACTGATGTCCGCACTCCTGGAAATCTCGGATCTCAAGACCCATTTTCATGATCGCAAGACCGGCGCGCAGATAAGGGCGTGTGACGGCGTCGATCTGACGATTGGCGAGGGCGAGATCGTCGGGCTGGTCGGCGAGTCCGGATGCGGAAAATCGACGCTCGGCCGCAGTATCGTTGGTCTCGAGCGGCCGATCGAAGGCCGGATCGTCTACAATGGCGTGGATGTGCTCGGCCTTCGCGGCGATGCGCAGAGGGCGGCTCGAAGAAGCATCCAATACATATTCCAGGATCCCTACAGCTCGCTGAGCATCCGGCAAACGATCGGGCAGGCGATTGACGAGGCGCTACTGATCAACGGTGAAAAGTCCGCGAGCGCGCGCAAGACAAGGGTTGCCGAACTGCTCGATGCCGTGGGCCTTCCAAACCAGATCGCGGATCGCTATCCGCGAGAAATGTCCGGCGGCCAGCGCCAAAGGGTCTGCATCGCAAGATCGCTTGCGGCAAATCCGAAGGTGCTGATCTGCGATGAGCCCGTCAGTTCACTTGATGTTTCGATACGTGCGCAGATCATGAACCTGTTCCTGAAATTGCGTGACGAAATGGGAACGGCATGCCTCCTGATTGCGCACGACCTGGCGGTCGTTCGTCAGGCGGCGCAGCGAGTCTATGTCATGTATCTTGGACGGGTGATGGAGTCGGGAAAGAGCTCTGCCGTCTACAAGGCGCCATCACATCCTTATACACAATCGCTGCTGAGCGCCGTGCCCGATCCTAATCCCACGGTCGAACGGGATCGCAAGCGCATTTTGCTCAAAGGCGACGTACCAAGCCCGATCAACCCGCCGAGCGGCTGCCGCTTTCGGACACGCTGTCCGGCATCGCAGGCCGTGTGCGAAACCAATCCGCCGTTGCGAGGCCTCGGAGACGGCCATCTGGCGCTGTGCCATTTCGCCGGCGAAGTCATTCTGGCGCCGACGCAAATCTGACCATGCCGCGTCCGCCAGGGCGCGTATTGAGGCACTATTTCAAGAAGGAAAGAATATGAGAGCGATTGTCATCGGAGCGGGCGTGGTCGGAACGTCTGTCGCCTATCACTTGGCAAAGAAAGGCGTCGACGTAACCATCCTGGAACAGGATTACGTCGGTGCCGGTACATCGGGGGCGACCTTTGCATGGACCAACGCCAATCGCAAGCCGCCGCAGATGGTTGAACGTCATCACTTCCCAGAGTCCGGACCTGTTCATTCCGACGGCTCCGACTGTCGGGATGCTGATTTACACGCCGCCGACACCCACGACATTGAGCCGCCCGGTGCATGCGCCGGACGTCCACATAAGGCCGGACAACCAGGCGCATTGCGAAAACGGCTATGAGGTACAGTAATGGATCATCAAATTGATGTAACAAATATGAGCGGCATGTATGCGACGCGGTCGGGATGGAATGCCTTGCTCGAGCCCCGCGTTCCGATGCCGCCTTTGGTGGGCTCGCATGTTTTTGACTATGTGGTCGTAGGCGCAGGGTATTCCGGATTGGCGGCGGCCCGTCAACTTGCGCTCAGAGATCAGCTCAAACGCATTGCGCTGATCGAAGCAGATGTCGTTGCCGAAGGGTCGTCCGGCCGAAATTCCGGGTTCATGTCGCCATCCCGGGTTTCGGCTAAACCAGGTGCATGGGACGCCGTAGCCGAGTTCGCTCAGGCTGGCATCGATCAGGTTTGCAAGCTTGTGGAGGAACTTAAGATCGATTGCCAGCTGACCAAATCCGGCGGCTACCGCTGCAGCGTTACGGAAAAAGGTCAGGCAGAACTCAGGAATAATATTCGCTATCTCGATGAGCAGGGGACCAAATACTCAATTTTGGACGCTAATGGCCTAAGAGAACGCATTGGAACGTCCTATTACAATTTTGGTATGTTCGTCCCGGACACCTATGTGCTTCAGCCGGCCGCTCTCGCGAGGGGACTTGCCGCCAATCTACCAAGTCAGGTGACACTTTTCGAAAGGTCTCCCGTGAGGCAGATCCGACGAACGAATAAGTGGCTGGTGATCACTGAAAAGGGTGAAGTCACGGCAGATACGGTGATACTCGCGGCAAACACCAATATTCGCGTTCTGGGGCATCTGAGTGGGTATTTGATGGCGGTATATACTTATGCAGGCCTGACGACCGCTTTGAGTGAGGCGGATCTCCGGAACATGGGATCAGACGCCACCTGGGGAGTATCGCCAACATTCAAATACGGCACCACGATGCGGCGCCTGGCCAACAATCGGATCATGGTTCGCAGTCTCTATTCATACGAAAAGGAGATTGATCGCGAGACTGCGCGTATCGGCCTCGCCAAGTCGCTGCACAAGCACTTTCCTCAACTGTCGCATATACACCTCGAGCATGTCTGGGGCGGCATCCTGAGCATCACATTGGGCAGGGCACCGGTCGTCCAGGAGGTGGATGAGAGGCTTTATGCAATAGGTGGCTGCAACGGCTCCGGCATCGCGAAGTTCGCGTTGCTTGGAAAGGAATTGGCCGACAAGGTGATCAGCGATAACGAAAGCCGAAGGACTATTGCAGCCTTCGGGAAGGCGCGTTGGATGGCGCCACATCCGTTCAGAAAGATCGGTTTCGATATTGCTTCCACCTTGGGCAAGCGGATGGCCGGAAAAGACGTTTAGGTCCGGAAGTGGAACAACGCCAAGAGAGGACACCGCTGAACGTAAGCACATCGTAACAGGCCTCTCCGGAGCTAGCGCATTGTAAATGGGGCTGGCTATAAGAGTACTATTTGCATCAGTCATGCAATTGACTTGGCGACCCACCGTGAGTTCGGGAAACCATCTCGCTCCGGTAGGCTCAACGGTAGGGCAGAAGCTTGTGTAAGAGCGAATTCCATGGATTTGGGAAGAGTTTAACTGCCCAAAGGAGCGGAGAATGCCTCCGCTAAAGGATCAAGAGCCTCTAATTCTGGAGTTGCAGATTGCGGTGGCAATGCCTGATGCGAGATCGTCCGGGCGCTTCTCCCCTAACCGATGTTAGCGATAATCTCCCATTCCCCTGTCCTCTGGCACCTACACCCGCGCGATGCGCTGCAATAACGGACATTGGCGAGTTGTTACTTCTCTAGCCTACGCCTGCCGTAGACGAGTGTGCATCGCTGGGATGAACGCCGGGATACGGGCGCTCGCGATCAGCACGACTCTATCAATTTCAATGCGTTAGCGTAGAAATTGGGCTCCATCGTTTCCGCGCTGAAAGCTTCGGTCTCACTTGAGCTTAGTTTTGGTCGCTGGGAAATTGCGCCAGAAGCTGCCGGTGCCTTTCTGGATAACTTTGTCTTCAGGCAGGATTTCGAACGGAGTGTGAGTCGGCAGAGTGCGGACCTCATTGAACAAAGCGATGATATCCACCCGTTTCAGCAGATCAAACAGATCTTCGAAGCGATCGATGACGAAGTATGTCGATTGGAAGTCATCGATATAGTAGCCGGTGCGTAAGACGCGCTCAAGATCGAAGGCCAGCTGATGGGCGGAGGCATCGTGCGCCACATATTTCGCCTCGCCGAACGACGAGACGATTCCCGCGCCATAGATGCGCACTCCTTCACGCTTGCGGATCAGCCCGAACTCGATCGTGTACCAATTGAGGCGGGCGAGAAACTTCACCGCCTTCTTTTCCATCGCGTCGAGCCCGATCCGGCCATACTCGTTCATGTAGTCGGCATAGGCGGGATTAGTGAGGAGTGGTACATGGCCAAAGACATCGTGGAAGATATCGGGCTCCTCCAGATAGTCGAGCTGTTCGCGGCTGCGGATGAATGTCCCAGCCGGAAACTGGCGGTTGGCGAGCATCTGGAAAAAGGGCCGCGACGGTATGAGCCCCGGCACTGCGACAACTTCCCAGCCGGTAATTCGCCTGAGGCGCGCATTCATCTGATCGAAATTTGGCACGCCTTCGGGGCCGATCTCGAGCGCTTCGAGGCCGTCCAGGTATTCCTGCGCGACATATGCTTTGAGTGTCTGCTGCTGGCGTTCAAAAAGGGCCCGCCAGATAGAGTGGTCCTCGGCACTGTAGTGCTCCCACCTCTGATCGATGATGCAGTCTTCCACTCGTTGAGCATTCAAAACGGTATGCGCCGGCATCACGCTCACTCCTCAGTGCCTGAAAATCCTGATTCGGCTGCGAAAGGTCAATCCAGGGGTTGTGCACGAAGATCTGGATAGCGGTGTACCGCATTTTCGGCTAGGCGTGGAGCCAGAGTTCTTGAAATGGTGGACAAGACGGCAACCTACGGCCGCGAGCATAGCATGGTCCGATTGCCGCTGGATTCTAGAGGCACACGCTAGGGCTGGAATGGAATGCCATTTACCGCTGTAGTGGGTCCGCAAGGACGGCGAATTTCAGATTTTGGCTATCGAGATAACCTCCAACCAGATCGGCCGTCCTAGAGTCGTTTGCAGAACCCATGTCGGCAACCCGTCTTTCATTCTCCGCGCGCATATTCATTACCAGCAAGGATAGATGGTAACTATCATTCCGGATCGCCATCCCGCCGGACGCCGGTGACCATTACGAAGGTGGCCGGCTCAGCGACGGAATTCCTCGGCAGGTGGTGCCTGTGGCGGTTTGCCATAACCTCGGACGAAGATTTCGCGGATGGCCGCTATTCGGACCAGTTCTGGGCTTTTGGGGTCCCGGACGATGCGCAAGAGCGTGCTAATACACTCAGAACCATAAACACGGGCCGCCGCTTGGAGTTCAGCAGCGGTGTTGATAGACGTCTCAGCCTTGCGGCTAGCGGTTTATGTCCGTTTCCTAGGCATGGGCATTGCTCTGACAACCTTGGAACCATCACCGGTAAGATCGCCAAATTGCACGATCTCGACAATGATGGGCTGATCTTCGCCGCCGCCGAGCTGGGTGGGTATGACCCTACCCAAAAGCTGTGCGAATGCCCTAGGCTGGCCCCTTGCCAGAAGCCGGCAATAGCCGACAAGACCGTCAGTGCCTTCGCCATCAAGCCCGTGAAGCTCGGCTGCCGTCAAGATGGCGTACCTCAGCAAGGCAGTCGTCTTGTTGAGCGAGCCTTTCGGCCGGCCTTTACCGGCGTTACCCTATTCGGGCCTATTTTAGGCTCGCTAGGCGCTGCTCTTGTGGACATTTCAGCCCTCCGGATTGCCATGGCACGGAACGCCAGTCACCAATGCGCGCGGCTGACCTTCACCAGATAACCACAATACCCGACTTGGCCATCTTCTCCCATATCATCGGTCCGCGTTTTCGCGCGGCACACCCGCTATTCCCTGACCGGCGGTCAGCGTCCAGCCGTCCTCGGTCCTCTTAATCGCTTAGCCCGGTTGGCGGGCGAATTTTAATGATGTTTCCCAGAGGCCCTGAGGAAGCGACCAAAACGCCGTTCGCCTTCATATGATCCTCGTGCGTGGCCATAAGCCGTCCTCCGGGTCACCATGCGGCTGCGGTGCCCGCTCTCGACGAAGCGATAAACCGCAGGTAAGTATTTATGATGTCGAACCCTCGAAAACCAGCAGCGATCCGGCGCGCGGAAGGTAATCGCGGCCATCGACCTATTCCTGACGAGGTGGCCGGATTGGGAAAACCGGAGCCGCCACCGCACCTCACGGCCGAGCAACTAGCTCGCTGGCACGACATCGTCGAGTCGTTGCCGGGTGAATTGCTTTCGCGGGCGGACAACCAAGTGTTAGAGCGCATGTCCATTGCGTGGGCGGCGTTCCGGGAGACCAGTGTGGCGATCAATGAAAGCGGCCTGTTGACCCTCGGACAGAACGGCGAGCAGGTGCGCAATCCGCTGCTGTCGGTGCGGCGTCAGGCGACACAGGAGATGCACCAGTGCGGCCTAAGTCTGGGCCTGTCGCCCTACGCGCGCACCCGGCTAGCGACACAGCAAACGGAAGAGGACGACTTACTTTCGGCACTGATGGCCCGACCGATCAGGCCGTCACACAACAATTGAACCGCGTGAAGTGGAGGCTTGCTGGCTACGCGACTGTCACCAAGGGTCAGCGGCAGGAGCGGCGTGATCGAGGGACATTCGCAGGCGGTGATGGCCCACAAAAAAATAATTCAAGTGCGATTTTTCGAAAAGAATTGCACACGCCGGTAGGGGTGAAAGCGCCGTAAAATTGGAGCCAGCCCCCCGATGATCTTGTCGAATTCTACAGCAAATTTGACTCCCCGATTCGCACAGCGAGTCACTGGCGGCGTTTCAGCAACGGGCTGCCTTTGGACATAGGGTCGCCAAGGATCGCCGCCAGCGGCCGTCACAGACCCGCGCAGGCTATGCTAGTCCGCCTTTACTTCGCGCCATGGGTTTTGGGTGTAGGCTCGCCAAGCATGAAGGACGACCTCACTTGGCTTGACCATCTCAACCATGCCGCCGGGTTTTCCAGCCTCGTGACGGTTGCCGCAGCGAAAGTTGCAGATGATAAAACGCGATTGGCGCTGCTGACGACGGCGCAAGTGATCGGCCAACACATCGAAAAGGCATCGGCAAGGTCGAGGCCGAGCTCATAGAGATGGCCGGCTTCCCGCCCCGGTTAGGGCCAGCGCTGCCGGGCCCAGCCCGACCGTATAAGCTGCTTGCATTCGGTCCTATGCTTGGGCCGTCCGCCCCGCCGTTACCCTCGACGCATGCGGCCCCCCTGGAAATCCCTGCCACGGTCCCCGTCGGCGGGCCTTCTCTCGTTCGGGCGGCCGCCAAAGCGCAGGGCCCGCCGGGGCGCGGCTTTGTTAGCCCGCTGTTACCCCAGGTGTTACCCTAGAGCTTGAGCGTTGGATTGTCACTTCCCTAAGTATTTGATTTATTTGGTAGCGGAGGAGGGAGTTGAACCCCCGACCCCAGGATTATGATTCCCGTGCTCTAACCAACTGAGCTACTCCGCCCCAAGATCGTGACGGCGATATAGGGTTGGGGCGCGGGGCAAGTCAAGTCATGGACTGGTTTTTCACATCGGCTCGCGGGAGTATTCTGCGCCATGGAACCAGGACGGGCCTGGCACCGTCATGGTGAGGATTTCAGATGACAGGTTTCATTCTGATTGACAGTTCAATCAAAATTAGGACAGGCTGACGCCCGCCTGTCGAGGAAACGACGCTCCATGAACAAGCCGCATCAGCCCGCTCCGTCTTCGCCGCTCCTCGGCCACTGCCCGGCGACGCTGCCGGCCGGCGCCTATTACGATCCCGATCATTTCGCGCGCGAGTTGAAGACGATCTGGGCGCGGAACTGGATCTATGCCGGACGCGCCCATGACATGACACCGATGTCGATGCGGCGTCTTACGGTGGCGGGCGATAACCTCATCCTGGTGAAGGACGCCCAAGGCGCGTTCACCTGCTTCCATAATACCTGCCGGCATCGCGGCGCCGAGCTTTGCGCCACGCCTGAGAAGCGGCTCAAATCCAAACTCATCTCGTGCCCCTATCATGGCTGGACCTATGACCTCACGGGCCGGTTGGTGCGCACGCCTTTCGTGTCCATGACGGCCGATTTCAGGAAGGAAGAGCACGGTCTCTTCGACGTGGCGGTGATGGAATGGAACGGCTTCGTCTTCGTGTGCCTTAGCGATGGGCCCCCCGAATTCAGCGGTGTGCCTGATCCTGCGGCGGACGGGCTCAACAACTGGCCGATGCGCGATCTCGTCACCGGCCATGTCATGGTCAAGGAGATCGCCTGCAACTGGAAGATCTTCTGGGAGAACTATAACGAGTGCCTGCATTGCCCGGGCATTCATCCCGAGCTCTCGGACATGGTGCCCGTCTATGGCCGCGGCTATATGGCCGCGAATGAAGCGCCGGACTGGACCCCCGATACGCCGCCTCCGGCGCATGGCCTCAAAGACGGGGCCAGGACCTGGTCGATGACCGGCGCGCTGTGTGGGCCGCCTTTCTCAGAGCTCACGCCGGAGCAACTCGCGGCGGGTTCGACTTTCGTGACCTTGCTGCCGACGATGTTCGTCGTCGCCCATGCCGATTATGTGCGCGCCGTGTCATTGCGGCCCCTGGGACCTGAGCGCACCGAGCTTCGCGCCGAGTTCCTGTTTCCGCCTGAGACCTTGCAGGCGCCGGGCTTCGATCTCGACGATGTCGTCAGCTTCGCCACCACCGTGATGCTGCAGGACGGCGAGGCCTGCGAGATCAACCAGCGCGGTCTGCGCTCCAGCCGCTACAGGCACGGCACGCTGATGCCGCAGGAATTCGAGGTCCATCGTTTTCACGAATGGGTCCGTCGCCACGATCAGGATTGAACCAGGAGGATTTGCCCCATGAAGCCCGTCAAGCCGGAAGACCGGCGCGTCGCCAATATACACTCGGCCAAGTTCGAGCCCTTCGTCTATCCGGACGGCGAGGCGCTGGGCGACGGCATATTGCAGCTCGCCGACGATCTGCCGCTCGGCACCGGCTTCCATGTCTATCGCATGCCGCCCGGCATGACGACGCGCCCGCACCGCCACAATGGACACGAGCAGTTTCTCATCCTCGAAGGCGAATTGATCGAGAATGACGGCACTGTGTTCAAGAAGGGCGATCTCGTCTGGCTGCGCGACGGGACGGAGCATTGCTCCCACACGCCCAATGGCTGCCTGCTCGCGGTGCATATCGCCGGACCCGAATTCGCGGTGGACTGAGCGCTTGCGCATTCGTACGCGCCACTCGAAAAGTCCTCATCATCTTCCCGACGCGGCCATGGGCGCTTGACATCGTGGGCCAGATGGCAGGATTTTGGAAATATCAAGTTGAGGAGTTGCGTTCGGACTTCAACTCCTGAGTCCGACCGAACAGGCTCTTCCATCCGAACTCCGATAGGATCAAGCGAATGATTCTCGGCCTCCGAATAATCCGTGAAATCGTGCAAGCTCTGCTGCGCGTATGGAACAAGAAGGATGAGGGTAATCGCAACGGCAAGCCCGCGCTTGCAGGCGATGGAGCAGCGAGCCAATCGCCCGGAACTCCATCACAGCTGGCGAAGGTACAGACCATCCATGGCGGGCCATTGAATGCGGCCGGATTGTGTGCCGTTGAGCGCACAACACAATTGGTCTTTGGCGGAACAGGGACACATCAACGCGCCGGGAATACAAACAAGGGATCAAGTGATCCCGGAGCTCACATCAAGAAAGCTCCGCACCCGAAGAAGCAGTTGCCGGAAATTCGCTGCAAAAAGTACAGCGAAGTCATTGGCAAGGGCGGCCAGTCCAAGTCTGCTGGCAGGTGTCGCCACGTAAAATTGCGCAAGCGGGTAGGCTGTCCGGATACGAAAAAGCATATACCGGCTTTTCGCAAGAATCCCGCGCTACGGATCGATCACGTCTATGAGCTTGGAGTGATTCAACCCAAACTGATCGTGCTCTAAAGCTAGCGCCGCCGTCCGGCCGCCTTCTTCTTCGGTGCGGGTTTCTTCCGGCGTGGCGCCGTCTTGCGGCCGGACCGGAAGAAGGCGGCGAGAGCCGTGCGGTCGATGAGCCTCGGATTGTCGCCGGCCTCCTCATAAACGGTGGCGAGATCATGGGCGAGATTCTGGCGAAGAACCTCGCCGCCGAAATGCAGCCCGCCGACGCCATAGGGCGAGCGCAGACTCAGGATGGGAGAGCCCGAGCAGCCGCCGAGGGTCGTGGCGTCATGAGTGAAGGCCCAGCCGGCCGCATCGCCGACGACCGAGCCCCGTTCATTCAGGATCCTTCCGGGGCACACATATTTGACGCCGTATTCGTCGCCGAACAGCTCGAAGAAGCGATCCCAGATGGCGGTCGATACCTTGCCGGTGTCGGGATCGATAGCGGCCTCGCGGGGCGGTGGGGCGGGATAGCCGGTGACGATCAGGTTCGATTGCGGGCCGGCACCGGTCCGCATCGGCGCATGGCCTGCGGCCGCCGGCAATGCCGTGCCGGCCGTATTGGTGGTCTCGACTTCCACTATGGCGACATCGAGCTTCGTGAGGTCGACGAACGGTCCGATCCGCGATCGCCCGGCGGTCACGATGCTTTTGATCGCGAAGCGCCGCGTATCGTCGACAGCCGCTTCATCGAAGCAGATTGAAACCTCGCGGCTGAGAAGGAAACGCTGCCTGCCGCTTGCAACCGGCATCGGCTCGGCGAAGACATCGATGACATGGCGGTTCGTCAAAACCAGACCTTTGCCGATCACCGTGCCGGTGCCGACATGGACATGACCCTGCGCGGTCTTGACGTCGATGCGGCCGACGGCATCGAAGACGGGCTTCAGCGCCCGGCGGGCGGGGCCCAGATAACCGGCCCAGTCCTCGAGCTGCGGATCCTGGGGATCGATCATGCCGCCGACGATGCGCAGCGCCGGCCGGTCGGTGAGGCGAACGATCGCCTCGGTGGCGGCGCGCAGCATCGCGGCCGACCTGCCTTTGGCAGGCTCGCCGCCGGCCAGCGTCGCGATCACCTCCTCGGCGCCGGTCATGAATTCGCGGCGCGCGCCGGCGGCGGCTTCGGTCGCCGCGGCCCTGGATGTCCTGAATTCGAGGGCCCTTTCGATACGGTCCAGCGTCCGCCGGGTACCCGCCTCGGCGACCATCCGGGTGACGGCGACCTCCGGCGACGCTGCCGCCTCGGCGCCGGCCGCCAGAGAAGTTTCGGGCGTGCGCGCGCCGACAAAGGACGTGCGGGGGCTTCGCGCCGCGTACCGTGCCGCCACCGGTGCCGAGGGCGCCTTTGCCTTCCTCCCGAGGGCATCGGCAAGCGCCTGGCTCGGCCGTGGCGGTATGGCGCTTTCCAGGGCGCCGGCGCGTTCGGGGATACGGCGTTGTATGTCATCGGCGGCCAGATAGCCGGCCTCGGCGACGAAGCGCCGGTGATCTCCCGCCGCCTTGAGGATGCCGGCACCGGGATTGGCTTCGGCGGCGGGCGCCACCGCCGGGATGGCGGTGAGGGAGAGGTTCAGCAAATCGAAAGCATCGACGATGCCGGTGCCCATGGAGCTTGCGGGCCAGCCGGGAGGTTTTCTCGCGGTCTTCCTGACGGCGGCGCGGAACAGCTCATGCACCGTCGTATTGCGCCTGGTGGCCTCGTCGCGGACCGTCTGCACGCCATGCCGCGCGAGCCACAGGGCCGCCGCGCCGGCTGTCAAGGCAACGGCGAAGGACGTTCCCTGGCCTGGCTCCACCAGAGCCTTGTTCGTGTCGCTCGGCTTGTTGCGGCGCGCGATATAGACATTCTCGGCGGGCGCCGAAACATCGACCTTCGAGCCGTGGGAGGAGCCTCTCCACTTCTTGTCCTTGATGTTGACACCGGCGACGGCGATCACGTTCCTGTCCCAGCCGGGATAGACCACGAAGGGAACGCAGTTGCCCGCCGCCGCGAGCACGATCATGCCGCCATTGACGGCACGGGCGATCGCGCGCTTGAGATCGGAACCCTCGATGGGGCCGCCGAGACTCATCGTGATGATGTGACAGCCATTCAGCCGCGCATGGTCGATGGCCGATGCAACGGCGCCGCCGGCGCCGATGATCACATTGTTGATGCAGCGAACGGGAACCAGCGTCGCTCCCGGCGCGCTGCCGACGATGGATAGCGAGGCGCGGCTGATCGCGACACTCGAGGTTCCGGTGCCATGGCCGGGATTGGACATCGAGGAGGACAGTGGATCGATCGGTGGGCCTGAGCCTTTGAGGATGTCCTTGCCCTTGGCGAGATCGAGGGCGGTGTCGAGCTCGCGATGATCGGCGACGCCGGTATCGGGCTGGCCTATCAATATGCCTTCACCCTTTGTCCCGAAGGCCGCCCAGGCTTGATCGGCGCGCATCGCCGTGATGGCCCAGCGCTGTTGCCGCGGTGCCTCGGCGTGCGATTTGCAGAGCTCCCAGAAGATGTCGCCGACGGATTCGGGCGCCGGGCGCATCAGCTCGTCGTCCGGAATCCAGGCCGGATCGACATCCGGAACGCAGGAGGCCAGATCGAAATCGTCAACGAGATGTTGTGCCACGTCGAAGAGAAAGCTCGACGACTGTTGCCGTATGACACCCGGAAACTGCAGCACATAGATCAGCGGGTCTTCGCCGGGCGGCAACCGGAAGAACTGAAACCGGTCGCTGCCCATGAGCTCGCGCAACTTCCGGCGTTGCCGGGCCACATTCGGCGGGGCGGCATATTCAAAGGTGAAACGCAGGATTCCCGGTGTCAGAACCTCGGCCTTGGTCAGCTTTGCGGCTCTTGCCGCAGCGCGTAGAAATTCTCGGTACATGTCGGCCCACTCCAGTGTCGCCCTCGGTGGTGGCTATGGATTCGGCGCAGTACGGATTTTCGTCGAGTTTCTTGGCGGTCGCAGCCGGCAGACGCGGCTTCCGGCGTCGTGTCCCGAAACACTCTTTCAAGAGATCTGTCGGCTATTGAGTGTTACGCAACGATATATCAGGCGGCGGCGCTTGAAAAGAGCCGGTTTGGGGGGCGCATCGGATTGGCCAAAACCGCCGCCTGAGTGGACGGATTAATCAAAAGTTAACCGGGCGGCGACCATCGTGCCGTTGGCAGGATGAAACACGCCACCCATCGGCATCGGGAGATTCATAAAGAGCAGGGTGATGCCGCGGAGGAACCAGGGATGGTCGTAGGTCCAACCGCTTCGCGAGCGCTTGCTGCTCTCCAGCTCATCAAATCCAATATACAGACCGGCGCCGTCCCCAAACCTGTTCTGGCCAGTACCCTGGCGCCCATGGCGCAGCCGCGCCCCGGGCCCGGGGTATCCGACGCCCTCTCCAGGATCGGGCAGCCAACAGTCGGCACCAAGCTTGACGATCTTCCCGCTGATCACGCGGCGCGCCTGCGCACCTATGGAGTGGACACGGCCATTCGGGTGCCCAAGCCTTCGGTCAGTGACGAAGAGTTCGAGTCTCGTGTGATGAGCGAAATCAAGGAGAGCTGGGCGGGCCTCGACGGCTTCAGTGAAGCGCTCGCCAACGGCACGGTGAAGATAAATCGGGCAAGCGATGTGCCGGAACTCGGTTACGAGACGATCCAGTACGACATATACAAGGACGGGCACATTTTCGGCGGTACGGGTTGGAGCACGTTCAACAGGAGCTACTACGATGCCCAGGTCGCGGCAGGTGTCCGTCAGGGTGTGGGCTCAATCCAAGGCCTCGATTACTACGTAACGTGGTAGGCGGCGCATCGCCGTTTCGCCCCGTTTGAGGCATCGGCGGATGATGAGCCCCATGCTATACCGGCTCAAATCAAATAGCCCGCGCAAGAGAGCGAACGGACCTCATGACCCAGCCCTGCATCATCACCGTCGCCATCACCGGATCGGTCCCGCGCAAGGAGGACAATCCGGCAGTGCCGATCACCATTGCCGAGCAGATCGAATCGACGCAGGAGGCCTTCGAGGCGGGCGCCACCATCGCGCATGTCCATGTGCGCAAGGACGACCAGACGCCGACCTCCGATCCCGAACGCTTCGCGCGTCTCGGCGAAGGCCTGCGCAAACATTGCCCCGGCATGATCATCCAGTTCTCGACCGGCGGGCGCTCGGGCAAAGGCTCGGAGCGGGGCGGCATGCTGCATCTCAAGCCCGACATGGCGTCGCTTTCGACCGGATCGTGCAATTTTCCCACCATCATCTACGAGAACCACCCGACCCTTATCCGCGAGCTCGCCGACAAGATGAAGGAGCACGGCATCAAGCCCGAGATCGAGGTGTTCGATCTCTCGATGCTCTATCAGGCGCTGCGCCTCGCCGATGAAGGTGTGCTCAGCAAACCCCTGCATGTGCAGTTCGTCTTCGGCGTGAAGAACGCCATGCCGGCGATCCGCGATGTGCTCGATTTCCAGGTGAGCCAGCTCAGAAAGCTCATGCCCGAGGCGACCTGGACCGCCGCCGGCATCGGGCGCCATCAGCTCGAGGTCAATCATTGGGCGCTGGAGCTCGGCGGTCATTGCCGTACCGGGCTCGAGGACAATGTGCGCATCGATCGCACCCGGCTCGCGGCCTCCAATGCGGAGCTCGTCAAGCGGGTGGTGGCGCTGTGCGGCGACTATGGCCGCCGTCCGGCCACGCCTGAAGAAGCGCGGCGGATGCTGGGGCTTGCCGGCACCAGCGCCTGATCAGGAAAAGTGGGCCTCGGCTTTCCGTCCGGCCACGAAGCTTCTCCCGCGCTGCGCGCGGGAGAAGGGGAAACATGGATTCAGACCGAGAGCACGATCGCCGAGCGGTAGCGCGGTTCGCCATACCAGGCCATGCGGTCGAGAACGGAGAGGCGCACCGGCAGGTCATGCGCCTCGGCGCCCGTCTCGAAGGAGGCGCGGTCGATCCACGGATCGTTGATGAGGAACACATCGTCCTTCACCGAATGGGCGACGACCCAGTGCGGCGCGGTGTGGCCATGCGTCTCCATCTGGTCGATGAGGACGACGGCGATGGCGCCGCCGGCGACGGCGTCGCGGATCTCGGCGATGTCGAAGGCGCGCTTCTCGATGGCGATCTCTGCGGCGGACGCCCGGGCCTTGAAATCGGCCTGGACGAAACGCATCAGATCGCGTTTGGCTTCGGTATTGCCGCGGTCGAGCAGCACCGGCTCGTCGGTGCTCATGAAGAGTTTCGTTTCGTGCCCCCGCCGCGCCGCGGCGAGCGCCATGGCATAGGGATCGCAGCCGCCGGGACCTGTCAGACCGAAGACGGTCGTCGCCTCGCGCCACAGCGCGATCTCGAGATGCCGGTCGGGAACACGCCCGGGGTCGAAACCGGCGAAGCTCATGGCGAGCGAGCAGGGGCCGCAGGTGAATTCGGTCGTTTGCGCGTAAAGCGGCACCTCGCGCTTTGCCCGCATGCCGTGATTGGCGAGCCAGCGTTCGGAATAGCCGCGCTTGCCGGTGTCACGCGGCAAGCCGAGCACAAGGCGCATGTCATCCGCGATCTCGGATTCGGTTGTCTCCCCGGCGATGCGCCACGAGAGAATCCCGGCCTCGGCGGAGAGCTCCTCGAGCTTCGCGGCCAGCGCTTGGCTCGCCTCGCGGTCGCCGGCCCACATCCAGGCGACGCGGAACATCTGTGCGGTCGGGCGATGCAGAACCACGAGCACGCCGGTGATCATGCCGGACCGGCGCGCGATCAGGATCTTGCGGCCATGGACCGGCAGATAAAGCGCTAGACGTCCGGCGATGTCTTCCGGCAGGCCTGAAGGCAGGCTGGCGTCGGCAGCGAGGGTGGTCACGTCGATAGAGTCGGTCATTTCAGATCCTTGCTGATTTCGCGGCGGCGGCCTGGCGGTAAAGGGACAACAATCTATGGGTTCGCGGCGCATGCGCAAGCGCCGCATCCGAAGCGGAAGCGGGCGTGATCTCGCTCAAACGATGACAGGCGACCTCGGCGCCGGCATCCGTCGCCGTCAAAGCGGGCACATCCGTCCGGCAGCGCGGAATCGCAAAGGGACAGCGTGTGTGGAAGCGGCAGCCCGAGGGCGGGTCGAGCGGGCTCGGCACATCGCCCTTGAGCGCCACCCGGATGCGCTCATGTCCCGGACGCGGCACCGGGGCCGAGGCGAGAAGCGCCTGCGTATAGGGATGGCGGGCGCCGCCGAAAATCTGCTCCTTGGAGCCGATCTCGACGATGCGGCCCAGATACATCACCGCGACGCGATGGCTGATATGGCGCACCACCGACAGGCCGTGCGAGATGAAGAGATAGCTCAGGCCGAACTGACTTTGCAGATCCTGCAGCAGATTGACGATCTGGGCCTGGACCGAGACGTCGAGCGCCGACACCGGCTCATCGCAAATGATCACCTGGGGCTTGACGGCCAAGGCGCGGGCAATGCCGAGCCTTTGCCGCTGGCCTCCCGAGAACTGATGCGGATAGCGGTCGGCATGGGAGGGCGAGAGACCGACCTTGCCGAGAAGCTCGGCGACAAGCGATCGGGCGCTCGCCCGGTCGGCGAGACCGTGCAGCAAGGCCGGCTCCGCGATCAGTTCGCCCGCCGTCATGCGCGGATTGAGCGAGCCGTACGGATCCTGGAAGACGAACTGCAGCTTGCGCCTGAGGCCGTTGCGATCGCTTTTCGAGAAGGTCGCGATATCGCGGCCCTCGACCAGGATGCGCCCTGCGCTCGGCGTCGTCAGCCCTGCGAGCATCCGCCCGGTGGTGGACTTGCCGCAGCCACTCTCGCCCACCAGCGACAGGGTCTCGCCGGCCTGGAGCGTGAAAGCAAGACCGTCGACGGCGCTCACGGGGTGCTTGCGCCACGGCCAGCCGCCGCGCAGCGGGAAGCTCTTGCTCAAGTCCGTGACTTCGAGAAGCGGCGCCGTCATGTGAGATGATCCAGGAGGGGCGCGCGCCGGCAGGCCGAGAAATGCAGTGGCCGGATCTCGCGCAAGGCCGGCTCCTCGTCTTCGCATTGCGCTTCGGCGAAGGGACAGCGCGGCGCGAAGCGGCAGCCCTTGGGAAGGTCGAGCAGGTTGGGCAGCGCGCCGGTGATCGGCGCCAGTCGCCCCTCCGCGCCGGTCATCGACGGCATGGAGCTCAGAAGGCCCACCGTATAAGGGTGCTCCGGACCTTCGAAGAGCTCCGCCACCGGCGCCGTCTCGACGATGCGGCCCGCATACATGACGCAGACGCGGTCGGCCATTTCGGCGACGACGCCCAGATCATGCGTGATGAGGATGACGGCCGCTCCGGTTTTCGTCTTGAGATCGCGCATCAGGTCGAGAATTTGCGCCTGGACGGTGACGTCGAGCGCCGTGGTCGGCTCATCGGCGATCAGGAGCTTCGGCCGGCAGGCCAGCGCCATGGCGATCATGGCGCGCTGGCGCATGCCGCCCGACAATTCATGCGGATAGGCCTTCACGCGCTCGGCGGGCGAGGGAATGCCGGTGAGCCTCAGCATCTCGACCGCGCGCGCCATCGCCTCTGCGCGGGTCGCATTCTCATGCAGCAGGACGGCCTCGGCGATCTGATCGCCGATCGTGCGCACCGGATTGAGCGAGGTATTGGGCTCCTGGAAGATCATGGCGATGCGCCCGCCGCGGATCCGGCGGATCGCTGTGGGCGATTTCGTCAGGAGGTCGTCGCCTTCGAAGACGATCGCGCCCTTGGCGATGTGGCCGGGTGGCTCAGGAATGAGGCGTAGCAAGGCCAGCGACATGACGCTCTTGCCCGACCCCGATTCACCCACCACTGCCAGCGTCTCGCCTTCACTTACATGAAAGCTCGCCTCATCGACGGCCGTGATCGTTCCTGCCTCGGTCGTGAAGGAAACGGTGAGATCGCGGACATCGAGAAGGGGAGAGGTCATGATCAGCGCCGCAGCTTGGGATCGGTGAGGTCGCGGAAGGCGTCGCCCAGCATGTTGCAGGAGAGCACGATCAGGAAAATGAGCAGGCTCGCGGCGGTCGAGACATGCGGCGCCAGGAAGATGAAGCTGCGGCCCTCCGACGCGATGCTGCCGAGCTCGGCGATCGGCGGCTGCAGGCCGAGGCCCAGAAAGCCCAGGCCGGCGGCGAGCAGGATGGTCTCGCCGAACTGCAAGGTGCAGTAGACGATGATCGGGGCGGCGCAATTGCGCAGGAGATAACGGTGGATCAGCGCCGCGTCGGAGAGGCCGATGACGCGACCCGAATCCATGTATTCGGCCTGCATCACGCTTGCCGCCGCGGCGCGGGCGACGCGCGCGATGGGCGGGGCGGCGGACAGGCCGAGCGCCACTACGAGGCTGTTCATGCCGATGCCGAGCATCGTGGCGAGCGCCAGGCCGAACAGGATCGAGGGGAAGGACAGCATCACGTCGACCAGCCGCATCAGCGGGCCGTCCAGCCGTCTGTAGAAGGCGGCGAGAAGCCCGATGAGACCGCCGAGCACGGCGCCCGTAATAACGCCGGCGAAGCCGAGCGCCAGCGTGGTGCGGGCGCCGTAGAGAAGGCGGGTCAGGAGATCGCGGCCTTGCGTGTCGGTGCCGAGCAGATATTCGCCGCCCGGCGGGCGCAGGCGCATGCGCAGATTTGTCTCATAAGGATCGAAGGGCGAGATGAGAGGGGCGAAAAGCGCCGCGGCGACGATCAGAATCATGAAAACCAGGGCAACCGCCGCGGTGCGGTCCCTTGCCAGTCGACGGAGAAGGATGGTCAAGGCCGCGCTCATTTCGGCCCGCTCCGGACCCGGGGATCGAGCACGCCATAGAGCAGATCGACGATGAAATTCACGATGATGAAGCCGAGCGCCATGAGCAGGATGGTGCCTTGCGCCATAGGGAAGTCGCTCGACACGATGGCGCCGACGGCGAGCCGGCCGATGCCCGGCCAGGCGAAGATCGTCTCGGTGATGACGGCGCCGCCGAGCAGCGAGCCGATCTGCAGGCCGATCAAGGTGACGATGGGGATGAGGGCGGCGCGCAGCGCATGGCGTGTGACGACCTGGAATTCGCCGGCGCCCTTGGCGCGGGCGGTACGCACGAAATCGGCATTGAGCGCCTCGACCACCGTGGTGCGCGTCATGCGCGCCACCGGGCCGATGAACATGACGCCTAAAGTGATGGCGGGGAGGGCGATATGCCTGAGGCCGGCGAGTGTCCAGAGCGGGCCGCCGCGTCCCTGCAGGGGAAAGAGCTGCCAGCGGAAGGCCGCGAATTGCAGAAGCAGAAGGCCGATCCAGAATACCGGCACCGAGACACCGGCCACCGAAAGCGCCATCACGGCGCGGTCGAAGAGGCGGCCGCGCCTGGTCGCGGCGACGGTGCCGAGCAGAATGCCGAGCGGCACCGCCCAGACGAGGCTCATGAACATCAGCTCCAGCGTCGGCACCATGGCCGTCATCAATTCACGCGCCACCGGCGCGTTGTTGATGATGGAGCGGCCGAGATCGCCTTGCGCGACGCGAGAGACATAGAGCCAGAATTGCACCCAGAGCGGCTGGTCGAGGCCGAGCTGGCGGCGGATGACGGCGATCTCCTCCGCCGTGCCGGTTGGTCCCGAGATGACCGTCGCGGGATCGGTCGGGATGACCTGCAGCATCGCGAAGCCGATCAGCAGGACGCCGAACAGCACCGGGATGGAGGTCAACAGCCGCTGAAAGAACTGGCGGATCATGACTGATACGCTCCAGCGGCCGTCATCTCGTCGTGCGGAATGCTCAATTCGCGGCTTCGAGATCGAGTCCGTTGTAGAATGCGGCGCCGCTGACGCCATGCGGCTTGAAGGGCTTCAGGCGGCCGGTGGCGATGACGGTGAGGCGCTCTTCGACCAGCGGCTTCCACAATACCGCGTCATGGATGATCGCCTGGGCCTTGGCGAAGGCCTCATAGCGCGCTTGCGCGTTGACGGCTCCGTTGCCGGCCTTGATCAGCCGGTCGGTCTCGGGATCGTTCCAGTTCATGCGATTGGGGGTCGGCATGTTGGCCGAGAGGAAATAGAGATTCATCGCGTCGCCGGCCGAGAGATAGGGATAGTCCATCTGGAAGAGGTCGAAATCCTGCGTCTTGAGCTTGCCCCACACGATGGTGGCGTCATAGAGCTCGACCTTCATGTCGACGCCGACCTTGCGCAGGTCGCCCTGCATGGTTTCCGCCGTCTGGCGCGACACATTGCCGGTGAAGTCGTAGAAGGTGAGCGACAAGGGCACGCCGTCCTTGGCGCGCATGCCGTCGCCGCCGGCCTTCCAGCCCGCCTCGTCGAGCAGCGCCTTGGCGCGCTCGGGATCGTAGCGGAAGGCATCGAGCTTCATGTCCGCATTGAAGTCGAGCGCCGCCTTAAAAATAGGAAGTCGCGGCATCGGCCTCGCCGAAGAAGATGGTGTCGGCGATGGCGCTCTGGTCGATGGCCAGGCTGATCGCCTCGCGCACGCGCTTATCGGCGAGCTGCGGCCGGGTGATCTTCATGCCGAGATAATGGGTGCGGAAAGCCTGATCGGGATTGAGCTTCTGGATCCCCGGCGTGGCGGTGAGCTGGTCCATCGCCCAGGACGGCACCGCATAGGAGGCGTCGCCTTCGCCGGTCTGGAGTGCGGCGACGAGGGTCGCGTCCTCGGGCACGATCTTCCAGACGACGCTCTCCGCCTTGGCGGGACCCTGCGTGGCCGAAAAGACAGGTCCCCATTTATAGGCGTCATGGCGTTTCAGCACCGTCTCGGTGCGCGGCTGCCAGGACTGGAAGCAGAAGGGACCGGTGCCGTTGAATGCGGTGACGCCAAAATCATCCTTGAGCGCAGCCGCCTGCTCGGGATCGATGATGACGAAGTTGAACTGCGCCGTCTGGTAGAGGAGCTCGGAATAGGGCTGCTTCAGCCGGTATTCGACGGTGTAGTCGTCGACTGCCTTGACGCTCTCGACCTCGCCCGCCTTCCACTTGCTTACTCCCGGGAAATCGGGATTGAGCCAGCGCTCGACGGTGCCGACCACGGCCTTGGCGGTGAAAGGCTTGCCGTCGCAGAAGGTCACGTCCTTGCGCAGGCGGAAAGTATAGAGGAGGCCGTCCGGACTCACCTCCCAGCTCTCGGCGAGGCCGGGGCGAATGGTCTTCAGGTCGCGGTCGACCGTCACCAGCGTGTCGCCCACCATGTAGAGAATCTCGGCGGCGGCCAGCGTGGGGGAGCGCTGCGGATCGTAGCGATCGGCGTCGCTGCTGCGCAGGATGGTGATGGTACCAGCCGTTTGAGCGAAAGCAGGCGCCAGAAGGGCGGTACTCAGGGCCACGCCAAGAGCCAGCGGTTTGAACATCGTGGTTTCCTCCTCTTGCATCACGATCGTCCCGGGTCGTGACGCCCCGAAGAGACGATTGTGATCGAATATTTTTCATTCAACGCATGGCGGTGAGGAGGACAGGTAGCCTGCTTCTCCTGACCGCGCACCGGGTCGGCCGCTTGTCAACAACCCCGCCGCAACGCATCGCCTGATCCCGCCAAGCGCTTGCGCGCCCGACGACGGATGATCGGGTTGTCGATGTTATGAAGGGGCCGATTGGCAGCGGCCAGAGAGTCAACCTTAGCGACGCCCTGCGGGCCGCCCAAACGACTTAATCGCATGATTTCATTCCCCGGCGGAATGAAGTGTCGGTTTACGGCGACGGCGCTGCGGCAGGCCGCCGGACATGGTCGGGACGCCTGCCACTTCGTTCAGCACCCAGTGACGGAAGGCCCGGACGGCGGGTAGATGCTGCTTCCGTTCCGGATAGACGAGATAGTAATGCTGCGGGCTCTTCATCGGCCGGCCGAATGGCATGACGAGGCTTCCCGCCGAAAGCTCCGTCTCGATCATGAAACGCGGCACGATGGCCATGCCGAGGGCGCTCACCGCCGCCTGGATGATCATTTCGAACTGCTCGAAGCGCAACCCTCGGAACGGATTGATCCGCGTTTCGCCGTGAGATTACAGCCAGTCCTTCCAGGCGCGCGGCCTGGCGCGGTGATGCAGAAGCTCGACGTCAGCGATGTCCTCGATGGCGCGCAACGGTCCCGCCGGTGACACCAGCACCGGCGCGCAGACCGCAATCACTTCGTCCTCCATCAGCCGGTCGGATGGGCCGCCGGGCCACGGGCTTTCGCCGAAATAGACGGCGACATCGACATTCTCCTCGACAAGATCGAAGGGCCAGGTGCGCGCACTGATATAAAGGGTGATGCGCGGATGCTGCGCCATGAAACGGGAGATGCGCGGGGCGAGCCAGCGCGTGCCGAATGTCGGCAGCGTGGCGATATTGAGGATGCCGTCCTCGCCTTGCGCCGCGAGCGCTTCCATCGTCGCCGACTCCATGATCTCGAGCGCCTCGCGCACCTTGCCGAGATAGAGCTGGCCGACCTGGGTCAGCACGATGCGCTGGCGCACGCGCTCGAAGAGATGGAGACCTAGGAAATCCTCCAGAGCCCGCACCTGCTTGCTGACCGCACCCTGCGTCATATTCAGTTCTTCCGCAGCGCGCGTGAAGCTCGAATGCCGCGCGGAGGCTTCGAAGATGGTGAGAGAGGGCAGTGAGGGCAAAACGCGGCGCATGGATCAAGCTCTATTGATATCGCGACCAAATGCAAGACGGCGCGTAGCGTCGCCTCGCGCTTACCGACCTCTTCAACTTTAGCGGGTTGTGCTCGAATTGATCAACGGAGACGGCTTCATCCGCCGCGATTCTCATCGCTCTTCTTACCGTCGGTCCGCGCGGCTTTCAGATGCTGCTTGAGCCGGGCAATGTCGTCGGCCGTCCAGCCCGGCGCGCCGGTGACCTCGATCCAGGCGTCGACATAGTGCTCGGGCGCGTAGACATGGCCGAAGCCCATGGGTGTCGTCGTCGCGACAGCCATGTCGAGCGCCAGCTGCAGCATGGTGACGAGGGGATACCAGGTGAGCTCGGGCGAGACGTCGGGGCCGCGCGGGCGCTCCATCCAGGCGGGTGAGCGATAGAGGTCGCGAAAATCGAAGAAGGTAACGGCATCGCTCGCATATTGCAGATAGACGATGCGCATCGGGCCCCAGGGCGCCGCGGGCGTAGCGCCCAGCCCGTTCTGGTTCATGAAGCGCACGAAGGAGCCGTCGCGGAATTGCGGCAGCCAGGCGGGCGATCCGGCGTTGCGCAGGTCGGTCACCGAGCGCCAGCCGCGGCTCGCGAAGGGCGGCCCGCTCCACAGGGCGCCGTCGATGGGATCGCCGATCATCTCGAAGAGCTGCGCCGATTTCTCGGAGTTCATCGCGCCGAGGCTCAGGCCATGAAGATAGAGGCGCGGCCGCCGGTCCTTGGGCAGCGTGGTCCAATAGGCATAGACCTCGCGGAAGAGCGCGCGGGCGGCCTCCTCGCCATATTCGGGCTGCACCAGCAGGGAGAGCGGGCTCGACAGATAGGAATATTGCTGGGCGACGCTCGCCACATCGCCCTCATGCAGATATTCGAGGCTGTCGAGCGCCGAGGGATCGATCCAGCCGGTGCCTGTCGGGGTGATGACGACCAGCAGCGAACGCTCGAAGGCGCCGACGCGCTTGAGTTCGGCCAGCGCAAGCCTGGCGCGTTGCTCAGGGCTTTCGGCGGCATTGAGCCCCACATAGACGCGGATCGGCTCGAGCGCGGCGCGTCCGGTCAGTGCGCTGATCGCCGCTGCCGTGGGACCCGAGGCCACGAATTCGCGTCCCGCGCGCCCGAGATCGGTCCATCTGACGAGCGAGGCGCTGCTTCCGGTCTTGACGGCAAGCGTCGGCTTGGGACTGTCCGGCTCGATGAGCGCGTCAAATTCCCGGAAGCTCGAATCGGCGGCCTGGATCGCCAGACGGAAAAACATGTCATTGGCCAGAAGCCAGAACAGCAGCACGGCCAGAACGACGCCGATCACGTTGGCGACGCGCCTCGGCACGATGCGGCGCATCCTCGCCGCGACGAAGCGGGCAACCTGGCGGAACAGCCGCGCCAGCACGAGCAGTGTGATGAAGGTGAGAAGCGCGATCAGCGAGAGCTTGGTCGGATGGGCGCTGGTCACCGGCTCCATCTGCATCAGGAGGCGGATGGAATTCTGCCACTCCGCCGCGCGCCACAAAAAATAGACTGCCACGGCGGCGCAGAGAATCGCGATGACGGTATTGGCGATCAAGCGGAAGCGCTCGCGGGGCTCGGGCAGCTCCAGATAGGCCCATAGCCAGCGCCAGAAAACGCCGATGCCGTAGCCCAAGGCGAAACAGGCGCCCGACAATACACCTTGCGTCAGAAATGTGCGGGGCACCAACGTAGGGGTCAAGGCGGCGGCGAAGAACAGCGTGCCGAGGAGCAAACCTATGCCTGAGAGAGAGTGCCAAAAATCGAGCCAGCGGCGTCCCATGCGCTATTCCCCGGGGTGAGTAATCCCTCCATTATATCCACCCTCTCCCGCAAACGGCAGGGCTGCTCCGGGAAAACTCGGCGAACCTCAGGGAAGGCCCGGTGAGACGCGCCAAATTCGCCACCCGAAACTAAAACGGCAAAATCAAACCGTCATCCCGGCGAAAGCCGCTATCGTATGCACACATCTCATCAAGAGATACGGCTCTTCCCCTCGCCCCGCGGGAGCGGGGAGAGGGAGGGCCCATTGCGAAGCAATGGGAAGGTGAGGGGCACCCGGCCTCTTGGCGCAATGACTAACAGATCTATCGCGATTGCTGAGTTAGCTAGAAAGAAGGGTAACAAGGATGCCCCTCACCCTCCCAACGCTGGCGCGTTGGGCCCCTCCCTCTCCCCTCTTTGAGGGGCGAGGGGTGACCTGCATCTCTCGTGAGATGTGGGAATGTGATAGCGGCGAAAGCCGGGATGACGACGCTGGGAGAGCTTGGGCGCGCTCCTCACATTAAAATGAGTGACAGCTCAGCGCCCAAACAAGAAGGGCGCCTTGCGGCGCCCTTTTGTTCAGCCTGCGATCGCGTCGATCCATTTGTTGAGCGCGTCGTCATAGTGATCGGCATACCAGGTCTCGTCGCGGATGATCTGCTTGGCGAGATTGGCGGGGAAGCCGGGGTCGATGCGCTGCTGTTCGGGGGTGAGGAGCGCCGAAGCGGCCGGATTGGACGGCGAGTTGCCGAGCTTGTCGAGCAGCACGATCTGGCGCTCGGGCGTGAGCGTCGAGGCGATGAACTGCTGCACCTTGGCGCCGGCCGGATTGCCCTTCGGCACCACCCAGGCGCCGGGGCAGTAATTCGCACCTTCCCAGACCCAGCTGACGCGCTTGTTGGTATCGCGCTCCAGCACGCTGGCGCGGGTGGAATAGATGCAGCCCATGACGATCTCGCCGTCGAGGAACATCTGCTGCGACTCAGCACCTGAGTCCCAGAAGATCAGATGGTCCTTGATGGTCTTCATCTTGGCGATAGCGCGGTCCATATCGAGCGGATAGAGCTTGTCGGCCGGCACGCCATCGGCGAGGAGAGCGCCTTCCGCGGCACCCATCATGTATTTCCACATGGCGCGCTTGCCGGGATATTTCTCGACGTCGAAGAAATCGGTCCAGCCGGTGGGCGCGTTGCCGCCCATTTTCCCGCTGTCATAGGCGATGACGAAGCTGAAGCCGTAATTGGCGATGCCATGCTCCCAGGCCCAGCCCTCGCGGATCATCTTCTTGTCGACGACCGAATAATCGATCGGCTCGAGATAGCCCTTGCGGCCGAGATCGATGGCGATGAAGCCATCGGCGTCGCAGACGTCCCAGATGACGTTCTTCTCGTCGACCTGGGCGCGGATCTTGCCGGGAAGCGGCGCACCGCCGATCACACTGACCTTGGTGCCGGTGTCGGCGGTGAAGGGGGCTCCCCAGGCTTCCGCCATGAAGGTCGCGGCGTCGCCGCCGAAATTGGAGACGACGATCTCGTTCGCCTGCGCCAGAACGTCGTCGGCGCCGAGGCTCAGCTTGGCGAGCGGGGCGGCGAAGCCGAGGGCGCCTAAGAGCTTGACGAAGCCGCGGCGGTCGATGCGGCCGGCTTTGAGATCGTCGATGCCGATCTGCAGGCGGTCGAGCTTGAATGCGTTGCGGGACATGATGGTGCTTCCACTTTTGTTGTTATCTATGATCTTTGGAATCGCCGCGCGTGACATGCGGCGTGATGCGGATGGCGCCGAATGCGTCGCGGGTGAAGCCGCGCACGCCGGCAAAGGAGATGCCGTGGCGGTCGAGCAGGGCGACGGCGTCATCCTCGAGACCTTGCGGCACATAGAGGAAGAAGTGGCGGTTGCCGGTCTCGGTCAGATTGTCGGCGCAGAGCGAGCAGGTCTTCCAGATCGGCGCCTTGGTCTCGTCGAGCGCCTCTTCGACCTCGCCGATCTCGCGCACCTCGCCCCTGGTGTTAACGATGACGATATCGGGGAAGTGCTCAGCCCCTTCATAGGGGATCGAGCGGGTCGGACGCTCGACATTGGTGAGCGTGACATAATCGGCCGGCCAATCCTTCTGGTCGTGGAAGGGGAAGCGCGTCCTGGCGATGTAGTTGACGACGGCGTCGTGCTGTTCACGAGTCATGAGTACTCTCTGATGCGATTGATTACTGGTGGTCGTAGCGGTCGCCACGGGTGAGATAGGGCGTCACCTTCACGTCATCGCCGGCGATCTCGTATTCGCGAAGTCCCGCGAAGGAGATCGCGTTGCTGTCGAGTGCCGCCAACGCTTCCGCGGCGAGACCCTTGCGCACATACACGAAGAGATTTTTCACTCCGGTTTCGTTCATCGTGTCGGTCACGTCAGAACAGAGCTTCCAGCGGGCGATGGCCTCATCGTCCACCTTGTCCTCGACCTCGCCGAGGCGGCAGGGCTCGCCTTTCTCGTTGAGGATGACGATGTCGGGCCAGTGCGGCCCATCCGGTCCTTCGACCGGATGAGTGCGCTTCGTGCCGTTGGTGAGCGTCTGGTAGCCTTCCGGCCAGTCGGTCTGGCCGGGGAAGGGGAAGCGGTTGGCCGCGATATAGGTGATGACGCGGTCCTGGTCGTCCTTCTGCATGATCATACGCCTCAGACCGCGTCGCGGATGAGCGGCGCCGTCGAGCAGTGCGGGCCGCCGCCGCCCGAGCAGACTAGATCATAGGGAACGGTCAGGACCTCGACGCCACGAGCGCTCAAGCGATCGAGCGTGTAGTTGGAGGCGCCCTCGGTCATGATCACGCGGCGCGGCGCCACCGCGAGACCGTTGATGATCCACGGATTGTCCTCGTGATGGACCTCCACCGTCTCGATGCCGAGCGCTTTGAGCTTCTGCAGGAAGGGGAAGGGCGTTTGCGCCGGATTCACCAGGGCCAAGTCGGGAGCGATCATCAGGAACAGGCCGTCGATATGGAGACGGTAGCCGGTGAGATCGATCTGGATGAGCTCGACGCCCTGCGAGCGCAGCACTTCCTCGATCTGGCGGCCGCCTTCGTCATTGCCGCGCGAGGAGCGCGAGAAGACGGCGGTCTTCTCATTGAGCCAGGCGAAGCTGCCGCCTTCGGCGATCGCGGTGCCGGAGAGCGTGCGCAGGATCGGGCAGCCGAGGCGGGCGAGCGTGCGTGTCGCCTGCACTTCCTCGCCACGGCGGATGCGCGGGCCCATGCGGGTGATGATGGCGCCACCGCCGACGCCGATGACGACGTCGCGCGTGTAGACTGATTTCATGCGGCCGGGGCCGGCCTGGTCGAGCATGACGATCTCGACGCCTTCATCCTTCAGGATCTTCACATAGGCGTCGTGCTGGCGCTGCATGCCGGCGAGATCGGGGCCCTGATTGCCACGCCAGTACCAGCCTTGCTGGATGTCGCCGAAGGCACCCATTTCGAGGCGCTTCGAGGTGTCGACGACGTTCACTTCCGGGCCGGGACGGTGCATCAGCACAACGCGCAGGCGGCCGACATCATTGGTGCAGCCCCAGGAGCGGCCCCACCAGCGCTTCAGCAGATCCGCATCCTCGAAAGCGGGTTCCGCTTCCGACGGGAAGATCTTGATCAGCTGGTTGTAGCGCCATTCATTCTCGGTCATCACGCTCATGGTGACATTTCCTCTTCTTGGGTTTTCGTAATCAGATGCCGACGATGGGATCGCCGCCATTGGGGCAGAGAAGCTGGCCGGTCATGTAGCCACCCTTGGGTCCCACGACGAAAGCGATCCAGTCGGCGATTTCTTCGGGCTCCGCCCATCTCTTGACGAGATTGAGCGCGGCCTCCTCCTCGAGCGCGTCCTGGCCGTAGCGCAAGGTCATGCCGGTGCGCACGACGCCCGGCGCCAGTGCGTTGACGAGGATGCCATCGGCGGCGAATTCGCGCGCCCAGGCCTTGGCGAAACCCAGCACCGCCGCCTTGGCGGCGGCATAGTGGCTCGATCTCTCGAAGCCGACCTGGGCGCGGTTGGAGGAGATGTTGAGGATGCGGCCATAGCGCTTCGCCTTCATCTCCGGCAGCACGGCGCGGGTGGCGGCGAGCGTGCCCCAGACATGGATGTCGAACAGGCGCTCATAGGCGGCCTTGTCGATATCCTCGATGACGGCGTTGAAGCCGGGCACGCCGGCATTGTTGATCAGAATGCTGACGCCGCCAGCTTCCACCGCGCTCTTGCGCAGCGTCGCCTCGTCGGCGACGCTGTAGACGGCGGGCAGCGCCTGGCCCTTGGCGTCGCGGATGGCCGTGACGACCGCGTTCACGCGATCTTGATCGACGTCCTGCACGATGACGCGGGCGCCTTCGGCGGCGAGCTTGACTGCGGTGGCGCGGCCTATGCCTGAGCCCGCTCCCGTCACCAAAGCGGTCTGTCCGGTGAAATCACTCATGCTGTTGCTGCTTTCTTCCTCTTGGAGGTTTTGGCGATGACGCCGGTGAAGACGAGGTCGAGATGCTCTTCGACCGTCACGCGCAGCTCCTCGATGGTCATCGTGTCCGACGAGATGAGCCGGCTGAAATGATATGTGCCGATCGCGGTGATGAGATCGGCGAACAATCGGATATCGACATCCTTCTTGATGCTGCCGCGCTTCTGGAAGCCGCCGAGCAGCTGGATGTAGTGGCGTTTGATGATGCCCTGGAAGCGCCGCGACAGGCGATGCTGGGGGCCGTCGGGCTCGCGATAGGGAGCCGAGAAGATGACGCGCCAGCATTCGCGGTTGAGGGTGCGTAAAGCCTGCTCGGTAAGGAGTTTCTCGAAGGCGTAGATCGCCTCGATCGGATCGTCGGGCGGGTTGCGCACGAGGTCGCGCCGTTCCGGATAGGCGGCACGCACATGGCGCACGGCGAGCGCCATCAGGATATTCGGCTTGCTGGTGAAGTAGTTATAGACGGTGCCCGGCGCCACCTGGGCGCTCTCGGCGATCTCCTCGATGCGGGTCGCCTCATAGCCCTGCGAGGCGAATAGCTCGGCGGCGACGTTCAGCATCTGATTGAAGCGTGTTTGCCTGTGCAGAGCGCGCAGCCCGGCCATGCGGAGTGCCTCCCGGTGAGATCGATGGTCCGGAATGATAATCACATCAAATTTGAAGTCGACTCCTTTTTTTTACTTGACTTAAAATTTAACGGAGGGAAACCTAGGGCATCGGCACGAAGGGCGCCTGGCGGTTTTCGGACCAGCCGATGCGAAGACTGAGAACAGGTGGCGGCCAAGAGGTGAAAGCCCTTGCCGCGCCGCGTACATGATGAGAGAAGCACGCCGCAGTTGAAGGCGGCCGCTACCGCAAGGAGAGGATACAAACATGAAGAAACACAGTTTTCAGGCTGATCTCGTCGAGATCGCCGCACAGGAGGTCAAGGCCGGCAGGCTTCATCGCCGCGACTTCCTTACGCTCCTGGCCGCGGCGGGTGCCGCACCCGCGCTCGGCGCCGTGCTCGGCTCCAATCCTGCTTCCGCGCAGGCCAGTGAGATCGTGCTCGCCAATTTCGGTGGCGACGCCATCAACGGCATGAGCGAAGCCTGGGGCAAACCCTTCACCGCCGATACCGGCATTCCGGTGCGCGTCGACGGCGGCAGCCCGCTCGCCGGCAAGATCAAGGCGATGGTCGAATCGAAGTCGGTGATCTGGGACGTCTGCGACGGCGACGGCTTCCTGTGCAATCAGCTCGGCAAGCAGGGCCTGCTCGACGAGGTCGACTATACCATCGTCGACAAGTCGAAAGTGCGCGAAGGCTGGGCCTGGCAGCACGGCATCGCCAACTACACCTACAGCTTCGTGCTCGCCTATAAGAAAGAGCTGTTCCCGGACAAGCCGCCGACCTATGCCGATTTCTTCGACACCAAGAAATATCCGGGCAAGCGCTCCATGTGGAAATACCAGATGGGCGCCATGGAGGCCTGCCTGCTCGGCGACGGTGTGGCGCGCGACAAGCTCTATCCGGCCGATCTCGACCGCGCCATCGCCAAGGCGAAGTCGCTCGGCGACGATGTGATCTATTGGGAATCGGGTGCCGAATCGCAGCAGATGTTCCTCGACGGCGAAGTCGTCATGGGCAACATCTGGAACACCCGCGCCAGCATTCTCGAGCGTGACACGCAAGGCAAGGTGACCTGGACCTGGGAAGACGGGCTCTACTGCCCCTCATCCTTCGTGATGCCCAAGGGTCATCCGGCGCCGAACGAGGCGGTGCAGAAGTTCCTGGCCTCGATTCTCGATCCCGAGCGGCAGATCAAGCTGCTCTCGATCCTCGGCAACGGCCCGACCAACCCGGCCGCGTCCGCTATGTTGCCGCCCGAACTGCGCCGCATCGACCCAGGCTATGGCGACAACGTCAAAGCACAGGCGATCCGCAGCGAGGAGTGGTATGAGATGAACTACGACGCCGCTGTGGAAAAGTGGATCGACGGCATAGCCGGCTGATCATGGCGGCGGGCAGCGCGCTTCCCGCGAAAGTTGCTCGACTTTCGCGACAAGGAAGCGCTCCAAATGTAAGAACCGGTCACGTTTATGGGTTTGGATTGACTCAATCCAAACTCACCGTGATCTAGGATATCCATTATGAGACAGCCTTATATAGGGTTCCTGCTGCCCGCCGCTTTTCTCGTCTGCGGCCTCTTCCTGGTCCCGGTGGGCCAGCTGATCATCCTGTCCTTCGACGGCTTCGCCGAGCCGTCGCTGCGCTGGTACGCGCAGATTCTCGAGACCGGCAGCATCCAGCGCATCCTGTGGACGACCTTCCGCATCGTGACCATCACGACGCTGATCGCGGTGCTGCTCGGCTATGCGGTGGCTTTCGCCATGGCGCATATGGGCCCGCGGCAGCGACTCCTGCTTTTGCTCTGCGTGCTGGTGCCGTTCTGGCTGTCGGTGCTGGTGCGGGCACTCGCCTGGCTCATCCTCTTGCGCAATAACGGCCTCATCAACGAGGGCCTGCTCGCCACCGGCCTCATCGGCGCGCCCTTGCCGCTGGTGCGCAACGAATTCGGCGTGATCATCGGCATGGTGCATTATCTCGTGCCCTATGCGGTCTTCCCGATCTTCGCCACCATGCAGAACATGGACGGCCGTCTGATGATGGCGGCGCGCAGCGTCGGCGCCTCGCCGCTCAGGACCTTCATCGACGTCTATCTGCCGGTGACGCTGCCGGCCGTCTTCGGTGCCGGCCTCCTGGTCTTCGTCTTCGGCCTCGGCTTCTTCGTGACGCCCGCCATTCTGGGCGGCGGTCGCGTCGTCATGCTCAGCGAATATGTCTCGATCTCGGTGCTGCAGACCTTGCGCTGGGGCCTCGCCGCTGCTCTGTCGGTTGTCCTTCTTGTCGCCACGCTCGCCTTGCTATGGATCGTCAGCAAGGTCGTCGGTGTGCGCCGTCTCCTGGGGAACGCGTGATGGAACTCAAAGGCTGGCCCCGCTTCGCCGTTTTCACGCTCGCCTGGACGGTGGCGCTGTTCCTGCTGCTGCCGGGGCTGGTCGCCATTCCGGTCGCCTTCAATGACAGCCGCTTCATCGCACTGCCGACCACCGGCCTGTCGCTCAGGCATTTCGAGACGCTGTTCAGCTCGGGTGGCTGGCTCGCCAGCATCGGCGACAGTCTGGGCATCGCGCTCGCCTCGACGGCGATCGCGGTCTCCCTGGGCACGCTGTGCGCGGTGGGCCTGTGGCGGGTGACGCCGTGGCTCGCCGGGCTCGTCGCGGCGCTGCTGCTCGCGCCGATGATCTTCCCGCCGATCGTCAGCGCGCTGGCGCTCTATCGCGCCTGGGTGGCGATCGGCATCTACGATACCTGGATCGGCGTCGTCCTCGCCCATTCCATTCTCGCCATTCCCTATGTGATCATCACGGTGACGACCTCGCTGAGCCTGCTCGACGGCAGGCTCGAGCAGGCGGCGCGCAGCCTCGGCGCCTCGCCGCTGCGCACGCTGGTCGACATCGTTCTGCCCAATATCCGCACCGGCGTCGCCACCGCGGCGGTCTTCGCCTTCATCGTCTCCTGGGACGAGATCGTGGTGACCATGTTCGTCTCGAGCCGGGCCGTCTATACGCTGCCCCGGCGCATGTGGGACGGCATCCGCGAGAATGTCGACCCGACGGTCGCCGCGGTCGCGACCGCGCTGATCGCTGTCACCGCCATCGGCGTGCTGCTCGCGGTGATGAGTTCCTGGCGCCGCGGCGGCGCCAAAGCGACATGACAGGAAATTCGAAGGACCCCATGCTGCCTCTGATCAACAATCCTCCACCATGGCCGAACGGCGCCCGTTGCGCGGTGTGCTTCTCCTTCGACATGGATGTCGAGAGCCTGCTGCATCTCTATCAGCGCGAGGCCGCTCCCTCGCGGCTCGCCACCTCCTCGGCGCTGCGCTATGGCCCCTTCGTCTCGATCCCGCGCCTCATCGACATCTTCAAGCACTACGGGCTGAAGCAGACCTTCTTCGTGCCGGGCTGGTGCATAGAGACGTACCCCAAGGCGATCGAGGCGCTGCTCGCGGCGGGCCACGAGATCGGCCATCACGGCTGGCTGCACGAGAAACCCTTCACGCTCTCAGCCGGCGATGAAGAACGCGTGCTCGACCGCGCCTTGCAGGCTTTCGACAAGGTCGTGGGCTCGCGCCCGAAGGGCTATCGAGCGCCCGCCTATGCGCTTTCTGAGCACACGCCCAATCTCCTGGTCGAGCGCGGCTTCACCTATGATGCCTCGCTGGTCGGCGACGACATTCCCTATATGCTCAAGGCCGACAAGGGCGCGCTCGTCGAACTGCCGTCCGATTTCGCGCTCGACGACTGGGTGCAATATGTGAACATGAAGGAATTCGGCTTCATGATGCCGATCCAGGCGCCGGAGCGGGCGATGGAGGTGTTCCGCGCCGAATTCGACGCCGCCTGGAATCACGGCGGCCTGTGGATCTCGGTCTGGCATCCCTTCGTATCGGGCCGCCTGGCGCGCGCCGAGGCGATCGTGCGTCTCATCGACCACATGCTCGCCAAGGGCGATGTGTGGTTCGCGCCGATGAGCGAGATCGCCGATCATGTGAATTCGCTGATCAAGACGGGTGTCTGGACGCCACGCACCGATCAGGTGCCGTTCTGGACGGAGCCCGTCGATCATCTCGTGACCGCCAGCCGAGGGTGACATGAAGCAAGCTCAGGAAAAACCGCCGATCGCTCTGTCGATCCGCAACCTCACCAAGAAATACGGCAAGGTGGCCGCGATCGATAATGTGTCGCTCGACATCGCGTCGGGCGAGTTCCTGAGCCTGCTCGGGCCGTCGGGCTCGGGCAAGTCGACCATCCTGATGGCGATCGCCGGCTTCGTGGCGCCGGATTCGGGCGAGATCCTGCTCAACGGCCAGAAGATCGACGCGCTGTCGCCGGAGAAGCGCAATTTCGGCGTGGTGTTCCAGGGCTATGCGCTGTTCCCGCATATGTCGGTGCGCGGCAATATCGCCTATCCGCTCAAACTGCGCGGCATCAAGGGGAGCGAGCTCGACGCCCAGGTCGAGCGCACCATCGATCTCGTGCATCTCTCCGCCTTGGCCGACCGCATGCCGCGGCAATTGTCGGGCGGCCAGCAGCAGCGCGTGGCGCTGGCGCGGGCGCTTGTGTTCGATCCCGCCGTCGTGCTGCTCGATGAGCCGCTGTCCGCCCTCGACAAGAAGCTCCGCGCCGAGCTGCAGTTCGAATTGCGCAGCCTGCATCAGCGCCTCCGCACCACCTTCGTCAATGTGACGCATGACCAGGAGGAGGCGATGACCATGTCTGACCGCATCGTCATCCTGCGCGACGGCGCGGTGCAGCAGATCGGCGCGCCTGACTCGCTCTACAACCGGCCCTCGACCCGTTTTGTCGCCGACTTCCTCGGCCGCGCCAATTTCCTCGAAGGCGCGATATCTTCGGTCAACGGCACCGAGCTCAAGATCGATGTGAAGGGCATCGCGGTGCGCCATGCCAAGGGCAGGGACGCGGCGGCCGCCGGCGAGAAGACGCTGCTCGCGCTGCGGCCCGAGCGGATTTCAGTCGTCTCTCCCGATGCCGCCAAGACGAGCCTCAACCGCATCGAAGGCAATGTCACGACCTCGGCCTTCGTCGGCAGCCAGTATGTTTATGTGGTGGAGACGCCGCTTGGGGTCCTCGAAAGCCAGATGCCGGCCTTCGAGGCAGGCCCGTTGCGCCAGCCCGGAGCTCAGGTTGCGGTGACCTGGTCGCCGGAAGCGGGCGTGCTCGTCAAGGATAAGTGACGATTTCCCTCACCCAGAGGTGCGACCCCGGCCTTGAGCCGGGGGAGCCTCGAAGAGTATGCTGCGGCGTGGGCGCTTTATCCTGAGGGGCGCTTCGAGGCCCGCCTTCGGCGGGCACCTCAGCGTGAGAATAGGAGCATGCTCCCCGTTGTTGTCTCAGCCACGCCGCGCCTTCTCGATCGCGGCGACGTCGATCTTCTTCATCGTCATCATAGCGTCGAAGGCGCGTTTTGCTTCCGCACCGCCGGCGGCCATGGCCTCCATCAGGACCCGCGGCGTGATCTGCCAGGACACGCCCCATTTGTCCTTGCACCAGCCGCATTCGCTTTCCTGCCCGCCATTGCCGACGATCGCGTTCCAATAGCGGTCGGTCTCTTCCTGGGTTTCGGTCGAGATCTGGAATGAGAAAGCTTCGTTATGCTTGAAAGCGGGGCCGCCATTGAGGCCGATGCAGGGAATGCCGGCCACGGTGAATTCCACCACCAGCGCGTCGCCCTTCTTGCCGCTGGGATAATCACCGGGTGCGTGATGCGTGGCGCCCACCTTGCTGTCGGGAAAGACGCCCGCATAGAAGCGCGCCGCGTCCTCGGCGTCCTTGTCGTACCACAGGCAAATCGTGTTCTTGGCCATTGCTTGTCCTCTTCGTCATCCGGATGATGATTTAGCGTCTGTGCTAGCCCCGCCACATTCGATGAAACGTCCAAATGCTGGAGAAAGTTCCGGAAGCCGGCGATCCGGTTCCCACCATGCGAGTGTAAGGACTAAAGCTCCTTCTCCGCAAGCTCCCGGAAATCATCGGGGACCGAACGCGGTGGCCCAAGAGCAACTGAAGCATAACCGACTGCTTCCCAGCCGAAGCGCTGGCGCACTTTGTCGATGGCGCGATCGGCCAGGAAACGAGCCATGCCCGGCCTGGCGCCGGGCAGGCGCTTCTCGTCGGCAAGACCGAAGGGCAATTCGAGTTGAAGCCAGGAGCGGTCATCGAGATGCGATACCGAGATCGCCAGCAGCGAGATGACCGTTTCCCGCGGATGATCGGCCAGCACGCCGCGCATCAGATCCTCGGCGATCTCGGCGAGGATCGCGGTCGCCGATACCGGAGCGTCGAGCGTCACCGAGCGCGTGACGGAGCGCAGATCGGCGAAGCGGACGCGCACCGTGACCGTGCGGCCGGGACGCGATTTTGAGCGCAATCGCGTGGCGACCCGGTCGGCGAGATGGCGCAAAGTTGGGCGGAAGACACGCTCCTCGGCGGGCTTCCTGCCGAGCGCCGATTGGGCGCCGGCTGACTGGGCGCGGTGGTGCGTCCTGATCTCGCGCGGGTCACGGTTCCAGGCGAGTGCGGTGAGTTTCTCGCCCGCGGCAGGCCCGAGCAAGCGCACCAACGCGCCTTTGTGCGTGTTGGCGAGCGCGCCGATCGTCGTGATCCCGAGGCTTGCGAGCCGCGCCTGTGTGGCCGGTCCCACTCCCCACATCAGCTCGACCGGCAGATCATACAGGAAGGCGAGCTCGGCGTTGGGATCGACGATGACAAGCCCATCGGGTTTCGCCACTTGCGAGGCGATCTTGGCCAGATGTTTGGTGCGCGCCACGCCGACCGATATGGGAAGACCCAGCTCCAGGCGCACGCGCCGGCGGATCGCCTCGGCGATCTCGGCAGGGGGGCCGAAGAGATGCGTGCAGCCTTTGACGTCGGCGAAAGCTTCATCGATCGAGATCCGCTCGACGAGCGGCGTGAAATCGCCGATCACGCGGATCGCAGCGTCGCCCAGCCGCTGATAATCCTTGAAATGGCCGCCGACGAAAATGAGACCGGGACAAAGTTCGCGGGCCTTGCGTCCCGGCATGCCGCCCCTCACCCCGAAGGCTTTCGCTTCATAAGAGGCCGCCAGCACCACGCCGCCGCCCACCGCGACCGGCTTGCCGCGGAGCGACGGGTCGAGCAGTTGCTCCACCGAGGCGTAGAAGGCATCGAGATCGGCATGCAGGATCGTGGCGGGACTTTCCATTCCTGGAGCCTTCGCAGCGCTGAGTCAAATTGGAACATAATGAGAACAGATGGAATGACTGTCAATCCACTTCGTCGAGCCGTCGCATGAGGGCACAAGCGCTCACTGCGCAGCCTGCGGAGATCAAGGTCCTGATAACCGGGCTTTCCGGAAACCGACCCAGGTCTCCCGGCCCCTTGTCGGCGGCCTTATTTCCGATCCTGCCTGGATTTGCCCACTTCGACACCGCCGCGCGCCCGTGTTATTTTCGCCGGAGCCACTGCTGCAACAGGGCGATGCAGACATGATCGCTAACCGCCGATTGGTCGCGATTCTGGTTGCCGACGTTGTCGGTTACAGTCGGCTCATGGAGGCGGATGAGTCAGGAACGCTAGCGGCGCTTCTGGACTGGCAAAAGGCAATACTCGAGGTGGTCTTGCGCCGGCACGATGGCCGGCTTGTCAAGCTCATGGGCGACGGTGTCCTCGTCGAGTTCGGGAGTGCCGTCAATGCGGTCGCCGCGGCGCTAGAGCTTCAAGGAAAAATGGCGGAAGCCAATGAGAACGTGGCTGGAGACCGGCAGATCGTCCTTCGGATCGGTATAAATCTCGGCGACGTCCTCGATGAGGGGGAAGACATCTATGGCGACGGCGTCAATATCGCCGCGCGTCTCGAAACGCTATCGGAGCCAGGTGGAGTCGTAATCTCTCGTGCCGTTCATGAGCAGGTGCGCGGCAAGATCGACGCCACGTTGGACGATCTCGGCGAACATTCCCTCAAGAACATTGCCAAGCCGGTAAGGGTGTTTCGAGTAAGTGCCGGGAAGAGCGCCGCACCTTCATTGGGAGCTCGTCCCTCTTCGTCCGAAAGGCCCACCATCGCCGTTCTCCCCTTCTTTAACATGAGCCGTGATCCCGAACAGGACTATTTCAGCGACGGAATCACCGAAGACATCATCACTGAACTCTCGCGCTTTCACGAGCTGTCGGTCGTGGCGCGCAATACGTCATTCCAGTATCGCGGGAAAGCCGTCGATGTGAAGCGCGTCGGCCAGGCCCTGCGCGCACAATATGTTGTTGAAGGGAGCGTCCGAAAATTCGGCAGCTATACTCGCATTACCGCGCAACTCATTGACACGGAGTCCGGCAACCATCTTTGGGCTGAGCGATTTGACCGGGATCAGGAGGATATTTTTGTCGTCCTGGATCAAGTTATCAGTTCGCTGGTTGGCACTCTTGTCGGGCGCCTTGAGGCTATGGGTGCGGGGCAGGGCAAACGGCAATCCACCAGCATGAGGGCGTATGACTTCTTCCTGCGTGGACTGGCGTTGCCCGCTGGAGACATCGCCGCAGAGCGAGAAGCACGCATATTGTTCGAAAAGGCGATCGAGCTCGATCCGAGATTCGGACGAGCTTACGCCATGATCGCTTATCTGCTTGCTCAAGATTGGTTCCGTGAGCCCGCCGATTCGAAGGCAACGCTCGAACAGGCTCTCGAAGTGGCCAAGACAGCGGTACGGCTCGATGATACGAATGGTCACAGTCATCAGATCCTTTCCTGGGTCTACCTGAATCTTCGCGAACTCGAGTCGGCCGAGCATCACTACCGACGCGCCATGGAGCTCAATCCAAACAGCGCCGCGAATCTCACTGGGATGGGAGATCTGCACATCTTTTGGAGCCGAACCCAGGAAGGATTCGAGTGGTATCGCCGGGCAAAGATCGTCGACCCGCATTTCAATCCCGCTTGGTGGTGGCGAATGATCGGTGTCGCGCATTTCAATGCCCGTCAGTATGATGAAGCCGTGACCGCATTCAGTCGGGCGCCTGCCTTACCGGCCTGGGCCCACGCTTATGTGGCCGCCTGTCACGCGTATGGGGTCCGGAACGAGAAGGCGCACGCTTCGGCCGCAGAGGTGCTGAGGTTGTTTCCCGAGTTTTCGGCGCGTCGGCTTGCGGATAAAGAGGCCTACAAACTCCCTAACGACAGGGAGCATCTGCTCGCGGGGCTGCTCAAAGCCGGGTTGCCAGAGTAATTTGGGGAAGCATATGCGGCGGCTGTGGCTACCTTAAATCGCTGGCTCATCTCACAGGTGATCGCGCTCCCTATTTCACCCTCTGGATCAGCGACATCGCGGCGGCGGGCGCCTTGGGCTTGAAGCCGTTGATCATGAAGACGAAGACGTCGCGCGATTTGGGCGGTTTCGCTTCCGGCTTGGCGATGGTTTCGAGATCACCGGGTGCGCCACCCTCGGCCCATGATTTGGCGCGCTTCGCCCAGTCGTCGAGCGCCTTGGGCGCATAGCCGGTCTCGATTGTCTCCGACATGCGCTGCAGGCGGGCATAAACGAAAGGCGCCGTCACATCGGCGATCTCGGGGAAGCTCTCCTTGTCGGTATAGACTGTCGCCACCTTGTATTTGCGCAACAGCTCGATGAATTCCGGCACCTTGAAGCTTGGATGGCGCACCTCGACCACATGGCGCAAGGGCAGACCGTCCTGCGTGTCGGGAAGAAACTTGAGGAATGCCTCGAAGTCGTCGGGCTCGAACTGCTTGGTCGGCAGGAACTGCCAGTTGATGGGACCGAGCTTCTCTTTCAACTGGGTGATGCCGCTGGTGATGAAACGTTCGACCGACTGGCCGGCCTCGGCCAGCACGCGGCGGTTGGTGCTGAAGCGCGTGCCCTTGACCGAAAAGACGAAGCCCTCGGGCGTCTCGTCGCGCCAGCGCGCGAAGCTCTCCGGCTTCTGGCTGCCGTAATAGGTGCCGTTGATCTCGATCGCGGTGAGCTGCCGGCTTGCATATTCGAGCTCGCGCTTCTGCGCCAGGCCTTTGGGGTAAAAGCTGCCGCGCCAGTCCTCGAAGGTCCAGCCGCCGATGCCGACGCGGATCTTTCCGGTGGGGGACTTGGCCATGCGATGATCTCCGGGACTGGGAACGGGCGGTGAGACTACAACAGGATTTTAGAGGTGTCTGCTGTCAGTGTCTGGCAGCAGTCTTGCCATAGGCCTTGAGGAAGGTGTTGACCGCCTGGGTAGCGGCGGCGCGGATCTGCGCCTCCGTCGGCTTGTCGCCCAGCAGCGTGCCGACATAGAGATCGGCATTGACGAGAGCCTGAAACTGGCGCGCCGCGATGTCGGGATCCTCGATTTCGAGATAGCCCAGATGATGCAGTTTGGCGAAGCGGGCACCGATTGCCGCCCAGGCCCGCTCGGGGCCGAGCGTGCGCCAGGGCGCGAAGAGCTCGGGGTAACGTTCGCCCTCGGCCTGGATCAGCTTGCGCAGAATGATGCAGTCGCGGTTGCACAGGCAGTTGGAGGCGAGCTTCGCCGCGAAATCGACAAGTTCAGCGGCCAGATCCACCGGCCGCTCGGGGAAGGCGGCGAGAGTGGCGAAGAGAGTGGCGTTGGCGCGTTCGGTCATGTCCTTGACCACCGCGGTGAACAGCCTCTCCTTGTCCGTGTAGTGATTGTAGATGGTCTGGCGCGACACGCCCGCCTCGGCGGCGATCGTCTCGATGCTGGCGCTGGCGAAACCATCCCGGCAGAAGACCATGGTCGCCGCGTCGAGAATGGAGAGCCGCTTGGCGGCATGGGTTCGGGGCGAGGAGCCTGCGATGGTGCTGACCAGTTCTGTCATGTCGCAGGGATAATAGGGGGGCTTGACAGTTTTGACAACTCTGTCCAATAATTTAGGCTAATCTGTCTTGCGAAGTCGCGCCCACTTGCCCCGACTCCTCGCGCGACCGTGATTTCTGATTGAATTCAATAACTTCGAGGTTGCGCCGGCCTGCCGGCGCGGCCCGCGACGGGGGATCTCTACGCCATGCAGACGCATTTCATCCGCAATGCCGTGATTCTGGGACTGCTTTCGGCGATCGGGCCATTTGCCATCGACATGTATCTGCCGGCGCTGCCCACCATCGGACAGAGCCTCAATGCCGATATCACGTCGGTGCAGCTGAGCCTGATGCTGTTCTTCATCTCCTTCGGCGCCTTCCAGCTCGTCTTCGGCCCGCTCTCCGATATGTTCGGCCGCAAATTGCCGCTCTATATCGGGCTCACGCTCTTCGCCGTCGGCGGCATCGGCTGCGCGCTGGCACCCGACATCACCACGCTCAACATCTTCCGCTTCATCCAGGGGATCGGGGCCTGCGCCGGCATGGTGATCTCGCGTGCGGTCGTGCGCGACCTCCATACCGGCATCGAGGCGGCGCGAATGATGTCGCTGCTCATGCTCGTCTTCAGCATCTCGCCGATCCTGGCGCCGCTCACCGGCTCGATCGTCATCGGGCTCGCCGACTGGCGCGCCGTGTTCTGGGTGGTGACGGTGGCGGCGATCCTCGGCATCGTCATGATCGCGACCATGCTGCCGGAGACGCGGCCGCAGGCACAACGCGTCGAAAGCGGCGTCGGTAGCGCGCTCGCGGCCTATCGGCTGCTGTTTGCCGACGGCAATTTCCTGGCACTCACGTTCATCGGCGGCTTCGGCATTGCGAGCTTCTTCGTCTATCTCGCCAATTCGCCTTTCGTGCTCATCGATCATTACGGCCTCACGCCAACGCTCTACAGCGTCTTCTTCTCGATCAATGCGGTGTCGTTCTTTGCGGTGTCGCAGATGACCGGCAGGCTCGCCGACCGTTTCGGTCTGACACGGGTCGTGCGCGTGGCGGTCGTCGGCTATTTCGTTTCCATTGCGGCCCTTTTCACTTTGTTCGCTGTCGGGGTCGATCGCCTCGATGTGCTGGCGGTGTTGATGTTCATCGGCTGTGGCTTTCTGGGCCTTGTTATTCCGACCACGGCGGTGCTGGCGCTCGAGGATCATGGCGAGATCGCCGGCACCGCTTCGGCGCTCATGGGCACCTTGCATTTTGCGGCGGGCGCCGTTGCTGTTGCCCTTGTCGGCCTCTTCGTTGATGGAACGGCATTTCCGATGGTGGTGGGCATCGCCGCCTGCGCCCTCATCACCTTCGTCCTGACCGAGGCGATCCTGCGGCAACGGAGGGTCGTCGATGTTCCCGCCGAATGAATTGTGCCTCCGATGGGAACCAATACCACTTGGAGCTGTTAATTCAGCAGTCTCGGCAACAGGAGCCGTCCCCCAGCTGAGGCGAGGGTCGCTCCAGGGATGACAAATCCCTGAAGCGACCCTTTGATTTTTGGCACCCCTGAGCACCCTTTTGACAAATCCCCGAATATCGCGAAGCTTGGGCCCTTGAATCACTTCGGGAACCCTCATGCGCGCCAAATCCAAAGCCATCATCACCTGTGCCATCACCGGCTCCATCCACACGCCGTCAATGTCGCCGCATCTGCCAGTGACGCCGTCCGATATCGCCAGCCAGGCGGTCGAAGCCGGCAAGGCCGGGGCGGCGATCCTGCATCTCCATGCGCGCGACCCCAAGGATGGCCGGCCGTCGCCGTCGCCCGATCTGTTCATGGATTTCCTGCCGCGGATCAAGCAGGGCACCGATGCGATCGTGAACATCACGACGGGCGGCGGGCAGGGCATGTCTCTCGACGAGCGCCTTGCGGCGGCGGAGCGGGCGTCGCCCGAAATGACCTCGCTCAATATGGGCTCGATGAATTTCGGCCTGTTCCCGATGCTCGGACGCTACAAGGAGTTCGCGCATGACTGGGAGCGCCAGCATCTCGACCGCTCGCGCGACTTCATCTTCCGCAATACCTTCGGCGACATCGAGCAGGTGCTGCAGCGTCTGGGCGAGGGGCATGGCGTCAAGTTCGAGTTTGAATGCTACGATGTCGGCCACCTCTACACCCTGGCGCATTTCCTCGACCGCAAGCTGGTCAAGCCGCCGCTCTTCGTTCAGACGATCTTCGGCATATTGGGCGGCATCGGGCCCGATCCGCAGAATGTGCTGATCATGCGCGACACGGCCGAGCGCCTGTTCGGCGATCAGTATCACTGGTCGGTGCTGGCGGCGGGGCGCTTCCAGCTCCCCTTCTGCACGATGGCGGCGACCATGGGCGCCAATGTCCGCGTCGGCCTCGAGGACAATCTGTTCCTCGGTAAGGGCAAGCTCGCCAAGTCGAATGCCGAACTCGTCGCCAAGATGCGGCATATATTGGAAGAGCTGTCGATCGATGTCGCGTCCCCTGACGAGGCGCGGCAGATGCTCGAACTCAAAGGTGCTGCGAATGTGAAGTTCTGACCGAGGCGCCGGGCGCCGCCTCAAGTTCAGTGAAAGTTCCAAGAAGCGGAAAGCCCTGATCTTTCGATCAGGGCTCTCAACACTGCTAGCAAGCAAGGAGTTTGCTTCATTGCTGTCTAGCGGCATTGAGTCAATTCAGAAGTCGCCCAATGGTTCCAGACGTCCGGCAGTTTTTCGCCGATCTGTCAAAGCGACGCACGTCCCTGGTTATGGCGGAGCGACCGGCGGGAACTTGGATTTCAGTCACGCATTAAACGATGGAGAGTGACGGAAAGGCGTTGAATTGCCGAAGAAGAGACGATTGACAAAGACCGCACAGCTGGAGCGGCAGATAAAGCGTGCGCGCAAGCTCGCGCTCACGTCAACAGGCCCGGTTGCAGAGCTCTATTTGCTGCATGCCGATATCTGTGAGCGAAAGCGACAGCAATTTCGCCGGCGTTGAATCGGCATCCGGAACTGGGGTCTTCGCATAGCAAGGGATTGCGATTCGACTCGATCGGTCGCCGGGCCGTTCATGTCTGGGCAGATATGCAGTTGCGATGGATGCTCAATTTGAAAGGAACAAACTGGCGCGCGATTTGTTTCCGCTAGTCACTATCCCCCAAACAGGAGTGAAGACATGAATCGCGATCAAGACAAGAAACAGCATGGCCAGGCCGGACAGCAGCAGCAGGGCAATCCGTCTCAACGTCCGGGCCAGGACCAGCAGGGCGGCGGCACGAAGAACCCGGGTCAGCAGCAGCAGCAGAACCCGAATCCTGCTCGTCGTGACGACGAAGAAGATGACCGCACCCCCGGCGGTCAGAACAAGTAGGCCCTAGACGGGAAGCCCGTCTGATCGACGGGCTTCCTGTCGCTCATGAGGCTCCATCGCGCGTGCGAGTACCTGGAACAGATTGCTCGTGGGCGACTGTTCCCCTAGGCAGAGATCCACCGCATGGACCCGCATTTTCTGGAAGTCATCCTCCGGTTGGGTAGCGCGACCGCGGTCGGCGTGGTTATCGGGATCAATCGCGACCTCAACAACAAACCGATCGGGATGCGCACGCTGGGATTGGTCGCACTGGGAGCGGCAGTGATCGCGCTCGCGTCGATCGAGATGGGTGACATGCATCTTCATCCCGACGCGCTGAGCCGCGTCGTGCAAGGCGTGATTCAGGGAGTTATGGCCGGTGTGGGCTTCATCGGCGCCGGCGTCATTCTGCGCGACCCTCAGGCGCAACGCGTGGAAGGAATAACCACCGCGGCCAGCGTCTGGGTCACGGCGGCGCTGGGCATCGCCTGCGCTTTTGCGGCATGGCGGGTTGTGGCGGTGGGCCTCGTCATTGCGGTAGTGCTTCTGGTGGTGCTCGCCTGGATCGAACACTACTCATCGCGCTAATCGGAGTCGTGCCGCCGGTTGCAGGGACTGCAACGTCCGCGCGTTCCGTGTGCTCCCCCAAGACGACATGGAAATGAGTGGCCCGCCGGAGCTGGGGGTTGGGGCGCGCTCCTGGCGGGCCTGGTCGAGCCTGCTATGCGCAGGCGATAGGAAATTCACGAGCTTTCGATTTGTTCCAAATCGGCTTCTTGCCGAGCTTGCTCTGCGATGTGGGGCCATGGTCCAATAGAAGTCCGTCAGCCAGTATGCCTATGCTTAATTGTCCTCAGGTCCCCGGACCTGAGAATAAATGTCATAGGTTTGCGATTTTGGCGCGGAATGACAAGAACTTTTGCTCGCCACGCGCTGGAGTGCCTGCAGGGGTATCCCTTCGTCCGAAACACTTTTGAGAGAAGGCAACTGATGAGGCTAATTCACCACGCCCGGCACGCGCTGCTCGGGGTCATCGCCTTGATCTGCGCATATGGCACGGCGACCGCCCAGGAAGGCCTCGGCGCCTTCATGCCGCATGAGGGAGCCACGGTCACCACCGCCTGGGCCAATGCCTACGGGCCCGATGCGGAATCGTGGATGCGCTTCGCCAATGTCGGGCCCCAATCCTTCGACATCAACTATTCCAGCTCGCGCGGGACAGTTGCGGTGCGGCGGATCTTCGTCTCCGACCGGATGAACGGGCGCACTCTCGTCCTGGGCTACAGTGCGAAGATGCCTCTGGTCATGTCCGGCACAACTACACTCGGCACTTCGGCGGCGGTGCTCGAGGAGCAGCGCTCGAGCGGGCAGGCCTCCTCTAACCTCATGTACAACGCGGCCATGGCGACCATGCCCGGGACGTTCACACTGGTTGAAAAAAGCAAGATGTCCGTCAATCTCGACGGCAACCCGGTGGATGTGCCGGTGATCCATGCCAACGGCAGATTCCAGGATGGGCGGCAAAGCGCCGTCGGCGATTTCTATTTCCTCGACAACAAAAACAATCCGATGCTGCTGCAATACAGTGTCCAGTTCAAAGGAGAGAAGACGCCGCGCAGCGAACGCTATGTCCTGGTGACGCCTTCGGCGGATGAGCGGGCCAAAATGGAGCAGGCGCTTGCGGCCCGCAAGGCCTATACCACCTACGGCATTCACTTCGATTTCGACAAGGCAAGCGTCCAGAACTCCTCGCTTCCGCTCTTGAAGCAGATCGCCATTGCGCTCCGCAATAATCCGCTGTGGACGCTGTCGATCACCGGGCACACGGATTCGATCGGCGACAAGTCATATAATCTGAAGCTCTCCAAGGCCCGGGCAGAATCCGTGAAGGCTAGGCTGGTGAAGCTCGGCGTCGATCCTGGCCGTCTGAGCACCGCGGGAGCAGGCGCCGGCCAGCCTGTCGCGACAAACAATACCTTGCAGGGACGCGCCCTCAACCGCCGCGTCGTCCTTGAGCGTACCGACCGATAATGCCGAGTCCTATGAGGAGTTCATCGAACATGATTCAGGCGACACGTCTTCTACTGGCCGGGCTCGCGCTCTGCGCTCTGGCGGCAACCGCCTCTGCCGCCGATAAAATCGGCAACTGCGAAGTGACAGGCGCCAAGGGCTCGATCCCACTTGCCGCGCCGGCGGTTCCCGGACAGCTGACAGTGGCGGTCTCGCTGCCGGCGCCGGTCTGGTGGAACGGCGATACCGCGGACACGATCAAGGACGGCATGGAATATTGCATGGCGGCCGAAATCGCTTGGCGCGCCGGCTATGACAAACTCAAGGTGGTGCCGGTCGAATTCGTGCCGCTCGTCCAGGGGGAGGTCAAGGACTTCGACCTGGCGCTGTCCGAGATCTCGATCACCAAGGCGCGCAAGAAGGTCGTCGACTTCTCCGTTCCCTATTTCAACTCGGACATAGGGGTGCTGACGCGGACCGACGCGCCAGTCGACCGGAAGTCGATCAAGAAGGTCACAGTCGGAATCCAGCAGGGCACGACCGGTGCGGCCTTCGCGCTCGATGTCCTGAAAGTGACCGACTACAGTGTCTATGCCGAGCGCGCCGATCTGCTCAAGGCGCTCAGCGATGAGGACATACAGGCGGTCCTGACTGACACCTCGATCACGCTTTCCGCCGAAGCGGGCAGCGCCGGAAAAACCAAGGTCGTGGGACAATACAAGACCGGCGAAATCTACGGGGCCCTCTACCCCAAGGGCAACGCAAACAACAAGACACTGGACAAGATCATGCAGGCGATGATCGACGACGGCACGCTGAAGAAGCTTGCCGCCAAATATCTGGCCTCGGCATGGGGCAGGGATCCCGCCAGTATACCTTACTTCAAGCCCTAGATCACGGTCAGCTCAGGTCGGTTTCGACCTGAGCTGATAAATATGATCAAAATCGCAATTTTGGCGCCGCCGGTTGAGTTCCCGGCGGTGGGGTCCTATGAGTGGGCGCCATGGACACCCAAGCCACATCATTGATTTCCCCAACTCGCCACCGGCCCCATTCCGCCAAGGCGGCGCCGTTCCTGCCGATGTCTCGCGCCGAGATGACGGCGCTCGGTTGGGACGCCTGCGACATTGTGCTGGTGACGGGCGATGCCTATGTCGATCATCCGAGCTTCGGCATGGCGATCATCGGCAGGCTGCTCGAAGCCCAGGGCTTCAGGGTCGGCATCATCGCGCAACCCGACTGGCAGTCGGCGGAGCCCTTCAAGGCGCTGGGCAAGCCGGCTCTGTTCTTCGGCGTCACCGGCGGCAACATGGACTCGATGGTCAACCGCTACACGGCGGACCGCCGGCTGCGCCATGACGACGCCTATACGCCGGGCGGCGAGGGCGGCCGGCGGCCGGACCGCTGCTCCATCGTCTACTCCCAACGCTGCCGCGAGGCGTACAAAGACGTGCCGATCGTGCTCGGCGGCATCGAGGCGTCGCTGCGCCGCATCGCGCATTACGACTACTGGTCTGAGAAGGTGCGCCGTTCGATCCTGGCTGACGCCAAGGCGGATCTGCTGCTCTACGGCAACGCCGAGCGTGCCGTCGTCGAGGTGGCGAACCGGCTCGCCGCCGGTGCTGCGCCGCGCGAACTCGACTCCATCCGGGGCGTGGCACTTTTCCGCCGCGTGCCGGATCACTACACCGAACTCCCTGCCGACGATCTCGACTCCGCCGATGAGGGTGCCGCCCGCCAACCCGGCGACACCGTGATCCGGTTGCCGTCGTATGAGCAGGTCGAGCAGGACCGCGAGGCCTATGCCCGCGCCTCGCGCGTGCTGCACCGGGAGAGCAATCCCGGCAATGCGCGCGCCCTCGTCCAGCGCCACGGCGACCGCGACCTGTGGCTGAACCCGCCGCCGATCCCGCTGACCTCGGAGGAGATGGACGCCGTCTACGATCTGCCCTATGCGCGAGCACCTCATCCGTCCTACGGTGACGCCAAGATCCCGTCCTGGGACATGATCAAATTTTCGGTGATGATCATGCGCGGCTGTTTCGGCGGCTGTACCTTCTGCTCGATCACCGAGCACGAGGGGCGCATCATCCAGAACCGTTCGGAAGGTTCGATCCTGCGCGAGATCGAGCTGATCCGCGACAAGACGCCGGGTTTCACCGGCGTGATCTCCGACATCGGCGGGCCGACCGCCAACATGTACCGGATGGCGTGCAAGGATCCCAAGATCGAGGCGGCGTGCCGGCTGCCTTCCTGCGTGTTCCCCGACATCTGCCCGAACCTGAACACCTCGCATGACGAATTGATCCGGCTCTATCGCAAGGTTCGCGAGGTGAAGGGCGTCAAGAAGGTGATGGTCGCTTCCGGCCTGCGCTACGACCTCGCGGTGAAGAGTCCCGAATATGTCAAGGAGCTCGTCACCCATCACGTCGGCGGCTATCTGAAGATCGCGCCCGAGCACACCGAGCGAGGCCCCCTGGACAAGATGATGAAGCCGGGGATCGGCGCTTACGACCGCTTCAAGGAAATGTTCGATGCCGCCGCGAAGCAGGCCGGCAAGAAGTATTATCTGATCCCGTATTTCATCGCGGCGCATCCGGGCACGACCGACGAGGACATGATGAACCTCGCGCTCTGGCTCAAGAAGAACCGCTACCGAGCCGATCAGGTGCAGACATTCCTGCCGTCGCCGATGGCGACTGCCACGGCCATGTACCATACCGGAGTCAATCCGCTGCGGGGCGTCAGGCATGGGGCGAGCGACAAGGTCGAGGCGGTCAAAGGGCTTCGGCAGCGCCGGCTGCACAAGGCGTTCCTGCGCTACCACGACCCCGACAACTGGCCGGTTCTGCGCGAGGCCCTGAAAAAGATGGGTCGCGCCGATCTGATCGGTTCGCGCCCCGACCAGCTCGTGCCCGCCCACCAGCCGCCCGGCACCGGCAAGGCCGCCGGCACGCCACGGCCGATGCGGCGCACCGGCAGGACGCAACGCTTCACTACGAAGGGCGTTCCACTCCCATGAACGTGTGAATGCGTGAGCGCGGGTCACGCGGTCTGATGGGTTCGCTGCCCACCACCCTCACCCTGAGGCGCCTGCCGAAGGCGGGCCTCGAAGGGTGGTAAGCGGCAAGACTTTTGTGCCTGGATAATGCTTCGAGGCTCCCCCGGCTCAAGGCCGGAGTCGCACCTCAGCATGAGGGTAAAGTCATCGCCATCCGTGGTTAATTCGATGTATTGGCCTATCTGGGCATCGCTTCTGACACACTCGAGACGGCGTTGCGCAGTATGTGCCGCTACTCGAGAATATTCTCTGAGGCCCTCCAGGCCGATCTCACGCTTGACGGCAGTTCGGGCACGCTGAGTTCACACCCCAGCAGAGATCACTTGCCGAATATCCGTCAGGTAGCCGAGTTCAGACACGGTATCATCAGCGCGAGGGAGATCAGAAAACTGGACGATCTCGACAATTATAGACTGATCCCCGCCTCGGCGATCTGGGTTGGAATAACCTTGCCGAAGAATTGAGTGAACGCCCGGGGTGGGCTTTGATCTTGGCAACGAGTGGCGTGAAATACTTGCGGGAAATATCGGTCGACGGCCCGCCGATGATGCTCAGCGAGCAGCCCAAAGAAGCCCGCGTTTCAAAATCGTACGCATTTCAGGAACTTGAAACTCTTTACTTGCATGACCCAGGGAAGAGTAAAACACTCGCCCCTGACCATGACGATGCTTCCACACCACTGGCATCACGACGCCTTTGGTCCAGGGTGCGTATTGGCCGGAGAACGTCGTGGTGGCGAGTACCTCGATCGAAGGATCGACGTGCAAATAATACTGTTCGGACCGATATGGAAAATCCTTTATACCCTTCATGATCGGATCATTGGGCTTTGTAATATTGACTGTATAGTCGACATTGTAGTCGTTTTTTGGATCGCCCGGATGGCACACCCACTGTCCTCCGCACATGAATTGATAGTCGACCGCTTCGCGGAAGGCGTCACCCATCCCGCCGTGATAGCCACCAAGGCCTACTCCGCCTTCTACCGCCTTGCTTAGATTATCAACCTCCTTCTTCTCAATCTTTGACTGCGTATAGATTGGTACTATCAGACTGAGTTTCGAGATTGCCGGATCCGCAAAGGCTTCGGTGGAGGACTCCAGGCGTACCTTCATATCCTCTTCTTCGAGCATCTCTTTGATAATGCGAGCGCATGTTTCCGGTTCGTGACCAGGCCATCCACCCCATACGATCATGACTTCACGCATTTGGCTTTCTCCCAATTACTCCAAGTTCAGGACTTATGGGCATCGCTTCCGGTCTTAGTGGTCGGCTTTCAATCATGATGTGCATACCGCGGTCAGACGAATGCTGCAATGCTTCCATCACCTCAAGAACGTGGAACGCGAGTTCACCACTGGCACGGTGGGGGTGATCCGATCGAATGGCATGCGCCATGTCGGCAACCCCAAGTATTCGATAGTTTGCATCCGAATACGCATGTTCGGTAGCAACTGGGGACCACTTACCCGACCCGGTGGAAATTTCTATTTGGCCTCCGAATGTATTGGGATCGGGAACGCTCAGTGAGCCATCGCTTCCATATAGTTCGATATGCCGATGACCGTGGGACACGACGTCAAAACTCATCGCCAGGGTAACTATGGCCCCCGTCGCAAATTCTAGAATCCCCGCAACATGAGTTTGAATCTCCACCGGAATTCTAGTGCCCTTCAGCGGTTCACTTTTTACTGTTCGCTCGTTTCGCGTCCGTGACGCAATCGCAGTGACTCGATTGATTGGACCCAAAAGATTGACCAGGCTCGTAATGTAGTAGGGCGCCATATCGAGTACCGGCCCACCCCCAACAGCATAGTAAAAGGCGGGGTTTGGATGCCATTCCTCGTGGCCCGGGCACATGAAGAATGCCGTTCCGGCTATGACTTGGCCGATAGCGCCATGGTCGACAAGCTTGCGGCAGGTTTGCTGTGCGCCACCAAGAAATGTGTCCGGCGCACAGCCGACCCGAAGTCCCTTTGCTGTCGCCAAATCGATCAGGCGAGAGGCTTCAGCGACCGTGATTCCGAGGGGCTTCTCCGAGTAAACATGCTTTCCAGCAGCGATGGCCTGAAGACCTACTCCGACATGCGCTTTGGGTATGGTGAGATTAATTACGATTTCGATATCGTCATTGTGAAGAAGATCATAAACGCTTTTGGCCGGAACGCCGAATTGATCTCCACGGGCTTTTGCGACTGCGGGGTCGATGTCGGCGACAGCACGTATATCCAGAACAGGGAAATTTTTCGACGCAGAAAGGTAAGCCGAACTGATATTGCCACAGCCGATAAAACCGATTCCGACGGGTCGCATTCCGTTATCCCATACTAATCGATCATATACACTGGCATGAGTGCACTGGAGAGAAAAGGACTAATATCCGTCACCGGTTGCGTGATATTTCGCAGTTACGTCCCGTGCGGCTCCTAGCACCTCACACCCCCGCCGCTGCCTTCACGCAATATGCCGGTGAGCTGCTCTTGAACCGGCCCTTCCCCATCGTCCACCCCCTTCTCAAGTGACCTGCCCCCCCTTTCGGACCAGTTTGCGGGGCTCAGGTCAGTCGCCAGAATGACCGTTATCCATCTAAAAATGGGTCCGGGGGGACTCCATTGAATTCGAGAGTGTTCGGATGGTAGATTGAAGTCCGTCGATATTGGGGGCAACAACCGATTGCCACTCCTAATCTGTGTAAGGACAATCACGAGCTCAGGAGGAATCGATGAGACTTGATCGAAATAGCATCCTGTGGGCCACAACGAAGGCTATAGTAGTGGCTGTGACCGTATTGCTTGCGATCGCGCGCGAACCGGCAGTTTCGAAAGCGGATCCAATCGATATTGTCATGTGGAACAACCCGGTCTCAGAATCCTATACGAAGTTCTGGAAGAACTATGTCGACGAGTTCACAAAGTCGCACCCCGACATCCACATCAATTATGAGGAATTCGATACGGAGACTATGAAAACCAAAGTCCGCGCCGCTCTCCTTGCGGGCACCGAGCCGGACATTTGGTTTTTCAATCCTGGCGAGTTTACGACGATCAATCATCGCCAAGGAAAGATTCGCGGCCTCAACGATATTCTCCCGGTTTCTGACTACACCAAGGGCGGTAGGTCCGCGTGCGGCGATGGCGACGAAATGATCTGCATACCGCTCTACCTCGCCCCGAGTGGTTTCTACTACAACAAAGCCCTATTCGCGAAGGCGGGCGTGGATCCCAGTTCTTGGTCTGACCCAGGCCGTCCAACGCTCACGGAGTTCAATGCAGCTGTTGACCGCCTCCTCGCGGCCAACATTCAACCCATAGCGATGGCGAACTCGGCAAAATGGCCTTTTATGTTTTTCTATTGGGCGGCGCAAAACCGCTACGGCGGAACCAAGGCACTCAGTGACGCGATTTTTGGCCAGAATGGCGGATCTTTCAAAGATCAGAGCTTTGTCAAGGCGGGACACTTTCTTCAGGACCTTGTCAAGCGATCTGCGTTCGGTACTGGTTTCAATGGAATGGCCGAATCTGAGATTTATTCGCAATTCAGCCAAGGAAATGCTGCCATGATCTACATGGGCCCATGGGCTGTTTCCATTACTGGAGAGCAGGCTCCATCGGGGTTCGAATACGACCTATTTGACTTCCCAAGCATTGAGGGCGGTGATCCGGACAGCCAGGGCGACATGATGGCAGGTGTCGATGCGCTTTTCGTATCGAGTTCCACAAAACACCCTAAAGAAGTCGGGGAATTCCTTTCTGGGTTCAGCTCACCAGGTATCGCGCGCCAATTTATGATTGAGACCGATAGTATTTCCACCATCAACGGGGTGCTTGAAGATGTTGTCAAATCTGGCAAGGCCAACGCGAAGATTGCCCGCCTCGCAGAGCAACTTGCGAAGGCAAAGCACACATATCAGTGGTGGGATTGGGCGCTTCCGCCGGCTCCGGCGGAGGAAATGCTGAACCTGTCGCAACCACTTGGCGAGCTTAGTGTGACGCCTGAGGAGGCCGCCGCGCGGATCGAGAAAGCCGCTCGTCCTTGATTGGTTTAGGAACCGGTCGCGGGAGGGACCTTGGAAGGCAGCAATTTGTTGCGGCCGCGCTTTTGAATCTGCCGGCGCTTGGTGTCCTCGCCTTTTTCTTTCTGCTTCCGGCGGCAATAAGCCTGTGGTTTTCTGTCCGCGATTGGAACGGCCTTACCGATCCAACCTTCATAGGACTACAAAATTTCCGAGAGCTTTTACATTCCGCGCGATTTTGGCACGCGTTTTGGATCAACGTGGCTCTGGCCGGTTTCACTTTGATTACTCAAGTACCCCTCGCATTTTTTGTGGCCCTGATTCTCTTTAAGCGCCGTCACCAAACGAAATTGCTACGCTCGCTTGTGTTGTTTCCGCAAGTTTTGTCAATCGGTGCAGCCAGCCTGCTATGGCTTATGATCTACCATCCGACGAGAGGCCTCCTGAACAACGCTCTCACTTTCATCCTGCCGATAGACGTAAAAATCGCCTGGCTCGGCTCATCTTACACAGCCTTGGGTGCCGTGATTTTCGCTACCAACTGGTACTATTTCGGTCTACACACTTTAATTTTCATGGCCGGGATGTCTGGGATTCCTCGAGAATACTACGAGGTCCTCAGATTGAGTACGAACCGCCTTCGTGACGAGCTAATTCATGTAACGCTTCCCCTTTTGCGAGAGCAGTTTTTGGTATCATTTGTGCTCGTCATTGCCGGATCGTTCGGCCACGTGCTCGGCTTTGTATCTATCCTTACGAACGGAGGGCCAGCCGGTAGCACCGAGTTGCTCGGTCTTTACGCCATTGAAATGGGATTTCGAGCCGGACGGTTCGGTCTTGCGAGTGCAATCACCGTCGTGATTCTTGCCGTCGTGCTGTCGATCGTTATTTGGCCCATCGTGCGAATTGCGCGAACTAGGCTCGAATACGCATGAGCCGAGCAGTCACGGCTAGCAGGTTCCCGATCGCTGGCCGTATCGGGAGTGTCGCGTTCACGATTGCGCTTGCGCTGATGACCATCGGGCCGGTCATTTGGCTTTTCTCTGTCTCCGTGAAGAGCAAAAGCGAGTACGCAGCTTCTCCATTCGGCGTTCCGACTTCGCTCAGATTTGACAATTATCTATTCATCCTCACCAACTCTGAATTCCTTCGCTTTGCGTGGAACAGCTTGCTCGTAACCTCCAGCTCAGTGTTCATCATTCTCGTATTGTCGACTCTTGCTGCTTACGCGCTTGCGCGGCTTGATTTTGCGGGAAATCGCCTGCTTTTTGTTGCGTATCTGTTTGGTGAAGTTATCCCGCTCTTCCTGATCCTGCTGCCCCTTTACGTGCTGCTTGCGAATACCGGTCTCGGGGGGACGCTCCTCTCGCTCATTCTCGCCTATACTGCTGCCAGTCTCGGGATATCAATCTTAGTGTTGAGAAGCTATTTCCGGTCAATTCCCACCGAAATCGAAGATGCGGCTCGGATCGATGGCTGCAACACGTTATTGGTGATCTGGCATGTCATTATCCCTCTCACGAGGCCGGGCATTGTTGTAGTCGCGGTCTTCAATACATTCAATCTTTGGAATGAGTATTTGCTCGCGGCATTCCTCTTGCCGAGCCAGAAGTTGTTCACTTTGCCCCCGGGCTTAGCTGCAAGCTTTGTGGCTCAGTATGCAACCAATTGGCCAGCGATGGCAGCGGGCATTTTGCTTTCAGCAATTCCGCTGATTGTTATATTCGTGTTCGCGCAGGACAAGATCGTCGAAGGCTTTTCGTTTGGTTCGAAATGAATTGCAGCTGTCATGCGAAGAGAGGCAGCGGCGTTATGATGGCAAGATAGGCCCGGTGGGTTGGCTTGGCGATAACCAGGCAAAGGGCGCCAAGGAGATAAAGCGCCAGTAAGATGACGCCGCCCAGCAGGCTATCGGCGCCGCCCTGGGTGCAGGTCCCCAAATTGAAGGGCAGGACGCCGTTGAGAGCCGCCAGATACAGGAAGGCAAAACCTGTGAAGGCGAGCATCGCTGCGGCTCCTATGTTTCTATGATCGGGATCTGCGGCGCCGCCTCGCGCGGCATGTGGCCGGTCAGGCGCGGATCGGGATGGATTTCGATCGCCGTCTGATAGGGCGTGAAGCCCGAACGGCGATAGAAGGAAAGGGCGGCTGGGTGATCAAAGCTGCACGTGTGCACCCAGAAGCGCTTGATCGGTTTGGCCCAGGCAAGTCTTATGGCTTCCGACATCAGGAAGCGGCCGGCACCCTTGCCGATCTCCGCCGGCACCAGGCCGAAGAAGGTCAGTTCACATTCGCCGGCAGTGCGGAAGTCGATCTCGAGGAGACCCGCGACGGCTTCGCCGCGGAAGAGGCGATAGAGCCCGATATCGGGATGCTTGAGGATTTCGGCGAGCTTCTCATCCGCCATCATCAGGCGCGAATACCATAGCCATTCCTCGCCGATGGTCTTGAAGAGCGTGCGGTAAGCGGCGAGATCGGGATCGCGCCAGGGCTTGAGAGCAAGCTCCGGTGCGAAGATATGCGGCGGCCGGTGTGCCGGCGGCGCCGTCATTTCGAGGAAGGTCGCCACATTGGCGACGTGACCGGGCGGAACGGCCGAATAGCCTTCGGGCAGGGGCGGACGAGAGAGCGACATGCCGCGTAACCAGCCTGTGCCGCACGAAATGTCAAGTCGAGCAAATCCCGCCAAAGTTTGGCGATAAGGATTTGCTCCAAGATAATGATTTGGCGCGAATCCTTTTCGGCGAAGTGATTTCACTTCGCCGGGATGCGCGCTAGAGACTGACCGACAGTCCGCCATCGACGGCCAGAACATGGCCGTTCACATAGGAGGCGGCGTCGGAGGCGAGGAACACGACCGCGCCGCCAAGCTCCGAGGGCTTGGCCCAGCGTCCCGCCGGGGTGCGGCTCTCGACCCATTGGGTGAAGGCCTTGTCCTCGAGGAGAGCGGTGTTCAACTCGGTCGCGAAATAGCCGGGCGCGATGGCATTCACCGTGACGCCGTGCCGGCCGATCTCGGCGGCCATCGAACGGGTGAGGCCATGGAGACCGGCCTTGGCCGCGGCATAGGCATGGATGGTCGGGCGGCCGAGGATCGCCGCCACCGATCCGGTATTGATGATGCGCCCATATTTATTGGGCAGCATGAGCCGTGCCGCATCGCGCGCGAGCCTGAAGCAGGCGGAGAGATTGACGGCGACGACGCGGTCGAAATCGGCATCCTCCCAGTCGATCAGCGGGCGGCGGTGCTGGATGCCGGCATTGTTGACGAGGATGTCGAGCTTGCCGTGGTTGGCGACGATGTTCGCCAGTGCCTCATGGCATTGCTTTGGGTCCGTCACATCGAAAGCGAGATGTCCCGCTTTCAGCCGGTCCGCCGCCGCACGCAAGGAGACCTCATCGCGCGCATTGAGGATGACTTTGGCGCCATGCTCGCTCAGGGCCTCGGCCATAGCGAAGCCGAGCCCGCGCGAAGCGCCGGTCACCAGCGCCACGCGGCCTTGGAGGGAAAAACGATCGGTCATGTTCTTCTTTTGAGACTAGCGCCTTTCCCGTTTTGATCGAATCAATAGATTCGATCAAAACGGGACAAAAAGGCTCGATTACATATATCTGGAGCGCTTCCTTCTCGCGAAAGTCGAGTAACTTTCGCAGGAAGCGCTCTAGGTGGGAAGAGCAGGCGGGACTAGCCCGCCTGCTCATGAGGCGCGATTATTTGCCGATGCAGGTGTCGGCGGTGTCCGGCGTGCAGACATCGAGGCCGGTATAGGTCGGGTCGGTCGGATTGCCCTTGCCGTCCTTCATATCCTTGAAGAACATCATGGTCTTGTAACCCATCTCGAAAGGCCGCTGACCGACCTGGCCCTTGGACAGGCCTTCCTTCATCAGCTCCATCTGAACGGGAAGCGTGTCGGCGACGACCAGCGCCAGCTTGCCTGAATCGATACGGTCCTTGTATTTGGTGACGGTCGCTCGATAGGCGTCGGGGATGAATTGCGGGAAGCCGCCGGTCGGCACGAAGGCGTCGAGGTCGGGAAGCTTGCCGAGCGTGTCCTCGAGCTGCTGCACCGAGCGCGGGAAGTCATCGTCCGTATAGAGCGGGCAGCCCGGCGCCTCGGTCCAGCCATTCTCACCCTTGAGCGGATCGCCGGGCGACGCCGCCGACTTCTTGCCGGAGAGCGTGTCGCGGATACCCTGCATGCGTTCATTGTGATTTGCGGCGGCCGCACCACCCGACTGGATGCAGATCGTGCCACCCTTGGGCTTCAGCTGCTGCACGATCTTCGCCAGATTGACGCCGATATCGTAGTTCTTGGTGCCGACATAGGCGATGCGCAGGTCCTTGTTCTCGGGCAGCACATCGGAGTCCCAGGTGAACACCGGAATTCCGGCTTCCTTCGCCGCCTGCAGCGCAACGGCCATGGCCGCCGCGTTGGAGGGCGACACGGCAATGCCGTCGACCTTCTTGGCAACGAGATCCTGCACGATCTGCACCTGCTCTTCGCCGCCGCCATGCTCGCCGGGGCCGATATACATGCATTCGAAGGCGCCGTTCGATTCGGACTCGGCCTTCTTGCAGCCGTCGCGCGCCTGATCGAAGAACGGGTTGTTCATGTTCTTTGGCACCAGCGCGAAAGTGAGTTTCTGTTGCGCCATGGCGCCTGCGGCGCCGACAGCGAGAAGTCCGGCGATGATCGCCGTACCAGTCAGGTATTTCAACATTCGGGATCCTCCACTTGCTCTTGCTGAGTTATGTCAAACCCGACGGTCCGTGTTTTCTCTCCTTCGCGAACCGTTGTTCTAGCGGTGCTTCCGGGGCAGAATTTTCTCAAACGTGGCGGCGATCAGGGATTTGCCGCCGCTTTGCATGCCGAGAAGAACCGCGAGAATGATGAAGGCGCCGACAAAGGCTCCTTGCCAATTGGAATCGATGCCCGCCATGAGAAGCGCGTTGCGGATGACTTCGAGCAGGGCCGAGCCGATCACCGCGCCGAAGGCCGTGCCCGCACCACCCATCAGATTGGCCCCGCCGATGACGGTGGCGGCGATGACGCGCAACTCATAGGACTGGCCGAGCGCGTTGATGGCCGAGCCACTATAGCCGAGGATCAGGAGCGAGGCGATGGAGGCGGTGAAGGCAGAAAAAACATAAGCGAGGAACTTGATGCGATCTACGGGCACGCCGGTGAGGCGGGCTGCCTGCTCATTGCCGCCGATGGCGAAGAGGTGGCGGCCCCAGGCCGTGAAATTGAAAGCGAAGCCGGCTGCCAGCGCGAAGACGACCATGGTCCAGAAATGCGAGGACAGCTGCGGGATCCAGGTGGGCAGCCAGCTGTCGGCGGTATGCAAGGGCCAGCGCCATTGGCCGATCGCCTTCACGATCGGGGCGTCGGGACCGAATTTGTAGAGCATCTGGTTGCCGGAAATTACGATCGCCAGCGAGCGCGCGATCGCCATCATGCCGAGCGTCACCACAAAGGAGGACATGCCGACATAGGCCACGAAGAAGCCGCTTACGGCGCCGCAGATCAGACCGGCGGCGAGGCCGGCGCCGAAGGCGACGTACCAGGGATACTCCCAGGTGAGGAAAAGCCCGGCGACGATGGCGACGAGGCCCATGATCGAGCCGATCGAGAGATCGATGCCGCCGGTGATGATGACCACCGTCATGCCGATCGCCATAATGCCGAAGGGCGCGAAATTGCGGGTCATGTTGGCGAAGTTCTCGACCGTGCCGAAGGCGTTGGGCTCGTAGAGCGCCATGCCGATGTAAAGGATAGCGAGCGCCACCGAGACCCAGAAGGACTGGCTGGCGAAGAGCTTGTTCAGCCAGGTCTGCTCGCGGCTCTCGGCGACATCAGAGATCGCGGCGTGGTCGGTTTCGGCGGTGGCTTGAGCGGTTTTAGGCGACACGGATCGCTCCCGTGATGAGGCCGGTGATCTCTTCCGGCGAGGTGTCTGACGTGTGCTTGTCGGCGACCTTGGCGCCGCGGCGCAGAACGATGATGCGGTCGCTCACCGCGAAGACGTCGGGCATGCGGTGGCTGATCAGCATCACCGCCACGCCTTGCGATTTCAAGCGGCGGATCAGTTCGAGCACTTCCGCCACCTGGCGCACCGAAATGGCGGCGGTCGGCTCGTCCATCAGAACGAGCTTGGCCCGGGAGAGCCGGGTGCGGGCGATGGCGACCGCCTGCCGCTGTCCGCCCGACATCTTGCGCACCAGATCGCGCGGTCGGGTCTCGGATTTGAGCTCCTGGAAGAGGGCGGCGGAGCGCTCGATCATCGCCTGCTTGTCGAGGACGCGAAAGGGCCAGACGCCCTTCTTCACCTCGCGACCCAGGAACACATTCTCGGCGGCGGTGAGATTGTCGGCGATTGCCAGGTCCTGATAGACGACCTCGATGCCTTTGCCGCGCGCCTCGATCGGCTTGTGGAAATGGCAGACCTCGTCCTCGACCGCGATCTCGCCTTCGCTTGGCGGGAAATTGCCGGCGATGAGCTTGACCATGGTGGATTTGCCGGCGCCATTGTCGCCCATCAAGCCCACCACCTCACCCGGCTCGAGCGAAAAGCTGACCTCGCTCAGGGCCTGGATGGCACCGAAGTTCTTCGACACGTCACGTATGTCGAGCAAAGCCAAGGGGACCTCCCATCGTGCCTGCTCTGGCGGCCGGCTTCACGAAAAACTACCCGGCCGGGATTTTGCATAGCTTCGACGGGCTTGTCGAGCGCCTTCACACGCGATAGGCATATTTGTCATACTAAAGGCAATCCTTAAGATTTTCCCATCAATCCATCAGCCATTCGGATGAGGCTTCGGACATGCTGAAGTTCGCGCTTTTTGGAGCAGGGCGCATCGGCGCCATGCATGCGGCCAATATCGCCGCCAATCCGCAGGCGGAGCTCGCCTGGGTATTCGACGTCAACAAGGACGCGGCGGAAAAAGTGGCATCCCGGCATGGCGCCAGGACGGCGGCGAGCATCGAGGCGGCTCTTGCTGATGCGTCCGTGGGCGCCGTGCTGATCGCGTCCTCGACCGACACGCATGTGCCCCTGATCACCGCCTCCGCCAGAGCCGGCAAGTCGATCCTGTGCGAGAAGCCGATCGATCTCGACATCCGGAAAGTGGAGCAATGCCGCCGGGATATAGCGGGAAGCAAGGTGCCGGTGCAGATCGGTTTCAATCGGCGCTATGACGCGACGCATCGCGCGGTGCGGCAGGCGGTGGCCGCCGGCGAGATCGGGACGCTCGAAGTGCTCATCATCACCAGCCGCGACCCGGAGCTGGCGCCCATGCCGATCCTCCAGGGCTCGGGCGGCATTTTCCGCGACATGACCATCCATGATTTCGACCTGGCGCGCTTCATCCTGGGCGAGGAGCCGGTGGAGGTCTCGGCCACCGGCAGCGTGAAGGTCGATCCGGTGGTCGCCACGCTCAACGACTATGACACTGTCATGGTGACGATGAAGGCGCAGTCCGGCGCGCTTGTCCACATCAACAACTCGCGGCGCTGCGTCTATGGCTATGACCAGCGGGTCGAAGCCTTCGGCTCGAAGGGCATGGTGCAGTCGGACAACCCGATGCCCAATATGCTGAAGCGCAGCGGTGCTGCCGCGACCCAGGCGCTCGGACCGCTCCATTACTTCTTCATCGAGCGCTATATGCAGGCCTATCTCGACGAGCTCAATGAATTCATAGACCGCACCAACAAGGGCCTGCCGCCGACGGTCGATTTCGAGGACGGCCGCAAGGCGCTCATCATCGCCGATGCGGCCTTCGGATCGATCCGCACCGGTAGGACGGTGAGCGTGAATTACGGACCCACATAGTCGCTATCGGATTCACACATCTTGTGTCGGGTGCGTTTATCTCCTCGCCGCCAACGGGGGAGAGGGAGGGACCCGATGCGAAGCATCGGGAGGGTGAGGGGGAACTGACGGCAATCGTTCCGACATCGCATCAAGATTGTGCCGCTGGTTCCTCCTCACCCTAACCCTCTCCCCCGCTGGGGGAGAGGGATCCTCAATAGCCGTCTCGTGGTCCGACAGCTCCAGATGCTTCGCGATGGATTCTCGCCGAGGCACGGGTGATTTCGGAGGATGAACCGCATTCCCTGGTGGAATGAATTCATGCCTATAAGTCGTTTGACGGCCTGGAGCGGACCCCACTATTTCTGCCGCTTGGTAATACGGGGGCGCTGGATGAATGCGACGACTGGTCGGTCCGGCCACAAGGACGCGAGGATGGCGAAGTCCGTAATTGTCGTGCGACATTCTGATGGCCAGGAAGTCTCGGTCCCGGCGACAGTGCCCGCAGCAGTGAGGGCACGCTTGGCGTCAACGCTATCGGCACGCGGTCGACTGGTCTGGACGGCGCTTGAGGGGGCCGTCGTCGTCGGCTTGATTGTAGGATGCCGACGTCGCACGACCACGATGCTCAGGATCGCCTGCGTGTGGATCAATCCAGATGATGCCGAGGGTGGCATCGCGTGACAACGACGTCCGGGTGTGGCGCATAAGCTCGGATACCAAGGAAGACGACGTTCCGGAGAGCTTTCGGTCGCTCATTGGGATCCCTCCTGCGGCGCCGGGAGCGGTGTATTCCCAACGCTCGATCGGGGACTACAAATCGACGGCAAACTCCGTAGTGCCGATTTATACGCAGTCGACGGGTTTTACCTGCGGACCGGCATGTCTGATGATGGCTTTCGCCAGCTGCAGCAGTGCCGTGGCCATGGACCGATCCCTGGAATTGGCGCTTTGGCGCGAGGCGACGACCATAGCGTCGTCGGACGGGCCCGGTGGGTGCGATCCATATGGTCTGGCCATTGCCGCCGCATCTCGTGGATATCGATTGCACATGCTGATGAGCACCGACGATCCTGTCCTTATTGAGCGGGACGACACGGAAAAGGACCGCGAGCTGATCGGATTCGTCCAGTCTGAGTTCAAGCGGCGTGTATTGGCCGCGGGCGTCAAGGTGGATATTCGTGCGTTCGCGATCGCCGAGTTGAGGCAAACGATCGAGAGGGGCTCGACCGCCATCGTCTTGATTGATCAGATGGAGACACACGGTCGGGTGGTACCCCATTGGATACTGGTACATGCAGTGGATGGTGACCACTTCATCGTCAACGACCCTTGGTTCCAGCCTGACGGGCTTGAAGCTCCGGTCGATGTCGTTGATCTGCCGATCCGGGATTCCATGCTTGAACGAATGTGCTGGTATGGCGAGACGCCGTATCGGGCGGCTCTCATCATAGACAGGTTCCCAGGCTTGTCTCGATGAGCGAACAACGCGAAATCATGTCAGGATGGCGTTGACCACTATGCGTCGGCAGCCTGAATAAGCAGACGGCTCCGCGGCTCCAGAAGTCTGCTTCCCCATCGGCAGCACCCATCAAAAGCACGAGCCCGAGGTTGTTTTTATACAGAACTGACAAGCCTACCACGTAAAGCCGCGATCAGCGGCTGAACAGAACACAGTCGGCAGATTGGGCAGAGAAAGCTCGGGCGCCGGTCGAGAAACGGGGAGCCGATGACTGATATCCGGCCGACCGCAGCCCATGGCGGCGCCATTGGCATGCGCGGCGTCAAGAAATGTTTCGACACTTTCCAGGCCGTCAACGACGTGACGCTGGATATCCACTCGAACGAATTCTTCACTCTTCTTGGTCCATCGGGCTGTGGAAAGACCACCCTTCTGCGGATGATCGCTGGCTTCGAGCTGCCTACCGAAGGGCAAATCCTGCTCGACGGAACCGACATTTCCGCCCTTTTGCCGAACCAGCGCCCGGTCAATACCGTCTTTCAGAATTACGCTCTCTTTCCGCATCTGACGGTCGCCGAGAATATCGGCTTCGGCCTCAGGATGCTCGGCAAGCCGAAGGCGGAGATCGATGCTGCCGTCAAGGACATGCTGAGGCTCGTGCATTTGGAAGGGCGTGGGGATAATCCGGTGACTCAGCTTTCCGGCGGCCAACAGCAGCGCGTGGCACTGGCCCGCGCGCTCGCGCCGCGGCCGAAAGTGCTGCTGCTCGACGAGCCGCTTTCTGCGCTCGACCTCAAGCTGCGCAAATCCATGCAGATAGAACTGAAGCGACTGCAGCTCGAAACAGGAATCACCTTCGTCTTCGTCACGCATGACCAGGAGGAAGCCCTCGCCATGTCCGACCGTATCGCCGTCATATCGGCGGGAACGGTTCGCCAGGTCGGGACGCCCTGGGATATCTATGATCGTCCGGCCGAACGCTTCGTCGCCGAGTTTATCGGCGAGACCAATTTCCTCGAGGCTGAAGTCCTCTCCGTCTCCGGCAACAAGGCTCGCCTGCGGCTCTGCTCCGGCGCAGTTATCTGCGCGACCTATCCGGATGACCTCACACCGAAGGGCAAAGTCGCCATCGCCATTCGCCCGGAGCATGCACGTCTCGGCCCGCCGGGCTCGGGCGTCCTGGAGGGCGTGCTCGACGATCTCGTTTATCTCGGCACGGACAACCATTTCCACGTCAAAGTCGATGGCGGCGGCACATTCATCGTGCGCCAGCAGAACGCCAAGAGCGGCCCATGCGGATTCTCCAGGCAGGAACGCGTCGGAATCGCCGTCAATGACGACGTCGCACGGATATTGAAGGACTAGTCATGTCGATCAGGACCGAGAAAGTCAGCGAACGACGGAAGAAGAAGGAAATCCGGGATCGTTGGCTTCTCAGCGCGCCTGCCCTTCTCCTCATCCTGGCGGCTGGTGCCGGCCCCCTGGTCATCGTGGTGGTCTATTCCTTTCTCGCGCCGGGCAGCCATGGCGACGTGAGGTGGGAATTTTCGACGAAGGCCTGGTTCGACGTCCTCTTCACGCGCGATATATTCGACGGCACGGTCTCGATCGCAGACGCGCACTTCTCGATCTTCTGGCGCAGCGCCAAGCTCGCCTTCGCCACGATGATCCTCTGCCTCGTCTTGGGATTTCCGACAGCCTATTTCATCGCGACACGCGCCCCACGCAGCCGCTCTCTATGGCTGTTCCTCATCACCATCCCCTCCTGGACGAACATGCTCATCCGCACTTTTGCGATCCAGGAAGTGATCCGCGCGGAAGGCATCATCAATACGATCCTGATGAAGCTCGGCGTCACTTCGGCGCCGATCCAGATGATGTTCACCGACTTCGCCATCATGCTGGGAATGACCTATGTGTTCTTGCCGCTCATGGTTCTGCCGCTCTATGCCAGCCTTGAAAAACTGGACTTCCGTCTGATTGAGGCCGGGTATGATCTCTATGCGTCGAGTTTCGGCGTGCTATGGCGGATCATCATTCCGCTGGTGAAGCCCGGCATCATCGCCGGCTCCATCCTTGTATTCGTGCCGGCGCTATCCTCTTACGTGATCCCGCGCGTTCTTGGCGGCGGCCAGGGTCTCATGGTCGGCAATCTGATCGAACTGCAGTTTGGCCAGGGACGAAATTGGCCGCTCGGCGCGGCGCTATCGATTACCCTTGTCATCATCATTCTCGTCGCGATGCTCCTCTATGTCCGCAATACATCGAGGTCCGGAGGTGGCGCCCATGGCTGAATCCTTCCTGATAAAGCGCCAGCCGGGCTTCGCGACGATCGCAGTGTTCTGCTTCTTCCTGTTGTACCTTCCTATCGCTACGCTTGTCGTCTATGCCTTCAACTCGAGCGCGTCGATCGCTGGTTGGGAAAGCTTTTCGCTTCGCTGGTTCGAGAGCGCCTGGAACAATCAAAAGGTCATCGAGGCCTCGCTGCGCTCTCTCCAGATAGCTTCCGTCGCCGCGGTTATCGCCACGGCATCCGCGACGCTGGCGGCCATCGCCACCACCCGAACCGCTCCCTATCGCGGCCTCACCTTCAAATATTCGATGATCAATATACCGCTTCTGGTGCCGGAAATCGTAACGGCGGTGGCGCTGCTGATCCTCTTCTCGCGCATCAAGATATGGACCGGCTATTCCGGACTTGGCTACCTCATCATTGCCCATTCGGCCTTCTGCGTGCCCTTCGCCTATATGCCGATCCGCGCGCGCCTCGAAAGCATGGACCTCTCGCTGGAAAGGGCGGCGGCCGACCTTTACGCGTCGTCCTTCCAGATACTCCGCTACGTGACGCTGCCGCTGCTCTGGCCGGGCATTCTCGCCGGCCTGATGCTCGCCTTCGTCGTCTCGCTCGACGATGTCGTTATCACGGAGTTCGTCAAGTCGGCCGGTCAGGACACGCTGCCGACCTATATGCTGGGGCAAATGCGACGCGTGGCTACACCGGAGATGAACGCCATAGCGACGGTCTTTCTCGTCCTGTCGCTGGCGATCGTCACCATCATCTTCTTCCTGAGCTACACGCCCCGGAAGGGCAAAAACTAGAAAAGGAGTGCGACTGATGAAAACGAAACTAGGACTGTGTACGCTTGCCGTCGGCTTGCTTGCCTCTCCCGCCATTGCCAAGGCGGAGGGAGAGCTCAACATCTTCAACTTTGGCAATTATACGAGCCCCGAATTAGTCAAGAAGTTCGAGGATACCTACAAGATCAAGGTGACAATCACCGATTACGACTCGAACGACACGGCGATCGCCAAGGTCCGGCAGGGCGGACACGGCTTCGACGTCGTGGTGCCCTCGGCCAGCGTCATGCCGGTCTGGATATCGGAAGGCCTCCTGCTCGAATCGCGTCCCGACCAGATGGAGAACTTCAAGAACGTCGATCCCCAGTGGGTGGGCGTGCCCTTTGATCAGGGTCGAAAGTACTCGGTTCCGTGGCTTTGGGGGACGGCGGGTGTCGCCGTGAACACTAAAGTCTACAAGGGCGACATCAACACTTCGTCAATCTTCCTTGATCCACCGGCCGAGCTCGCCGGCAAGATCAATGTCGTTCCGGAAATGGCCGACGTGATGCATATGGCCGTGACCTATGCTGGCGGCGAGCCGTGCACGGGCGATCTCACTGTGCTGAAGAAGGTGCGCGACACTCTCGCTGAAGCCAAGCCGAAGTGGATTTCCATAGACTACGGGAGCATCGAGAGATACGCGAAGGGCGACTATTCGGCTGGCTTTGCCTATAATGGCGCGACGTTCCGCTACCGCCTGGCGAACCCCGATGTCCGCTTCGGTTATCCGAAGGAGGGCTATCCAATCTGGATGGACAATGCGGCGATCCTGAAGGATGCAAAGAACGTCGATAACGCCAAGCTTTTCCTTAATTTCATCATGGCTCCGGAGAATGCGGCATTGCTGTCCGGCTTCGCGCGCTACGCGAACGGCATCAAGGGCTCAGAGGCCTTCATGCCGGAAGATATGAGGGGCGCGCCGGAGATCGTTATTCCGGAAGAGCTGAAGGCAGCAGGCAAATTCAACCTCACCTGTCCGCCGGACGTTCAGGAACTCTACACGAAGCTTTGGACCGAACTGCTGAAGTAGGGCAGTGCCAGGTTCAAGTTCGTTCTCGTGGTGACACGCTTTTGGAGCGCGACGCAGGCAGGGCGTAGCCCGACCGGAGTTGCGCTCCATAAGCGCGGACGAAGTTCATACCGCTGCGCGTGTCTGCGCTGCCGATTCCCCGTCACCTGCCGCATTACCCTCTCCCCGCTAAAGCGCATGGCTGTCCGGGGAAATTCAGTCGACCCGTGCAGGGCCTTACCTGGTTTCCCCTTCCCCCGCCTGCGGGAGAAGGTGGCCGAAGGCCGGATGAGGGCGTTCTCTCAGCTTCTTTGGCGCCGCAAGCATGCGAAAGTATCGAAGCTTCGTCATCTTATTCTCTTGAAGAGCTTTCGTGAGCTGAACCAACACCCTCATCCGCCCTATCGAGCACCTTCTCCCGCAAGCGGGAGAAGGCGAATGGTGGTGAGTTCTGAGTCTCATCATGAAGCGCGCTAGCCCGGACGACGTGCCGGGGCTGGAACTAGTCGTTGTCCGACAGCTTTTCCAGATTCTGGTCGGCGCGGCGCGTGGCCGCCTCGAAGCGCTCTTCCATCGTCTGCATGTTCTTCTTCGGCTCCTGATAGTAAGCCGTGAGCTTCAGAAGCGAGACGAAGCTCTTGTTGAGCGCGCGGCCCCAGAACTTCATCGGCCGGTCGAAGTCGAACAGCAGGATGACGCGTTCCTCGTCGGTGTCGTTCCACACCTCATGCTCATAGGTGTCGTCGAACACGAAGATCTCACCCGGGCGCCAGACCTGGATCTTGTCGCCGACGCGGAGGCGGCACTTTTCGGCGTCTTTCGGAATGATCAGGCCCAGATGGGCGCGCAGGATGCCCTTGGTTACGCCACGATGCGCCGGGATATGATAGCCGGGTCCCAGTATCGAGAACCACGCCGTCTGCAGATTGGGAATGCTCTCGAGGATCTTGGTGGTGAGCGGCGCCTGCTTGCAGTTCTTCTCGAGCTTGTCGCCAAACCCAAAAAGTATGAAGGTGCGCCAGTTGTTGCCTTTGGCGATGCGCATCTGGTCCGGCGAAACGTCCTGGAACAAAGGCACCGCCTCGCGATGCTTGAGGATCTCGACCACCTCGGCGCGCATGCCCTCCCAATTGTCGACGAAGGGCTTGAGGAAGGGGAAATCCTTATTGTCGTGGACGGGCATATCGCCCACCAGCGACTGGCGGCCGAGAAAGTTCGCCAGGCCGCGGATGAAATTCTTGCCGAACCGCTTAACCTTCTTTCGGCGTTCCTTCTTGAATTTTTCGCCGAGCGACATCTCGGTGTTGGCCATCGCAGTCCTCTTTAACCAATAACGGTAACCTAACGGATTCCCCGCCTATAACATACCGTCCCGGAATATCACCTTATCTCGTGTAACGGATGTTGGCACGGGCTGGCGTCGTGCTGGCTCTGGCGCTAAGGGATGTCCGTTGACGAAGGGTATTTAGGCAAATGTGGGTCAGAACGCAACTCAAGATCGGATGGGGGGATCTCCTGGCGGGAGCCTGGAACTGTTTTAAATCGAACGACCGCGAGGCCCTGCGGTGCTCGGTGGAAGGCTTCTTTTCCGATGCCGATGACACGATCGCCGCCTATTCGGTACGCTCCGGCTTCGATCTCCTGATCCAGGCGCTCGAGCTCAAGCCCGACGATGAGGTGATCTTCTCGGCCCTCAATGTCCGCGGCATGGTGCGGGTGGTGCGCGATGCCGGCCTAGTGCCGGTTCCGGTCGAACTCGATGTGGGCTCGATGGGCCCGAGCCTCGCAAGGCTCGAGAAGGTCATTACGCCGCGTTCACGTGTTTTCGTCGCTGCGCACCTCTTCGGGGCCAGGCTCGATCTCGATCCGCTCTTCGACCTCGTGCGGGTCAAAGGCATTGTCGCGGTCGAGGATTGCGCACAGGCCTTCAACGGCAGGGCCTATCCGGGCAGCGACAAGGCCGATCTGAGCCTGTTCTCCTTCGGCCCGATCAAGACCTCGACCGCGCTGGGCGGCGCCCTGATCCGGGTGCGCGACGACAAATTGCGCGGCCGCATGCGGGCCATCCAGGCCACTTATCCGCTGCAGCCCGACAAGAAACATCTGAAGCGCATCCTGCAATTCATGGGGCTCAAGCTGGTCACGTCGCGGCCGGTGCTGGGCGCCATCTACAAATATTACAATGCGCGCGGCCAGGACTATGAGGATTCGCTCGCCGACCGGGTGCGCGATGTCGCCCCGCTCAAGACGGCCAAGAACCTGCGCTTCCAACCCTCGACCGCGATGCTGGCGCTGCTCAACCGCAGGCTCGAGGAATTCGACATCCAGGATATCCGTGTGCGGACGAGCAAGGGCGAGACGCTGCGCGATCTGATCGGCGGCGCTGTGGCGATGCCGGCGCAGGCCAATGTGCATCACGACTACTGGGTGTTCCCGCTCCTGGTGGAGGAGCCGCGCAAATTCATCGACGGGCTCCGGGCCGAGGGCTTCGATGCCGCCGACCTGCCGCGCTCGCAGCATATCGCGGCGCCCAAGGACCGGCCGGAACTCGAGCCCAGGACGGCGGCCGGTGTGATGCGCGATCTCGTGGTCATTCCCTGTTATGACTCGATGCCGGATGCGGAACTCGTCCGCCAGGCAGAGGTCATAAAGCGGCTCGCGGAGAAGCCGGTCGCCCCTGAATTGATCGAATCAAAACAGTAATTTAGGAAGATTTGCGCAGGTTTCGCATGAGCTTTGCGGCGCATGCGCATGATCCGGAAAAGTGGGAAGCGGTTTTCCAAAAAGATCATGCGCAAATAAGAAGATAAAGCGTGATGGCGACTCAAGCCATCACGCTTGAACCTGTCAAATCCCGTGCGTCTTCTGTCAAGCCGCTCCGAGGCCTGAGGGCCTAAGGTCCCATCAGGCAGAATCCCTTGGAGCCCCGCTCGATGAGCAAGGAAAAAGACGACTTCATCGCCCGGTCGAAGCAATTCTGGAATCCCGGCAAGACCTCGGAATGGCAGCGCATGGGTGTCGATCTGGTCATCGACCGGCGCGAGGCCTATTACCTCTGGGATGTCGACGGGCGCCGGCTGATCGACGTCCATCTCAATGGCGGCACCTATTCGCTGGGCCACCGCAATCCCGAAGTGGTCGAGGCGGTGCGCGAGGGCATGGCCTATTTCGACATCGGCAATCACCATTTCCCGTCGATCATGCGCACTCATGTGGCCGAGATGCTGGAAAGGCTGACGCCGCCGGGCCTCAAGCGCACCATCTTCGCCTCGGGCGGCGCCGAGGCGATCGACATCGCGCTCAAGAGCGCCCGCAACGCCACCAAGCGCCGCAAGATCATCTGCATCGAGCGCTGCTATCACGGCCATACGGGCCTCGCGGTCCAGGTGGGCGATGATCGTTTCTCCAAGCTGTTCCTGTCCGAGGCGTCGAACGAGAATGTGGTCAAGGTGCCGTTCAACGATCTCGAGCGTATGCTCGAAGCCATCGCGGTCGGCGATGCGGCCTGCGTGATCATGGAGACGATCCCCGCCACCTATGGCTTCCCGATGCCGAAGCCCGGCTATCTGACCGCCATCAAGGCCGCCTGCGAGAAGGTCGGCACGCTCTATATCGCGGACGAAGTGCAGACCGGCCTCATGCGCACCGGCGAGATGTGGGGGATCGAGACCTATGGGGTTAATCCGGACATCCTGGTCACCGGCAAGGGGCTGTCGGGCGGTATCTATCCGATCGCCGCGGTGGTGGTGAGCGAGAAGGCCGGCCAATGGCTGAGCGAGGACGGCTTCGGCCATATGTCGAGCTTCGGCGGCGCCGAGCTCGGCTGCCTCGCCGCGGCCAAGGTACTGGAAATCTGCGCGCGCCCCGAAACGCGCTCGCAGGTCCATTACATCTCGGCCTATCTCGCCAATGGCCTGCGCCAGGTGCAGGCGAACTATCCCGATTTCTTCACCGGCATCCGCCAGCGCGGCATCGTCATGGGGCTCGAATTCAACCATGACCAGGGTGCGGTCTATGTGATGAAGCACCTTTATCAGAACGGCATCTGGGCGATCTTCTCGACGCTCGACAAGCGGGTGCTGCAGTTCAAGCCGGGTCTCCTGATCGACCGCGAAATGTGCGACGAGATCCTGACCCGCCTCGACACCTCCGTCGCCCAGGCGCAGGCTGAGGTGTTCGGCGGCCGGGCAAAGAGCTACATGACGAGCTCCAAGCCTTCCCATTCGCGCCAGTCGGCGGCCTGATACATGTCATCATCGGATACGCTTACCCATCGGGAGAAGCTCGCTCAGCTGCAGCGCATCGCCGATGCGGCGCTCAAGACCTATGACCTGCCGGCCGGCGCCCGGGCGACGATGATCAACCTGTCGGAGAACGCGACCTATCGCGTCGATGCGGGGGAGAGAAATGGGCCCTGCGGGTGCACCGCGAGGGCTATCACTCGAAGGCCGCCATCGGCTCCGAGCTCGCCTGGCTTCAGGCGCTGCGCCGGGATGGCGCCGTGACCACGCCGGTGCCGATCAAGGGCCAGGACGGCGAGATCATTCAGAACATAACGCTGCCGGGCCTCGCTGAGCGGCATGCCGTGTTGTTCGACTGGGAAACGGGCGCCGAGCCCTCCGAAGCCGAACTGCTCGGGCCCTTCGAAGTGCTGGGTGCTGCGACCGCGCGCATGCACCGGCATGCGCGGCAGTGGCAGAGGCCAGTGAGCTTCGAGCGCCTGACCTGGGATTTCGACGGCGCCTTCGGCAAGGTACAGCATTGGGGTTCGTGGCGCGACGGTATGGGACTCGATGCCGGGAAGGCCCGGCTCTTTCAGCGCACCGTCGATCTCATCGAGAAGCGGCTTCTGGCCTTCGGCAAGGGGGCCGAGCGCTATGGCCTCATTCATTGCGACATGCGTCTCGCCAATCTGCTGATCGACGGTGATGAGACGAAGGTCATCGATTTCGACGATTGCGGCTTCAGCTGGTATCTCTATGACGGCGCGACCGCGCTTTCCTTCATCGAGCACCGTCCCGACGTGCCTGAGCTGATCGCCGCCTGGGTCAAGGGCTATCGCAGCGTGGCGACGCTGTCGCCTGAGGACGAATACGAGATTCCGACCTTCGTGATGTTCCGCCGGCTCCTGCTGGTCGCCTGGATCGGGTCGCATGCCGAAACCGATCTCGCGAAGTCGATGGGCATTGCCTATACGCAGGACACTGTCGCCCTGTGCGAGGACTATCTGCGGAAATTCAGCTAGCTAGATTTCCCTTACGTTATATGTAATGCTAGCCGTTCTTCGGTCGGGTGGACCGGGATAAAACGCCACGAGACGGCATCATGAGGGGTCTGATCAGCCGGAGATCGTTTGCTCTGCTCGCAGCGAGTCTGGCACTCGCGAGTGAACGCGCGTTTTCTCAGGGAAAGCCGGATCTTATCGACAATGAAACCCTGTCCCAGATCACAGCTCGTCTGACAGGTGCCGCCCAAGAGCTCCTGCCGCGTTTCGCCGATCGGTCTGAGAGTGGATGGATCAAACAGCTCGGCGATGACATTAGCCGACTTGTCGGCTACCTGCCTAAATTCGAAGTCTCAAAATTCTACGGCGAGATGCTCGACTATGATGCGGCGACGCTCCGTAAAGCCGCCACTGAAGAAGACATGGACAAGGCTACGGACTATATCCGGATCAGCCATGAGGACATCAAGATCAAGCTCTGGGGCATTGAATTTCAACTGCAGCGCGGCGAAACGAGCACAGACGTTGCCGTTGAGGTGAATACGATCACTTCCTACGACAGAAAGCCGGTCAACGGCCTCTACATTCAGTTTTATATGCTTGGCACCGGCGATTCCATCCCGCCCTTCAGGGTCTTTCCCAAGCTGACCACGCCGACGCAGGACTTCATGCCGCCCGGCTACTACATCATTCATGTCCGCACCGCCAAGGACGCGCTGGTGATCAAGAACAGATGCACGCTCCTGGGCCGGCAACCCGTCGAGAGAATCGAGATCGGAATTCCATGAAGTGGCTGGCCATCTGGAAGGGGGCTTATGCCGTTGCTGTGGCTGCCGTGGCGATTGCCACACCTCTTATCTACACACCGCCGGGACATTCGCTGGAAGGCAGCGCGCTCAACTGGAAGCTCCTGGCGACAATTGCAGTTGCCGCTGCTCTCCTGGCCAGGTTAATCCCGAGCAGCAGTCGGGTTGCCATCTTCGGGCCGTTCATCCTGGGTGTGGTGCTGCTCATCATCTATTTTTACCTGTCGCAGGTCTGGTCATGCGAGGTCGGACCCGGCCGGGTCGTCATCGGTTCGGTGTTGAAATCAGAAGCTGCCACGGTCCTCGCCACAAGCCCGAGCGCCACCTGCACCGACCTGCTGCTCAATTTCGCCAGCGATCCGAGGCGCGTCTATGAGGAGACCGCCATCTATTTGCGCGAAACAGTGCTGGGGGCGCTTTACTTCGTAATGATCGTCCTGTTCTCGGCCGGCCTGCTGGGCCTGACGCGGGGCACCAACCCCAGCACTCCATAGGACAAGTCCCGACAGTCAGGCCTTCTCAGCCCGGTAATTGCGCGGCGACGTGCCGGTCCAACGGTGGAAGGCGCGCGAGAAGGCGGAGAGTTCCGAGTAGCCGAGCAGGAAGGCGATCTCCGAGAAGGGAAGCTCGCGCTGGTTTACATAAACGAGCGCCAGGTCGCGGCGCGTCTCCTCGACCAGGTCTTTGTAATTGAGATTGTCGCGCGCGAGCTCGCGCTGGATGGCGGCGGGCGAGGACTTGATGGCCTCCGCCACCGCTTCGAGGGCCGGATAGCCCTCGGCGAGGCGGGCGCGGACGGCGGAACGGATCTGGTCTTTCAGCGTCTGGCGCGGCACCGGCCGGGTACCGACGCTCATCAGGCACATGCGGGTGATTGACAGAAGCTTCAGGTCGGGCGCCGGCATCGGACGCCCGAACAGCTCGCGCTTGAAGACCAGCGCATTGGTCGACTGGGAGAAATAAACGGGCGCGTCGAAAGCGCTTTCATGCTCGCGCCAGGCCTCGGGCTTGGGGTGCTCGAAATGCACTTCCTCCGGCGCCCAGCTGGCGCCCAGGCATTCGCGGATGATGTTGAGGAACATGCCGAGCGAGAGCTCGGCGTCCTGGCGGCGCGCCAGGATATCGGGCATGCGGATCTGATATTCGAGGCGGGCGAGGCCATTGCCGGCATCGGCGATCGCCATATGGGTCGACTGCTGGTGGAGCCCGAACAGGCCGACGAAATTCTCCAGCGCCGCGCCAAGCGTCGGGGAGGAGACGGCCGTATAGCCGATGAGGCCCAGATCGCGCGGCTTGAAGCTGTTGCCGAACCAAAGGCCAAAATTGGGATTGCGGGTATCGCGGGCGGCTTCCTCGAAGAGGGAGCAGAAGGCGGCAAGCTCGAGACTCAAAGTGGGCTGCCCGACGCAGGCTGGATCGACGCCCGCCGCACCGCAGACCCGGTCGATATCGCCGCCCCAGCGCGCGATATGATCGGCGATGCCGGTCGCTGCCGAGGCCAGGATCCCCGGATTGGCGCTTTCTTCCCTAGGCCGCATAAGACGCCCTTATTTTTCTTTGGGCGGCAGCGTGACATGGAAAAAGCGGCGAGGCAACTTCTCAGAGGTCTGCGCGTTAAAATCAGGGACACCATAGAGTGGAGGAGCGTCCTCGGGTACCTACTTTATCATGTCCCTAATTTAATTTCCGAGAACTGATGTCAAGCTGGCCGGGTTTGGTGTCAAGCCGCGCCTGGCGCGATGCCGTAGCCTCCTTGCATGGCCATACATCCCCTTCTCGAAGATAGAGGCTTCACCAGCTTTCACGCCAAGCAGATGGTGGAAAAGGCGCGCTGGGCGGCCGAAGCCTTTTCCGGCCTCGACCGGGCTGCGGTGTTGCGGATCGCCAAGGCGGCCGGTGAGGCGGGCTATGCCCAGGCCCAGCGTTATGGCCAATGGGCGGTGGAGGAGACGGGCTTCGGCGTCGCCGAGCACAAGCTGATCAAGAACCAGGCCTGCTCGCGCGGCCTCTATGAGCTCTACAAAGACCAGGACTTCACCGGCGTCAGGCTCGATGCCGCGCGCAAGATCCTGGAGATCGCGCGGCCGGCGGGCGTCGTCTTCGCGCTGACCCCTTCGACCAACCCGGTCGCCACCGTCTTCTACAAGATCATGCTGTGTCTTATGACCCGCAACGCCATCATCATCTCGCCGCACCCGATGGCGAAAGGCTGTTGCGCCGACGCGGCCAGGCTCCTCGCCAAGGCGGCCGAGGATGCCGGGGCGCCCGACGGCATCATCCAGGTCGTCGACGAACCCTCGCTGCCGATCGTCGAAACAGTGATGAAGTCCGACCGCATCGACGTGATTCTCGCGACCGGCGGCACGCCCGTGGTGCGCGCCGCCTATAGTTCCGGCAACCCGGCCATCGGCGTCGGGCCCGGCAATGTTCCGTCCTATGTCGACGAGACGGCCGATGTGGCCGAGGCCGCCAAGGCGATCGCCGACTCGAAGTCCTTCGACAACGGCATTCTGTGTACCAATGAAAGTGCCATCATCGCCCATGGCGCCATCGCCGATGGACTCGCCCACGAGCTCAAGCGCAATGGCTGTCATATCTGCAGCGAAGAGGAGCGCGATCTGCTTGAGAAGACTCTGTTCCCGAAGGACAAATTCGACATCTCGCTAATCGGCAAGCCGGCCGAGCTCATCGCGCAGAAAGCCGGCTTCCGGGTGCCGCCGCGCACCCGGGTGCTGGTGGCGCCGCTCGCCCGCATCGGCGACGACTATCCGCTGTCGCGCGAGAAGCTGTGCCCGGTCATCGGCCTCTATGTGGCGGCGACGCGCGAAGCCGCGATGATCGCCTGCCGGGCGATGACCCGGCGCTCGGGCGGCGGCCATTCGGCCTCCATCCATGCGCGCGATCCGCAGATCATCCTGCGCTATGGCGAGGAGATGAATGTGCTGCGCATCAGCGTGAATGTCGGCAACAGCCTCGGCGCCTCGGGCTTCGAGACGCATCTGGCGCCGACCATGACGATCGGCACCGGCTATTTCGGCAGGAGCTCGGTGGCGGAGAATGTCGAGCCGCGCCATCTGGTGCAATGGGTGAAGATGGCGTGGAACAAGGACGACCGCATCCAGATGCCGTCCTTCCAGGCGACCGATCGCATCGAGAAGCCCAGGATCGGCGTGCCGCCGCGCGGCGAGATCGATTACGATTTTGGCAATCACCCTGACAGCGTCGTGTCTTCACCGGCGCCGGCACGACAGGCAACGCAGGATGCCGATATGCGGGCGGAAATCCGCCGCATCATCCTTGAAGAACTAAAGGAAATGACGGCGCGCTGATGGCCAAGCTTCGCTCCTATATCTTCATCGATCAGCTGCAGCCCGGCACCATGTGCTATCTCGGCACGTTCTGCCGGGGCTTCCTGCCGCGCGCCAATATGGCGGCGATCGTGATCGAAGTGGCGCCCGGCCTCGACATCGAGCCCCTGACCGACATCGCGGTGAAGACGGTCGACGTGAAGCCCGGCATCCTGGTGGTCGAGCGACAGTTCGGCTATCTCGAATTCCACTCGCATTCGACGGCGGCGGTGCGCGCGGCGGGCGATGCCATCATGGCCGAGCTCGGCACAAGTGAGAAGGACGCGCTCAAGCCGGAAATCCTGGCATCGAAGATCGTCAAGCGGGTTGACAATTATCACGCGCTGCTGATCAACCGGAACAAGTCGGGCTCGATGATCCTGCCGAGCGAGTCGCTGTTCGTGCTCGAAATGCAGCCCGCCGCCTATGCCATCCTCGCCGCCAATGAGGCAGAGAAGGCGGCCAATGTCAAAGTGGTCGACTACCGGATGATGGGCGCCACCGGGCGCGTCTATCTCTCGGGCGAGGAGAGCAATATCAGGGCCGCTGCCCACGCGGCCGAGCAGGCGCTCGAGATGAGGAGGGCGGCATGAGCGGCTTGTCCTCGACCGAGATCCGGCAACTGGTGCGCGAAGCCTTGCGTGAATTGCTGCCGGCCGTCAGATCGAGTCCCGCGACCGGGGGCGGGGGCTCGCTCCTGTCGCGGCTGCGCTCGGCTCTTGTCGAGCCGAAACCGGCGCCGGTGGAGATCAGGATCGAGACCGCCGGCGATCTCAATACCTTCGCGCGCGATCTGCTGCAGGCGCAGGAGGACGTCAGAACCGGCGTTCTGTCAGGCAAGATCCAGTTCGGCCTTGCGTCGCGTGCTGGCGGCACAGCGAGCGTCGCGGCGTCCGCCACGCCGCGCAGCCCGCATCAGATTTCCAAAGGCGTGGTGACGGAGATCATGGTCACCGAAATCGGCAAGAGCCATGACCGGCTCCTTATCGGCAAGGGCGTCGTGGTGACGCCGCTGGCGCGCGACAGAGCGCGCGAGGTGAAGCTTGAAATCGTGAGGGATCGCTCATGAAGACAGGAATCGTCGTCGGAAAAGTGTGGGCCACCAAGAGGCTCGACGAACTGCCGGGCGGGGCGCTGCTCGAAATCGCCATCGAGGAAGAAGACGAGATGGACGAGCGCATGGTGGCGTTCGATCCCCTGGGCGCCGGCGTGGGCGAGCGGGTGCTGATCACGCAAGGGTCCGTCGCCAAAGCGTGGTTCAAGGACGGAAAAAATGTCGTCGATGCGCTGGTCATCGGCATTCTCGATGAGCAGAGCGCTCCGGCCAAATCCGGCAAGAAGAGTTGATTGGAATAGTCAGGTTGCGAAAAGGAGGACATCATGTCTAACGCAATTGGTTTTGTCGAAACGCGTGGTTTCGTGGCGGCTTTCGCCGCGGGCGATGCGATGGTGAAGGCGGCGAATGTGACCATCATCGGCCGCGAGCAGGTCGGCGCCGGCTTGGTGTCGGTCGTGGTGCAGGGTGACGTCGGCGCCGTGAAGGCGGCGACGGAAGCGGGTGCCGAAGCGGCGCGCAATGTCGGCGAAGTGGTGTCGGTGCATGTCATCCCGCGTCCGCATCCGGATGTGCTCAAGCATTTCGGCACCGCGAAGTAACAGCCTGCCGTGGCCGAACTCCGCGTCTATTTGAAGCTCGAATCCTTAAGGCGGCAGTTCGCCGCCTATATGGGATCGCCGACCCGCGCGCGGGGCTATGTGCCGCTGGAAGGGATGCATTCGCTGATTATCGAGATCGCGCCTGCGCTCGCCATTCATCATGTGAGCGATGTGGCGTTGAAAACGGTGCCCGAAGCCGAGCCCGGCATTCTCTATACCGAGCGGCAGTTCGGCATTCTCGAGCTGCATTCCTTCGATATGGATCATGTCGACCGGGCCGGCGCGGCGGTGCTGAAGGCGATCGGCCAGAAGGCCGAGGACCAGCTCAAGCCGCAGTTGCTCTTCGCCGAGATCGTGCCGGAGGTGACGGACAGCCATGCCGTCATCCTCAATCGCAACCGCGAGGCGTCGATGATCCTCCCCGGCGAATCGCTGCTGCTGATCGAGATGATGCCGGCTTTGTTCGCGGCCTATGCGGCGAACGAGGCGGAGAGAATCGCGCCCGGCGCCACGCTGGTCGACTGCCAGATGATCGGCGCCTCGGGACGACTGTTCATGTCGGGCGAAAAAAGCGAACTTGAAAAGGCGCGCGACCATATCGTGGCGCTGCTGAAGACCGTCAAGGGAAGAGGGTAGTCTGCATCGTCGATAGGGCGTGACAACAATAGTCTCGGATCGGGAACGCGTAACATCTTTGTGCATTGCCCTGTAAGCCACCGGCTTGCGAAGCTTTGCCGTGATGGACATAACCCGCAGGACATTCGTGAAGGCCCTGGCATCGGGCACGGCTTTCGGCCTGGCCGAAAGCGCGCTCGGCGCGACACAGCCGCCCGCGATGCGGGCCATCCCGTCCTCAGGGGAGCAGCTTCCCGCCATAGGCCTCGGCAGCTGGATCACCTTCACTGTCGGCGATGATCCGGTGCCAAGAGTGTCAGCACCACAGAATCCGTGAACAGCAATCGGCCACCTGGTCGAAGCAATCGGCTCCATGCCGACAGTGCGGCAAACCGATCTCCAAGATGAGAGATCGCGTCAATGCAGACAGCGAAGTCAAAGGATTCGTCCTCGAAAGGCAAACGGTTACGGCAATCACACACGACAAAATGCGCTCTGTCGGCGAGACCGCGCTCTAGGGCCAGGCGTTGCGCATATTCAATACCCGGGGCCTCGATATCGACGCCTGTGAGCTTACATCCAGTGCTGGCCACCAACGCTAACGAAGGTCCACCGGACCCGCAGGCGATATCAAGGACATCACAAGACGAGGTGCCGATCAGCTCAGCGATTTGAGCCTGCTCATCAAGTGTTCGCCAACCCTGCTGGCCGAGGTCCTCTCCATAAACCTCACGCCATATTTCGGCTGCAGTATCGGTTCCAAGGCGCGCGTATTGGGCGGAGTAGAATTCGAATCGATGATGAATTCGATCCTCGGCCATACCGTTCATCTCACTCCTAAGTTTCGACAGTAGGTGTCGGTGGACTTTTTATTAGAGGAGCATTACGTCAGGCAGCTGTCCAATCAATCCAGGTCAACCTGCGCGCTGCATAGCATGCTTTAAATCGCTTGATCGATTATTGCGGCTTGAACGCCAATTCTCAAACCCAACTCGGCTATCACGCAGCAACGCTGCATGTCGATGCGCAGATACGTACCAGTTGCCTCTTTGGCCAAATGATCCGCTTCGGGTCATTCGCTACCGGGCCGATCCAGCAGCCAAGTCGAGCCATGTCAGCTATGCCCCGATAGCGACTAAATCCCGCAGAGCCGCGAAGTGACGCGATGGGCCACAACCGGCCGTGAGCAATCGCAGCAAAGCAACACTCTCATTCGATCACCTCGTTGGCCAGGAATTGCGTTTGAGTTGGGGACCGAGAGCCCCAGTGCTTTGGCGGCCTTGAGGTTGACCACGAATTCGAACTTGGTCGACAGCTGCACCGGCAGGTCGGCCGGCTTCTCTCCCCAGATCACCCGCCCGGCGTAGATGCCGCACTGGCGGTATGAATCCCTGAAGTCCGTGCCGTAGCTCATCGGGCCGCCGGCGAGGGCATAGTCACGTGTGGGATACAAGACGGGGATTGTGCCGCGTGCGGCGAGATCGACGATCAGCTTCTCCTGTGTGCCCAGAAGGAGACATGGCCTGCCCAAGAGTTCAAAGCCCTTTAACTCCGAGCAACCTCGACCTGGGCGCCATAATCCGCCTGACCGACCGAAAACGGAAACAAACTGAGCGCGTCTCCGGTCAGAACCGGATCGCCACATGTGAGGTGATTGAGCCCGACCCATCCATCGCGAATCCAGACCACACCTGGGCGCACGTCGTCAGTAACGTGGGCCTTTGCCCGAAACTCTCCCCGCTGATTGTAAATCTTGATCGCGTCACCGTCGGAGAGCCGACGCGCATCTGCGTCGAACCTGGATATCCAAAGTTGTGGGGCAGCATTGTGCTTTACCAGCGACGGCAGGGCTTGTCCCTCGTCGTAGAACGAATGGAAGTGTGTCAGTGTCCTTCCGAAGCTCAACGCCAGCGGATACGGGGAGCCTTGGTCAACCTTGTGCACCGGGAGTGGTGGTAACCCCAATCTCTCCGCTTGAGGCGAGTAGAATTCGATCTTTCCGGACGGTGAATCGAATTTTCGATCTGCATAAGCGACAGCGGGCACTCTGAGCGGCACGAAGCCGCCGGCGGCGCGCAGAGATGCTACCGTCGCATGCCCGGTTGTAGAGTGATCCAAGATGGCATCGAGTACCTCTTCTAACGACCCCCAGGGAAAGAAATCAGTGAGTCCCAGGGAATTCGCGAGTGATCTGAGGATTTCATGGATCGGACGCGTCTCACCCTCTCGCTCGAGGGCGCGCTCCATGAGATAGAGGTGCGTGTTTGTTACCTTGAAACCCAACTCCTCGAGCCAGGCGGTCCCAGGCAGTACGACATCCGCGAACCGCCGAGCGGTCTCATTCATGAACAGATCAACGCAGACCACCGTGTTCATCCTGTCGAGGCCATCGGCGACTTGTCCGGCATCGGCGAATGACGACAGCATGTTAGTACCCAGAAGTAACAAGACCTTCAGCCGCCCGTTGGACAGCGCCTCTGCAATATCGACCATTTGGTTCGGAATGTAGTTCCCCGGTGGACGCTTTTGACCTTCGTTCAGGTTCCGCAAACCTGCGCTCTGCGCGCCATGACGTGGGCCAAGTCCGCCACCCCGAAGCCCGAAATCGCCAGTCAACGCCGGCAGACAGCTGATTGCGCGCGCAGCATGCCAACCGTTGGCACCCTTGTGCATGGAACTGCCGCCGAGCAAGATCATGGCTGGCCGCGTGGAGGCGTACGCCCTGGCGAACGAGATGATTTGGTTTGCTTCAACGCCCGTTTCTTCTGCTCCCCAAGTGGGGGTGAAGGGCAGAATGTGCGTCGACAATTCCTCAAATCCAGTGGTGTGAGATCCAACGAACGCCGCATCATAAAGCTTTTCGGTGACGATGACGTGCATGACGACCAACGCGAGGGCAGCGTCGGACCCGGGCCGGATCAGCAAAACTTCATCCGATTGAGCAGCCGCCTCCGTTCTCCGTACATCAATCGTAATGACTTTGGCACCGCGACGCCGCGCCGAGATGATGTGTCGGGCTGTGTTTGGTTGACTGGAAATGTTTGAGCCCCAAAGAACGATCATTCTTGCGTTCTCAGCCATATCCTCTTTCGTATTGACCTTGAGCGCGCCCGTCAGGCCCACGCCGAACCCGCCGAGCCCCCAGCAGATCATTGCTGGGTGCCAAGCCTGACAGCCGTAGATATTGGAGAAGCGCTGCATCATCTGAATTGTGACTGCGCTACCCGGCGTGAAGCCGCCATGGCCTGCCCACAGGCCCACACTGCCGGGTCCGACTTTCTGCATGCGCCCCACGATGAAATCCAGCGCCTCATCCCAGCTCGCGCGGCGCCAGGCATTCGTGCGGCGGTCATCACGAATTTGGGGGGTACAGCAATCGTTTCGGATTGCCAAAGATCTCGTTGGTGCTGCGGCCGCGCACGCAAAGAAAACCCTGACTGTCTGGATTATCCTTATCGCCGCTGATAGTGTTCAGCTTGCCGCCTTCCACCTCGACCAACATTCCGCAAAATGTTGGATGGCAATTCATGGGACACATAGTCCGCACGACTTTAGCATCGCCAGCGGTCATGGCCATCTCCGCCTTAGGCACTGTCGGGCAATGATCTTACCAGAGATGAGCTGCTTCCGAACGAAAAGAATAGTACACAGGGGATTGCTGCGCTGCGGCATTTCAATCCAGCTTATGTCGCAGATGGGTCAGTCTCTACCGGGTCGAGCCAGGCAACAACTCCGGTCATGTCAGGTTTGCCCCGTTAGCGGCCAAATCCACAGCGTAGCGCAATGGCGCGATGGGCTATGAACGGTCTTTCGCCCTTCTGAGGTACTGATACCTACCGGCTTCTGTTCGCTAGAGGTTGATGATATTTTCGACTGCCGCGGCTCTTTCCAAACGCGACAATAAACCCTGACAGGGGACGGGATATGCCAATTCAGGTGTCGAACCAGCCGGACGCCTTTCGAGACTTTGAGCGAAGCGGATGGAACGCGGTGTCCGAGGGTTACGAAGCTGTCTTTGGTCCGCTGACCGCGCAGTCGGTTGATGCCACACTCGATGCAGCTGGGGTCATTGGCGGATGTGACGTGCTCGATGTCTGCACAGGACACGGCGTGCTGGCCCTAGCTGCCACCGAGCGCGGTGCGAAAGTATCCGCTATCGACTTCTCGGAGGCCATGGTTGCCGCTGCCCGTCGGAACGTTCCGTCGATGGATTGTCGCCAAGGGGACGCGCAAGATCTGCCATATCCCGATAATACGTTCGATGCCGTCGTTTGCGGCTACGGCATTCTCCATGTGCCCGAGCCGGACCGCGCTTTGGCGGAAATGCGTCGAGTTCTTCGTCCCGGCGGCCGTGTGGCGATCAGCGTTTGGGAACGACCCTCACCAGCCAATGGCTTCGGCCTTCTCTTGGGGGCGGTGAAAGCTCACGGGCGTGTTGACGTTCCATTGCCGCACGGGCCCGATTTCTCCCAGTTCAGCGATCAGGAGGATATGAAGGCCGCGCTTACGCAAGCGGGCTTCTCCGATGTCGCTGCAACTACTGTGGCTCAGACGTTGCTGCTGAAAACTGCGACCGGATTGGTCAATTTGGTGTTGCAGGGAGGAGTAAGGTTAAGGGCCCTTTTGCTTGCACAAGATAGCGCAGCTCTCTCGGCGATCAAGGTCGCCGTCGCTGAAGGAATGGATCAGCTATTCCGAAAGGGGGACCACTTCCAGGTCCCCATGCCTGCCACTCTCGGAAGTGGGGCCAAACCGCGGCAGTAAATAGGTCCCACGCCGATTCGCTTGGCAGGTATTTGACCGTTGAGACTTTAACGGCCTACCGCTGACTGCTTTGGGTCATTTGCTACCAGGTCGAGCTCGCGGTAAGTCCGACCAGGTCAGCGATACCCCGATCGCGACTGAATTCTGACTCGCCGCGAAATGACGCGATGGGCCAAGACCGGGCGTCGCAATTGTGTCGCTCTGGGAGCGTGAACCAATATGCTACAAAGTGCCCTAGTTGTCGCTTTCAGCAAGAATAAGCGCTATTCTCGATGTTTCGGGGAGAACGTCTGTGAACCGCCGCCTCGCCGCCATTCTCGTTGCCGATGTCGTCGGCTACTCGCGCCTCATGGAGGCGGATGAGGCGGGAACGCTTGCAGCCCTCAAGGACCGCCGAAGAAAGATCGTCGAGCCGCTGGTCGGCCAGCATGCCGGCCGTATTGTGAAGTTCACAGGTGACGGGGTGCTGGTCGAGTTCGCAAGCGTGGTGAATGCACTTAAGGCGGCACTTGAACTTCAGGGCAGGTTCGCCGAAGCCAACGAAGCTCTTGCCGACCACCGTCGCATCTACCTGCGCATCGGCATCAATCTTGGCGACGTCATCGGTGAGGGTTCGGACATCTATGGCGATAGCATCAACATCGCGGCGCGGATTGAGAGCCTGGCGAAGCCAGGCGGCATCTGCATCACCGGCAAGGTGCACGAGGAAGTGCGGGGAAAGCTTGATTTCGCTGTCGAAGACCTGGGTGAGGTTGAACTCAAGAACATCGCCCGGCCGGTGAAGGCCTACTGGGCCCACGCTGGGGTCAGTTCGAGCATCAGCGATACCCCAACCCTCCTGCCATTGCCTTCAAAGCCATCGATCGCGGTCCTGCCCTTTCAAAACATGAGCGGCGATCCCGAGCAGGAGGTACTTTGCCGATGGCATGGTGGAGGAGATCATCACTGCGCTGTCGCGCATGCACTGGCTATTCGTTATCGCCCGCAACTCGACTTTCACCTACAAGCATCGGGCTGTCGACGTGAGACAGGTCGGACGCGAAATGGGAGTTCGTTATGTACTCGAAGGAAGCGTCAGGAAAGCTGGAAACAGGATTCGCATAACTGGGCAGCTGATCGATACGACGACCGGCGCTCATCTGTGGGCTGAGCGATTTGATAGCGGACTGGAAGATATCTTCGGTCTGCAGGATCAGCTGACCGCAAGCGTGATCTCCGCGATCGCACCCAAACTTCAACAAGCGGAAATTGAGCGGACAAGGCGTAAGCCAACCGAAAACCTCGATGCCTATGACTATTATCTTCGCGGCCTAGCCGCTACCCATCAGTGGACGAAGGAGGCCAACGCTGAGGCAGTCCAGCATTTCTACCGGGCAATTGACCTTGATCCCAACTACGCCGCAGCCTATGGCATGGCGGCCCGCTGTTATTCGCAGCGCAAGGTTGGTGGCTGGGAACTCGATCGGTTATTTGAACGGGCCGAAGCCGAGCGACTGTCACGCCGGGCAGTCCAACTGGGCCCAGACAATGCCGTGGCCCTGGCCACGGCTGGGATTGCTCTGGGCTTCGTTGTCGGCGATTTGGATGGTGGTCGCGACCTTGTCGATCGGGCTACCGCCATTGATCCGAATATGGCCTGGGCATGGCTCTTCAGCGGATGGATACGAACTTGGCTCGGACAACCGGACTTGGCTCTTGATCACTTCGGGCGGGCAATCCGGCTCAACCCGCAGGACCCTTATAGGAGCAGCATGCATGCAGGTATGGCGTGCGGGCATTTCTTCAACGGTCGCTATGAGGAGGCTTTATTATGGGCAGAACGCTGTGTGCGGGGGGGAACAGAGCGGTTTCGCCAACTCGATTTCGATGGTTGCGGCAAGCGCCGCCCTGTTGGGTGATCTTGGCCGGGCGCGCGAGGGGATCGAGAAACTCACTCGAATGGACCCGACAATGTGCATCTCAAAGCTGCAGAACTTCTTCCCTTTGCGACGACCAGAGGATAGGGCCAGATTTTCTGAAGGGCTGCGCAGGGCCGGGCTGCCCGAATAGCCGCTTTGGGTCACTATCGCTATCAGGTCGCGCCTGTCGGCTATGCCCCGATAGCGGACCAAATTCCGCACCGCAGCGAAGCGACGCCAAGGGCCATGTGTGGACGGCTCCGGGCTGTCAAGGTTCTTTTGCATGTCGCAGCGCTGGTCGTAGCAGCCATGTGTTCGGCCTTTGAGCGCGGCTCATAGGGCCGCTGGCCATAATGCCTTCCGCGGATCAGGTCCCGGTCAAAAGCTCGCATTCGACAATGCTGTGGCCCATGTGGGTTGTCCTGATCGCCGGATCGACCGGTTCTGCGTTACCTGCTGTCAGTCCTTTCCAGCCTTCACATCACGCCGTTGCCGGCGCGATCTCGTCCAAAGTCGCCGTGCCCTAGCGAGCCAGCGCGACGGGTTCCCTGTAACGCTCGCCCTTGGCCATCATCGCCCAGGCCATGCGGGCAATCTTGTTGGCGAACGCGATCGCGGCCACCTTTGTCGGCCGCCGCTCCAGCAGCTTGGCAAGCCATGGCCGATGCTTGGTGCCGTGGATTTTCGCGTATCGGATCACCGCCAACGCGCCAGCACAGAACAGCGAGCGCAGGTATCGATCGCCCTGTTTGGTGATATTGCCAAGCCTCTCCCTGCCTCCACTGGAGTTCTGCTTCGGCACCAGCCCAATCCAGGCTGAGAAGTCGCGTCCCGAGCGAAACGCCCTCGGATCGGGAATACTGGCGACCAGCGCGGTTGCCAGCGCCGGACCGACCCCGGGGAGTTCGTCGAGCCGACGGCTGGTCTCGTTTGAGCGATGCCAGGCGTTGATATGCTGGTCGAACGTCAGGATCTGCCGCTTCAGCTGCCATAGTTGACGGCCCAGTGCCTCCAGGCACTCGCGCGCAATCTCGGGCACGCGTCCATCGTCGGGATCGGCAACCACATCGAGCAGCTTCTCGACGCCATTGCGGCCGACTGGTGCGACAATGCCAAACTCGGCAAGGTGGGCGCGGATCGCATTGATCAGCGCAGTCTGCTGGCGAATGAACAGATGCCGCGTACGGTGGAGCATCAGACAGGCTTGCTGGTCGGGTGTCTTGGTCGGCACGAACCGCATGCTTGGCCGCTGCACCGCCTCGCAAATGGCCTCGGCATCGGCCGCATCGTTCTTCTGGCGTTTCACATACGGCTTCACATAGGCCGGCGGCATCAATCGAACCGTGTGCCCGAGTGCCTGCAACTCGCGCGACCAGTGGTGCGAGGACGCGCATGCCTCGATACCAACCACACAAGGCGAAAGCTTCCTGAAGAAACCGAGAACCCGTGACCGCTTGAGACGCTGGCGAATAACCCCCTGGCCGTCTGCGTCAATGCCGTGAACCTGGAAAACAGACTTCGCAATGTCGAAACCGATTGTCGTCACCGCTTGCATATCGAGCTCCTCCGAATCGTGGTCACCTTTTGGCCACCAATCCTATGGCACTTGCGCACCAGGTGGAGGAGCCGTCCACAGCATCATGAGCGGACCTTCGGCTGACGAAAGAAACGTTAGAATTTTGGTGCTCGACGGCGTCGCGATTGTATGACGCGATGGGCCATGTGTGGACGGCTCCGGGCTGTCAAGGTTCTTTTGCATGTCGCAGCGCTGGTCGTAGCAGCCATGTGTTCGGCCTTTGAGCGCGGCTCATAGGGCCGCTGGCCATAATGCCTTCCGCGGATCAGGTCCCGGTCAAAAGCTCGCATTCGACAATGCTGTGGCCCATGTGGGTTGTCCTGATCGCCGGATCGACCGGTTCTGCGTTACCTGCTGTCAGTCCTTTCCAGCCTTCACATCACGCCGTTGCCGGCGCGATCTCGTCCAAAGTCGCCGTGCCCTAGCGAGCCAGCGCGACGGGTTCCCTGTAACGCTCGCCCTTGGCCATCATCGCCCAGGCCATGCGGGCAATCTTGTTGGCGAACGCGATCGCGGCCACCTTTGTCGGCCGCCGCTCCAGCAGCTTGGCAAGCCATGGCCGATGCTTGGTGCCGTGGATTTTCGCGTATCGGATCACCGCCAACGCGCCAGCACAGAACAGCGAGCGCAGGTATCGATCGCCCTGTTTGGTGATATTGCCAAGCCTCTCCCTGCCTCCACTGGAGTTCTGCTTCGGCACCAGCCCAATCCAGGCTGAGAAGTCGCGTCCCGAGCGAAACGCCCTCGGATCGGGAATACTGGCGACCAGCGCGGTTGCCAGCGCCGGACCGACCCCGGGGAGTTCGTCGAGCCGACGGCTGGTCTCGTTTGAGCGATGCCAGGCGTTGATATGCTGGTCGAACGTCAGGATCTGCCGCTTCAGCTGCCATAGTTGACGGCCCAGTGCCTCCAGGCACTCGCGCGCAATCTCGGGCACGCGTCCATCGTCGGGATCGGCAACCACATCGAGCAGCTTCTCGACGCCATTGCGGCCGACTGGTGCGACAATGCCAAACTCGGCAAGGTGGGCGCGGATCGCATTGATCAGCGCAGTCTGCTGGCGAATGAACAGATGCCGCGTACGGTGGAGCATCAGACAGGCTTGCTGGTCGGGTGTCTTGGTCGGCACGAACCGCATGCTTGGCCGCTGCACCGCCTCGCAAATGGCCTCGGCATCGGCCGCATCGTTCTTCTGGCGTTTCACATACGGCTTCACATAGGCCGGCGGCATCAATCGAACCGTGTGCCCGAGTGCCTGCAACTCGCGCGACCAGTGGTGCGAGGACGCGCATGCCTCGATACCAACCACACAAGGCGAAAGCTTCCTGAAGAAACCGAGAACCCGTGACCGCTTGAGACGCTGGCGAATAACCCCCTGGCCGTCTGCGTCAATGCCGTGAACCTGGAAAACAGACTTCGCAATGTCGAAACCGATTGTCGTCACCGCTTGCATATCGAGCTCCTCCGAATCGTGGTCACCTTTTGGCCACCAATCCTATGGCACTTGCGCACCAGGTGGAGGAGCCGTCCACAGCATCAAATGCGGACATTGTCCGTGCCCTGGCGCTAACCGTCAATGGTATTACCGTGAAGGTGCCGGGGGGTAGGGAAATCGACGAACCAAGCGTCATCCTTGCTTTGAGTGTGCGGGGCGGACAGTTTTGTCATCAATACGCGTGCGGAGGCATCCCGCTTTATTCCGGCAGGCCAGCCAGTCGCAGCCCCTCCGCCAGCCTGGCGAGGTCTTCCGGTCGCCTGAGAGGAAAAAGGAACTGTAGGTTGGATGCATTGAGGGAGGGGTCAAGTTGATGCACTCGTCCCATGGCTCTCCTCGCGTCTGCAATGCGCCCCGCTAGCGCACTGCTGGCCGCTGCCATGCAGCCGGGGAGAAGAAAATCGGGTTTCTCGCGCACCGCCATTTCCGCCCAGGATAGAGCTTCTGTAAATCGGCCGGCAAAGAAATGGGCATGCGCCAGGGCGCCGTACATACTATAACTGTGAGGGTCGGTTGGGTTCAAACGCAGGGCGCGGGACACGCGATCGATGGCCGCCTCGGGCTCGCCAAGCCACATTCGGATCCAACCGCTCCAAAGCCAAGCCCATGCCGAGTTGGGGTTGAGTTCTATAGCTCGATCCGTGAGGACTTTGCCCTCTTCGTGGTTACCAACCATGAAGGAAAACGCGATCCCTGCAGTGCTAAGCGCAACGGCATCATCCTTGCCCAACTGGGCTGCTCGCCTTGCCAATCGAACCGCCTCGGCAACTTCAGCCTCGCGATCCGCAACCCATCCACTCCCCTTTCGCAGAACAAAGGTCCGCGCTGCCATGCCATAAGCGGCCGCGAAACTAGGATCAATATGGATAGCGCAGTAGAAATTCGACAGTGCCTCTTCGCAACTCTGTCTGGTCCATTGATGAACACCAGCCAAGCCGCGCAGATAGTAGTCATAGGCGTCCAGGTTCTCTGTCGGCTTGCGCTTGGCCCTCTCGATCTCGGCCTCCTCCAATCTCGGAGAAATCGCGCCAATTACACTTGTGGTCACCTGATCCTGAAAATCGAAGATGTTCTCCAGTCCCCCTTCAATCCGGTCCGCCCAGAGGTGCGCTCCGGTAGAGGTGTCGATGAGTTGCCCGGTGATCCGAACCTTGTCGCCTGATTTGCGGACGCTGCCCTCAAGGATGTAACGGACGCCCAATTCGCGCCCGATCTGCTTTACGTCCACGGCTCGGCCCTTGTAAGCAAAACTGGAGTTCCGCGCGATGACGAACAACCAACGCATACGTGTCAGGGCGGTGATAATCTCTTCAACTATGCCATCAGCGAAATAATCTTGGTCGCGATCGCTGCTCAGGTTGTCGAATGGCAAGACGGCGATCGATGGCTTGTCGGGCAGGGCCAAGGTAGGTTGTTGAAATGCGGGTGCGCGATCGAGTTGTACCTGGAAAACCCGTATCGGATGGTCGATGTTCTTGAGCGTATGCTCGCCCATGTCATGAAACTGGGCGTCAAGGCGATTACCCAGGTGGTCGCGAACCGTCCCCGACACTACGACCCCGCCGGGAGGTGCCATCCCCTCAAGCCTAGCCGCCACGTTTACCCCGTCGCCGAAGATGTCGTCGGCCTCGATTATTACGTCTCCAACATGGACTCCAATGCGCAAGCGAATCGCGCGGTCCTCGGGCAGTTCGGCGGTGCGCGAATGCATCCCGCGCTGGATGTCAATGGCGCATGCAACTGCGTTAACTACGCTCGGGAACTCCGCAAGCAAGCCGTCGCCGGTCGCCTTGAACACGCGGCCCTTGTGCTCGGCGATCCTGGGATCGATCAACTCGGCTCGAACGGCCTTTAGAGCTTGCAGCGTGCCAGCCTCATCCTGGCCCATCAGCCGGCTGTAGCCGACAACGTCGGCGGCGAGAATTGCTGCGAGTTTTCGCTCCATGCTGGCTCCGGACGCAGAGCGACGCCTAGTCAATGATAAGGGAATATCACGTTCGGGCCTAGAGCGGGTCTAGATCGGCTAGACCGGGTCTAGGTCCGCTATGGGTCATTCGCGACCGGGCCGAGCCAGCAGCGAGTCCAGCCATGTCCGCTATTCCCCGATAGTGGCCAAATTCCGCAGCGCAGCGAAATGACGCGATGGGCCATCAGTAGACATCGCTCGAAGCAAAAGGATGCGACGGGCGATGGGCAGCAATATTGGTGCTAACGCCGCGCGTCAGGGCACTGCTTCACCGTACGAGTTCGATCTCACTCGGGCGCCACTCTTTCGTGAAGAATGGTTCTTTCAGCATCGCCAAATCAAGCGCGCACCGCCATATCTGAGTTTGTGCGTCTGTTACCGAACGCCGGTTAGAAGCCTTGCGGTGAATGGCCAGCGAATCTAAGGGGTTATCATCTCAGCGACGCATTGATGCGCTCGAGGACGTCCGAACCGGGGCAAAGATCGCCATCGATCAGTGCGTTGAGGGGCTTGATGACGGTGCCGTAGCGCTCGTGCAGATCCTGCGCCTCAGGATCGAGATAAAGAAGCCCCGTTACGATTTCGCCCTTCGCTTCATGCTCCTGAAGCAGCGTGCGGGCCGCACGCTTGTCGGTGGGATCATAGCCGCTTTCGATCTTGCGCAGTCTGAGATAGGAGCCTTCATGCTGGCGGATGATCACGACCGAGCCCGGCGCGTAATCGGCCACAACCGGCTCCCGACCTTTGACCCCGTCGAAGCTCGGCGCGCCACGGCCATTGGCTGGCATCGGTCATTCTGCATAGAACTGACCAACTGGCGGGGCACTCCCGAGCAACCCGGCCTGATGATGGCGCTAGATCGAGGCGGTCGCTGTAGTGGTATGGCGTTTCGGTTGTTGGATGACAACCGCTTGGCTGAGCTTAAACGAATGGTGCGCCGTGAGATCCTGGCCCGAGAAGATGTGGGCATGGTGCGCTGGATTAAGCTGCAGACTGAAGCAGGAAGGCTCCGGGCACTTGTCTTTTGGGCCGGTCCAAAAGGCGACGGTATTTCGCTGAAGCTCCCGCTGGATAAGGTCGCATTCGTGCTTGCAAGAGCTTGCGGGCACGGCGGATCGTGTGCGGAGTACCTTTACAACACGGTCTCGCACCTCGAAGCGCTTGGGATACGGGATCCTAATCTCTGGCGACTGCAGCAGCTCGTAGCTGAGGAGATTGCCCGGATATACAAGATACCAACGCCTATCGTCAGCCGAGGGATAAGCGCATAGTTTCCGGTGGCTCGGTCACCCGGCGGTTGGCGCTCATTCCGGCAACCCCGCCTCCCGTAGACCCGCCTCAATTCTGGCGATATCTTCGGGTCGCCGAACCGGTATAATGTAGCGCAGATTAGATAGCTTGAAATTGGGATCCACTTCGTGGATCCGTTGGATCGCCTGCGCTGCTTGCTCTTTCCTTCCCATCAAGGCGTGGGTTGCTGCCAACACTCGCAAAGCGGCAGGATGATTGGGCCGATCCCGGAGCGCAGCTTCTGCCCATGATAGCGCCTCGGGGTAACGGCCAGCAAAAAAATGAGCATAGGACACGGCACCCTTCATGTTAAAACTGTGAGCGTCATAAGGGCTCAAGCGCAATGCTCGACCAGCCCGATCCAGGGCCGTCTCCAATTGCCCGAGCCAGATCTTTGCCCAAGCACCAAAATACCAAGCCCAGGCCAGGTTGGGATTTAGATCGAGCGCCTTATCGATCATCGCATTACCGCCCTCAATATCGCCAACGACATAGCCTAGCGCAAAACCCGCGCTGCAAAGCGCTACCGCGTCGTCCCGTCCCTGATCAGCTGCGCGGCTGACCAGCTCAGCGGTCTGGGAAATTTCGCTTTCCGCAATCATCCAGCCACTGGTTTTTCGTTGAGCCATACAGCGCGCTGCCATGCCATAGGCGGACGCAAACGTTCGGTCGTTCTCGATGGCCCGATTGAAACAATCAAGTGCCTCTTGGTTCGCCTCTTTCGTCCATTTGAATAGTGCCGCCATTCCGCGCAAATAGTAGTCGTAAGCATCGAGATTTTCGGTCGGCTTGCGCTTGGACCGCGCCATCTCTGCCTGCTCAAGCTTCGGGGCAATGGCACCGACAACGCTCGCGGTGACCTGGTCCTGGAGTTCAAATATATCTTCGAGGCCACCTTCAAAGCGGTCACCCCAGAGGTTCGCTCCTGTCGTAGTATCAACCAGCTGTCCCGTGATGCGTACTCGGTTGCCGGCTTTACGGACGCTGCCTTCGAGCATGTATTGCACGCCGAGTTCCTGCCCAACCTGCTTCACATCAACGGCGCGACCCTTGTAGGTGAAACTCGAATTCCGGGCGATGACGAATAGTGCCTTAAAGCGTGAGAGTGCGGTGATGATCTCCTCTACCATGCCATCGGCGAAATACTCCTGCTCAGGATCGCCACTCATATTTTGAAACGGCAATACAACGATCGACGGCTTATCGGGAAGTGCCAATGCAGGCTTGGTCAGCACCTTTTGTGCGCCAGCCTGAACCCGAGAAACGCGAACTGGCATGGCGATGTTTTTGAGTTGCTGCGTACCCGCATCTTCGAAAATAACATCTACTTTTCCGCGAACTTGATCATGCACGGCGCCCGAGATCACTACCCCACCGGGCTCCGCCAGTGGCTCCAGCCGCGCCGCGATATTGACGCCATCGCCATAGATGTCGGAACCCTCGCCGATAACATCGCCAAGATTGATGCCGATGCGCAACAGAATGCGGCGCCCCTCGGCCACCCCTTCATTTGCCTCTGCCATCTTCTTCTGGAGTTCAAGCGCTCCCTGAACCGCATTCACGGCGCTCGCAAATTCAACCAATACCCCATCGCCCATGACCTTGACGATCCGACCGCCATGCGCCTTGACCACGGGCTCCAGTACCGCCTTTCGTCTCTCTCGTAGCGTCGCCAGCGTCCCTGTCTCGTCAGCCTCCATCAATCGCGAGTAGCCGACGACGTCGGCTACCATGATCGCGGCGAGGCGGCGGTTGGTGGTCATTGGGGGGAGCCCTCCAAGCACCTCTTGTGACGATAATGGACAAACTTTGACGTGTACAGAAAACCCTCTCGAAAATCCCTGAGCCAGGCCGAGGCAGATCAAAGGCTTACGAGATCGTTATTGACTGTACAATAAACGGTATCTGAAGCGGGCCATCGTCGCTCAGATTGGGCTCGGCGCAAACCTCCCGGAGGATGCGATCTACCCCCTGAACCTTGGTGATGAGACAAGCAAGCCACTCAAGGGAGCCAACAAGTACATACTTCACTTCGAGCAGGCCGGCCTCCCGCCGGTGAACGCATTTTAGTCGGTGACGCTGTACGATCTCGACGGCTTCCAGGTACCCAACGAGCTCAACCGCTTTGCCGTTAGCAGTTGGATGCCGTTCAAGTTCAATGCCGATGGCTCGCTCGACCTCTACTTCCAAAACGAGAGCCCGGGAAAGGATTTGGAGGCCAACTGGCTGCCAGCTCCGACCAGCGGGTTCAACCTGACCGTGCGGCTCTACAGCCCGAAGGCGGACGCTCTTACCGGCAAATGGAACCTGCCGCCCGTGACACGTGTCCACGCGGTGCCAGCCTTGGTCGTGGAGTAGCGCGGGGACTAGGACGAGGGGCGGGCGGCCCCGAAGAGAGCTATTCCCCGCCATTTCTGCAAGGCAACGCAGAGCCATTCCTCTTGTGACTTTGCCCACAGCGCTCTCCAGCATCACGCCTTATGATCTATCCGTTTTCGAAGTCTTGAAATGGAGACTGTCATGCTCAAGCATCTGGCAAATCTCACCATATTCAGATCGATGACCCATAGCGCGATTTGGCACTTCCGTCCGGCATTCAAATGCTGGAGCTGCGCGTCTGTGGTAGCCGCTTTTCTAGTCGCCCCCGCTTTTCTGTCCCCCGCCTATGCCCAACAGAACGGGCTCTTTGAATTCCGATTTGAATTCAAGAAGGACACTGCCGTAAGCAGCAAGCCTCCCAAGGGGACCGCCAAGAAGAAATCGGGGCAGAAGACGGTTTCGAAAAAGGGGCCGCCGCCAGCTTCCACTCCTGGCATTGAGTGGTCCTTTGGCTGGAACTCCACGGGAGCAGCCAACAACAACGGCAACAGCAACAACAACGGCGACAGCAACAACAGCGGCAACAACAGCAATAACAACAAACCTAGGCCTAAGCACTCCAAGTCGCTCACGATCAAGAAGGGCCCGTTGAATTTCATTCTGACCGACGGTATCAATCCTGGACAGTGAACGAAGAAACCAGTGTCGGATGGCAAATTCGTCGGCTGGTGGCTTCTCGCATGAGGGTGCCCCGTCAGCAGCCTCGGTCAGCATTATGGACACCTGGGCAGCATTCTGCGAGCCGAAGACTGCCGGCAAGATCGTGCCCATGAAAAAAGGCGAGATGACCCTTTCTTCGCTTGCGGATTGCGAAGATAAATTCTCAGTTTGTCCGCCAGCGGTCTCTTGCGCTTGCTAAAATCCACCCCTGTACAGATAATCAGGACTTGCGCCGGGTAGACTACTCGTGCGTTGCATGGGATGATCAGGAGCGTTCTTCCTGTTCAAGGCATGTTTGCGGAGAGAAAAGAACATGTCGAGCGGATGACGATATACGGCGACAACCGTCACACCGTCCCAGACGGGAAAGCCATCTGCCGGTGTATGGGTTTTCACCACCCGGCGACCGCGTTGCCGCGCGAGGGCGCTCGCCACCTCTTCCGCGTCGCCGAGCGCCGCATCTACCCAAGGCGAGATCGCGTGAACATGGTCTGGTATATTTCGTCCGCCGTGAAGGAGCATTGCAAGGATCGTCTGTGTCCACGTTGTGCCGCATTTAAGAGGAGTACAGACCACAATGTCGCCTTTTCGCGGCTCCCATGTGGACCAACGCTCGGGCGTTATCACATCTCCACGGTAGTCCGCGGTTGCAGATGCCAAAACAACGGCTCGCTCGCCATTCATCGCTCCCAGTCCCTGTTTTTGCCGGTGGCCCGAGTCAACCCAACGGAATGCTACGTCAAAGTACAAAACGAAGCGAGACCCAGGCAAATTGATGCAGATTGATCGCTTGGGGATGAACGGACTATGTCCGCTATGGGTCAGATTCGGACTTCATGATTATGTCCGCTGCACGGCAGCTTTCCCCTCAAAACCCGGCATGGCAATTGATAACTGGGATGTCGCCTTATAGGGCCATTTCCACACCTTCGAGGGATCCTAACAGGGGCTCGTCCACGCCTTGTCTTTGGCTGGGCCTGCCATCCGCCGCTATTGCTAACTCTTTCCGCTCGTGGATAATTGGCACGGATTTGCCACCGAAGGATCGCCCCCCATGGTCCGTAAAATCGCCCGCAAGCCATCGCAACGCGCCGCCGTGAAATCGCTGATCGCCAATCCCTTGCCCTGGCCGAATGGAGCACGATGCGCCGTCGCCATCACCTTCGACATCGACACCGACAGCTTCCTGCATCTCGAACAGCCCGAGCAGGCGCCGAAGATGCTCTCTGCCCTCTCTTGGTTGCGCTACGACGAGATTGCGGTGCCACGCATCCTGGAGGTGTTCCGGCACTACAGCCTGAAGCAGACCTTCTTCTATCCGGCCTGGTGCATGGAGCGCTACCCGCACCTGGTCGAGATGATCCTGAAGGACGGACACGAGATTGCCGCCCACGGCTACCTACATGAGGAGCCGAACAAGCTGACGCGCGAGCGCGAACACTACTGGCTGCGACGCCAAATCGACGTCATCGCCAAGATGACGGGCAGGCGTCCGCGCGGCTGGCGGGCACCGGTCTACAAGGCCTCGCAATATTCGCCCGAGCTGCTGGCCGAGGAGGGCCTCGTCTACGACGCCAGCCTGATGGGCGACGATGTGCCCTATGTCCTGCGGACGAAAAACGGAGACGTCGTGGAGCTGCCGTCCCATGTTGCGCTCGACGATTGGCCGCACTTCGTCCACTCCTTCGACATCGACTATCGGATGCCCGTGAAGTCTCCCGACGAGGCCTTCGCCTGCTATTGGGCTGAATTCGAAGCGGCCTATGACCACGGCGGCCTATGGATCGGCGTCTGGCATCCATTCGTGACCGGCCGATTATCGCGCTGCGTTCGCATGGCCCGCATGATCGAGGACATGCTAACGAAGAAGCGCATCTGGTTCGCCCCTATGGAGGAGATCGCACGGCACGCCCAGGCCTGCATTGCCGAGGGAACCTGGCAGCCGCGGATCGACCGGATTCCCTACTACGAGGACACAATTCCCGAATTGCGGGACGCCGCGGAATAGGCCGCGTTGTCGCGGCGCGGACCGCTTCGGGTCAGATTCGGACTTCATGACCATGTCCGCTGTACGGCAGCTTTCCCCTCAGAACCGGGCATCGCATTTGCTAGCTGGGATGTCGTCTTAGGGCCACAACCGGACCACAGCGACCGCGGAGCTGAGGCTACTCCGGAAGCCCCGCTTTGCGCAGTCCATCAAGCAGGTGATCGCCCAGCGCTTTGTCGGCATAGCCCAGTTTCTTTGCCACAGAATCGAGCGACGCTTTCGGCCTAGCCTCAAGAAAGTCACCCAGCTCGCGCCGCGCCTCTGTTTCTTGCCCCAGTTGAGCGAACGCTGCGGCCCGAAACATTGGCGTCCAGAAGTGCTTGCCGTGCATCCGCCGGAGCGAGGCGATCGCCTCTTCGTGGCGCCTCAGAAAGTACTGCGTCTGACCGCGCACCTCCCAGATGTAGGTCGGAGGATAGGAATCGCGCTGCAGGAGATCACCCAGATAACCCAGTGCATCATCCAATCTGTTCACATACATCAGCCAGTTGGCCCAATCCACTGCCATGCTCACGTCATGCGGGCTGAGGTTGACAGCCTGATCGAAGTGTTGGCCGGCGAGATCGAATTCCCTCCTCCGAAGGGCAGCCCATCCCATGCTGTTGTGCGCGTATGCATCATTCTCATTGAGTGCCAACGCTCTCTGAGCGTGTACTGCCGCCTCCTCGATCGTCTCCGGGCTTTCGTCGAGCAAATAGCGGAAGCACAACTGACTGGCCAACCAGGCATGAGCCTGGGCGAAGTCGGGATCGAGCTCAGTGGCGCGCCGGAACAATTCGACAGATTGTTTGAGATCGTAGTGATAGTCACAGTTCCGTCCCTGCAGGAAGTAGTCGTAGGCGACCCAATCCTTGGTCGGCTTGTGACGGGAATACTCGGCCCCGATGGTTAAGAGGCGGCCAAGCAACGTTGCCACAATCGCGCGGGTCACTTCGTCCTGGACGGTGAAAATATCCTGAATATTGCGATCATACCGCTCTGCCCAGAGATGGCTCTGACTCACAGCATCGATCAGCTGTGCTGTTACCCGAATGCGATCTCCCGTCCTGCGCACGCTCCCTTCGACGATGTATCGCACGCCGAGCGCTCGTCGTACTGCAGCGATGTCCGCTGCAGGGCCCCGAAATTGGAAACAGGCGTTACGCGCAATGACGAGCAGTGAGCGATCGCGCGCCAGCTCAGTAATGATGTCCTCGGTGATGCCATCGCTAAAATACTGCTGCTCTGGATCGCCCGACATGTTGGTGAACGGCAGCACGGCAATCGAGAGTTTATCTGGTACAGACTTCGGTGCCGCGACTTCGATTGTCGGAGTGTTAGTGACGCGATAGGCGCGCACCGGCTGGGCGATGTTTTTCAACGTCTGCACGCCCATATCCTTGAAGCCGACCTTGATCTTGGTCCCGACATGGTCATGGACTGCGCTTGAGACCAAAATACCGCCCGGCTCGGCGACGGATTCCAATCGCGCCGCGATGTTAATACCGTCGCCATAGAGGTCGCTGCCTTCGACAATTACGTCGCCAAGATTTACGCCTATGCGCAGGACGATGTGGTAATCCTCGGGTTTACCGCTATTGGCAATAGCCATCCCCTGTTGTAGCTCGACGGCGCATTGCACGGCATTGACAGCGCTGGCGAACTCGATCAGCACGCCATCCCCGGTGGTTTTGAAGATGCGCCCCTGATGCTTGGCGACCAGTGGGTCCAATACGTCTTTGCGCCGGACCTTGAGCGCGGCCATGGCGCCGGACTCATCGGCTCCCATCAGCCGGCTGAAACCGACCACGTCGGCAGCGAGGATTGCGGCAAGACGGCGCTGAGTGCGTTCTTCGACCATATGGCGCGACTGATTTCAGAGACCGCAGTGGAATCGATTGTATAGACGCCACGGTGGCGAGTCTATCGTGACTCATGGCCGCTACGGGTCGTTCGCGACCGGATCGAGCCAGCAGCATGTCTCGCCATGTCCGCTATTCCCCGATAGCGGCCAAATTCCGCAGCGCAGCGAAATGACGCGATGGGCCATCAGCAGACATCGCTCGAAGCAAAAGGATGCGACGGGCGATGGGCAGCAATATTGGTGCTAGCGCCGCGCGTCAGGGCACTGCTTCACTGTACGAGTTCGATCTCACTCGGGCGCCACTCTTTCGTGAAGAATGGTTCTTTCAGCATCGCCAAATCAAGCGCGCACCGCCATATCTGATTTGTGCGTCTGCCACCGAATGCCGGTTAGAAGCCTTGCGGTGAATGGCCAGCGAATCTAAGGGGTTATCATCTCAGCGACGCATTGATGCGCTCGAGGACGTCCGAACCGGGGCAAAGATCGCCATCGATCAGTGCGTTGAGGGGCTTGATGACGGTGCCGTAGCGCTCGTGCAGATCCTGCGCCTCAGGATCGAGATAAAGAAGCCCCGTTACGATTTCGCCCTTCGCTTCATGCTCCTGAAGCAGCGTGCGGGCCGCACGCTTGTCGGTGGGATCATAGCCGCTCTCGATCTTGCGCAGTCTGAGATAGGAGCCTTCATGCTGGCGGATGATCACGACCGAGCCCGGCGCGTAATCGGCCACAACCGGCTCCCGGCCTTCGATCACGTCGAGGAAGTTCATGGCCTCGTTGTGAGCTCGCACATAATCGTAGCTCTTGGTCGACTCGGGATGATTGTTGAAAGCGACGCAAGGGCTGATGCTGTCGATGAACGCGGCGCCTTTATGCTCGATCGCCGCCTTGATCAGGGGAACAAGCTGCGCCTTATCGCCGGAGAAGCTGCGGCCGACAAAGGTTGCGCCGAGCAGGATCGCGAGGCTCACGAGATCGATCGGCGAGTCGCGGTTGGCAGCGCCTCTCTTCGATTTCGATTCCCTGTCGGCGGTCGCCGAGAACTGGCCTTTGGTCAGGCCGTAAACGCCGTTGTTCTCGACGATATAGGTCATGTTGACGCCGCGCCTCAGGCAATGGGCGAACTGGCCGAGGCCGATCGAAGCCGAGTCGCCGTCGCCGGAGACGCCAAGATAGATGAGGTCGCGATTGGCGAGCGCAGCGCCGGTCAGCACCGATGGCATGCGGCCATGCACGCTGTTGAAACCGTGGCTCGCACCAAGGAAGTAGTTGGGAGTCTTTGAGGAGCAGCCGATGCCTGAGAGCTTGGCGACGCGGTGTGGCGGGATCGATAGCTCGAAACAGGCCTGGATGATGGCGGCCGAGATCGAATCATGACCACAACCCGCACACAGTGTCGAGACCGCACCTTCATAGTCGCGGTGGGTTAGTCCCAGCTCATTTTGCGAAAGCTTGGGATGCTGGAGCCTGGGTTTGGCGAGGTAAGTCATTCCGCCGCTTTCTGTTGATGTTCGCCGGCACGGACAACGAAATGCCGGGCAATCTCCTCTGTGATGTAACGCGCGGTGATGGGCACGCCGCTATAGTGAGTAACAGGAATAAGGCGCGCGGGATCGAGGGCGCATTCGTTACTCAGTAGCGCCCGCATCTGGGCGTCGCGATTCTGCTCAATGACGAAGACCTGATCGTGCGAGAGGATAAAGTCGGTCACCTCCTCCGAGAAAGGAAAGGCGCGCAACCGCATGTGGTCTAAATAGATGCCCCTTGCTTCAAGCGCGGCGATCGCTTCTTCCATAGCTGCTGACGTCGATCCGAAAAAGATCGCGCCCATTGATGCGGGCTGGCCAGCGGGTCGCATGACGGGTTTCGGAACTAGTGACTTTGCGGTTTCGAACTTGCGTGCCAGGCGCTGCATGTTATCCGTGTAGACCGAGGGCTCCTCGCTGTAGCGGGCGTAGCGATCGTGCGAGGTGCCGCGGGTGAAGAAGGCGCCTTTCGCCGGATGGGCGCCCGGATAGGTCCGCATAGGAATGCCGTCGCCGTCGACGTCAAAATAGCGACCGAAATCGCGACTCGCTTCGAGTTCTTCTGCCCTCAACACTTTGCCACGATCCATACGGCGCCGATCGTCCCAAGCCAGTGGCTCGCACAGCCATTCATTCATCCCGATATCGAGGTCGAGCATGACGAACACCGGCGTCTGGAGCCGGTCGGCTAGATCGAAGGCGAGGCTTGCAAATTCGAAGCACTCTTTCGGATCTTCCGGGAAGAGCAAAACATGCTTCGTGTCGCCGTGGGAAGCATAGGCAGTGAGCAGAATGTCCGACTGCTGGGTGCGTGTCGGAAGGCCCGTTGAGGGTCCACCGCGCTGGACATCGAAGATGACTGCCGGCACTTCCGCGAAATACGCAAGGCCGAAGAATTCCTGCATCAACGATATGCCGGGTCCCGACGTCGCGGTGAATGCTCGAGCACCATTCCATGAAGCACCGATGACCATGCCGATGGCGGCGATCTCGTCTTCGGCCTGCACGACGGCGCAGCGGCTGAGGCCGGTCTCGGGTTCGACGCGGTAGCGCCTGCAATACTTCGCGAAGGCTTCCGCGAGCGCGGTTGACGGTGTGATCGGATACCAGGCGGCGACGGTTGCCCCCCCATAGACCGCGCCCAGCGCCGCGGCATCATTGCCGTCGATGATGATGCGGTTGCCCACGGCATTGGCGCGCTTCACCTTGAGGCCGGACGCTCCCACAAGATGGGCAGCGGCGTGGTCGTGGCCCATATGTAAGGCCTCGAGATTGGCAGGGATTAGCTTGTCCTTGCCCTTGAACTGCTCGGCAATGAGGTGCTCGGTCTCGGCGATATCGATGCCGAGAAGCTCGGCAAGTGCTCCGACATAGATGATGTTTTTGAAGAGCTGGCGCTGGCGCGGGTCGGAATAGTGCTCGTTGCAGATCGCAGTGAGAGGCATGCCGATAACGTTGATGTCGTGACGGAACTTGCTCGCCGGGATCACCCGTGTAGAATCGTAGAAGAGGTAGCCCCCCGTTCGATCTCCCTCATATCCTGGTCCCAGGTCTGAGGATTCATCGCCACCATGAGGTCGATGCTGCCGCCGCGCCGACCGCGGTAGCCGGCCTCGGTCACCCTCACTTCATACCATGTCGGCAGCCCCTGGATATTGGAGGGAAAGATATTACGCGAAGCGACCGGCACGCCCATGCGTAGGATCGAGCGGGCAAAGAGGCGGTTGGCGGAAGCTGAACCCGAGCCATTTACATTGGCGAACTTTGCGACGAAATCGTTGGTAGCGGTGAGCTTCACGATCGACACCCGCCATTCTCATAAGCAAGCCGCATGTCGAGCAGGAATCGCTGCATGTCCCAGGCGCCGGTCGGGCAGCGCTCGGCGCACAATCCGCAATGGAGACACAGGTCCTCGTCCTTCACCATGACGCGGTGGGTCTTCAGGGTGTCCGAAACATAAAGGTCCTGATTCAAGTTCGTTGCCGGCACACGCAGGCGCGAGCGCAGCTCCATCTCCGGCCCATTTTCGGTGAAGTTGATGCAGTCGACCGGGCAGATGTCGACGCATTCATCGCATTCGATGCAGAGCTCGCGGGAGAAGACCGTCTGCACATCGCAATTGAGGCAGCGCTGGGTCTCGGCAAGCGCGCGGGCGCGATCGAAGCCGAGTTCGACCTCCGCCTTGAGGTCTGAGAGTGTCACCTTCTGGTCGCGCAGCGGCACCTTGTAGCGCCGGTCGAGGGAGATCTCGTTGTCGTAGCTCCATTCGTGGATGCCCATCTTCTGCGAGACGAGATTGACCATGGGGGGCGGGCGTTCGGTCAGCGGCATGCCCTGACAGTATCGATCGATGGAGATCGCCGCGTCATGGCCATGGGCGACGGCCCAAATGATGTTCTTGGGGCCGAAGGCCGCATCGCCGCCGAAGAAGACGTTGGGGAGGCTCGACTGCATGGTCTTGGAGTTGAGGCGCGGCAGGCCGGCACGGTCGAATTCGAGACCCACATCACGCTCGATCCACGGAAACGCATTCTCCTGGCCGATGGCGACCAGCACATCGTCACATTCGATGTGGACATCGGGCTCGCCCGTTGCGACAAGCTGCCGCTCGCCGTTCAGTCCCCATTGCGCAGCAACTTTTTCGAAGAGGACGCCGGTGAGGCGGCCACCGTCGTGGGTGAAGGCCTTGGGCACGTGATAGTTGAGGATGGGGATGCCCTCGTGGGTAGCATCCTCCTTCTCCCAGGGTGAAGCCTTCATCTCCTCGAAGCCCGAGCGCACCACCACCTTGACGTCTTCGCCGCCTACCCGCCTGGCGGTACGACAGCAATCCATCGCGGTGTTACCACCGCCGAGAACCACCACGCGGCTCCCGATCCGCTCGCTATGGCCGAATGAGACATTGGCAAGCCAGTCGATGCCAATATGGATGTGCTCCGCTGCCTCGCGGCGGCCCGGAATATCGAGATCGCGGCCGCGTGGCGCGCCACTCCCCACGAAAATCGCGTCGAAGCCTTGCGAAAGCAGAGTCCGCATGCTGCTCACCGGTTCGCCGGTGCGTATTTCGATATGGCCCATATCGACGATGTAGCCAACTTCCTCGTCGATCACCTCCTCAGGCAGGCGAAAGCGGGGAATTTGGCTGCGGATCATGCCGCCCGTCTTCTGCTCGCCGTCGTAAACGATGAGCTCGTAACCAAGCGGAGCGAGATCACGGGCGACGGTCAGCGACGCGGGCCCGGCTCCCACCAATGCGATGCGCTTTCCGTTCTTCTGGCGCGGAGCCTTGGGCAGTACAGTACGGACATCACCCTTGTTGTCGGCCGCTACGCGCTTCAGTCGGCAAATCGCAACCGGCTCCGCCTCAACCCTTCCGCGCCGGCAGGCCGGCTCGCAGGGCCGGTCACAGGTGCGCCCCAGAATGCCGGGGAACACGTTCGAATACCAATTTACGAGATAGGCATCGCTGTAGCGGCCGGCGGCGATAAGGCGAATATATTCGGGCACCGGCGTATGCGCCGGGCAGGCCCATTGGCAATCGACGACCTTGTGGAAATAGTCCGGATTCGAAATATCGGTTGGCGGCCGTCCGGACTTGGCCTTCGCCGCATCGGACGGTGCTGTTTCAGCGTCTTGCGCAATCTCCATCGCCGTCTCGCCGCCGTTTTATCATGCAATTGTAAGCCGTTGAGAACTTTTTGCAAGTTAAGGTAATTTCGACCCGCTAGAAAGCCGTTTTCGCAACCTCAAGGCGGTCTTCAGAAGACCAGGGAGTACGCGCTCTGACCAACAGAGACGCGCGGCAACATTTGCCGATTGCCTGGTTGCGGGTTTTCTTTGTCCGGTGTGGGTCATTCGCGGCCGTGGTCGCGCCAGCAACAATTCCGGCGATGTCAGCTATGCCCCGATAGCGACCAAATTCTGCAGCAAAGACCGGTCTGCCTGTTTCTTCACGAGAAGTAATTTCCGGCATTTTCCTCTTGCAGTTGTGGGCCGGGTCGTGGTGTTTGGAAATGTCAGGGTCCGGAATGTGTCTCCGATCTTTGGATTGTGGCGGGCACGCGTCGCCGAACAAATCCTTTCCCGAATATTCGCCACGTAAATATTCATGACCCGGCGCGGTTCGCTTCAAACCCACAAAGGAATCTCCGAGATGAGCAAGAACGCTGGCGAACCAGGGACGCTCCGCCACTTGGTCGGGCAATGGACAGCACAGATCGGGCGGAGCCTGGAGGCGATCGTCGCGGTCATCATGATGCTGGTGGACAATATGCTCGGCACATCAGGCGGCGTGCGGCCTCATGGAACGCAAGCCCGGCGCATGCCACAGGTGCCCGCTCGCCTGTCGCGGCCGATGGTAGCGAAGCCCCCAAGCCATGGCGCGGCCCGCGAACTCTCCGTTGGTGATCGGCGGGCGAGGACGATGCTCACGCTCATGCCCGTCGGTCCCTTGTCTATCGTTTCGATCCTTCAATTGGGCCGCGACGAAACCCGATATCCGAAGGATGATTATATCGCCACGTAAACTTCCTTGAAGAGAAGGTGATGGTGAATGAGAACATCACCCTCCGTAGGATCAAGCCTGATTGATGGCCTCGATCGACTCGGGCACGATCTGGCCGCCATCGACGATGATCGTCTGGCCGGTCACATAGCCCGCTTCCTTGGTCGCGAAGTAGAGCGCCGCATAGCCGATATCCTCGACCTTGCCGAGGCGCTTCAGCGGGATCGAGGCGGCCATGGTCTTCTCGTAATCGGGGCCAAGACCGGCCAGGCCTTCGGTGGCGATATTGCCCGGCATGACGGCATTCACGGTGATGCCGAACTTGGCGAGCTCCATGCAGGCGGTGCGCATGAAGCCGAGCTGGCCGGCCTTGGTGGCGCCGTAATGCGTCCAGCCGGGGAAGCCGGTCACCGGACCGGTAATGGACGAGGTGATGATGATGCGGCCCTCGCCGCTTCTCTTCAGCGCCGGCAGGCAGGCTTTCACCGACAGAAACGTGCCCTTGAGATTAGTGTCGACGGTCACGTCCCAGGTCTCGTCCGACATGTCCTCGATCTTCACCTGCGGGAAGATGCCGGCATTGGCGCAGAGCACGTCGAGTCCGCCATGCGTCTTGACCGCGAAGTCGGCCGCCTTCTGCATGCTTTTGTAGTCGGTGACGTCAGCGGCGAAGGCGGCGACGGTACCTCCGCCTGCGCTCAGTTCGGCAGCGGCGGCCTTGGCCACATCCTCATTGCGTGCGGTGATCAGCACCTTGCAGCCGGCCTTGGCGAAGACACGCGCAATGCCCTTCCCGATGCCCTTGCTGCCGCCGGTGACCAGAACCGATCTGTCCTTCAATGACGAAAACATGAATGCATTTCCTCTCTCGTTTTTTCATGATTGTGCGCGCCGGTGCAGGGTGACCAGCCAGTAGCCGCCCAGCAGAAGAAGGGCCGCGCCGAAGGTCGATACGGTGCCGAGGACCGGAACACCCGGCGTGTAGCCCGCGACCATCTTGGCGTAGAGATATTTGGGGATGGTCACGTCGGCGCCGGTCGTGAAGAGCGACAGAGGGAAGTTGCCCCAGGACAGAAGGAAGGCGAAGAAGGCGCCGGAGACGATGCCCGGCAGGAGGACGGGCAGCGTCACTTCGCGGAAAACCTGGAAGCGCGAGGCGCCGAGATCGAATGCCGCCTCCTCGAGCGCCGGGTCGAAGCTATAGACCTGGATGGAGATGACCAGCGTCACCACCGGGATGATCCATACGAGATGGGCGAAGATGGCGGTCATCCAGGAGGTCTGGATGCCGAGGGCGTTGAACCAGAGGAGCAGGGCGAGGCCCAGCACGGATTGCGGGAAGAAGATCGGCAGCAGCACGATCTTCTGGAAGGTGGTGCGGCCTTTCCAATTGTAGCGGGCGAAGGCCAGTGCCCCGAAGAAGGCGATGACCACGGCGATCACCATGACGCAGAAGGCGATGGTGATCGAATTGGCGAAGAGCTGGCGGATTTCGAGCGACTCGAAGGTCTTGCGCCACCAGTCGAGTCCCCATTTCTGGATGGGGAACAGAAAGTAGCGGCTCGAGGTCAGCGAAGCGAGCAGGATGCACAGCGCCGGCAGATAGAGAAAGACCAGGACGGCGAGCGTCCAGGTCCAGATCAATGCGCGGCGGCCACGATCAGTCATGGCTCACCTCCGCCCCAGAATGGCGTCGAGATCGAACCGCTTGAGCACCAGCATCACCAGCGTGCCGACGACGAGCATCAGGAGCACGGCCAATGCGGCGCCCAGGGGCCAGTTCTGCGCATAGGTGAAGGCGATCTCGATATCATGGGTGATCGGTATGATGGTCTGGCCGCCCAGCACCTTCGCCTCGGCGATGGCGCCGACGGCGAGCACGAAAGTGAGAAGGAGGCCGATCATGATGCCGGGCATCGACAAAGGCAGATCGACCTCGCGGAAGACCTGGAAGCGGGAGGCGCCAAGATCGCGTGCGGCCTCGCGGGTCTCGTTCGGCACCATCGAGACGCCGAGCGTCATCGGGAACAGCATGAAGGGGAGATAGACATAGACCATGCCGAGCAGCACCACGCCCGGCGTAAACAGAATGCTTTCCGGCTCGATGCCGAACCAGGATTTGAGCGTGCCCAGGAGCACCCCGTTCTTGATGAAGAAGAGGATCCAGCCATAGAGGCGGACATTCTCCGACACGAAGAGCGGAATGGTGAAAAGCAGCGTCAGGATCGGCGACCAACGGCCGAAGAGACACGCCAGGCCGTAGGCGATCGGGTAGCAGATCACCGCCAGAATACACACGGTGAGGGCGGCAAAGAGCATCGACCAGCCGAAGGAGATATAGCTGTTGCTGGTGAAAATATCGGCATAGTTGGCGAGGGTCGGCGTGTGGGTGAGGCCGAAGGAACGCGGCGGCATGAAGCTGTAGGCGATCACCGCGAGGAGGGGGGCGGCGAAGCCCAGGGCCATGAAAATCATCACCGGCAGCGCATTGCACGCGCCCTGCGAGAGGATTTTGCCGTTCTCGTGAAGGGCCGCCATCAGCCTGTCACCAGGATGGAATCCTTCGCGTCCCAGCCGATAAGCACGGTCTGGTCGCGCTGGAGACTGGAGGATTGCTGGCGCAGCTTCTCGACGATGAAGACATTGTCGCCGACGCGCACCTGGTACTGGATGCGCGAGCCCAGCGCATATTCGTTATAGAGCTTGCCTTCCAGCACATTCTCGGCGTCCTTCGCCTGGTCGACGAAGCGGACGAATTCCGGCCTTATGACGAGATGGCCCTTGCTGAAGGACGGCGGGATGGCGGCGACATTGAAGGTCTTGTCGAACGTGTCGGCGGTGATCGTCCGGCTGCCATTCATGTTCACCGGGATGACATTGACGTCGCCCATGAATTCGGAGACGAACTTGTCCTTGGGCGCGGAATAGATTTCGTTCGGAGTGCCGACCTGCACCAGCTTGCCTGAACGCATGACGCCGATGCGATCCGACATCACCATCGCCTCTTCGAGGGAATGGGTGATGTAGACGAAGGTCTTGCCGGTCTCGCGGTGGATGTCCTTGAGTTCCTTCTCCAGCGTCTTGCGCAGCTTGTAGTCGATCGCCGACAAGGGCTCGTCGAAGAACAGGATCTTAGGATCGAAGGCGAGTGCCCGGGCGAGCGCCACGCGCTGGCGTTCGCCGCCAGAGCAGCGCAGTACGGACTTGTCGTAATAATTCTGCGGCAGGCGCAGCTGATCGAGCAATGCCAGCGCGCGCGTTTTGCGGCTGGCCGGATCGACGCCTTTGATCTTGAGCGGAAACTCGATGTTCTCGCCGACGGAACGGTGCGGAAAGAGAGCGAGCGACTGGAACACCATGCAGGTGGGGCGCTTGTTGGCGGGCAGGTCGTTGATGCGCGTGCCGGCCAGGATGATGTCGCCGCCGGTCGCCTGCTCCATGCCGGCGAGCATGCGGATGAGGGTCGTCTTGCCCGAGCCCGAGGGGCCGACAATGGTGAAGAACTCGCCCTCGGCAAAGTCGAGATCTATGCCGTCCACGGCGTTGAAGGTGCCGAAGGACTTGGTGAGGGACCTAAGCTGCAAGATGGGCGGGCGCTTTGACATGCAATCCTTGGGAGCATCTTAAGAAGATTTGGCCCCTCCGGCTCGAGCGGGAGGGGCCTTGCTGGGCGTGACGATCCGGTTCAGCCGGCGGACGCTTCCTTCTTCGCCGCCGTCATGATGTCGAGCAGCTTGTCGTAGTCGGGGACGATGTCGTACTCGACCGAGCGCGCCACTTCCTCCTCGAGCGAATCCCACTGGATGGCGTCGAGCTCCTCCTTGCTGAAGAGTTCGAAGCACGCCTTGTTGCCCATCTGGGCGACGGGATTGAAGGTGCCTTCGGCGAAGGCGACGGTATGGGCGACTTTCGGATCCTGCACATAGTGCAGGAACTCGGTGGCGAGCGGCGACAGCTCCGGATTGTTCACCGGCGAGGTGATCTCGATCCAGACGATGCCGCCCTTGCCGCCTTCCATGGGGCCGGAATTCGGCGTGATGCCGCGGATATTCGCAGCACCGTCGGCGCGCGCCGGCGAGGCCGAATAGGTGCCGCCGGTCATATGGAAGTCGATCTCTCCCGACACCAGTGACTGGTTCATGGTGGCGATGTCACCGACGACCTTGGCGCCCTTGAAGACGCGCTTCGCCGTTTCGGTGAACTTGGCGACCTCGTCGTCGGTATGTACCTTGAAGGGATCGAAGCCGGCGATGCAGCAGAGATTGAAGACATTCCAGTCGTCGGATTCGAGAACGCCGTATTTCTTCTCGTTGGCCGGGTCGTTCCAGAGATTCCAGCCCTGATCCTCGGCGGTCTTGCGGCTCACCTTGTCGGTGTTGACGACGAAGCAATAGGGTCCGAAGCGTTGCGCCATGCCGATGAGCTGCTCGCCCTTCTCGTCCATCGCCCATTTATAGGGGGCCTTGAAGGCCGGCATCATCTTGTCGAAATAGGGTTCGAAGGCGGTGCGATCGAGCGGCTTGATCAGGCCTTCCGGCGCCATGATCTTGCGCGCCCAGGGATTGTTGACGTTGATCAGGTCCCAGATCTTCGTTTCACCGGCGCGCAGCCGGTTGACCATGGTCGGATCGTTGGTGAGGGATTCCGCCTTGACGGTGGCGCCCTTCGACTGGCGGAAGGGGTCGAGTACCTGGGCCGAGTTGTAGCCTTCCCAACACAGGATGTTCAGTTCTTTCTCACGCGCGGCATGAGCCGCGGTGGTGGTGAATTTTGCGCCGGCTGCCATCGCTGCCGCGAATGCGGTCGAGCGTTGCATGAAATTCCGGCGCGACAGGGGTGTCTTCAGCATACGACTTCCTCCGTTGTTGTTTTACCCATCACTTATCGTGGGCTTGGTTCTGGCGTTTCCCATTCGACAGCCTAGGACAGGTCCCTGGCAATCGCTTGACTTTCGAGCGTCCCGATTTGACACCCTCCTTTCCCGACAGGGCTCATTGTAGCTTTCATAGGCCAGACCGCGCACTGTGGAAGACGCGGTATGGCCGGTAAAAATTCCGGCACACGGGGTGTGGCTGATGCCCAGATCAGACGCGGCCTGTTTTCGGTGACGGCGATCTCGTTCGCTGCTGGCGTTAATTGAGGGACAAGTTGAAGCCAGGCAAGGTCGATCGCCGCCCGTTCAGACGTTCCTACAGCATAGACCGGCCGGAAAGATTTCTTCCAACTCATGCCATCTCCCTACGGAAATAGCTTGCGCCATCCATGTTAGATATGCAACATATTTGTTGTGGGTACAACATATAGAGTGGCGACATGGATTTCATCTTCATGCTGACGCATCACGACAAAACGGTCCAGAACTGTCTTGACGTCTACGATACCCTCTCCGGCATCGGCCTCAAGCATGTGGGCTTCAAGGATGTCGGCGTCGACAAGGCCACCCTCAAGGAACTGACCCGGCGCATCAAAGCCGATGGCTGCATCGCCTATGTCGAAGTCGTCAGCCAGACGCCGGAGAGCATCCGCCAGTCGATCACGACCGCGGCGGAGCTTGGTGTCGACAGGGTGCTTGGGGGGCAGGACATCAAGCTCGCCATGGACACTTTCAAGACCGGCGGCCCGTCCTATTATCCCTTTCCCGGCAAGCCCACCGGTCATCCGACAAAGCTCGGCGGCACGGCAGCCGATGTCGAGACGGACTGCCGCAACGCCGTCGCCTCCGGCTGCCCGGGGGTCGACCTTCTGGCCTATCGCGCGACCGACGCCGACCCGCTGGACCTCATTCGCGCGGCGCGGCGGGGCGTCGGCGACGACGGCTATCTGATCGTCGCGGGCAGCATCGACTCGCCCGCCCGCATCAAGGCGGTCGCGGCGGCGGGCGCCAACGCATTCACGATCGGATCGGCGGTATTCGAGGAGGTATTCGCGCAGGGCATCAAGGGCGTGCGCGATCAGTGCAAGGCGGTGCTGCGCGCGGCCGGTGCATGAAATGGACAATCTGAGGAAGCTGCTGGCCGGCGCCTATCGCGATCCCGATACGGGCGAAACCCTCCGCGTGCCGATGAAGGCGCTGGTGATCGAAGCAACGCTGGCCGGACGCGAGGCGGAACTCGTCAAGGCGCTCGATCTCCCGAAGCCTTTCGCGATCCTGTCCGACGACGACACATATGCAGCCCTGGGACAGCGGGTCGAGACGGCGCTCGCCTCCCTCGGCGAAATCATCCCGATCAGACTCGGCAAGCGGCCACATCCCGATGACGAAACCGCGGCGCGCGTGATGCGCGAGGGCGAGCGGGCAGGGGCCTATATCGCGGTGGGCTCGGGCAGCATCTGCGATCTCGCCAAATATTCCGCCGCCCGGCAAGGCAAGCGCTGCGCGGTCTTCGCCACGGCGCCGTCGATGAACGGCTATACATCGGTCAATGCGGCCATCACCGTGCGCGGACACAAGAAGTCGCTCGCCGCGATCTCGCCCGATGGCGTCTTCGTCGATCTCGATGTGCTCGCCAAGGCGCCGAAGCGCCTCATTCAGGCGGGTTTCGGCGATGCGATCTGCCGATCGACGGCGCAGGCGGACTGGCTGATGTCGAGCCGCCTTCTGGGCCAGACCTATCGCACCGTACCCTTCGCCTTTATCGCCGACCTCGAGAACCAGCTCGTCACCGATCCGGGCGCGTTGCTGAAGGGCGATCGCGCGGCGCTCAGCTGCCTGATCCAGATACTGCTTCTGTCCGGCTTCGGCATGACGATCTGCGGCGGCTCCTATCCAGCGAGCCAGGGCGAGCATCTGATCAGCCACCATGTCGAGATGATGCCGCCGCAGGGTTGGGAGCCGGCGCTGCATGGCGAGCAGATCGCCGTCACCACCATCGTGATGGCAAAGCTCCAGGACCAGCTCCTGGCGCGCGACCGGGCGCCTCATCTCGAGGCGAGCAAGCTCAGCGCGGCGGCGCTCAAGTCGCATTTCGGCGACGAGGTCGGCGCCGCCTGCTGGCAGGACATCCAGCCCAAGCTCGCCGACGGCGCCAAGCTGGCAGGCCTCAATGAGAGGCTGCAGGCGATCTGGCCGGGCCTCAAGAGCGAGATCGAGCTGGTGCGCCGGCCCGCGGCCGTCATCGACAAGGCGCTGGCCCAGGTCGAGGCGCCACGGCGCTACCCGGCGATCGGACTTCCCCGGGCGTTCTTCAAGAACGCGATCCTGCATGCACGGGAAATCCGGAATCGCTATACCTTCCTCGACCTCGCGGCCGATTCAGGCCTGCTGGAACCGGAAAGGCTGATCGATTGACGACCTCGCTTGCGCCGCTCGCTTCCTGCCCCTCAAGTGAGCTTAGGGCGGTGAAAGCGGTCCTCACCGATATCGACGACACGCTGACCCTGCATGGCCGCTTGCCGGCGATCGCCTACCAGGCGCTGGAGGATCTGCGCGCCGCCGGGCTCGTCGTGATCCCCATCACCGGCCGGCCGGCGGGATGGTGCGATCACATTGCCCGCATGTGGCCGGTGGATGGCATCGTCGGGGAGAACGGCGCCTTCTATTTCCGCTACGACGACAAGGCCCGCAAAATGTTACGCGTCTATGGCCAGCCGGCCGAGGAGCGGCGGGCCAACAGCGAGAAGCTCGGCAAGATCGGCGCCCGCATCCTCGCGGATTTCCCCGGCACCGCCATCGCGTCCGACCAGGCCTATCGCGAAATCGATATTGCCATCGACTTCTGCGAGGATGTTCCGGCCTTGCCGCTCGCCACGGCCGAGCGCATCAGGCAGGCATTTGAAGGCGAAGGGGCGGTGGCCAAGGTGAGCTCCATCCATGTCAATGCGTGGTTCGGCCGCCATGACAAGCTGACCATGAGCAAGCGCCTGCTCCAGGAGCGTTTCGGAATCGATACAGAAAGCGAGCGCCGGCATATTGTCTATGCGGGCGACTCCCCCAATGATGCGCCGATGTTCGCCTTCTTCCCGAATTCGGTGGGCGTCGCCAATATCAAGCCCTACAAGGAGATCATGGCGCATTTGCCGCGCTATGTGACCGAGGCCGAAGGCGGGGAGGGCTTCGCCGAACTCGCCAAGGCTCTGCTGGAGGCCCGTCATGGATAAGCTGTCGAAGCGCGAGAGACAGGACCGGATCGTCACACGCCTCAACACGACGGTGGCGGTGCGCATCTCCGATCTCGCCGAGGAATTCGACGTCACCACCGAAACGATCCGGCGCGATCTCGACGCCTTGGCCGAGCGCGGCCTCCTGGCGCGCACCTACGGCGGCGCAGCGATGCGCGCGCTTACCGATGAGCCCGGCATCGCGGCGCGCGCCCAGACCTATGTCGCCGAGCGCGAACGCATCGCCCAGAATGCCGCGCAACTGGTCAAATCCGGCGACGTCCTCATCATCGATGCGGGCTCGACGACATCGCATCTGGCCAGGGTCCTGGCGCAGCTACCGATCGAGTTCAAGGCGATCACCAACTCGATCGGTGTGGCGCGCATACTGGGCCACTCCGACACCGCGTCGGTGCTGCTCTGCCCAGGCGATCTGCGGCTCACCGAGGAGGGCGTGTTCGGTCCTGAAACGCTTGACTTCCTCGACCGCTATCACGCCAATATCGCCTTCATCGGCGCCGGCGGCTTCACGGCGAACGAGATCAGCGATGCGGATGCGGCGGGTGCGGCCGTCAAGCGCAAGATCATCGCGCGGGCGGAACGCGTATATCTCCTGGCGGACCAGACCAAGGCCGGCATCACGCAGTTCGCGACGATCTGCGCGCTCGGCGCCATCGACGGCCTCGTTACTGACGCGCGGCCCGATGAGGCGCTGGTCGAGGCGCTCGCCGAGGCGCAAGTCGATCTGCGCATCGCGGAACAGGGGAAGACCGGCATCGCCGCATGATCGTCGGCATCGACATCGGCACGCAAAGTCTGAAGGCGGTCGTGCTGTCGCCGGACATGAAGATCATCGGCCAGCATGCCATCCCCTACGCCCCCTATTTTCCGCAAGCCGGCTGGGCGGAGCAGGATCCGCGTCAGTGGGAAGAGGCGCTGGGTCCGGCTATTGACGGCGCGCTCGCGAAAGCCGGGCGCAAGGCCGACGAGGTGACGGCGCTCGGATTCGGCGGCCAGCTCGATGGCTGCGTCGCCATCGACCGGCATGGCAAGCCCCTGCATTCCTGCCTGATCTGGATGGACCGGCGCGCGCAGACCGATGGCATCGACGCCGACGAGGTGCATCGGCGCTGCGGCGTGGTGCTCGATGCGACCCACCTCGCCGCCAAGATCAGATGGCTCAAGCGGCATGCGCCCGCCGTCACCCAGGCGGTGAAATTTCATGTGCCGGTATCCTATCTGGTCTCGCGTGTGACCGGCTCTCATGCCATCGATCATGCCACCGCCTCGACCAGCATGGTCTACGGGCTCAAGGAGCGCTCGTACGACGAGGGCTTGCTCACGGCATTCGGAATCGGCGCCGATGAACTGCCGGCGGTGCTGGATATGGCCGACAGAGCCGGTCATTTGTCGGGGGAGGGAGCGGCGTTGACCGGCCTTCCCAAAGGAATCCCGGTCGCGACCGGCACGGGGGATGATTTCTCCTCGGCACTGGGAGCAGGGCTCGTGACACCCGGCCGCTTCATCAATGTGCTGGGCACCGCGGAGGTGACGGGCGCGCTGCATCCCGTGTCCGTCATCGATCCCGGCCGGCTGGTTGAAACGCATGCCTTTCTCGACGGTCATTATTTCATCGAGAATCCGGGCTGGCTCTCGGGCGGCGCCTTGGTCTGGTTTCGCGACACGTTCAGGCTTGCGAGCTTCGACGAGCTGACGGCGCTGGCGGGGCAGGTCCCGCCCGGCGCCGAGGGCGTGACCTTCCTGCCTGCGCTATCGGGGGCCATGGCGCCCGAATGGATCGCTTCGGCGCGCGGCGCCTTCTATGGTCTCACCCCCGCGCATGGGACGCCGCATCTGGCGCGGGCACTCCTCGAGGGGCTCGCCTTCGCCATGCGCGACGTCTTCGAACGCGTACATGCGCTCGGTGTCGAAACGCAGGCTTTGCGCATCGCCGGCGGCGGCGCACGCAGCGTTTTATGGCGGCAGATCCGCGCCGATCTCATCGGGCTCCCGGCGGAAACGCCGCTTCATACCGACACGTCCGCCATCGCCGCGGCGGTGCTCGCCGGAAAGGCGGCCGGGCAGCTTGAGGATGTCGGCCGGACGGTAAGCGACCTCAATCCTGTCGCGGATGTGACTTTGCCGCTTGTTCGGCATCGGGAAGCCTATGACAATGCGTATCGGCGCTATCGTCAGCTCTTCGAGTCATTGAGGCCTTTGTTCTGATCCGTATCCTTTTCACGTTTGCCTTGGGTGCCTTGGGCGGCGCCCTCTTCGCCTATCTGCATCTGCCGGCCCCGTGGCTCGCGGGCAGCATGATCGTCGCGATCGTCGCGGTGCTGTCCGGCGTCAAGCTCTCGGTGCCGCATTATCTGCGCGTCATCGCCTTCATCATCCTCGGCGTGCAGATTGGCAGCAGCGTCACACCGGAGACGCTGGCGACAGCGGCGCGCTGGCCCTTGAGCCTGGCGATGCTGTTGCTGACGGTCGTGGCGGTGACGGCCGCCTGCTATGTCTTCTACCGGCGGGTGCGCGGCTGGCCGGTGCCCGATGCGCTGTTCTCGAGCGTGCCGGGTGCCCTCGCCATGGTCGTCGTCATGGCCGACGAGGCCAAGGCCGACATGCGCCGGGTCATCATCGCCCAGAGCATCAGGCTGTTCTTCCTTGTCGCGGCCCTGCCGCTCGTCGTCACCAGCCTGTCGCCCGGGACGGCGCCCCGAATGACAAGCACAGCAATCATCTGGTGGGAGATCGTCCTCGTATTCGTGGCGAGCGCCGCGGCGGCGCTGCTTCTCGAACGTCTCAGATTTCCCGCCGGGCTGTTCATCGGTCCCATCCTGGTGAGCGCCGGCTTCTTTCTCGGAGACATCGCCCATGGCGTCCTGCCGTCACCCGCCTTGATCCTCGCCAATGTGATCCTCGGCACATCGATGGCCAGCCGATTCCAGGATTTCAGTCCGGGCGAATTGTTTTACGGCCTGGCCGACGGTCTGGCGGGCTTCGCCATCGCGCTGGCGATCTCGATCCTGGGCGCCGTGCTCGCCAGCCTCCTGGCCCATCTGCCCTTCACCTTGACGCTTCTCGCCTTTTCACCGGGTGGGCTCGATGCGATGGCGATCATCGCGCTCGCCCTCAATCTCGATCCGGCCTATGTCGGCGCCCATCAATTGGTGCGCTATTTTGTCATGAGCCTCGCCATCCCGCCCCTGGCCGCCTATATGCTGCGCCCAAGACTGCCGCCGCCGTCCGGCGAATAGCGATTCCGGCGAATCGACTCGCGCTGTATACGGCCACCGTTCCGCCTCATTGGGATGGTGCAAGGCGGAAATCGATGGAGTTGAAGTATGTCGATACGGCCCATGCGCGAGATTATGGTCCAGCTCCTGGCGACGGTCATGATCCCGCTCACCGTGGCGGGCACCGGCCTCTATTACACGCGCTGGCAGCAGAATCTTGCCGACCTCAAGACGATGATCGATCTCGTCAGCGACGAGAATGCCGAGAAGCGCAAGTTCGGTATCGCCATGCTCGAATATTTGCTCAAGAACGACAAGGTACCGGTGGAATTCGTAGCGGCCCAGCTCGATTACGCCAATTCGTCCGCCGACAAGCAGATGCTGCCCTTGATGGAGGCTGCTCTGATGAAGGCGTCGGACGAGAATCCGGCGGTCGCCGAGACCTTCCGAAAGGCGCTCGAACGCCTGCCGAGCCGGCTTTTCGTCCACGCCATGAACGACCAGCAGCGCGCCTGCATCGCCACCATGCTCCTGTCTCTGAAGGACGCCGACCGCTCGCAGATCTCGGTGCCGCTGATCGCCCAGGTGAATTGGGACGGTAAGCAGCATGAATTGCGGGTGCTGAAGGACAGCGACGTGGAGCGCGGCCAGGGCATCGCCAATATGTTCGGCGCGCTCGGCCTCGAGCTCAAGGTCATCAACCTGACCACCATCTGGGACGGCGCCAAGAAGGTCCGTCCCAATACTTTCGAATTATGGTTCGGCAACGCGCCACTGCCGACGGTCTGCGGCGGGACGGCGCAGCCGGCCAAGACTCAATAGACGTTGATCGTCTCGGCGCCGGTCTTGGCGCGCAGCTCCTCAGGGGAAAGGCGCATCACGCAGTGCGGTGTGCCAGCCGCCGTCCATACGCTCGCGAAAGCGAGCAGATCGGCATCCATGTAGGTCTTGAGCGGCACGTCATGGCCGAAAGGCGGGATGCCGCCGATCGCATAACCGGTCGTGCCGCGCACATAGGCGGCATCGGGGCGTGCCAGGCGTTCGCCGATCACATCCGCGGCCTTGCGTTCATCGACCCGGTTCTTGCCCGAAACCAGCAGCAAATAAGGGGTGCCCGACTGGGCGCCGCGAAACACCAGGGACTTGACGATCTGGGCGACCGTACAACCACAGGATGCGGCTGCCTCCTCGGCTGTTCGCGTGCTGTTCGCCATGGTGACGATGTGCGGGGAAAGGCCCAGGAGGCGGGCCGCATCGGCGACGCGCCGGGCGCTGGAAGGCAGTGGATTGTCCAAATCGGTCATGGCCTTGCTGGTGCGGGAGTTGCAAGATATGGAGATAGCTGAAGGAACGACTCTTTTCTCGGACTATTTTGGCACAACCGATTCATAGTTCAGGAGTATTTTAGTGGTTTCCCCCCGGTCGACAAGATTGCCAGGAGAGCAGGGTCTGAACGGGGCGCTGCGCCAGGCCCGTCTTGCGGAAGCCGCCCATTTCGAGGCCGTTCTGGAAATCAGGGATGCCCAAACCTTAAGGTTGCAGGTCCTGAAAGACGACCTCGTGCCGATTGTCGCCGGCGGCAGTGCCGCCACCTCCTTCATCGATCTGGCTCTTGTGCCTGGCGATCCGCCGCGTCTGTGGGTGGATCTCATCACCTCGGTGGTGATGGCGCCGGATCCCCGCACCTATCGGTTGGTCCAGGATAGTCCGGCGGGACGCCAGACGCTTTTCGAGACCGCCGATCGGGCCGAGATGGTCGAGCGCGTCACCCAGCACATTGCCCATCGACTTGTCGCGCGTGAGCGTGAAATGACCGCAGTCTCTACCCTAGCGGCAGATTCTAAAGCCGCGATCACAGGCTATTCCACAGGCGCTCTCATCCTCGCCTGGGTTTCCGGCTTCTCCGTCGGGGCATTGGCGCTTTTTGTCGCCGGAATACTGATTTCCCGGCTTATCGGATAGCCTCGTTAATAATCTGAAATACCTTTTGATTTTAAGCTTCCCCCTCTCGCTGATAGCTAAGGGCAGGGGATTTCAGCGAGTCCTGCCCGGTTGCAGGATGCAATCAGTAAATTCGAAGAAGGTTGGATCAATTGCACGGCACGGTGATCAAAGGCGGTTTGAGGCAGAGCGCGGCGGAGTTCGCGCTAACGCCCACGCCCCATCATAACCCGGTGCTGGCGAAAGTGCTTGGTGGTTTTGCAACACTGAGCGCGGGTCTCGACTATGCCGCGCGGGGTGTGACGGGCTTCAATTTCTATTCGTCGCGCGGCCAGCTAGAGCATGTGCTCACCTACCGTGAGTTGCGGCTCAGGGCGCTGAGCACGGCGCGCAAGCTTCTCTCGACTGGCCTGAAGCGCGGTGATCGCGTGGCGGTTGTTGCCGAAACAAATCCCGATTTCATGGCGGTCTTCTTCGGCTGCCAATATGCCGGCCTGGTGCCGTGCCCCATGCCCTATTCGATGTATATCGGTGGCAAGGAAGCTTATGTTTCACGCATCGCCGGCATGCTGAAGACGGCGCGCGCCGGCGCGGTCATCCTGCCGGGCGATCTCATTTCGCATATCGGTGAAGCGGCGAAACTCGCCGACACGGCCATCGTCAAGACGTTCGAGGAACTGGCGGCGCTGCCCGAGAGCATCGACAAGCTCAAGCCGTTCGATGTCGACGATGTGGCCTATATCCAGTATTCCTCCGGCTCGACCTCGAGCCCCAAGGGCGTGCTCATCACCCAGAAGGCGATCGTCGCCAATACGCGCGGCATTCTGCGCGACGGGCTGCGCATCACCAACGAGGATCGCGCCTTCTCCTGGCTGCCGCTCTATCACGACATGGGGCTCGTCGGCTTCTGCCTGTCGCCGATGATGGGCCAGGTGACGGTCGATTTCCTGTCGACCCCGTCATTTGCCCGTCGCCCGGCGCTGTGGCTCAAGCTGATGTCGGAGAATCGCAGCACCATCTCCTACTCGCCATCTTTCGGCTTCGATCTCGCGGCGCGCCGGATCAACGGCGAGGCGGTGACGCTCGATCTGACGTCGTGGCGCGTCGCCGGTATCGGCGGCGACATGGTGCGGGCCGATATCCTGAACAATTTCGCCGAGAAGCTCGCGGTCGCGGGCTTCGACGCCAAGGCTTTCACGCCTAGCTACGGCATGGCCGAATCGACACTTGCCATCACTTTCGCCGACCTCAGCAAGCCGGTGAAGGTCGATACCGTCGACCGCCTGCATTACAAGTTGGCGCAGCGCGCGGTCCCGGCAAGTGAGCAGCTCAAGCAGAGCCCTGAGCGGGTGCGCAGCTTCGTCGTGTGCGGCAAGCCGATCACCGGCCATGACATCGTCATCCGTGACGATGCCGGCCAGGATCTGGGCGACCGCGAGATCGGCCATATCCTGTTCAAAGGCCCGAGCCTGATGGCCGGTTATTTCGAGAATATCGAAGCCACCCAGGCGATCATGACCGCCGATGGCTATATGGACACCGGCGACATGGGCTACTGGCTCGATGGCGAAATCGTCATTACTGGCCGCGCCAAGGACCTGATCCTCCATAATGGCCGCAATATCTGGCCGCAGGACATCGAATGGGCGGCCGAGCGGATCGAGCCCCTGCGCAGCGGCGACGCCGCGGCCTTCGCAGTCGAGGGCGAGGATGGCGAGGACGATGTCGTCGTTCTCGTGCATTGCCGCCTGGCGGATGGCCCGGAAATGGAAGAATTGCGCCGGAATATCGCCGCCGCCGTCCATCAGACGGCCGGTGTCGAGTGTGCTGTCGTACTCGTCGCGCCGAAGAGCCTGCCCTTTACCTCGTCCGGCAAGCTGTCCCGCGCCGGCGCGAAAGACGGCTATCTGGCGGGCGACATCGCCGAGATTTCGCCGTTGGCGCGGCTGCCACGTCCCCTTGACGAGACGCGGCTCGAAGCTGCCCAATAATCCGCGATTGGCTGAGGCCGATGCGAGGCCCGATTGCACTTACAGGAAGCACCGGTTTTGTCGGCAGGCACCTCGTCGCGGCGCTCGATGAGGCAGGATTCTCCCTGAAGCTGCTCGTGCGCGAAGGGCCGCGCGACTGCGGCTTCGGCCGGGCGGAAACAATCATCGGCACCCTCGACGACGAAGCGGCACTCGCGCGGCTGGTTGCGGGAGCAGGGGCCGTCATTCATCTGGCCGGCGCGATCGCCGCGCCTGATCGCGCCAGCTTTTTCGCCATCAATGCGCAAGGAACGGAGAAGCTTGCCCGCGCCGCGATGTCTGCCGGCGTCGAGCGCTTCATTCATGTTTCAAGTCTTGCCGCTCGGGAGCCTCAACTCTCCGACTACGGGGCAAGCAAGCTTGAGGCCGAGGAAAAGCTTCTCGCTCTCGCACCGCTAAACCTCCTCATCGTCAGGCCGCCTGCGGTCTATGGGCCGGGCGACCGCGCCACCTTGCCGCTGATGGCGCAGCTCACCCGGCGTCTTGCCGTCATTCCGGCCAACCGTGAGGCGCGCATCTCGCTCATTTATGTCGAGGATCTGGCAAACTACCTGATCGCACGCCTGGCAGACGATATGGCAGGCCTGCACGAGATCGATGACGGAAGGCCCGGCGGCTATGGCTGGCCGGACCTCTTGAAGAGTGCGGCCGAAACGGAAGGCCGTGAGGCGCGGGCGATCTTCCCGCCGCAATGGCTGCTGCATGGCCTGTCCTATCCGGTGGGGATGCTGGGATCGGCGCTCAAATTGCGGGTTCCGCTGACGCCCGGGAAGGTGAGGGAGCTGTATCACAGCGATTGGGTCGCGCGCGGCGACGGGGTGGTGAATGCCAGGCAGTTCGCCGAGGGTTTCCGCCTTACGATCGCCTGGTATCGCGAACAAGGATGGTTGCCGGCCAGGAGCGCGGTCGATAGAAGGCAATCGCCTAAGTTTTATGGAGAGAGCAGAAAATGAGCGTGAGCGAGGACACATTCAATACACTGTGTCAGCTGCTTGAACCGTTCAACACGGCCAAGATCGCCCTGAAGCCCGACACGGATATCTCAGCCGATCTCAATATCGATTCCGTAACGGTCATGGATTTCGTCATGGAAGTAGAGGACCGCTTCAACATCGACATTCCTCTCAATGTCCTTTCCGAAACACGCTCGCTTGGCGACCTTGTAAAGGTCGTCGATGCCCGGCTGGCAAAGGTGTGAACAGATGACCGATCTATTCGACAAACATCGCGCGATCGCCGAACGTCACGAACGCATGCTCTCGCTCGGCGTCAACGCGGTCAGCCTGACCAATGACCGTATCCTTTCGCCGACACGTGCCATCATCGATGGCCGCGAGACCGTGCTGGCGGGCACCAACAACTACATGGGCATCACCTTCGATCCCGACTGCATCGCCGCCGGGCAGGAGGCGATGGCTCTCTATGGCACGGGCACGACGGGTTCGCGCATCGCCAATGGCTCATATTCCATGCATCGCGATCTCGAGAAGGAACTCGCGGGCTTCCTCAACCGCAAGCACTGCATCATGTTCACGACCGGCTACCAGGCCAATCTCGGCATGCTGGCGGGCCTCGCGGGACCCAAGGACACGATCTATCTCGACGCCGACTCGCATTCTTCGATCTATGACGGCTGCACACTGTCGGGCGCCAAGCTGGTGCGCTTCCGCCATAATGATGCTGGCGATCTCGACAAGCGTCTGGCGCGTTCGGAAGACGAAGGCGGCCGTCTCGTGGTGCTCGAAGGCATCTATTCGATGCTGGGCGACCGCGCGCCGCTGGCGGAGTTCGTCGAGGTGAAGAAGAAGCACGGCTTCCAACTCCTCGTCGACGAGGCTCACTCCTTCGGCGTCCTCGGCAAGAACGGCAGAGGACTGGCGGACGAAGCCGGACTTGAGGACGATGTCGATTTCGTCGTCGGCACCTTTTCGAAGAGCATCGGCGCCATCGGCGGCTTCGGTGCCGGTAACCATCCCCTGTTCAACATGCTGCGATATGCGTCGCGGCCCTATATGTTCACCGCCTCGCCGTCGCCCGCCACGGTGGCAACCGCGCTGGCCGCGATCCGCAAGCTCAGGGCCGAGCCAGAGCGGCGTGAGCGTCTGTCCGTCAATTCCGCCCGACTGTTCAACGGCTTCAAGTCATTGGGGCTGGCGCTCGGTTGCGACAGCGTAAGCCCGATCGTGGCGGTCCATTGTCCCGACGAAGTGTCCACCATCTCAATGTGGAATGCACTTCTCACTGCCGGTGTATATGTGAATATCGCCCTGCCACCCGGCACGCCCGGGAAACAGTGCCTGCTGCGCTGCTCGGTATCGGCGGCGCATACATTCGAGGAAATCGACCGGATCATCGCCCTGTTCGGCGAAGTCGTCGCGCAAGGGCTCTACAAGAAGGCGGTTTAGACCGCCACGGGATCGGCTCGGTGCCCCCGTCTCTTTGATTTGCGCATCGGGTTCTCCGAAAACCGCGCCGCACTTTTCGGCCCGATGCTTATGCACTGACCTCGCGCATGCGCGCCGATGCGCGGGCTGCCGCCGAGTCCCATTTCTCAATCAGGGCCAGGCAAGCGAGCTGGTTCACCGGTTTGCTGTACAGATAGCCCTGCCCATAGAGGCAGCCCAGTTCCTGAAGCTCGATCGCCTGTGCCCGGCGCTCGATCCCTTCGGCGGTGGTCGCCAGGCCGAGGCTTTGGGCGAGGCCCAGCATGGAACGCACGATATTGGCATTCTGCCGCGGATCGGGCGTGGGGCGGATGAAAGATTTGTCGATCTTGATCTTGTTGATCAGCAATTCGGAAAGATGCTGCATGCTCGAATAGCCGGTGCCGAAGTCGTCAAGGGCGATGGAGACGCCGAGGGCTCGCATATCTGCCAGCGGCTGGCGCACCGAGTCGAAGTTGGCGGCGAGGGCATCTTCGGTGATCTCGATCTCGAGCCTGTTGGGCGCGATGCCCGCTTCCATCACGATGCCCCTTATCCGCGCGGATATGTTCGGATTGGCGAGCTGCGTCGGCGACATGTTCACCGACACTGAAAGATGCGACGGCCATAGCCGCGCATTGGCGCAAGCCTGCCGCAATATGGATAGAAACAGTTCGTCAATGAGACCGGCTTCCTCGGCGACGGAGATGAAGCAGTCGGGACTCATCAGGCCTTCGTCGGGGTGCTCCCAACGGGCCAGCGCTTCAAAGCCAACCAGTCGGCCAGTTGCTAGCTCCACCACGGGTTGGAAGTAGGGCAAGATCAGGTTGCGGTCGATCGCCGCCGGCAACTCGGTTTCGATCCGCGCGCGCGATCTGATCCGATCCTCCATCGACACGTGGTAATGGACGACCATGCCGGACTGCTCGCTGCGGGCGTGCTGGAGCGCGATGTCGGCCTTTCGATAGAGCGATGACGGATCGGTCGCATCCTGGGGCGCCTTGGCGACGCCGAGCCTGGCATTGAGCGATATGGTCCCGGAAGCCGCCGCGATCGGCTTTTCCAAAAGCCTTATGAGCCTGTCGCATTGCGCGTCGAGATCCTGTTCGTCGGTGAACTCGGTGAGGATCACGAATTCGTCGCCGCCGACGCGGAACGTATTGGCGGAGCCGGTCTGGTTGGACAGAAGCCGCTTGGCCAGGGCGGCAAGGATCGTATCACCGGCGACATGACCATAGAGGCTGTTCACCTTCTTGAAGCCGACCATATCGAGCGAGATCAAGGCAAGCTTCCTGCCGCCGGTGATCATGCCGTGCAGCCTGTCGCTGAGATGGTCACTGAGGGCGCGCCGGTTGGCGAGGCCGGTCAGTTCGTCATGCATGGCGAGGTAGCGGATATTGGCTTCGGCCTCGGTGAAGACATCTTCCGAGCGGCGGAGATTGCGATAGAGCGCCCACCACAATATTCCAAGGCCGATCAGCACGAGGCAGAATTTCGACAGCTCCGAGAATCTCGAAACCGACCCGAAGTCCGAGCGCAACTGGTCGCGGGTGGCTTCGACGAGGCGATTGGTCTCGCTGGTGAGGCGCGCCTTCTCCATTGCATAAGTGCGTGAATCCAGAATCGCCTCGGCCTCGGCCTTCTGCCCATTCCGTATGAGGTTCAGCGCCTGGCGCTCCATATTGAACGTCGTCTCATGCGACTTCTTGCCATAGGCCGTGAAGCGCCGGGCGGCGTCTTCCGGCGCCATGGCGATTGCGTCGGCAATCGAACGGTCCAGCAGGGGGACAGTGTTGTCGTAGCGGGTAATCCAGCGCCAATCGCTGCTGGACACGGCCATATGGGCGAACATGGCGAGGCGCTCATCGAAGAGCGCAATCTGATTGGCGACCAGGCCGGCACGCTGCAGCCGGGTGTCGATCCGGTGCGACCAATTCTCGAATATCGACCGTTCGAACATTCCAGCGACCGTGAGCAGGAATGCGCCGAAGAGCGCGATCATGACGCTGCGATGTGCGACCGAGATCGCCCGCCTGACGATCGACTGCTTCATTATCCACCGGACGCTTATTCTTGATGATTACTTATGCCGAGTCGCCCGAAAGGAGAGGCTAACACACGCTATGCAGTATCAGTGTGGCAAATAATCCGTTAATCCTTCGGGCGAGGTGAGCGCATGCCATCGTTTCACTTAATGGCGCCTCGCCACAACAATCTCGGCAGCAGCAGGAAACCGGCGAGAACGGGGTGGCGCCGCTGCCACGGCGAAAGCACGATTTTCTTTCCGCTGTGCCGCTCGATCTTCCATGCCGCGTAGGATGCGCCACCCTCGAACGTAAAAGCGGCCTTCAGCAGTCTTGCGACGGAGAGCGCCTTGCCTTCCCAGCGCCGTTTCGACCATGACACCGGCGGGACATCCGGGTGGCCGATCATCTGCGCCACCGCGTCATAGAAAGAGGCATTCGCGGCGACGAGCTCGCCGGCGCGACCCCCGGATTCGGGACGCAGTTCGGTCAGATAGGTCTCCTCGAAGCCGCTACGCCAAGTATCCGCCGGTGTGCTGTCGCGAGGCGCTGTGGCGATGGCGGCGCGATACATGGTGATGACCGCCTGGGTCACCGCCGCTATGACATGCGCGCGGTTCACGTCGGTCGAGGCGTGCAGAAGTGCGGAGGGTTGCGCAAAGCGTGCCCAGAAGTAGGGATTCGTCGTCTCCGGGCGCATGCGCGCGGCGAAGACCGACAGAGTCACAACGGCATATTTGCAACGCAAGGTTCGGCCCTCATGGAGCGTCTCGGCATAATAGACATTCGGCGGCATGAGGCGGGCGCCCAGACGGCTCAGCACATTCGTGCTCACATCCTCGTCGCGCTCCAGGAGAACATAGAGATCAATCAGCGATTCATCGGTGCCGACCCCGCGCAGGCAGGAACCGTAAGCGAGGATGGCGGCGGCCTTCGCATGCCGGCTGAGCACGTGGTCGGCCATTGCCCGGACATCCGGGGAAAGCGGACGATCAAGCGTCCTGGCGATGAGGCTCGAGAGGTCGGCGGGCGGAGTGGCCATCATCCGCAAACATAGGTGAATTCTGGACCGGTTTCGAGCCTGAGCGGCCCCTCGACCGGCCCTTCGAAGAATTCACCGTCGATGACAAAGGGTGTCTTCGAGGCAATCTCGAAAACCTGACCGGCATAGCTACGGGCGCCTTCGGGCACGCCGCGGTCTTCGCCGCCATACATCAAGGGCAGCAGCCAGCGCACGATGCTGGGGATCGGATAGGGGATGGTCGAGACCCGGATCGGGCCGCTCTTGCCGCCCCAGAAGGGCCTGGTGCCGAGAATGAGCTTGTCGAGTGTGGTCGCGAGAAGGAGGAGATGCTGTCCGTCCAGGACCGCGGCGCCGTCGCGGGCAAGCCCGATGGGATAAGGCCGATCAATCCGCTTGTGATCATGGGGATCGGCGCGGATGAACAGCGCCTTGCCGACTGCCGCTGCCAAGGTTGCAAAGGTGGCGAAATCACCCTTCAAGCCGGTGCCATGGACGACCTCCTGGCAGAAGACGGTGGCCTGCCACACGGCGCCGGTTCCCAGGAACATGCCGTGGCGGACCCGGCCATCCCTGGGGTTGGCGGCGCGCAATGTCGGGCGCGCGACGATCGCGCGCGACTCCCGGTTGGCGATGAAATCCGCCTGGACCTCTACGCTTCGGTTGCGGAAACCCAGATCGGCCGCCGTCATATTGGTGGTGCCGTGCGGCAGAAGCGACAAGCGCGGAAAGAACTTCGGCGCGTGACGTTCGGCGATCTCGGTCTGGATCGCCTGCACGGTGCCGTCACCCGAGCTGATGAAAAGATCGGTCACACCGGCTTCGGCCATTTCCGCAACGAAGGGGTTGAGCTGGGCGAAATTCTCGAGCACCCGGACCATGACATGCGGATGCGCCTTGAGCAGCGAGGCCAGCTTCAGGCCCTTGCCGCTCGCCTTGCCGGATAGCGGGTTGACGATGAGACCGCGGATCATCAGCTCTTCGCCATCCAGGATTCGAGCGGTCCGGCGCGCCTAGCGGCCAGGCCCTGCGCGAGTTGCAGCCCGTGCAGCACGAGACAGATCACCGTCCACCACGCAACCGCGATGAGCCCCCAGTCGGGGCGGCCCCCCAGAGTGAAGGCCGTCAGGATCACGAGATTGGGATTGCGGCGTGCGGTGATCTGGCGAAACACCGTGTCGATCTTGCGCCAGATATGGATCTCGAGTCCAAGCCACTTGATGGATATGCCTTCCATGATCCGCTGCAAGACATAGCCGCCGAGAATAGCCGCGATGACGGTCCAGAGTGTCGTTGCATCGAGGGGATGGCCGGAATGAGCGAGCCCTATGCCCCAGGCGACATACCAGAAGGGTGGGTGGATGAGGTCGAGGCCGTGATCGAAAACGTCGCCCCATTTGCTCGAGGTCAGCGTCGTGCGGGCGAGCTTGCCGTCGACCGTGTCGAGGAAGGTCATGAGCCAAGCCGCTGCAAGGCCCAAGGCATACTGGCCCTGCATGAACAACCAGAAAGCCAGGAAGACCATGACCGCGCCCACCAGCGTCACCATGTTGGGCGTGATGCCGCGCGGCGCCAGCCACCGCGTGACCGCGAAAGCGGGCCGCGGCCAGACATGCTTGGTCACCAGATCGGTGGCGCCCTTGTAAGTGCCCATGAACATCCGCCATTCGACATCCGGCTGGTTGTCGGCCGTCAGGCGGAAGGCATAGGGCGTCTCACGCTTGCGCAGGGCCTTCCAGAATTTGGCATCGAGCTGGTCGGGCGTGCGCGCGAGGAGCTGCAGACCGGACGCCGGCTCGATACCCTCCAGCAATATCTCGGCGATCGCATGGCCATGATGGCCTGGAGCCTGGACCGCCAGCGCCGTTGAGGCTTGGCCGGTGCTGCCGATGATCAGCACATTGGGCCTTGTGACGAGGATAGGGATCAGAGGCTGGTCCAGCACCGCGTCGGCGCGGATGTAGATCACCGGTCCGTTGTGCCGTCCGGCTTGGGCGAAGGAAATCTCCTGCCGCACGCCCTCACGGGCGAACTGGCGGCGAAGGCGCTCGACCGGCGTCAAGGACCATAGGCGGATATCGCTCGAGCCCACGAAGCAAAGCACCGGGCTTGCAGCCTGCCCTGATGCCGGTCGGTCTGGAGCGGCGTTCATTGTCACGTGTTCCACGGTCATAGGCGCTCAGTGCGGAAGGTTATGAAGCCGGCGATCGCCGATAGGCCCAGGATCGGAGCCCAGGCAGCGAACCAGGGGGTCACAAAGCCCAGTTCGCCCATAGTGAGGGCAATGCCGTCGGTGATAAAGAAGAGGAAGCCGAGGCCGATGCCGACGGCGAACATCACCCCGATGCCACCGCCGCGGCGGAAGCGGGCGGCGAGAGGAATGCACAAGGCGACCATAGCGAAGGCGGTGACGAACAGCGTAAGCCGCTTGTGCCACCAGGTCTGATAGACCCAGGCCGGTCTGATGCCGAAGCCTGAATTCTCGACGAAATAGCTCAGATCGCTCATGCTCATCTCTTCGGGATCGCCTGAGCGCGCGCCGGCGGCAGCCGGGCGAAAAGAGCCCGAATAGATCATCTGATCGAGGCGATTGGGCGGAAGATTCTCGCGGTAATAGACGAGCACGTTCGACAGATGCCAGCGATCCTGGTTGAGCACGGCATGCTTCGCCATGATCTGCTCACGCAGGAGTCCCGCCTCGTCGCGGCGGAAGATGATGACGTCATCGAGCTCGGTCGCCTGCGGATTGGCGCTGCCGGCCCTGAGAATGTCGCGGCCGGCACGCATCCAGATCGGATCACTTTCGCCGCCGACCTTCAGCTTCTTCTCGTCATAGTCGCCGATGCCCCACAGGCGCAGCGTGGGCGCGGCGCGCGGCACGGCCTGGTCGTTGAGAAGGAAATGCAATCCGCCGGCCATGATGGCGAAGGGCATCAGCATCATCATGATACGGAAGGGCGAGATGCCGGACGACCAGATCGCCGGCAATTCGTTGCGGTAGCTCAGCTCGATGAGGACCAGGAGCATCGCGATCAGCACGCTGATTGGCAGAAAGGTCGAGAGCGTGCCGGGGGACCGCATCAGGACATAGGTGAAGACCGCTTGCAGACCGCCATCGCCGATGGCCAGGATCTCCTTCGAATAAGCGACGATGTCGAGGGTTATGACAAAGATCGAAATGCCGAAGAGAATGAAGACGAAGCGTATGAGAACCATACGCGTGAGCATCCAGCCGATTATGTTCATACCGCCTCTCCGCGCGAGAAAAGCGTTCGCACGCTGCTGAAGAAGCGCCTTATCAGGGTGGCGAACCGGTCGATGAGGCGGTCGAGCTGATCGGGCTGCAGCGCGAAGCTCACCGACCAGAATCGCCAAGCGGCAAAGGCCGTGACGGCCAGGAAGGGCAGCCACATTGTTAGCCAGGGCGAAGCGCCGTTCGAGCGCGTCGCGATGGCGCCTTGCTCGATGACCTCGTGCAACGCAACGAGCAGGATGAGCGCCACGCCGAACCGGTAGGTCCGCTGGTTGCGGCGTCGGCCGAGCGCGAAAGGCACGGCCAGGAAGGGCAGCATCGGCATGGTCAGCATCGCGATGAATCGCTTGTGCAGCTCGGCTCGCATCTGATCAGGTTCGGCACCCGGGGGCGGATTGCCCTGAAGCGCGATCAGCTCCGGAAGCGTCAACTCCCGTTCATCATTGCCGCGCGGCCGAAATGTCTTGTCCGCCACTTGTCCGAGCGGCGTGTCGGCGGCCTCGAAGTTGCTGACGGTCGAGTTGGGTGGCGGCTGATCGGGGGCGAGGTTCGGCATGCGGTCGATCTGCAGGCGGTGGCCGTTCTCAAGGCGCAGAACTGGCAAGCGCGTGTCGGTATTCTCGATCAGCCGGCCATTCGAGGCGGTCACCGTCTCAATTCCGCGATTGCCGCGATTGTCGAAGAGGAAGATGCGCTCGAAAGTCCCGGCGGAGCGATTGAGCTTGTCGAGGATGAAGGTGCGGGTCCCGGCCTGCATGAAGATGCCTTCCTCGGCGAGGTAGAAGACGTCGACATTCTTCACGTCGAAAAGGACGGCGCGATAGGCGTAGCGGGTATGCGGCTGCAGCCAGCCGACGATCAGGACGGAAAGAGCAGCCAATATGAGTGACAGGATCGCCACCGGCTGGGCAATGCGATGCAGCCCGATTCCCGAAGCCAGAAAGGCATCGATCTCACTGTCGCGCGACATCTTGTTGAAGCTGAACAGAAGACCGAGGAACAAGGCGGCGGGCAAAGCCACGCCCAGATAGTGCGGCACCAGATAGGCGAGCATCTCGAAGACGACGCCGATGGAATTCTTCTTACCGAGCGTCGTGTCGAGCAGTCGCACCATCCGCTCGGCCAGAAGCACGAGCAGACCGATGATAACCGAAGTGATCAGCGGCTTGGCGAGCTGGCGCAGGACATAGCGGTCTACGATGCGAAACACGACGGATCAGTCTCTCGGCCAGTGCTGGCGCACCGCGTCGCGCAGACGCATCTGGGTCTCGGGCGGCAAGGTGGTTGCCCCGGCCATGTTGGGCTGGCCCGGCCAGGCAACATCTGGAAATTCCAGATCCTCGAAACGCCGCGGCGTGGCGTAGCGGGGAATGACATGGAAGTGGACGTGCGGGTCGACCATCATAAGCATCAGGTAATTGATCTTGTCATAGGCATTGAAATTCTTGAGGCCGGTCTCGAGACAACGGGTTACGTGGGCCAATTCCGCAAATGCCTCAGGCGGAATTTGGGAGAACGCCATCCACTCTCCCTTTGCTCCCAATATGAGGGATCCCAAAGTGACCTGCGCCGGACGCAGCATAACAGTCCAGTGCTTGTAGTCCGCGATCAGGGTCGCGGGAAGGCCAAATTTGACGAGCGTGGCATTCGACATAATTTGTAACATGCCCTAGCGTAATTTTGAGAAGGATATTGCCGTCCTTCTACAGGGTAAAACTGCTGTGGGCTACAAAGGCGCCCTTCCGGCCGTCCCAGCTGCGGATATTCACCGTGGTCGACCAGGCCCCCTCCTGGCGGCGGATCTTATATAGGTACCAAGCGGCGGCATCATAGGTGCCATGTCCCGGAGAGGTGGCGGACGGCGCCCCGACAATATGGGCCGCGCCAAAGCGGGTCTGCAGCGAGCTCCGGCCATGGCGATGATTGTGGCCATAAAGGACAAGATCGGTGCCCTGGTCCTCCAGCACCTGCTTCAATTCCTGATCGTCGTCGAGGGCGCGGCGTCTGGGGGTGAGGCCGGGCACCGGCGGGTGGTGGATCAGCACGACCCGGTAGAAGCCACGCTGGCGCAGATCCTCCAGGGTGGCGGCGAGCTCGCTGCGCTGATCGGCGCCCAGACGTCCGCCGGCCCGGAACAGTGATTGCGGAACCGCGCTGGACAGGCCGATCAAGGCGATGTTCCGGCGCTGGCGCACAAAGGGAAAGACCTGCTCGGCCCCCGGGGCGGCGCGTGCCGCGCCCGGCAGCCTGATGTCGCCCGTCATATAGTCGGCCCACAGGCCGGCACCTTCTGCCCACGGGAACGGGCGATAGGCGTCGTGGTTGCCGGGCACCACGGTGATCCAGTCAGGCGGGCCGAAGGCCTTGAGCCATAGTGCCGCCTCGATGAACTCCTGCTTCAGCGCGATATTGATGAGATCGCCGGTCAAGGCGACATGATCGGGGGCGTGCGCCCGGATATCGGCGATCATGGCGCTGGCGATCACCGGATCGTGCAGGAACCGCCGGCGGCGATGCCAGCTGAGCTTGCCCAGCGTCCGCTTGCCCAGATAGTCGCGCCATGATTCCGCTTTGGGCAGTGGCCCGATATGAACGTCGGAGAGATGGGCAAGCGTGAACATGGAGCCTGGACAGTTTCGTTGACTTCCGTCGAATCGGGTGCGATTGAGATTTGCCGTTCATAGAGCCTTTCCGCAGCGGGTCGAACCTTTTTGATTCGGCCCGGATAGGAAATCGGCTCGAAAGCGGGGGTGATCAGCGAGTTCGAACATCGTGAAAGTTATCATTCTTGGCGCCGGGCAGGGGAAGCGACTCCTGCCTTTGACCGCCGAAGTCCCCAAGGCTCTCCTGGATATCGGCGGGCGGTCGCTCATCGGCCGACAGATCGATGCCTTTGTCGCGTGCGGCGTCAGCGAATTCGCCGTTGTCACCGGTTACGCGGCGTCGCGCATGGAAGAAGCGCTGGCGCGCATCGCACACGACAAACGGATCAAGATCAAGACCATATTCAATCCGTTCTTCAGCGTGGCCGACAATCTCGCAAGCTGCTGGATGGCGCGTCAGGAAATGAAGGGCGAGTTCATTCAGGTCAATGGCGACAACCTGTTCAAGGCGGATCTGGTCAAGATCCTGCTGGCGGCGCCCCCGGCACCGGTGACGGTCGCCATCAATCATAAGCCCGCCTATGACGCCGACGACATGAAGGTCATGATGGATGGCGACCGGCTGACCGAGATCGGCAAGACTTTGCCGGCCGAAACCGTCAATGCCGAGGCCATCGGCTTCTACATCTTTCGTGGTGATGGCGCGAAAGCCTATGTCGAGACCCTGGACGGCGCCATGCGCGAGCCGTCGGGCCTTAAGCAATGGTTCCCGGCGGCGGTCGGCATGCTTGCCAAGCGCATCCCGATCGCGACCGTGGCCCTCGACGGGGTGCAATGGTGCGAAGTGGATTTCCCGGTGGATCTGCAACAGGCGCGCCAGCTCGTATCAGGCTGGTAAGGCGCGTCTTTCGGCGAGAATCTTCTCGGCGAGTTCCTTGTCTTCCGGCTTGTCGACATCGACGGCCGCTTCCGCGAAGGGCATCAGCACGGGCCTTGCAGTGAGGCGCAAGCGCCGCGAGGCGAGCGCGAAGGCGCTTTCCAGCGTCAGCATGCCGGTCGCGAAACGCAGCAACGCCACTGGCCCAAAGGCGCCGATTAGACGCCAGGGCTTCTTCCTGTTCTTCTCGAGATCATGCCAGAAGGCGAGGGCCGCGAGGGCGCGATCCGACGTCAAGGCGAAGAGATTGCAGCCGGAAACGCGATCGCGACCGAATTTCAGGAACGTCCGCTTCGCCTCCGGAAAACGCGCCAGTATGGTTTCGGCGCTGGCGAGCCCCGCCGAGAGGTCGGCATCATAACCCGCGGCCTCGGTGAAGAAATAATCCAGCATGTCGGTGGTCAGGAGGGGGTGATCGCCGGTGGTGATGAGCCAGGGGAACTGCGGATCGCCTTTTACCGCGGCGAGCGCCGAGCGCGCGGCACTCTCCTGCGGCGACAAGAAACTCACTTTGCCGGCAAGCGGGCCCAAGGCTTCCACGAGCAACTCGCGCGTTTCAATCACGACACCGATCGACTTGACCGCGGGGTGCGCGTCGAGCGTTCGCACCACACGCGCAAGCATCTTTTCCCCACCCACCTCGACCAGGCATTTGTGCGTGACCCGATAGGCCTTCGCCATCGGATCGTCCGGTCCGCGGCCGGCGGCGAGGACAACGACATTCCAGGCGGCCGCCGTCACGTCAGGCTCTTCTCGTAGATGCGATAGGTCTTGTAGGCCGTGCCGCCATTCGACTCGATAATGCGCCGCATGGGCAGGTTTTCCTCCAATACCCAGGAGAACTCGGCGCGGACGGTGCCGCGGCTGATATGATAGGCTCTGACGCTGTCGACGACAGCAAGCGTCAGCGCCGAGCCGAGTGTCGTCCTATGATATCGGCGGCGAACTCCCATCAGCGGCATGCGTACGGATTGTGGCGGCGTCATCATCAGCCGCCAGGCGAGCTTCGCCCAACCCAACGGCAGAAGCCTGCCGTTCAGATCCTTGATCCAGTCGTTGAGGTTGGGAAGGGTGATGGCCATGGCGGCCGGCTCATCCTTGTAGCTCGCGATCGAAATGTACTCTTCGTTCACAAGCATCTTCAAATTCTTGCCGAGTGCTACGATCTCCTCGTGCGTCATCGGTACGAAGCCCCAGTTTTCCGACCAGGCATCATTGAAGATGTCGATGATGATGGCGAGGTCGCGATCAAGGTTCTTCTTGCTCAGAGGCCTGATCACAAGATTGCCGCGCGCCTTGACCTTTTCGAGCAAGGCCCGCAGCATTTCGGGCATAGGCTGAGCTTCTTCATAATCATAGGCCAAGACGTCCTTGGCTTTGACATAGCCTTGCGATTCGAGATGGCGCGCATAATAGGGCAAAGCATGCCCCATCATCATCGAAGGCGGCGTGTCGAAGCCCTTGATCAGAAGTCCCATCTCGTCATTGATCGAGAAACTGAACGGGCCATGCGTGGCCTTCAGGTCTCTCTTGCGGAGCCAATCCTCAGCGGTTCCGAGAAGTGCTGCAAAGACCCGAGCGTCGTCGACGGCGTCGAGGAAGCCGAATTGTCCATAGCCGTCGCGATGGTGCTCGAGGCGTAGCCGATCAAGCTGAGCGGAGATCCTGCCGACCGGCCTGTCGCCGTCATAGGCGACGAAAAGCTGAGCTTCGGCGTGCCGGAAATAAGGGTTCTTTCTGGGGTCGAGGTGCTCCCGGCGCTCGAGATCGAGCGGGGCGACCCAGTTGGGATCGCCGGCGAAGACCAGATGAGGGACGCGCAGGAACGCCTTCCTGTCCGCCGCCGATCGGACTTCCGCGACCCTCAGGCTCATGCGGCGCTGCCCTCTTTCGTCGTGCTGGATACTGTCGTCTTGATCATGCCGCCACGCTCGACCTTGTAGAGATCGGTCGCCACCTCCGTCCAGGCCGGACGATGGGTGATCGCGACCGTGGTGTATTTGCCGCGCAAGGCCGAAATGTTTTGGCAGATGGCCAGCTCGGATTCCGGATCAAGCGCGCTCGTGACCTCATCGAGGATGAGCAGTTTCGGCTTGACGACCAAGGCGCGGGCCAAGGCAATGCGCTGGCGCTGGCCGCCCGACAGCTTCGAGCCCATGACCCCCACTTCAGTGTCGACGCCGTTGGGCATCGCCATGATGAAATCGCGCGCCCCCGCCTGATCGAGCGCCTCCATCAGATCCGCGTCGCTGATCCCGGTGTCGCCGAGGACGATATTCTCCCTGATCGTCGTGTGGAGCAGACTGAGCTCCTGCGGCACATACCCGATCGACTGCCGCCACTGCTTCATGTCGATGTCCGCGAGCGAAACGCCATCCAGCGTAATCAATCCCTTATCGGGCGTATGGAGGCCGGTGAGCAGGTCTATCAATGTCGTCTTGCCGGCGCCGGATTGCCCCTGCAGCACGGTTATGGAGCCCTTCGAGATGGTGAAGCTGACATTCCTGACCACCGGTGTCTTTGCATGAGCGAAGGTGACGTTCTCGAAGCGGCATTCCTTCTCGAGGATAGGGGGGAGCGTTCCGATGTGCGTTTCGCACTGAGCATTCGCGCTGTTGATGAGCTGCTCGGTGCGGATATAGGCGCCTTCAAATTCCGCCGCCTGCTGCGTGAGCTTCTGCAGCTTGTTGGTGATGTTGATCACCTGGGAGAAGACGACAGCGAGAACGACAAGCTCCGCCAGTGAGAGGTTGCCGACGGTCACCGCGAGATAGACACCGATGCCAAGGGCCAAGGTAATGAGCAGGTCGCCGCCCTGAGTGAGTCCCTGACGGGCGACTTCCCGGGTGACCAGGGCCTTGCGCAAGCGCCTGAGGATAAGCCCCATCTCGCCGACCAGGCCGTCATAGCGGTCCATCGTCTTCAAAGGCTTGATGTTGTTCATCAGGTCGGTGATGAAGGTCGTGAGTTCGGACGTCCGGTCGGCCCGCTTGTAGCCGGCTTTCTTGGCGATCGTCACCAGCCAGCCGAGCGAGCCGGCAATGGCTGCTCCGACGACCAGGCCGAGAACGGCCAGCCTCCAGTCGATCATCAGGGCGACAATCGTGTAGATAACGCCCTGGATGGAAAAGGCCATGATCTGGGCCGCGACGTAATAGGCCATGCCGGCGATGCCGGCATCTCCGCTCATGATGTTGGCGACGCGGCCGGCTTGCAATTGCGTGTAGAAGCTCCAGCGCGCGCCAAACAATGCCTTGATCAGCCGCCGTCGAAGTCCGGTGGAAACGCGGGCGATCGTATAGCCGGCGTAAGACAAGGCGACGAAGGACAGGATCGTCTTCAGCGCGAAGAATACCAAGACGACGAGAATGAGATTGGGAAGATTGGGTGTAATCCCCAGCGCCGACATGAAATTGTGAATGAAGGACATGGCCAGTGAGCCGCCGCCGGACTCAATTCCCTGACTGGCAATCGTCTGGATCGTGGGCAAAAGTGCGGTAATACTGACCGCCTCGGCAAAGCCGGACAGAAGCAGGCACAGCAATACCGCCCAGGGCCGGGCGCCTTCGGCCGACAGAAAGATGCGAAGTATCTGTTTCATTATGCGGCTGGCTTTACTGTGATTGCCCGCCCGACTCAAGGACAGCCCATGTTAAGCCGAATCCTCCTCCTTATGATGCAGCCCTGGTTCAGGCTCAGCCGGGGCATGACGCTAGGGATACGGGCCGCGGTCATCGATGGCGAGGATCGCGTATTCCTGGTGCGGCATGGTTACGCCCCGGGCTGGCTATTTCCGGGTGGCGGGGTCGAGCGAGGCGAAACGGTCTATGACACCGTAAGGCGAGAACTCGCCGAAGAGGGCGGCATCATTCTCGGCGAAAAGCCCGTGCTGCATGGCCTTTTCTCGAACGAGGACAAGTTCCGCGGCGATCATATCGCCTGCTTTGTGATCCGTAATTTCAGCCGTCAGGACTGGGCGCCATCGCTCGAGATCAGAGAGGCCCGCTTCTTCCCGATGACGGATCTTCCTGACGGGACGACAGGTGGCACGCGCCGGCGCGTACAGGAGATCATGGAAGGCAAGGCTCCGCCGGCCGACTGGTAGGTCAGGGGCGCCGCTCTATCTCCCCGATTTGCACGCTGAATCCCCCAAAAGCCGCGCGATTCCGACGAGTTATCTGTTTACGGCAGGTCCGCCCTGTGTTATGGGCGCGGCCATGAAGCGGATTCTGCATATCCTCGGCCATTTGCGACGACGAGAACGATCGGCGCTCGCGCGCGTTTGAAATCGCTCCGGCCGGCGGGTGCTTCCGTTGCCTGGGGCTCATGCAGTCTCACTCCTTCGGAAATCACCATGACCACCATCACCGTCGAAGCGGCGCTTGCCGCCGATCACGCCGCCACGGAAAACCTGCTCGACCTGACCTTCGGCCTGACCCGCTCGACCAAGACCTCATACCGGCTGCGCGAAGGTAATACGGCCATTGCCGGCCTGTCGCTCGTGACGCGCGAGGCGGGCCTTGGATTGACCGGCGCCATCAGCTTCTGGCCGCTCAAGATCGGCACGGCCGGCACCGACGCCTTGCTGCTCGGGCCGCTGGCGGTGCATCCGCAGCGGCAGAATATCGGCATCGGGCGCGCTTTGATGCGCGCCGGCGTCGACAAGGCCAAGGCGCTCGGCCATCCGCTCGTCATTCTGGTCGGCGACGAGCCCTATTATGCGCGTGTCGGCTTCAAGCGCGTGCCTGACGGCCAGCTCGAAATGCCGGGCCCGGTCGATCCCGACCGGCTGCTCTATCTGGAGCTCGTCGAGGGCGCGCTGGCCGAGGCGCATGGCCTCGTGCTGCCGCCCTATCGTTTCGCCGAGCTCTCAGCGGCCTTCGCGGTACCACATGGCGGCAAAGGCCATCAGCAGCAGGCCCAGGCTGCCCAGGGTTGAGAAGAGCGGCACCTCGTGCACGGCGCGGATGCGATGCGCGTCATTCGCCTTGAAAGCGAGCCAGCCTGAGCCGGCCATCTGGCGGCCGGCATCGGCTTTCACGAGGCGTGGCAGGCCCGAATAATCCTCGAGCCAATAGAGGCCACCACCGGTCGCCCGGGTGACCGGAGCGAGCTTGTCTTCGGTCGCGACCGGATCGGCCGTCTCCTTGGGGTCGGCGCTGCCGATCGCCACCGCGGCGGTCAGCTTGCCGTCGGCAAGGCGATGGATACCGGGCTCGGTCACTGGCAGGCTCGCGCGCCACACGCCGGGGGTGACCTGCTTGAGCTCGACCTGCCTGGCGGTTCCGGAGGGCAAGGTCACCGTCACCGGCTCGGCCGTATCGGCCATGGTGCGGCGCTCGATCACAATATTGTCGTTATCCTGCTTGCCGCTCAGATATTCCTCTTCGAGATCCGGCTCCTTCATCAGCCAGTGGGCAAGGCGGCGCAGCAATTCGGTCTGCGGCCCACCGCCTTCATAGCCGCGCGCCCACAGCCAGCCGTGGTCGGAGAGCAACAGCGCCAGGCGGCCCTGGTCCTCGCGCGAGAGGACGAGCAGCGGCTTGTTGTCGAGGCCGGACATGACGACCTCGCCCGATTGCGCCTCGGCGTCGATCAGCCGGAACCAGCGGCCCCAATTGGTCGTCGTCCCTTGCGCTCCCGGCAGGCCACGCGTCACCGGATGGCGCTGGCCGCGCTCGGTGACCTCGGGCTTGAACCCGCCTTGCAGTATCTGGCCAGACGGTACGACCTGCAGGACCGCGTTCAAGGGGGTGTTATAGAGACCATCCTCGGCGGCGAAATCGGGGCCCGCAGCAATCAGCACAGCCCCGCCGCGCTTCACATACTCCGCGATATTGGCGAGATACATCATCGGCAGGATGCCGCGCCGCTGATAACGATCGAAGATGATGAGGTCGAATTCGTCCAGCTTCTCCACGAACAATTCGCGGGTGGGGAAGGCGATCAGCGACAATTCCTTGATCGGCGTTCCGTCCTGCTTCTCGGGCGGGCGCAGAATGGTGAAATGGACGAGATCGACGGAGGCGTCCGCTTTGAGGAGATTGCGCCAGGTGCGTTCGCCCGGATGCGGCTCGCCGGAAACCAGGAGAACCCGCAAGCGGTCGCGGATGCCTTCGATGATCGAGATGGCCCGGTTGTTCTGCGCCGTGATCTCGCCCGGCAAAGCGTCGGCGATGATCTCGGTGATGTTCTGGCCGCCATGGTCGACGAGAACGGGAATCGAGACGCTCTGGCCGGGTTCGACCTCAACCGAATGCTCTTCGCCATTGTTGGTGCGAATGGTGACTCCGATCGGCCCCGGCGCAGCTCCCGTCTCCTCGACGCGGAAGCGGACAGTCTGCTCCTTGCCGACAATGCCGAAACGCGGCGACTGCTCGATGACGATGCGGCGGTCGATCTCCTTGCGGCTGCCGGTGATGAGGCCATGGATCGGCGCGTTGAGGCCGAGCTTGCCGGGTGCTGCCGGCACGTCATGCACCTGGCCGTCGGTGATGAAGACGGCGCCGGCAAAGCGCTCGGGCGGGATTTCGGAGAGAGCTTCGTTCAAGGCGGCGAACAGGCGTGTGCCGTCATTCTCCGCCGAGGCGTTCGACGCGACGGTGACAACACGCAATTCCGTATTGCCAAGGCGCGCCACCGCCTGCTTGAGATCGTTCAAGGCGCGCTCTGTCCTCGCGGTGCGGTCGCCGAAGCTCTGGCTGCGGCTCTGATCGACGACGGCGACGGCAATGTCAGACAGTGTTTCTCGGTCCTCGTTGCGCAGGCTCGGATTGACGAGTGCGGCCAGAAGCAGAGCCAGCGCCACCGCCCGCAGAACCCAGCCGCGTCCGCGTATGAAGACGGAGATGGCGATGAAGGCGAGACCGGCCAAGGCGAGGCCCGCGAGCAGCGGCCACGGCAGAAGCGGCTCTATGGCGAAATCCCACCCCATGTTATTGGCCAAGCCTTTCGAGCAGCGCCGGGACGTGGACCTGATCGGCCTTGTAATTGCCGGTCAGCGCATACATCACGACATTGACGCCGGTGCGGTAAGCGAATTCACGCTGGCGCTCGCCGCCCGGCATCGTCGCATAGAGTGGCTGGCCGCGGCTGTCCTGCGCCCAGGCGGCGGCATAGTCGTTAGCGCCTATGATGACAGAGGTCACGCCGTCGGCATTGCCGGAATTCGCTTGCCCGCCTTCGCCCGTCTCCACCCAGAGCTGGCCGCGCTCGTAGCGACCGGGGAAGGACTGCAGCAGGTAGAAGGCTTTTGTCAGCACATGGTCCGGCGGCACCGGCTCGAGCGGCGGGATGTCGAGCTTTTCGACGACGCGGCGCAGCGCTAGGGTCGCGCCTGAGACCTCGCCCGACAGCGTGTTGAGATCGGTGCCGTCCTCGCGCGTGTCGAAGAAGATCGTGCCGCCATTCTTGATGTAGGTGTTGAGTTTGGCAAGTGCGGCCGGCGACGGCGCCTGCGCATCCGGCAGGATCGGCCAGTAGAGCAGCGGGAAGAAGACGATCTCGTCGCGATCGAGATTGACACTGACCGGCTCGCCGGGCTCGACCGAGGTGCGCTCGACGAGAATGTTGCTGAGGCCGACAAGACCCTGTCGGCTGATCTCGTCGACCTGCGCGTCGCCGGTCTCGACAAAAGCGAGCTTGGTCTGCAAGGTGCTGTCGAGCGCGAACTGATCGGCGGCGGCATCCTGGGCGCGGCTGACGCCGGGCTGCAGCGGGCCGGGCATCAGAAGCGCCAGAGCCAGGATAGCCGCCGTGCCGGCGCGCCGCGCCTTCAGCCGTTGCCAGCTGCCGGCGATCCAGAGCGCGGCGATACAATCCAGAAGGAAGAGGAGGGCCGCCAGCCCAAAGAGATAGGGCGCCAGTGGAATGGCGGGCGCGCGTTCCAGTCCACGCAGGGTGGCGCCGGCAGGCAGCGCCGCCATGGGGGTCAGATCGTCTTCGCCCATGGTGAGATTGATGGCGCGCTCGAGGCTGGCGCGATTGTAGAACCCCGCCGGATGCTGCGGCGTCGGTCTGGCGGCATCGATATCAGCCGCAGCGATGGGTTCCGCATCGGGCGAAGGATCGGCGAAATCGCCGCTTCCGGTCAGCACACGGCGCGGCGTGAAGGCGGCCTCGCTGGCCGCCTCACCGGAGGCCGTGCCGGCGCCACTGCCGGCGCCCGGGGCGAGATCGAGTATGCGCCGCAACATCTCCACGAACATGCCAGACAAGGGAAGATTCGACCAATCGGCATTGGCGGTGACATGGAACAGCACGATCATGCCTTTTCCGCGGCGGTCGGCGGTGACGAGCGGCGTGCCGTCAGCAAGGCTCGCCCAGACCTTCGGGGTGAGATCGGCAGCGGGCTCGGCCAGCACCTGGCGATTGACGAGGACGGAGCTGTCGAGCGCCAGCCCGGCAAAGGGACTCGATTCGGCAAAGGGCTGGAGCGCCTGCGGCGTCTCCCAGGAGAGGGCCGAACCCAGAGCGCGTCCGCCCTCGCGCAAGGTGACCGGGATCAGCGGATCCTGGGCGGCCGCCATGCGGGGACCGGCAAAACGCAAAAGCAGGCCGCCGCGCTCGACCCAGGCCTCGATCATGTCCTGCTCGTCCTGAGGCAGTACGCCGATATCGGCAAGCGCCAGAACCGAGAGGCCGGCATCGAGCTGGTTCTTGAGGTCGGCAGCTTCTTTTGGCTCGGAGACCTCGGCATACGGCTCGAGAGCGCGGGAAACATAGTATAGCGGCGAGAGCAGCGGCTGCGCCGTTTCGAACGAACTGCCGGTCATGAGACTGACCGTTTTGCGGCGCCAGCGGTCGTCGAGGAGATAGATGGCACCGGCGCTGCGCTCATTCGACAATTCCACGCGCTCGACCTCATTGCGCAATTCGAGCGGCAGGTCGATGAAACCTTCCGCGCGCCTCACCCCTGCGGGGAAATTCAGTGCCGTCGCGGCGAGGCTGCGGCCGTTGCCGGCGAGCGCTTTGGCGACGACATTGTTGGCCGGCGATGAAGGGGCGCGCAGAGCCGTCACCTTCATGCGGCCACTATCGATTTCGGGGGCGGCGAGGGCAAGCGGCAGTCCGCTCGCCGGGGCCGCGATCACGTCCAGCACGGCGCGGCCGCCATTAAGCCCCAGCAGCCCCTGGGCGAAGTCGCGGGCCGATCCATGATCGAGGCCATCCGACAGCCATACGATGTTGAGGCCAGTTGTGTCGCGATAAGCTTGCCGCAAGCGCTCGAGCAGCGCCATGCGATCGGGCTGCAAAGCCTTCGGCGTGAGCGCGGTGATCCGGCTCAAGGCCTCGCGTGCGGCTTGCGGAAGAAGATCGGAAGGTCGCGCCACCGGCGCGGTCGAAGCCACTGCCACCGGAGCGCGCGCCTGCTCGGCCGACGCGGCCACATCCTGCAGCACGGCGAGACGCGTGTCCCAGTCCTTGGCCGCCGCCCAGCTGTCATCGACGACGATCAGCACCGGATCTCCAGCGAAGCGCGTGGCGTCACTGGGACTGAGCAAAGGATGCGCCACGGCCAGGATCAGCAAGGCGGCAAGCGCGAGACGCAGCAGCAGGAGCCACCAGGGCGTCTTGTCCGGCTGCTCCTCGCGCGGGATGAGGTCGAGAAGCAGGCGCAAAGGCGGAAAGCGCACATGCTGCGGCTTAGGCGGCGTGAAACGCAACAGCCACCAGATGACCGGCAGCGCGGCGAGGCCGGCCAGCGCCCACGGTGTGAGGAAGGTCAGACCCTGCAGCATCAGAAAGTCCGCGCGCCGCGGGCGCGGCTCTTCTCGCCGCCGATCAGGCCGTGCAGCGCATGCAGAATGCGCAGCGGCGGCTCGTCGGTGCGATGCACGGCGAAGCTCCAGCCGATGCGCCGGGCAATGTCGCGCACTTGCGCGCGCTGTGCCTGGAACTTCTCCTGATAGGCCTCGCGCAGGGCTTCGGTCTTGCCGGCGACATAGCGTAGCGGGCCGGCCATCTCCTCGAACTGCACGCGGCCGGAATAGGGCAGCGTCTCTTCCGCCGGATCCGAGACCTGCACGACATGGCCGGCGACGCCATGGGCGGCGATCGAGCTCAGGGAGCGGGCGATGTCCTGCGGCGGCTCAAGGAAGTCGCCGAACATCAGGACGGTCGAGAATTTCGGCAGCCTGATCACGTGCGGCAATGCCTGCGTCGAGGGCTGGGCAATCAGCATCTGCGCCAGCCGCATCAAAGCGGGCCGCGAATGTGCCGGAAGCATGCCGGTGCCGAGCAGCGAGACGCGCTCATTGGCGCGCACCGCAAGACTGGCAATAGCCAAGGCGAGGAGCTTGGCACGATCCGATTTGGTCACACTGGCGAGATGCGACTGGAAGCCCATGGTGACCGAAGGCGACACCCACAGCCACAAGGTATTGGCGGCTTCCCATTCATTCTCGCGGATGAAAACGCGGTCGGAGCGGGCGGAGCGGTGCCAATCGATCTGCTGCGCCGTATCGCCGAACGAATAAGGACGATACTGCCAGAATGTCTCACCCGGCCCGGCGCGCTTGCGGCCATGTACGCCGATGATCACGGTCGCGGCGATCCGCTGCGCCTCGACGAGAAGCGCCGGCAATGCGCCCGACAGGGTCTCGGCGCGATCATTGAGGGCGAGTGCGGCCCGGTCCAGCATCCGAGGATCAGCTCAGTCGCGACTTGAGGCGGTCGATCACGCTATCGATCGTTTCGCCATCGGCGCGCGCCGTGAAAGTGAGGGCCATGCGGTGGCGGAAGACCGGACCGACAAGGGCCAGCACATCGTCGATCGATGGCGACAGCCGGCCGCCAAGCAAAGCGCGGGCGCGGGCGCCGAGCATCAGGGCCTGGCTGGCGCGCGGCGAGGGGCCCCAACCGATCGTCTTGTTGACGAAATCGTCGGAGTCGGGTCCCGGACGCGCGGCGCGCACGACACCCAAGATCGCCTCGGCGACCTGCTCGCCGACCGGCATCAGGCGCACCAGATGCTGGATCTTTATGAGCTCGCCGGAGGTAAGGATGGTCTGGGGCTCGTCTTCCTCGGCACCGGTGGTGGCGAACAGCATGCGCCGCTCGGCATCGAGGGCGGGATAGGGCACGTCGATCTGAACCAGGAAGCGGTCGAGCTGGGCTTCCGGCAAGGGATAGGTACCTTCCTGCTCGATCGGATTCTGTGTCGCGAGCACGTGGAAGGGACGCGGCAGATCGTGGCGCGCGCCAGCGATGGTGATGTGGTGCTCCTGCATCGCCTGCAGCAAGGCCGATTGGGTGCGCGGGCTGGCGCGGTTGATCTCGTCCGCCATCAGCAACTGGCAGAAGACCGGCCCCGGCACGAAGCGGAACTGCCGGCGTCCATGCTCGCTCTCATCCAGCACTTCTGAGCCCAATATGTCGGCAGGCATGAGATCGGGGGTGAACTGGATGCGTTTCTCCTCGAGGCCGAGCACGCGGCCGAGCGTGGTGGCGAGTTTGGTCTTGGCGAGGCCCGGCGCGCCGACCAGCAATCCATGACCTCCGGCCAGGATGGCGGTGAGCGACAGCTCGATGACATCGGATTGGCCGAAGATCACCTTGCCGATGGCCTCGCGCACCTTCTCGAGGCGGCCGGCCATCTGGTCGAGTTCGGAGACGATATGCTTCTCAGCTTCATTGATGCTTGCCATGGGGCTCACTATAGTTTGGGCCTGATCCGATGCGAAACCAAATCTGGTAGCCCAAGTGCCGATTCCGTTAATGAAATCCTTGTGAACAAGCATGGCCTTATGATGACCAAGCCGGAGCGCGACGCGGGCACCCCCCTGGCCGGCCTCAAGGAGGCCGAACGGGCCTCGGGGAAGAAAGGCCTGCCGCCGGTCCATTTGTGGAATCCGCCCTTTTGCGGCGATATCGACATGCGCATCGCGCAGGACGGGCTGTGGTACTACATGAACTCGCCGATCGGCCGCAAACCCTTGATGAAGCTCTTCGCTTCGGTTCTGCGGCATGACGAGGACGGGAAATATTATCTCGTCACCCCTGTCGAAAAATGCGGCATCAGGGTCGATGACGCGCCCTTCCTCGCCATAAGGATGAGCGTCGAGGGCAAGGGCCGCGATCAGGCCATTACCTTCGAGACCAATACCGACGATCTTGTCACAATTGACGCTGCGCATCCCCTGCGGGTGGCCGTCGAGGAAGGAACCGAGGGTCTCAAGCCCTATGTGCTGGTGCGCGGGCGGCTTGAGGCGCTGGTCGCGCGCGCGCTCTTCTACGATCTGGTGGCGCTGGGGATGGTCGAGGGCGAATGGTTCGGCGTCTGGTCATCCGGCCGCTTCTGGCCGATGCAGCGCGCCGCCGAGATCGGCGCGGTCGCCTGATGGAGGAATTCCGGTTCGATGAGGCGGAGTTTCGAGCCCGCGCCGCCACGAGGCTCCTGCACGAGCCGCCGCAGGACGTGGCGCGCGGCGACGACGATCTCAATCCCGAGCTCAAGGCCATCGATCCGCTCAAGCCTCGCCGCGCCGCAGCCGTACTGGTGCCGATCGTTCTGCATGAGCCGGAACTCACCGTGCTCCTTACCCGGCGCACCGACCACTTGCCGAGCCATGGCGGGCAAGTTGCCTTTCCAGGCGGCAAGATCGAAGCGAAAGACGAGAATGCGCTCGCCGCCGCCCTGCGCGAGACGCGCGAGGAAACGGGGCTCGAGGCGAGCTATGTCGAGCCCGTCGGTTTCCTCGACGCCTATCTGACCAGGACCTCCTTTCAGGTCGTTCCGGTGGTGGCGCTGGTCAAGCCGGGCTTCGTGCTTTCCCCACATGAAGACGAGGTGGCAGATATCTTCGAGGTTCCTCTTCGTTTCCTGATGAGCCGGGAGAACCATGTGCGCCACAGCCGCGAATGGCAGGGGAAGGCCAGATATTTTTATGCCATGCCCTATAACGACAGGTATATCTGGGGCGCCACCGCCGGCATGATCATGAATCTGTTCGATCGTCTCTATCGCGCCCCATGACGAAACTGCCTTCGCTCAGCTCCGAGGCCTGGCTCAATGATCCAGCGCTCCGCCGCATCTTCGCGGCGCTCGCCGCGGCGGGGGGCGAGTCGCGCGTCGCCGGCGGAGCAGTGCGCAATGCACTGCTGCGTGAGCCGGTGAACGATATCGACATCGCGACCACGCTGCCGCCCGAACGCATCATCGTGGCCGGCGAGAAGGCGCGTCTCGGCGTGCATCCGACGGGCATCGCGCATGGCACCGTCACGCTGGTCTCCGGCGGCAAGCCCTTCGAGGTGACGACGTTGCGCATCGATGTCGAAACATACGGCCGCAAAGCGCGGGTCGCCTTCACCGACGACTGGGAGGCCGATGCCCGCCGGCGCGATTTCACGATGAATGCACTTTATTGCTCAGTCGACGGAGGGATCTACGATCCTGTTCAGGGATACAAGGACATTCTGGGCGGCAAGGTCAGGTTCGTCGGCGAGCCCGCGGCGCGCATCAAGGAGGACTATCTGCGCATCCTGCGTTTCTTCCGCTTTCATGCGCGCTATGGCCGCGGTGCGCCTGACCGCAAGGGGCTGGCCGCCTGCATCACATACAAGGCCAAGCTCAAGCAGCTGTCGAGCGAGCGTATCCGTCAGGAGCTGTTCAAGCTTCTGGAGGCGAAGCGGGCGAGCGACACGGTCAAGCTGATGGCGGCGCGCAACGTGCTGAAGGTCCTGTTCGCGCCGGCAGCCGATCTGATGCCGATTGTCCGCATGGCGAAGATCGACGCTGCGCAGGGGCTTGCGCCCGACGCGCTGCTGAGGCTCGCGCTCATCGCCAAGGCGCCGCACAGCTTGCGCGAGCGCCTGCGTCTCACCAATGCGGAGATGAAACGCCTCGAGGTTATCGGCAGTCATGTGACCCCGCATCCTAGCTTGCGCGACAAGGAGCGCCGCGCGGTGCTCTATCGCGTGGGGGCAGAGGCCTGGCGCGACATGGTGAGGCTCGCCTGGGCGCAATCGAAGCAGCGGCTCGGCGACAAGGCCTGGCGCGAGCTTCTGGCCTTCGCCGATCAGTGGACCATTCCGCGCTTCCCGCTGTCGGGACAGGATCTCCTGGCATGTGGCTTCAAATCGGGACCTGAGCTCGGCCAGGAACTGATCCGGCTCGAGGACTGGTGGATCGCGTCGGATTTCACCGAGAGCAAGGTTGCGCTGCTGCGCCGGCTGGAGACGCGAGCGTGACGATTGGCGAAGCCAACGGCCGACTGTCAGGCCGGAAGGACCGCCTCGACAAGACGGATACAGCCTTCGAGGCCATTGTCGACCGCTTCCTGGCTCTGACGCCGTTCCCAGTCGAGCCAGAGGCCGTCCAGCGTCGCCATAATGGTGTCGGTAAGGAGGGGAACCTCATCTACACTGCGGCCGCGCTCGGCCGCGATCGTCGACAGGATCAGCGCGAGGTGCTCCCGGTAGCGCTGGTAAAGGACAAGTTCCGTGTTTGAGATCTCTTCGTGAGAGAGCGCGGCTGACCAGAGATCGACACGGACACGGATATAGTCCTTCTTCAGGATGCTCGGCGTGAAGCCGGCGCGAAGGAAAGCCCGCAGCCGAGCCATCGAGGTCTCTGGCGCTTTGCCGAGATTCTCCATGGTCGCCTCGTACAGGGTACGTGAGGCGTATCTGTATGTCTCGACGAGGACCTCGTTCATGTCTTTGAAGTTATAGGTGATGTGGCCGAGCGATATGCCGGACGTCTCGGCGATCTTGCGGGCCGTGAGCTTGGCGTAGCCGAACTCCTGGAGGCACTTGAATGCCGCTTCGACGATTTCGGCGCGCCTGTCCTCTGCCGAAAGATAAGCGCGGGTTCCCCTTCTTTTCCTGACCAAGACTTTTCTTCCAGATGGGGCCAATTTCAAAGACATAGCTGGTCTATTGCCGAATTCAAACCGTTCCGTCGGGCCGTCCACAATCTGGCCGGCGAAAACCGTTGACAACGTGAATTGGTCGTTTGTACAACAAATAGTACATCTGTACAAAACTATCGACAATCACACTAACAAGTCTGGAAACGCAATATGAATAATGGGAACGGGGAGGCGTTTCGTCTCGCTTTGACGAGGCGATCAGCGCTCAAGGGAATGATGACGCTGGGCGCAGGAGTGGCGCTCGGAGGAGCGTTCGGATTTCCGGCGCTGGCGGCCGAGGAGGCGGTGAGGGGCGGTACGCTGACCATGGGTCTTGCGGGCGCCAACACGAGTGACAGCCTCGATCCGGGCCTCGCCTGGGACGACTTCATGATATCGTTGAGCTATGGGGGCCTGAGAAATAATCTGATCGAACTCGACCCTGACGGAAACCCGGTCGCTGAACTCGCGGAGAGCTGGGAATCCACGGCGGACTCCAAGACCTGGATCTTCCGTATCAGGAAGGGTGTCGAGTTCCACAACGGCAAGACGCTCGGCGTCGATGACGTGATCGCATCGATCAACCATCACCGCGGCGAGAAGACGACGTCGCTTGTGAAGAGCATCTTCTCGCAGATCGCAGACGTTACTGCCGACGGCACAGATGCCGTCAAAATCACGCTGCAGTCGGGCAACGCGGATCTCGCGGTTCTGCTGAGTGACTACCATGTCGCCATCATGCCGGCGAATGCCGACGGCACCGTCGACTGGGCGTCGGGTGTGGGTACCGGAGGCTACAAGCTCGAAAAGTTCGAGCCTGGCGTATCGGCGGCTGCAACACGTTTTGCCAATTACTGGAAGAGCGGCCGGGCCCATGTCGACGCAGTGGAGGTGTTGGCGATCAACGACGTCACCGCCCGCCAGAACGCCCTGGTCACCGGCCAGGTCAAGTGCATAAACCGCGTCGACCTCAAGACCATCAATCTGCTCAAGCGTCAGGGCAAGCTGAGGATCGACGAGGTGAAGGGCTACCAGCATGCCACTCTTCCGATGATCGTCGACGCGAAGCCATTCGGCGACGTCAACGTCCGGCGCGCTCTCAAATACGCCATTGATCGCCAGAAGTGGGTGGATATGCTGCTGAACGGACACGGCACCGTCGGTAACGATCATCCGATCCCGGCAAGCCAGAAGTATTTCGACGCCTCTCTTGAACAACGGACCTACGACTCGGATAAGGCGAAGGCCTATCTGAAGAAGGCCGGGATGGACAGTCTCAAGGTCGATCTCAGCGCTTCCGAAGCCGCATTCGCGACGGCCGTGGACGCGGCCGTGCTGTTCAGGGAAACCGCGGCGGCGGCGGGCATCGACATCAACGTCGTGCGCGAGCCGAACGATGGATATTGGTCGAACGTCTGGGCAAAGAAACCTTTCTGCACCACCTACTGGACGGGCCGCTCGACACCGGACGCGGTGTTCTCGATGATCTACGCCAGGGGCGCATCCTTCGGCGACACCCGGTGGGATAATGAGCGCTTCAACACGCTTCTCTTGGAAGCCCGTCCTGAAAAGGACGAGGCGAAGCGGAAGGAGATGTATGGCGAGATGCAGAGGGTCCTGAACGAGGACGGCGCAACGATCGTGCCGATGTTCATGAACTACGTCAACGCGATGGCCGAGAATGTGCGCACGCCGGAAAGGCAGAACGCCGACCTGCCGCTCGACGGCATGAAGGCGATCGAGCGCTGGTGGATCGCCTGAACCGACAGCGTAGCGCGCCCGGCGCGCTACGCTCATTTATCATGGAGATGAAAGATGCCCGAGATCGTGTGGCAGACCGCCGCCGATTGCGATCGGCGTGCGTTCCGAGACATGCTCGGTTCGTTCATGACGGGCGTGACCGCTGTCGCTGCCAGGGCCGCGGATGGATCGACTCGCGCATTTACGGCGAACTCGTTCACGTCGGTTTCCCTTGATCCACCGCTGATCCTGGTGTGCCTCGCCAAGGCGTCGTTGAGCTACGACGTCTTCTCGACGGTACCTGAGTTCAGCGTCAGCATTCTGGGCGACTGGCAGCGCGAGTTATCGAGCGTGTTCGCGACGCGAAGCGCGGCGAAGGAGGAGGCCCTGCGGTTGCTTGCCGTCGACGGCTCCCCCTATGTCAACGGGGCTCTCGCGGTGATGCTCTGCTCACGCCATGAGCTGATCGACGCGGGCGATCACGTCATTCTCCTGGGCAATGTGACCAAGTTCACCACGGGTGCCGGGCTGCCCTTGGGCTTCTTCAAGGGCGGATATGTCTCCTTTGGTCTCGTGGAGCGCCAGCTCGAGCGGTTGTCTTCTCCGCTTGTAGTTGGCGGACTGCTCGACGTCGACGGTCAGGTCCTGCTCTGCCGGCGGCCAGGTTCTCCTCACTGGGAGATACCCCGGAGGGCGGCCGCGCAGGGGGAGCCGCACAGCAAGCTGCTTGAAGACCTCTTCACCAGGCTCGGCGCCTCCGCTCAGTCGTCCTTCCTGTACTCCCTTTTCCAGGAATTGGGTGACCGCCACATGACCCTGATCTTCTCGATGGAGAGCGCCAGGGCCGACCTGCGGCAGGCCCCGGAGGAGGGAGTCGAGGTCGGTTACTTCGGCGAGGCCGACGAGCCCTGGAAGCTGGTGCGGGGCGCGATGAGCGAAGGCTTGCTCCAAAGGTTCTTCCGCGAGCGCGCCGCCGGCTGTTTTGGTCTCTACTACGACACGTCAGATGGTGGCCGCGTGTCACCGCTCGGCGGAAAGGCAATGCATTGGACCCAATGGCTTCCCGAACCGTCGGCCACGCCGACCTACTCCGCAACACGACAAGGATTCTGAAAAGATGCACTTCAACCATTTCCTGTCCAGTTATCTGCCCGACCCCGCCTACGGCGGTACCCGCCTTTACAAGGATATGGTCGAGCAGGCGGTGCAGGCCGACACATGCGGGTACCGCGGGATCTCGATTCCCGAGCACCATCTGATCAATATTCTGCTGGTGCCTTCGCCGCTGCAGATGGCCGTAAAGGTCGCTTCGGTGACGAAGTCGATCGAGATCGTCACGTCCATCGCTGTCCTGCCGATCCGCGACATGCGAGTCTTTGCGGGCGAGGTGGTGCAGGCCGCTATCCTCTGCGAGGAAAGGCTTGTGCTTGGCGTGGGCCGCGGAGCCTTCGCCTATGAGATCGAACGGCTGGGAGTGCCGATGACCGAGCTCAAGCGAAAATTCGCGGAATCGTTCGCTGTTCTGGAGGCGCTTCTCACCCGCGAGGACGTGTCCTGGGACGGCGAGTTCTACAAGTTCGAGCCAATCACCGTCATGCCGCGACCTGAACGGCCGGTCGAGCTCATGCTGGCCGTCATGGTGCCCGAAGGCATCTACCATACGGCGAAGAAGGGCTACCATGTGCAGACGACGCCGCTCGGCGCGTCCCACGAGGTTCTTCTGGAACAGACGAGAGCTTTCCACCGCGGCAAGGCCGAGGGAGACAAGAATGCCGCGAACCGCTTGTCGCTCCAGCGTGGTGTGTTCCTCGCGAAGAACGCGGCGGACGCCCGGGAAAAGCTCGAGCGTGCTCACGACTACTACAGCCGTTTCGATAATGTCTGGAGTGGGCCGGGAATCGTCGAGAAAGGGCTTATCAAGGCGATTCCGCGCAAACAGACGATAGAGGAACTGGGGCGCAGTCTGCTGATCTGTGAAGCCGGGGAGATGGTTGACCGACTCGGCACCTATGTGGAGGCCGGGATCGACGAGGTCATCATGACCTCCAACTTCGGCCAGAGTCAGTCCGACACGCTGGACATGATGGAGCGCTTCGCCGTGCAGGTGATGCCGCACTTCACGGACGCGCGCCGGAAATTCGTTGCTTAATCAAGACAAAGGGAAGTCGAATGCCAGTTATCAAGGTTGACATGTTCAAGGGGCGCACGGTCGAACAGAAGCGCCAGCTCGCGAAGGTCCTGACCGACGGGTATGTCCAGGTCTGTGGCGGCAAGCCCCAATCGGTCTGGATCATTTTCGAGGATACCGACAAGTCGAACTGGTCGATCGGCGGCGAACTCTGCTCCGATCTCTATCCCGACCAGCGGGCGCAACCGAGCAAGTGAGGCGCCGCCATGGGTAATGCGATTGATTGCGCCTATACCGTCGAGGGGAAGGGGCCCGCCCTGTTCTTCATCCACGGCATTGGCGCCCGAAAGACCGCCTGGAGCAAGCTGACCGAGCATTTGAAGGGCGACTTCACCTGCGTCGCCTACGACCTCCGCGGCCATGGCGAGTCGCCGTTGCCGGGGAGCCGGTTTGGCCTTGATGAGCTGGTCGATGATCTCGAGGCGCTGCGCGCGAAGCTCAGTATAGAAAAGGCGCATTTCGCTGGCCACTCGCTCGGTGGCATGATTGGTCCGGCCTACGCCCGGCGATACCCTGATCGTGTCCTGTCGCTCGGCCTCTATTCGACGGCCGCCTTCCGCACGGAGGACGACAGCGCCAAGGTCAAGGCGGTCGTCGCCGCGATGCGCGAGAAGGGTATCGGCCAGGTGCTCGACACTCTGACTGCACGCTGGTTCACCGACGAATTCGCGGCGGCGCGGCCAGACGTCATTGAATGGCGCAAGCGCCAGGTCATGGAGACCAATCCGGACGTCTTCCTCAATGTCTTCGACATCTACGCGGAGACGGAGATGGAGCCCTGGCTGCACGAAGTGACGGCGCCGTCCCTGGTGCTCACCGGCGAACTGGATGGAGGCTGTAATCCCCGCCTCAACAAACAGATCGCCGCGGCGCTCCCGGATTCGGAGCTGGTCATCCTCGACGGCCTCAAGCACGCGATCCTGATCGAGGCCACCGAGCGGGTCGCCCCGCCGGTCAAGGCCTTCCTCGAACGCATTGGATAACCCATCCGTATCGCGGCGCGCTTGCAGCGCGCCGCGTCCCGGCCGATAACATGAACACGATCGCCAAACTCATCGCGACGAGAATCGCCTCGGGCATCATCACCCTTTGGCTTGTCTCGCTGATCATTTTCCTGGGCGTGTCGGCGCTGCCGGGAGACATCGCAACCGAGATTCTCGGGCAGTCGGCAACACCCGAGACGATCGCCGCCTTCCGCGAGCGGCTCGGCCTCGACCTGCCCGTGGTGCAGCGCTATCTGGCGTGGCTGTCGAGCATCGCGCAGGGCGATCTTGGCGTTTCGCTCGCCAACAACCGACCGATAGCCGAGCTGGTCTCGCTGCGCCTTATGAACACGCTTTCGCTGGCGGCTCTCGCAGCGGCCATGTCGGTGCCTTTGGCGATCGTTTTGGGCATCGCTACGGCGCTGTTCCGGAACGGAAAATTCGACCGCGGTGCCAACCTGGCGGCGCTTACCTCGATTTCCTTCCCCGAGTTCTTCGTAGCCTACATCCTGATCCTGTTCTTCTCGGTGCAGTTGGGCTGGTTTCCGAGCCTCGCACGGGTCGACGTTACGTCGTTTCCTCAGTGGCTGCAAAGCATGTTCCTTCCGGCTCTGACGCTCACTCTGGTGGTCGTCGCCCATATGATGCGGATGACGCGAGCCGCGCTTCTCGGGGTGCTGTCCAGCCCGTACATCGAGATGGCGAAGCTCAAGGGGGCAGGCCGTCTCCGCATCATGACGCGCCATGCGCTGCCGAACGCGCTTGCGCCCATCATCAACGTAGTTCTCATAAACCTCGCCTACCTGATCGTCGGCGTGGTCGTTGTCGAAGTCGTCTTCGTCTATCCGGGCCTTGGCCAATTGATGGTCGACAGCGTGGCGAAGCGGGACATTCCGGTCGTGCAGGCATGCAGCCTGATCTTCGCGACGACTTACATCACGTTGAACATTCTCGCCGATGTGTTGGCCACAGTGACCAACCCGCGTCTGCTGCACCGTTGAGGAGCGTCGATGGAAGAACTTGGAATGTCATTCAAGGAGCCGGCGACGCGCGCAAGAAATGTCGCACAGGCCGCCGTCCAGCAGAATCGCAAGCTTCGGCGCTGGCTATCGGCTCTGTCAAAGGCGCCATGGAGCGCCAAGCTTGGACTTCTGGTGATCGCGCTCTACGTCTCGGTCGCCGTGTTCGCTCCGTTCCTGGCTCCATTCAAAGAAGGCCAGATCGTCGCCAGGGAGTTTGAGCCTTGGGGAGCGCAGTTCCTTCTCGGCACCGACAACCTCGGCCGCGACATGCTGAGCCGTCTGATCTATGGTGCGAGGAACACGATCGGAATCGCCTTCTTGTCCACGATCCTGGCTTTTCTGATCGGAGGCCTGCTGGGTCTCCTTTCCTCAGCGGCCGGCGGCTGGATCGACCACATCCTGTCTCGCTTTGTCGATGTCCTCATGGCCATTCCGCAACTGATCTTCGCCATGTTCCTGCTCACGATCTTCGGCATGTCCATTCCTCTTCTCATCGCGGTGATAGCCGCGCTCGACGCGACACGCGTCTATCGCCTGTCACGGGCGCTCGGCATGAACGTCGCGGTGATGGAATTCATCGAGGCCGCGAAGTTGCGTGGGGAACGGCGCTGGTGGATCATCCGCAGGGAAATCTTGCCGAACATCATGGCGCCTCTGGTCGCCGAGTTCGAGCTTCGCTTCTGCTTCGTGTTCCTGCTGATCAGCGCGCTCAGCTTCCTCGGTCTCGGCATCCAGCCGCCGAGCGCCGACTGGGGATCGATGGTGCGCGACAACGCAACCCTCATAACCTACGGCGACATCACGCCACTGCTTCCTGCGGCCGCGATCGCGATCCTGACGGTGGGCGTCAACTACGTCGTTGACTGGTTCCTCGACCTATCGAGCGGGCTTCGCAATGATCAGAAGTAACTTCGACAAGAAACGGCAAGCTGACAGTCCGTTGCTTGTCGTCGACGGCTTGCGCATAGAGGGCGAGAGCTCCGGCGAATGGCGCGAGATCGTCAGGGGAGTGAGCTTCACGCTCAACCGCGGCGAGGTCATCGGCCTCATCGGCGAATCGGGAGCCGGCAAATCGACGATCGGCCTCGCGGCTCTCGGCTATGCGAGGCCCGGATGCCGATTCAGCGGCGGGCGTGTTCTCTATGATGGCCAGGACCTGCTCACCATGCCGAGCGGACCACTACGTGCGCTCAGGGGCATCAAGATATCCTATGTGGCGCAGTCGGCGGCAGCTTTTTTCAATCCGGCGCACCGTCTGATTGATCAGTTCGTGGAAGTCTTCACATGCCACGGAAGCGTGAATCGCGAGGTGGCGAGGCGAAAGGCCGAGCAGCTGTATGAGCTTCTCGGCATGCCCGATCCCAAGTCCTTCGGGAACCGCTATCCACACCAGGTCTCCGGCGGCCAGCTCCAGCGCGCGATGATTGCGATGGCGATGGCGGGCGATCCCGACCTCGTCGTCTTCGACGAACCGACCACCGCACTCGACGTCACAACGCAGGTTGGCGTATTGCTCGCCATCCGCAATGCGGTGCGGGCGCTGGGCACCGCCGCCCTCTATATCACCCACGACCTTCCTGTGGTGGCGCAGATCGCCGACCGGATCATCGTGCTCAGGCATGGCGGCATGGTCGAGGAGGGCGAAACCAAGGCCATGATCTCCGGCGCGAAGGCGGACTACACCAGGCGTCTGCTCGCCGCCGATCCGGAACAACGCCCGGAACGCGAGGGGAAGCCGCCGATCCTGACGGTGAATTCGGTATCCGCCTTCTACGGCCGCAAGCAGATACTTCACGACGTTTCCATATCCGTGCCCTTGGGACGCACGACCGCGATCGTCGGTGAGTCGGGTTCGGGCAAATCCACGCTGGCACGTGCGATAACCGGGCTTCTCAAGTCGATGAACGGCGAAGTCGTCTTCGAAGGCGCGCTCCTGGCGAAACGCCTTGATATGCGAAAGCTCGATACGCTTCGTCGCATCCAACTCATTTACCAGTCGCCGGACACCGCGCTGAACCCCCGGCATACGGTAACCGAGATCATCGGCCGGCCGCTCCAGCTCTATCACAATCTGAAGGGCCCCGAAATTGGAGCACGTGTCGGCGATCTGCTCGAACAGGTGGAGCTGGCTCGCGACTTGGCTGATCGTTTCCCATCGGAACTGTCGGGGGGCCAGAAGCAACGGGTTTGCATCGCAAGGGCGCTCGCGGCCGAACCGGACCTTGTGATCTGCGACGAGATCACCTCCGGTCTGGATCCGCTCGTGGCGAAGGGCGTGTTAAACCTGCTCGCCCGCCTTCAGGAGCGATCGGGCACAACCTACATATTCATCACGCATGATCTGAAGATCGTGGCCGCGATGGCCGACCAGATCGTAGTGATGAAGAACGGCCGCATCGTCGAGGCCGGACGTCGCTCGGAGATCATGTCGCCCCCGTATGTCGACTACACCGAAACCCTCCTAAGCGCTGTTCCCCAGCTCGATGTCACCTGGCTCGATGGGCTTGTCGCGCGGCAAAAGCTGGACCGGACTGCGAATGTCCAATCAAATACGGCTGATGAATGCCTTTCGGCCCGGCGCCTGCAGTTAACGGGCTAAGGGCCCTGTCAGGTCTTGCGATGGCGGGGATATGCTGAAGCGAAATGGGCATTTTCTCGAATTTCGCTGTATCTACCCTGTATTTGCGTCAGGACCAGTTCGGGCGCGCGGGTTTCCCACTATCTCGGTGCTCCACCTTGGTGGGCGCTTGCGGGGGAAAACGCGCCGCACGCGGTCGAATCGGCGAAGTTGGGCTATGACACTCAGGAATCAGCCAATAAGAGGAGATCAGAATGGCCGACATCATCGTCATGAAAACCACCGGCAAGGCGGCGCCGAAGGTTGAGAAGGGGCAGGGCAGCGGACCTTCGCTGATCAAAGGGCCGTACAAGACCAAGACCTGGAACCACTTCAAGGGTGAGAAAGGCCGGCTCTATTCGGGTATCTGGGAATCGACGCCGGGCAAGGTGAAGGTCGCCTACAAGGAGTGGGAATTCTGCCACTTCATCGAAGGCAAGGCCGTTCTCACCAGCGACAAGGGCAAGAAGTGGACGCTCAAGGCGGGCGACGGCTTCATCATTCCGGCCGGCTTCAAGGGGACCTGGGAAACGGTCGAGAAAGTGCGCAAGCACTATGTGATCCTGATGCCCAAGTAAGGGCAATCGGGCGGTGCGTGCGCCGAAACAACAATATTTGTGAGGTGGCACCGGTCCCTGCAAGGACCGGTGCCACACAAATTTCTGTGTGGCCCTTACTGGACGGAATGGGACTTCCCCCTATATGTGACCCTGCGACATTCTGTCAGGAGGGGACCAGATGGCCGACGCCGCGAAGCCTAAACTTCAGCAGAAGACTGACGTTTCCGATGTCCTGACCACCGCCGTGCGGGCGCGCCAGGCTGAGAGCAAGGCGGCCAAGACCGAGGCCAGCGCCGATCCACGCTTCGCCAACATCGCGGCCAACAGCTTCTTCAAGGTGATGTTTGCCGAGAACACCAAGCCCGAGGCGAAGCGGGCGGAAGTCGCCAAGATTCTCACCTTCGAAGGCACGAAGGAGCAGAACCGCGAGCGCATCAAGGAATTCGAGCTGTTCAAGGAGTATCTCCAGAGCCAGCGCGAGGAAATGGCGCAGGAGATCATCCGGCTCACCGATACCGGTACCTTCGCGGAGCTGAAACAGGTCTATGACGATCTCAACAGCTCGTTGATCCAGTTCGACGAGAGAATGCAGCCGCTGACCGACATCATCGATGCGGTCTACACGCTGCGCACCAACGGGCTCACCCTCGACGCCTTCCAGGAGATCCTGCGCGACAGGAAGCGTGAGGAGGAGCTTCTGCGTCTCAAAGAGGAGAAGCAGCAGGAGTTCGGCCAGCTCAAATCGAAGGTCGAAGCCATCCATTCCGATATCGCGGCGCTGGGCGAGCAGCGCAGCTTCTTCGGCCTCGGGGGCGTCAAGGAGGAGGCGCGCATCGCGATCGCGCGCAAGAACGAAGAGCTGAAATGGGTCGTCGACTCGCTCGACACTCTTTCGGACGAGATCCATCAGCTGGACGAGCAGACGCCGACGGAGAGCGAGCTCGGTGAATATGTGGAGCAGAAGAAGAAGCTGCGCGAGCTTCTCGACATCAGCGCCGACGACCACAAGCAGCGCCAGAAGGATCTGGTCGATGCGGCGGTGAATTTCGTGACCACGGCGAAGACACGCGTCGGCTCGGTGCGCGAGCATCTGTCCAAGATGAACGATCAGGTCGAGAACCTGTTCGACGCCAACAATATGATGGGCACGGTCTATGCCATCATGAATGAAGGGATCAAGGAGGCGGCCGACGCTAATCTCAAGACCCGTGACACGCTGCAGCCACCCGCTCAGGGCACTGAGGACATGATCGCGCAGATGGCGCGAGAGCAGAAGAAGATGGCGGTGGAGCAGCACATCACCATGCTCGATGCCTCCGCCGCCGACACGATGGCGACCTATGCCGACCTGACCTCGGGCGCCATCCGCATCAAGACGATGAAGGACGCGGTCGACCAGCAGACGATCAAGGCGCGCGCCATGCACAGCCAGGGCATTTCGGGCGTCGCCGACCGCCTGAGCGTCGTGCTTCAGGCGGTCTCCTCGGCGGCACTCGGCGAAGCGTCGGCCATGGCCAAGGACACGCTGCAGCAGATGGCGGCCAACACCAACAAGGTGGCGCAGAAGGAAAGCATCCGCATCGCCATGGGCATCGAAGAGCAGAACAGCGATCTCTCCAAGGCGATCGACGATCTCGGCGCCTATGGTGAGGTGGTGCGCGCTGCCACCAGCATCACGCGCGAAGGCCTCACCGACATGCGCGCCAAGCTCGACGAACTGAAGAAGCTCGCCGAGGATGTGCAAGGCGACGTGCATGTTGCGATCGCGGTCCATGCCGATGTGGGGCGCCCGCAAAGGGTGGACGTCCAGTCTGATGTCTCAGGCGCCACGCCGTCACCCTTCAAGCTGGGCCAGCATTAGAGAAACGCGGGAGCAGGAGGGCGATGAGTTTTCTCACCCGAGGGGAAGACTATCTGGCCAAGGCGCCGAAATTCCGCCTGGTCGGACGCGCCAGCGAGCTCAAGAAGCTCTCCTCGATCCTGGTCCGCAACATGGCAAATTCCGTGTTGCTGGTGGGGCCGGGCGGGGTCGGCTGCACCGCCCTGTGCATGGGCCTGCAAGCCAGCAAGCACGATCCGGATGCGCCATTCGACATCGTCAACAAGCGCTTCTTCTGGCTCGACACCGATGCGCTGTTCTCCTCGGGCGACCCGGTCGTCATCCGGGATTCCTTCCAGCGGGTGATGGGCACGCTCGACCGCACTCCGGATTCCGTCCTGATCATCGAGGATACGCGCGACTTCATCGAGGCGGCGCGCAATATCGGCACGCTGCATTTCATCAACGCGCTCTGTCTCGCCATCAAGTCGAAGAAAACGCAAGTGATCCTCGAGGCGCGCGATGAAGATCTCGACATCATCCTGAAGAGCCATTCGGACTTGCGGGAGCTGTTCACGCTCGTCGACCTGGGGGAGCCCGAGGGCGACGCCTTGTTCGAGATCGTCTGCGAGCGGGCCGAGCATCTGAATGAATTTCACCGGATCAGGATCGCCGAGAGCGCCATCCGCACCGCCATCGAGCTCACCTCGAAATACCGCTCGCGTGATGCCGGCATGAGCCGGGCGCAGCCCGAGCGCAGCGTGTCACTGCTCGACCGGGCGCTCGCGACCTACAGGCTCGGCGCCCATCGCAAGGCGCATGGCCTCGCCGAGGCGGAAGCCGCCAGAAAGCTGGCCAAGAGCGCACAGCAGATCGCCGAAGCAGAGGCCGCGATGGCACAGGCGCAGGCGAGCTGGTCGGAAAGCCAGGAGAGGATCAAGTCGCTGTACAAGCGCCAGCGCGACGGTGAGATCGCCGTGCTCGAGCTCGAGGAGGAACTCGACAAACAGATGGCCTCCGAAGCGGAGGCACGGAAATTGCCCGAAAACCAGGTGAGCGAAATCACCGGCCGCATCGCCAAATTCGCCAGGCTCGCCACTGGCGCCGGGATCGAATCCGACGAGGTGCGGGGCCTGCGCGACCGCATCGGGAAGTTTCAGAGCGAGATCGCGACCAACCGCGCGGCCTTCGACGCCCTCACCAAGCAGCTGAACGACCATCTCGAGCTCTCGCGCGACATCGTGCTGCGCGAATTCAGCCAGATCTCCGGCATTTCGGTGAGCAAGCTCAACGAGGATGAGCGAGAGAAGCTGCGCAACCTCGAAGCCGAGCTCAAGAAGCGGATCTTCGGCCAGGACCATGTGGTGCGCGTGCTGTCCAATGCGGTCAAGACCGCCCGGGTGGGTCGGCGCAACGCGGATAAGCCGCAGGCCTCCTTCATGTTCCTGGGACCTTCGGGTGTCGGCAAGACCGAGATCGCCAAGGCGCTGGCCGCGAGCCTGCTCGACGACGAGAAGGCGCTCACCCGCTTCGACATGTCTGAATACATGGAGAAGCACGCCGTCTCGCGGCTCATCGGTGCGCCGCCCGGCTACGAAGGTTTCGAGGCGGGCGGCATCCTGACCAATGCCATGCGGAAGAACCCGCTGCGCATCCTGCTCTTCGATGAAATCGAGAAGGCGCATCCAGACGTCTTCAACGTCTTCCTGCAGATCCTGTCGGACGGGCGATTGACCGACAATGTCGGGCGCACCGTCTCCTTCTCCGACGCCATCATCGTCATGACGACGAATATCGGCCAGCCGCATTTCCTCGATCCGAAGCTCACCGCCAAGGAGGCGAATGCCGAGGCGATCCGGGAGATCGAGAAGACCTATCGCTCGGAATTCCTCAACCGCTTCGCCGGCCGCCAGAACATCATCTGCTTCAGCAAGCTGGATCTACCCTCCATCGAGAAGATCGTGCGGCGCGAGTTCGACAGCATCGACCGCACCTACACGCAGGAGGGCATCAAGGTCACGGTGCCCGAGGCCGACCTCAAGGCCTTCTGCAAGGATCACTACGACCCGGCGATCGGCGCGCGCGGCCTGCCGGGCTTCATCCAGGCGAATATCGAGCCGATCATCGTCAATATGATCCTGGAGAGCGATAAGCGCGGCGCGCTCGACCTGACCTACAATCCGAAGCACCGGGCCTTCGAGATCAAAGAGACATGAGCAACCTGCGCGACGAGGTTGAAGCACTTAAGAAGAAGCTCGAGGAACGGGCGGATGAGCGGGCAAAAGTGCACTCGCGCTCGTGGACGGGGCGTACGCAATACAATCTGACCGCATTGCATAGGTTTCTGTTCCAGTTCGTGCAGGCCGTGGGCTGGATCTATGCCCATATTGTGAGACCGGCCGCGCGTCTCCTGTTCAAGCCCGTCTCCTGGCTCTGGCATCTCTACCGGCTTCTGTGGGACAAGGCCGTCTATTACGAGGATGAGCGGCAGGAGCGGCAGTTCTCCAAGACACGTGGCGGCATCTTCCTCGCTTTGTCTGCGGTCTTCGCCTGGTACCTGTTCATTCCGGCGGTCGTCTTCCTCTTTCACGGCATCCTGTTCCTCACCACCGTCAAGCGGGGCGAAGTCGTCTATCTGACCAATTCGCAGGAAATCCTGCCGCATGAGAACGAGCATTCGGTGCAAGGCTGCCACGCGCTGCCCTGCACCGACCAGAACAGCATGTATTTCCGTATCCGGGCCAGCAATTTCAACGAAGTCTGGTCGTTGTTGAGCGGCCGTGGCCTGTTCTTCCCGGATTATGTCGCGGCTTCGGTGCCGGTGGCGGTCAGCCGCTGCACGATCACCTCCTATGGCCTGCGCATCAAGCTCCTGATGCGCGGCTTTGACATCTATCCCGATCTGCTCCAGACAGAGTGCTCTCCGCTCAACGAGCAGCCGTGAAGGTTCCTGACTACGCATGACTGAACGACGCGACTTTGCCGGCGCCGTCCTGATCACCGGCGCGGCGCGCCGGATCGGGCGGCGCATCGCCCTCGATCTCGCGCGCGACGGCTGGGCTGTCGCGATCCACTGCAATAGCTCGCTGGAGGATGCGACGACGCTCAAAGTTGGGATCGAGGCCGAGGGTGGCCGAAGCGCCATCGTCCAGGGCGATCTTGCCGAGGCGTCGGTGCCTGAGCGGCTGGTCGCCGAGGCGACGAAGGCGCTCGGACCCTTGACCTGCCTCGTCAACAACGCCTCACGCTTCGAGCCCGATGAGGCGGGGTCGGTGACGCTCGACAGCTGGGCGGCCCATCTCGATACCAATCTGAGGGCGCCGGTCTTCCTGTCGCAGCATTTCGCGGCTCAGCTGCCGACGGGCGCGCAAGGCAACATCATCAACATCATCGACCAGCGCGTCTGGAAGTTGACGCCCAAATTCTTCTCCTACACGGCAAGCAAATCGGCATTGTGGACGGTAACGAGAACGCTCGCACAGGCGCTCGCGCCCCGCATCCGCGTCAATGCCATAGGGCCCGGGCCGGCGCTTCCCAATGTGCGGATGGACGAGCAGGATTTCGCCAGGCAGGCGCGTCTCACGCTTCTGAAGCGCGGCACGTCGCCCGAGGAGATCTCCGCCGCCGTGAAATACATTCTGTCGGCGCCGGCGATGACCGGCCAGATGATCGTGCTCGACGGCGGCCAGCATCTCTTATGGCAGACCCGTGATGTCACCGAAGTGGAAGAATAGGCAATGAGCGACGAAGCCAAGATCACCCATCATGTGGCGAGCGGAAAAGCGCGACTGCGCCATGTCTTCGTCAAGGACCTGAAAGTGGACGCGCTGCTCGGCATCTATCCTGAAGAAAAGACCACGCCGCAGAAGATCGTGGTCAATATCGACCTTTCGGTGAAGGAGGGAGACGATCCCCTGAGCGACGACATCAAGAATGTCGTGAGCTATGAGATCGTGGTGCGCAAGGTGGAGGAGATCGTGGCGGCGGGCCATGTAGGCCTGGCGGAGACGCTGGCCGAGCTCATCGCCGCGGCCTGCCTGCGCGACAAGCGCGTAATGGCGGCCAGGGTCCGCATCGAGAAGCCGCATATCATCCCCAACGCCCGCAGCGTCGGCGTGGAGATCGAGAGGCTGCGGGATTAGAGCGCGCCTACAGCCCGCGGATGCGCGGGCGCCAGCGGGCGATGATGTCGCTCATCTCCTTCGCCTCGCCGGACGAGTTGGCGCTTCTGTAGACATCGACGGAGATCCCGCGCCCGCTGAGATTGGCGACGGCTCCCGCCATCACCGCATTGACGATAAAGGCGCCGGAGATCGTCGACGTCGAGCCCATGCGCTTGTCGGAATGGGGAATGCTGAGGCAGGCATCGCCATATGGCGCCTGATTGTCGATGACGAGGTCTGCGACATCGGCGAGCATCTTGCCGCTCTGATGGCGCGAAGTGACACGCGCCGCATGGTCGGCCGAGGTGATGGCGATCACCTTGGCGCCCTTCTCGCGGGCGTGCAGCGCCGCCTCGATCGGAAAGGCGTTGCGGCCCGAATTCGAGACGACGAACAGGACATCCTTCGGGCCGATCGGATAATCATCGAGCACGATCTCGGCGTAGCCCTCGAGCCGCTTCGAGGACGGTTGAGCGCTGGGCGCCCTGATGCAGCATGAGGGCAGGGTCGAGGATCGCCTGCACCGCCGCCGCCCCACCGGCGCGGTAAAAGACTTCCTCGGCGATCATATGGGAATGGCCGCTGCCGGTGACATAGACGAGTCCTCCTTGCGCCAACGCTTCCGCGACCCAGTCCTGGGCGCTCGCCAGGGCGCCGCGCTGCGTGGCGACAAGCTTCTTCAACATCCCCGTGATGTTGTCGCAATATTCGTCGATCAGCGTCGTCATCAAGTCACCCTGTTATTTCAGCAATATATTCATAGCGGTCGCCCCGGTACCAGCTCATGGCGTCCTCGAGCGCATTGCCTTGCACGCCATATCCGATGCGGTGGATCGCGAGCACCGCGGTGCCCGGTTTCACGCCCAGATGGCGGGCGATGTCTTCCGGCGCACCGGCGGCCTTGAGGCTCTGTAGGATGCGGCGAGGCCGTCCACCTCGCGCGTCCATGCGGGCATAAAGCGAGCCGGTGCCGTCGAAATCGGCGCCTACGGCCTGGACGGGGAAGATGGAGCGGTCATAGCCCATCACTTCGCCATCCGCCTGGCGCAAGCGTGTCAGCATCATCACTTCGGTGCCGAGCGGCAGACCGGTGCGAAAGGAAATCTCGGGCGGCACCGGCATCACCTTGCAGCCGAGGATTTGAGAGGAGGGCTTGAGGCCGCGGCTCAGCATGTCGTCGGTGAAGCCCGTAAGCCGGGTGATGGGCTTCAGGATGCGCTGGGCGACGAAGGTGCCGGCACCCGGCCGGGTCGCCACATAGCCGTCCTTAGCCAGCTGTTCCAGACCCTGGCGCAAGGTCGAGCGCGAGACGCCGAGGTCGGCCGCGAAGTCACGCTCCGCCGGCAGAGGCTGCCCGGGCCCCAGGGTGCGATCCTCGATCGCCGAGGTCATCGCCATCACGAGGCGGACGCCCAAGGGGCCCGTCAGGCGGTCCATACGGCGGCGGATTTCGTGGGTTTCAGTCATCGGCACCTAAGTGAGATTCGGGGGCCACCTTAATCTGGCCGGCTGGGCAAGACAACACTGGTATGAATTTGGCGTGCATGCAGGAGGTGTTATGATGAGATGTATTTCTAACCTAATGTAATTTTGTGATGGTAGTAAAATCAATATTTTAAGTCCAGATTCAATTTTCGAGATTATTTATGGATAAGGCGTCGCACCCACTGGACGGTTATCCAACAGTCCGATACCATGCCAAAAACATACCAAAATGGAGGTCGTGATGCCGCTCAGGACAAACGTGTTGACGCGCCGTGCTTTCTCTCTCCTGGCCCTGAGTGCGGCGGCCTGGGGCAGCGCGTCACTCCCGTCGGCGGCGGCACCTACCGAGGTGCGCATCACCCATTCCATGACGGGTGGCGCGCAGAAGGAAGTCTTCGACGCCATTGTCGCCGCCTTCGAAGCGGCGCATCCCGACATCAAGATCAAACAGATCGTCTATGACGACGATCTCTATTCCGACACCGGCCTCATCACCCAGCTCAAGAGCTCCTCGCCGCCCGAGATCTATTTCCAATGGGCGGGCGCTCCCATCCAGCGCGACGCGCGCGAGGGCTTCGCCATGGATCTCTCAGAGGCGCTCGGCACGGACGGCTGGAAGGACAGCTTCATCGCGCCCGCCTTCTCGCAGCAGATGGGCGTGCTCAGTGACGGCAAGCCCTATCTGGTGCCCATCACGCTCGATGTCACCAATGTCATCTGGTACAACAAGCAGATCTTCAAGGACGCCGGCGTAACGCCGCCCGCGAACTGGGCCGAGCTCATCGATCTCACCAAGAAGCTCGCCGGCGCCAATCAGACGCCTTTCGTCATCGGCAACCAGGAACTCTGGCCGCTCGGCAACTGGGCATCCCATATTGCCTCGCGCGTCGTGCCGCCCGGTGACTATGAAGCGGCCTTCCGGCTCGAGAAGCCCTTCAACACGCCCGATTTCGAGAAGGCGCTGATGCTCATCGACGAAATCCGCCAGGCCGGCGGCTTCAACAAGGATATCGCCGGTCTCGGCGCCGATCCGGCCATGAGCACCTTCTTCCAGGGCGCTGCCGCCATGCATCCGATCGGTTCGTGGCTCGTCTCCTCGGCGGCGGAACTCGCCGAGAAGGACTTCGACTATGACGAGTTCAACACGCCGCTCATCGACCCGGCGCATCCCCTGAAGGATAGCGTCATCGGCACGCTCACCGGCTTCGCGGTGAGCCCCAAGAGCCAGAATCCGCAGCAGGCGATTACCTTCCTGCGCTTCTTCACCAGTCCCGAGAACCAGGTCAAATGGGCGGAAGCCGGCAGCTTCAGCCCGGTGAAGGGCGCAATGGAGAAGGCCAAGCTCGATCCCAAGACAAAGGCGATGGCCGATCTTCTCAACAGCGCCAGCTCGCTGGTGCCGCCGCCCGACACGACCTATCCGGTCGAAGTCGCGGAGGCTTATTACCAGGCCGCCGCCTATGTGGCGGGCGGCGAGAAATCGCCCAAGGACGCGCTTGTCTGGCTCGACGACCGCGTCAAGTCCATGCGCAAGCCGTGACGATGACGGTCGGCGCAGCGAAAGTTTCGAATTCTGCAGGTGCGACAGGAGCGATAAGGGCCGGTGCGACGGGGTTGATCTTCGTCGCGCCGGCGCTTGTCCTTTATGCCGCCTTCGTGATCTGGCCGCTCGCGTCTTCAGTCTATTTTTCGATGACCGACTGGGACGGCATCAGCCAGGCCCGCTGGATCGGTTTCGCCAATTTCGAGCGTGCTTTCGCCGACAAGATTCACCTCGCCTCCTATCTGCATGTCACGCTCTACATACTGGGCACTCTCGTCTTCGAAGTGAGTTTCGGCCTCTTCATGGCGGTGCTGCTCAACAGCGACAGGCCCGGTTTCGCGCTACTCAGGGCGCTGTTCTTCTCACCCGTGGTGCTGTCGATGTCGGCGGCGGGCGTGCTGTGGACCTTCGTCTTCGACTATCGCACCGGCATCATCAATGCATCGCTGAAAGGACTGGGACTCGCCGACTGGGCACAGCCGTGGCTGTCACAGCCGGCTACCGCGCTCCTCTGTGTCATGCTGGTGTCGGGATGGAAGTTCGCCGGCCTCTATATGATCCTGTTCTTCGCGGCGCTCCGGCGCATTCCGCGTCATCTTTATGAAGCGGCGCGGCTCGAGGGGGCGGGCGGTATCTGGTGCTTCTTCAACATCACGCTGCCGCTCCTCAAGCAGAATGTGCTGGTGGCGGTCCTGCTCGCCGTCACGGGCGGCTTCGCCGGCTTCGATCTGTTTTTCACCATGACCAACGGCCAGCCCTATAATTCGACGGAAGTGCCGGCGACCTGGATCATGAAACAGGCCTTCGACAATGATCAGCTGGGCTATGGCATCGCGCTCACTGTGATCCTCACCAGCGTCGTCTGCCTCATCTCGCTCATCTATCTGCGCTATGCCGAGCGAAGCCATGTCGTCGAATATTGACGTAAAGCCCAGAACGCCGGGCGAATGGCTGCAATTCGGGGCCGGATCGGTCATCGTCGCGGTGATGTGCTTCCCGGCGGTGTGGATGGTGTACTCCGCCTTCAAGTCGAACCGCGAAATCTTCCGATCGCCCTTCGGCCTGCCGGCGGAATGGCGCTGGGAGAATTTCGGCAAGGCGTGGATCGAGGGCGGGCTCGGCTCGCTGTTTCTCAACACCATCATCGTCACCGGCGTCGGCGTGGCGCTGTCGGTCCTCTTCGCCAGCATGGCCGCCTATGCCTTCACCAGACTCGAATTCCCGGGCCGTCGGCTCCTGTCGCGCCTGTTCCTCGTTGGTCTTCTCCTGCCGCCCCCCGCCGTCGCCATCGCGCTCTTCACGCAACTGAGCGCGCTCGGCCTCATCAATACCTTGTGGGCGCTCATTCTCACCAATGGCGCCTGGACGATCGCGCTTACGACCTATCTGCTCGGCGGCTACTTCCGCTCGCTCAAGCGCGAGATGGAGGAGGCGGCCTTGCTGGAAGGCGCCAATCGCTTCCAGGTCTTCTGGTATGTCGTGATGCCACTGGTGAAGCCGGCGATGATCACCGTCGCCATCCTCAATGCCATCAATATCTGGAACGAGCTGCTCTTCGCGCTGCTCTTCATCAGCGACGACGACAAACGCACGCTGCCCGCCGGCATTGTGCGATTCTCGGGCTACCACAGCACCGACTACAGCCTGATCTTCGCGGCGCTGACCATCACCACCATACCGATCATGATCTTCTATTTCATCTGTCAACGCCATGTCATGCGCGGCCTCACTGCCGCGGTCGCCGAATAGCGGAGCTCAAATGTTCTACAGCGGAGTCATCGAAGGCTTCTACGGCAGGCCCTGGTCGGCCGCCCAGCGCATCGAGATGCTGGACTGGATCAGCCAAGCCGGCATGAAGCTCTTTGCCTATGCGCCCAAGGACGACATCAAGATCAGGGCGCGCTGGCGCGAACTTTACGATTGCTGGGAAAGCCGCAGCCTCGTCAATCTCGCCAGCGAGGCGAAAACGCGCAACGTGACGCTCATGGGGGCGGTCTCGCCCTGTCTCGATATCCGCCATTGCGATCCGAGCGAGACCGTGGTGCTCAAGCGCAAGCTGCAGCAACTCGACGACATCGGCATGAGATCCTTCGCCTTGCTCTTCGACGATGTCCCGAGCATCCTCGGGCCCGAGGATGGCAAGCACTTCTCGACCTTTGCGGAAGCACAGGCGCATGTCGTCAACGAGATGCAGGACTTCGTGAAGGCTTTAGGCTCCGATCGCAGGCTGTTCTTCTGCCCGACCGAATATTGCGGGCGCATGGCCGGCGGTGACGTGCGCAAGTCGGCTTATCTCGCAGAGATCGGAGAGAGACTCGCTCCTGGTGTCGAGATCTTCTGGACGGGACCTGAGATCGTCTCGGAAGAGATCACGGCGCAGTCGCTCAGGGAACTTGCCCAGGTGCTGAGGCGCAAGCCGGTGATCTGGGAGAATTTCCACGCCAACGATTATGACATCAGGCGCGTCTATGCCGGGCCGCTCGGCGGACGCAAAACCGAAATCGTGGCGGAGGTCTCAGGCTTCATCACCAATCCCAACAACGAGTTCGAGGCCAATTTCTCCGCCGTCCACACTCTCGGCTGTTTCCTGTCGGATGCCGGCTATAATGAGGCGGAAGCGCTCAAGGCCTCCTGCCGCGACTGGCGGCGGCGCTTCGTCTATGCCTCGAGCGAGCGGCAGCTCGAGCTCGACCAGGTCGAGCTTCTGGCTGATCTCCTCCACCAGCCTTTCCGCCTGGGCCCGCAATCGGCGGCGATCGTCGCGGAAGCGCGCCGGCTTCTGCTGCAGCCCATGGGAGCAGGCTTTGCCGAAGGTGTCGAGCGCATCCGCCATTTCCTCAACCGCGTCTCGAAGCTCTTCGACGACCTCACCGAGATCGGCAACCGTGATCTCTTCTACACGTTCCAGCCTTATCTCTGGGAATGCCGCGAAGAGCTTCTGACCACCGTCCACTATCTCGACTGGCTGGCGACCGGCCCGGAAGCCGGCGCCCGCTTCCCGCATGAAGACCGCATACCCAATACTTATCGACAAGGCTTTGCCGTGGCTCTCCAGCATCTCCTTCCGCGCGACGAGACAGGAGTTTACCGCCATGTCACTTGAGTCCTACCTATTGCGCCACGCGACCCCCGACGACCTGCCGGCGCTCTACAGGGTCTGCCTGAAGACCGGAAATTCCGGCAGGGATGCGACCGCCCTGCAGGACGATCCCGATATCCTGGGCGAGGTCTATGTCGGACCCTATGTAGTGCTGGAGCCGGATCTCGCCTTTGCGCTCGACAGTCCGCATGGACCCATCGGCTATCTGCTCGGCGCCCTCGATACGGTCAGGTTCAATGACCGGCTCGAGCGGGAATGGTTGCCGCGCCTGCAGAAGGCTCACCGCGATCCCGGCGGCGATGCCAAGACCTGGCGAGGCAGCGACTGGGTGCGCCACGTCCTGCATCATCCCTTCCTCGAGGTTCCCGCCGTTCTGGCACCCTACCCCTCGCATGCTCATATCGATCTTCTCATCGAAGCGCGTGGGCACGGGATCGGCCGTCATCTGATGCAGACCATGATGGAGCGTCTCACCGAGCTCGGCTCGTCCGGCCTTCACCTGCAGGTGAGCCCGAAGAATGAAGGCGCGCGGGAATTCTATCACGCCCTTGGCTTTGAAGTGCTCTCTTCACCGGACTTGCCGGGCGACACATTGTTCATGGCGCGCCACCTCGGGGAACTGCATGGCGCGAATTGAATTCGAGCATGTCCACAAGAACTTTGGCGACACGCCGGTTCTCCACGACGTCACACTCAGCATCGAGAGCGGCGAGCTCTGTGTCTTTGTCGGCCCTTCGGGCTGTGGCAAGTCCACGCTCCTGCGCATGGTGGCGGGGCTCGAGACCGTTACCGCGGGCGAGATCAGGCTCGATGGCAGGCGCGCCAATGACTTGCCGCCGCCTGAGCGCAATGTCGCGATGGTGTTCCAGACCTATGCCCTGTTCCCGCATATGACGGTCGCCCAGAATATGGGCTTCGGCCTCAAGATCCGTGGTGTCGCAGGCTCGGTACGAACCGCCAAGATCGCTGAGGTCTCCAGGACCTTGCAGCTCGACGGTCTCCTCCACCGTCGGCCGGCGCAGCTGTCGGGCGGCCAGCGGCAGCGCGTTGCCATCGGGCGCGCCATGCTGCGCGATCCCGCCGTCTATATGTTCGACGAGCCGCTCTCCAATCTCGATGCAGCGCTTCGCATACAGACCAGGCTCGAGATCGCCAAGCTTCACCAGCTGTCCCGGCGCAGCATGATCTATGTCACGCATGACCAGATCGAAGCCATGACGCTCGCCGACCGCATCATTGTCCTCAATCGCGGCCGGGTTGAGCAGGTCGGCTCGCCCATGGAGCTTTACGACCAGCCGGCGAACAAATTCGTGGCGAGCTTCATCGGCGCGCCGGCGATCAATCTCATCGATGCGATTGTCACGGAGAAAGGGCTCGATATAGGGCCAGGGGTCCTTGTCCATCCCGGCATCGCGGCGGCGCCAGGCGCGAAGGTCACCATCGGCATCAGGCCCGAACATCTCGCCATCGCCCGCAGCGAAGGCGAGGCGGCCTTCATCTCGCAAGTCTCGCTCGTCGAAAGGCTGGGGGGCGAAACGCTGATCTATGCGCAAGCGCCGACGGGCGGCGATCTCCTCATCCTCAAGATCCAGGGCAAAACCAATCTCAAGGCGGGAGAGCGGATTGCGCTCGCCGTCGATCAAACGCATCTGCATTTCTTCGGCGCCGACGGGAACAGGCTGTCCTGATCCTCGCTGCAGCTTCAGACATAAGCGATCGAGCGCCCAGCAAGGACTGCCAGAATCCAGATGCCGGCGGAAAAGGCGGCATGATAGCGGGCATTGGCGGGAACCGCCGGCTGCAAGACGGCGCGCCGTTCACCCCAGTGATAGAGGCCGAGATTGGTGAAGCCGGCGGCGATGAAGGCCATTTTGGCCAGAAATACCGGATTCTGTCCGAAGGCTGTCGCCTCGGCGCTGAACATGACGGGCCCACTGAGAAGGAGAAGGATGAGGCCTGTCGCCGCGACGCCGAGTGCGGTCGGCGCTATGGCCGTCGCCATGTGGAAACGCCGGCGCAGAAGTAGAAGGTCGAAGACGAGAATGGCGCCGACGAGCAATGTCGCGCCGACGACATGGGCGAGATTGGCGAGGGGATATAGCCAGACGGATCCCCGCGCGGCAAAGCCGAGACGCGAGAATTCAAGACCCTGGAGGAATGAGTCCCACATCAGCGGTCAGCGCATCTCATAGACCTTGCCGGCGACGGTGACTCGCTCCGCCCGCATTTCATGCGCGCGCCGGGTCGAAGGATATCCTTCCGCTATGATGATAGTTCCGGTCTTCAGCATATCCTCTGTCAAACCCCGGTTCTGCATCCGCGAGATCGGCGCCAGAGTGATTTCCCAGGTCGCGTTGTCGTATTTCAGCATCACGTGGGCGTGCGGGTTTTGCCAGGCGATCATCTCGACCGGCGCTTCGATGGAGAACTTCTTCGCCGAGTCGTAACTGCCCCAGCCGTGATGGGCCGAGGCGACGGCGGTTGCGCCGACGAGGAAGGCGAGGGCGGTGATCAGTCTGTTGCGCATGGCAGTCCTCCTGAAGCCGTCCCCGTCGAGCTTAAGGGCTGAGGCCGCCGGGACAATGCCGGAGAGCGGAGCTCCCGGCATTGTGATGAGGCTTGCACTTCTCATAAGTATGTACTTATATGATTGCCATGATCGAATCCGAGGTTTTTCGCGCGCTGGCCGACCCCACCCGGCGTGCCGTGCTGGAGCGGGTGGCGGCGCGCGAAATGAGCGTCGGCGAGCTGAAGAGCCATTTCGCCGTATCGCAGCCGGCCATCTCGCAGCATCTGGCGGCACTCAAGGGAGCGGGCCTGGTGCGCGAGAGACGCGAAGGCCGCTTCGCCTATTACCGCGCCGATCCGAAGGGGATCGCGCCGCTGTTGAGTTGGGTCGAGCGCTACCGGGCTTTCTGGCCCGAGCGGATCGAGAGACTGAAGGATGTTCTCAAGGGAATGGAACCATGAGCAGCGACAACAAGCCGGAAAATGCAATCATCACCGAATGCGATCTCCATGAGGGACCCGACAAGGTCTGGCGGGCCTTGACCGAACCCGATCTCGTCGCGCGATGGCTGGTGCCTGACGATATCGACTGCCGGGTGATGGAGGCCGATCCCGAAAGGCTGCTGCGCTGCTCATGGAAGAGCCGAGAAGATGAGCGCGACAGCTTCGGCCAAAGCCTCGACACCGTCGTCACATTCGAACTCACCCCGACCCAGGCCGGAGGCACACATTTGCGCATCGTGCATGAAGGCTTTGCCCGTGCCGCGCTTGATGCCGCCAATGACAATCAATCACTGATGATGAGGGCGGCATGAGCAATTTCGTCCCCATCGTCGTCGAGCAGTCGAGCCGGGGCGAGCGCTCCTTCGACATTTTCTCCAGGCTCCTGCGTGAACGCATCGTCTTTCTGAACGGTCAGATCGACGACAACATGTCGGCGCTCATCTGCGCGCAGCTGCTGTTCCTCGAAGCCGAGGGGCCGGGCAAGGAGATCGCCATGTACATCAACTCGCCGGGCGGGGTGGTGACGAGCGGCTTCGCGATCTACGACACGATGCAATACATCAAATGCCCGGTCTCGACGGTGTGTATGGGATTTGCCGCCTCAATGGCGTCGTTTCTTCTGATGGCGGGCGCTCCGGGCAGGCGCATCTCACTCCCCAATGCGCGCATCCTGCTGCACCAGCCCTCCGGCGGCTTCCAGGGCCAGGCCTCCGACATCGAGCGCCATGCCCTGGATATCGTCAAGATGAAGCGGCGGATGATCGGCCTCTATGCCAAGCACTGCAAACGCAGCCTGGAAGAGGTCGAGCGGACCCTCGACCGCGATTTCTTCATGACGGCGGAAGAGGCCAGGGAATGGGGCCTCGTCGATCATGTCTACGAGGTGCGGACCGGCCAGGCGGCTTAGAGCAAAACCCGCCAAAGTTGAAGACTTTGGCGATAAGGATTTGCTCCAAGATATTGACCTCGCGCCGAGTCCTCTTCGGCCGGGATGCGCGCTTAGATCGCTATCTGACGAGGCGTCCTGCCAGTTCCGGGCGGGCCATCGTGCTATTTGCGAAAAGACCGCAGAATCACGATATTGGGCCCCATGGAAGAACCGGAAGACATCATCGCGGATGAAGGCGAGGAGGGTGCAAGGGAAGGTCCCGGCCCGCATGTGATTCGCGCCCATCTAAGGACGCTGCCCAACCGGCCCGGCGTCTATCGGATGTTCGACGCCAAGGGCGACGTGCTTTACGTTGGCAAGGCGCGCAGCCTCAGGAACCGCGTGTCGAATTATGTGCGGCTCGGCGGCCACAGCAACCGCATCGCCGCGATGATCTCGCTGACCGCGAATATGGAGTTCGTGACCACCGAGACCGAGGCCGAAGCGCTGCTCCTCGAGGCCAATCTCATCAAGAAGCTGCGGCCGCGCTTCAATGTCTCGCTCAGGGACGACAAGTCCTTCCCCTATATCCTCATCCGCAAGGACCATGAGGTCGCCCAGATCGTCAAGCATCGGGGTGCGCGCTCGCATAAGGGCAGCTATTTCGGGCCTTTCGCCTCGGCAGGGGCCGTCAATCGCACCATCAACGCCTTGCAGAAGGCCTTTCTCCTGCGCTCCTGCGCCGACAGCGTCTATGAGAACCGCACAAGGCCCTGTCTCCTCTACCAGATCAAGCGCTGTTCGGCACCCTGCACCGGCGAGATCGAGCCTGCGCCCTACACCGAGCTGGTCAAGGAGGCGGAAGCATTCCTCAACGGCAAGAGCAAGACGGTCAAGGCCGAGCTTGCCAAGCTGATGGAGGAAGCCTCCGAACGGCTCGATTTCGAGAGCGCGGCGCGCTATCGCGACCGCATCCAGGCGATGAGCTTCGTGACCTCGGAACAGGGCATCAATCCGCAAGGAGTAGAGGAAGCCGATGTCTTCGGTCTCGCTCAGGAAGGCGGGCAGATCTGCATCCAGGTGTTCTTCTTCCGTGCCGGACAGAATTGGGGCAACCGACCCTATTTCCCGCGCGCCGACAAGTCTCTGCCGGTGGCGGAGGTGCTGGGCTCCTTCCTGGCCCAGTTCTATGACGATAAGCCCATTCCGCCCCTGATCCTCCTGTCGCAGGAGATCGAGGAGACGGCGCTGCTCGAAGAGGCGCTTTCGACCCATGCCGGGCGCAAGGTCGAGATTGCGGTGCCGCAAAGGGGTGAGAAACGGGCGCTGATCGAGCATGCCGTCACCAATGCGCGCGAGGCCATGGGCCGCAAGCTCGCCGAATCGTCCTCACAGGCGAAGCTCCTTGCCGGGGTGGCCCGCGTCTTTGGTCTTGGCGAGCCACCGCGGCGTATCGAGGTCTATGACAACTCCCATATTCAGGGCGCCCAGGCGGTCGGCGGCATGATCGTGGCCGGCCCCGAAGGCTTCCTCAAATCGCAATATCGCAAGTTCAATATCAGGGCCGAGGACCTCACCCCCGGCGACGATTTCGGCATGATGCGGGAAGTACTGACTCGGCGCTTCTCCCGTCTGCTCAAGGAACATGGCGAGCGCGTGCCTGCCGGCGAGACGAATCCCGACCAGCCGCAGGCCTGGCCGGATCTGGTCCTCATCGACGGCGGGCAGGGCCAGCTCAATGCGACGCGCGCTGTGTTGGCCGATCTCGGGATCGCCGATCTCTGTATCGCCGGCGTCGCCAAGGGACCGGACCGCGATGCCGGGCGCGAGCATTTCTATGTCCCGGACAAGCCCTCCTTCATGCTCGAGGCGCGCGACCCCGTCCTTTACTATATCCAGCGGCTCCGGGACGAGGCGCACCGCTTCGCCATCGGGAGCCACCGAGCCAAGCGGGCCAGGGCGATAGCGCTAAATCCGCTCGATGAGATCGCGGGGATTGGCCCGACTCGCAAAAAAGCCTTATTGCAAGCCTTTGGATCGGCCAAGGCGGTGGCGCGGGCCAGCCTTGCCGATTTGGCAAAGGTTGAAGGGGTGAATAACGCTTTGGCCCAGGCTATCTATGACCATTTCCACGAGGGCGCTTTATGAGCGACGCGGTGACAAAATTGGCTCAGAAGGAAAGCCAGCGGCACGCACTGAGCCTGCCCAATATGCTGACCTATGGGCGACTTGTCGCGGTGCCCGTGGTCGCCGGCCTGATCCTGTGGGGCGGGGACGCGGCGCGCTGGACGGCGCTCGCTCTCTTCATCGCGGCCGCCATCACTGATTTCTTCGACGGCTACCTGGCCCGGCGCTGGGGCCAGCAATCGGCGCTTGGGCGCATGCTCGATCCCATCGCCGACAAGGTCCTGGTGGCGGTGGTGCTCCTGGTGCTCACCACCGACCGCACCATCGATGACGCGCATATCTGGGCTGCGATCATCATCCTCACGCGCGAGGTGCTGGTGTCGGGTCTGCGCGAATTCCTGGCGGAACTGCGTGTCTCGGTCCCCGTCACCAAGGTCGCCAAGTGGAAGACCACCGTGCAATTAATTGCAATCGGCTTCCTGATCGCCGGGCCTGCCGGCGACAAGATCCTGCCCTATGTCAGCGAGTTCGGACTGTTCTGCCTGTGGATCGCCGCAGCTCTCACCCTCTATACGGGCTACGATTATTTCCGTGCCGGCATCGGCCATGTGATGGAAGACAAGTGACGAAACTCCTCTATTTCGCCCGCATGCGCCAGATCATAGGCAAAGGGGAGGAGGAGATCACTCTCCCGGCCGAAGTCACCACCGTGAACCTGCTGATCGACTTTCTGAAGAAGCGCGACGAGGCCTATGCCGCGGCTTTCGCCGACCCGCGCATTATCCGCGCCGCAATCAACCAAGCGCATGCGCCCCTCGACGCGTCTATTGCGGGCGCGCGCGAGATTGCGTTTTTCCCGCCGGTAACCGGCGGGTAGGCCGATGCCGGACCAGGCCGTTCTCTTGCAGGAGGCTGTCCGGCAGTTTGGCGAGGCTTGGGCGAGTGGCGATCTGCGGACGCTCGATGCACTGTTGTCGCCGACCTACAGCCATTCGGATGCCTTTGGGAAGCTCTATGACCGTGCCGGCTGGCTTGCCTATGCCGCCGCACGCGCCGGGCGCGGCACGCAGATATCATTCCGGGAAGTCGAGACACGGTATATCGGTGACATTGCCGTGGTCACCGGTGTCAACGATCTCACGGGCGGCGGCATTCGCAATGCGGGAGATCAAACGGACCTGTCCATCCGCTTCACGCAAGTCTGGCTCTTGCGCGACGGTAAGTGGCTGCGGGAGGCATTCCAGGCCACGCCGATCCAGGAGGATTCAAACGGTGCGTGAGATAAAAAGAGGAGCGCGCGGGGAATGAGCCCGCGCGCGACTGGTCGTCAGATGTTCAGAGCGTTCAGGCGGCCTTTTTCTTCGGCTGCACTTCGTTGAGATAGTCGGCCCGCAAGCTGCGGGAAATATCGCCGACGGCGAACTTGTAGGGGCCGATCTCGCCGACCGGCGTCACTTCGGCCGCGGTGCCGACGATGAAGCATTGCTCGAAGCCCGCGAGCTCTTCCGGCATGATGGCGCGTTCGATCACCTTGATCTGGCGCTTCTGGGCGAGACCGATGACGGTGCGGCGCGTGATACCGTCCAGGAAGCAGTCCGGGGTCGGCGTATGGATTTCACCGTTCTTCACGAAGAAGATATTGGCGCCGGTGCATTCGGCAACCTGGCCGCGCCAGTCCAGCATCATGGCGTCGGCATAGCCTTTGCGCTCGGCCTTGTGCTTGGAGATGGTGCAGATCATGTACAGGCCGACCGCCTTGGCCTTGGACGGAGCGGTCAGCGGGTCGGGGCGTCGGAACTCCGCGATATCGAGGCGGATGCCCTTTTCGAGCTGGGTCGGATCGAAATAGGACGGCCACTGCCAGATGGCGATGGCGACATTGATCTTGGTATTCTGGGCGGAAACACCCATCATCTCGGAGCCACGCCAGGCGATCGGCCGGACATAAGCATCGGCGAAGCCCTGACGCTTCAAGGTCTCGCGGCAGGCGGCATCGATCTCGGCCACGGTGTAGGGAATCTTCATATCGAGCATCTCGGCCGAATCGAACAGGCGCTGGGTATGCTCGGTCAGCTTGAAGATCTCGCCGCCATAGGCGCGCTCGCCCTCGAAAACGGCGCTGCCATAATGCAAAGCGTGGGTGAGGACATGGACCTTGGCGTCCTTCCACGGCACGAATTCGCCATTCATCCAGATGACGCCGTCGCGCTGGTCAAAAGGAACGATCGACATGGCTTGTCTCCCATTTATTCGGCTGCCCGGCATTTTTGCACGCAGCCTCGGTTCGGCCTATATGTCATCACGGCTGTCCGAATGTTCAGCCACGATGACGCAACAAGGTTTCTTGCGATTGTGATGTCTTGTAACAAACTTCGGAAAATACGTCAATATGGCTGACATAATTTCTGAGCGCGATGTGAGCGATGAGGATATCGTCAGCCTGATCGAGCTTCTGTTCTTCGCATATCGCGATTTCACCTCCGATCCCGATGCGATATTGGCGGAATGGGGCTTCGGGCGGGCGCATCACCGCGTCGTGCATTTTGTCGGCCGCAACCCTGGCATGACGGTGGCGCAGCTCTTGAGCATCCTAGGGATCACCAAGCAGAGCCTCGGCCGTGTGTTGCGCGATCTCATCGAAAAGGATCTCGTCTATCAGCGTGCTGGCGATACGGACCGGCGGCAGCGGCTTTTGTTCCTGACCGAGGAAGGTGAGGCGCTACGTCTCAAGCTGATGGCGCCGCAAGCCGAGCGCATCATCCGCGCCCTCGGCGAGGCAGGCGATGAGGCGGAGCCCAATTACAGGAAGGTTCTCTATCACCTTATCAGTCCGGAGAACCGTCGCTCGGTGAGCGAATGGCTCACCAGCCGCAGCGCGCGGGGCAAGTAGAGATGAGCGAAGAGAAGCCGCATATACTGGTGATCGACGACGACCGCCGCATCCGTGAGCTGCTGCACTCCTATCTGGCCGAGAACGACTTCAGGGTCACAGTGGCGGCGAGTGCGACGGAGGCGCGCGACAAGATGCGCGGGCTAGCCTTCGATCTCCTCATCCTCGACGTGATGATGCCAGGTGAATCCGGAACGGCGTTGGCGCAGTCCCTGCGTGGCGCGAAGGAGCGCATACCGATCCTCATGCTCTCGGCGCTGTCGGAGATCGAGGATAGGATCAACGGACTGATGGCAGGCAGCGACGACTATCTGCCGAAGCCGTTCGAACCGCGCGAGTTGCTGCTGCGGGTGCAGAATCTCTTGCGCCGTTCCTCCTCGCCGCCCGATCAGCGTGTCGATGTTCGCTTCGGCGCCTGCCAGTTCAACATGACGCGCGGCGAACTCCGGCGCAATGGCGAGCTCGTCAAGCTGACCACGCGCGAGCGCGAATTGCTGCGTCAGTTCGTGCAGAATGCCGGCCAGTCCATCACCCGTGCGGAACTTTCACCCGAAGGGACCGAGGACAATGCCCGCACCGTCGATGTCCAGATCAATCGCCTGCGCCAGAAAATCGAGGAGGATCCCTCCAATCCGGTTTATCTGCAAACCGTGCGCGGAGCGGGCTATACTCTGCATCTCGATTGACAGGACAACGGCATGAGCGTCGCCAGCGAGAGCGAACCCAAAATAGAACATCCCACGCTTTACTGGCGCTTCAACCGCTTCCTCGAGCGCTACCTGCCGGGCGGACTCTATCAGCGATCTCTGATCATCGTCGTGGCGCCCATCGTGCTGCTGCAGAGCATCATGGTCGGCGTCATTCTCGACCGTCACTGGGACAATGTGACGAGAGTGCTCGCCCGTTCGCTGGCACGCGACATTTCGCTGGTCATCGAGCTTTACGGCAAGACGGAAAAGTCGCCCGCCGCGATCGCCAATTTCACCGAGATGGTGAACCGGCGCCTGCGCCTCAGGCTGGAAATCCAGGACAATGCTTCTCTGCCGCCGCCCAAGCCGGCGCCGTGGCTGTCCATTGTCGACACACGGCTCAGCCGTTATCTCGATAACGAAGGCTTGCCGGCCTGGATCGACAGCACCAGCAGCCCTGGCTATGTCGAAATTCGCGTCGAGGCCGGGGGAGGAACCGTCTTTCGCTTTTTGCCGAATGACGAGCGGGCTTTCGCGGCCAATACCAATTCATTGCTGCTCTGGATGCTGGTATCGTCCCTGGTGCTCCTGGCCATCGCCATCGTCTTCATGCGCAAACAAATCAAGCCGATCATCGAGCTCGCGCATGCGGCGCGCAGCTTCGGTCTCGGCCATGATGTCAGTCACTTCACTCCGCGCGGCGCGACGGAGGTTCGCCAGGCGGCGCAAGCCTTCCTCAACATGAAGGAACGCATCGAGCGGCATGTCGAGCAGCGCACGGCAATGCTGGCGGGGGTCAGCCACGATCTGCGCACCATCCTCACCCGTTTCAAGCTCGAGCTCGCTTTCCTCGGCGACAGCGCCAAGGTGAAAGCGCTCAAGGGCGATGTCGAAGAAATGCAGACGATGCTCGAAGCCTATATGAATTTCGCGCGTGGCGCCGGTGGAGAGAAGGCGGAAGTGAGCGATATCGCGCAAATGGTCGCGAGTGCTGCGAAAAGCGGCTCGCGGCCGCGTTCGCAGGTGAAGGTCGACGTGGCGCCGGATCTCGTCGCCAAGGTAAAGCCCAATGCCTTCCGGCGCCTCATCCTGAACCTGGTCGCCAATGCGGCGCGTTTCGGCCAGGAGATCGCCGTGAAAGTGAAGATCAAGGGCAGCCGGCTGGTCGTCACCGTCGATGACAATGGGCCGGGCATTCCGGCCAATATGCGCGAAGATGTGTTCCGGCCCTTCTTCCGGCTCGATGAGGCGCGCAATCAGGACGAGCCGGGAACCGGGCTCGGTCTGTCAATCGCCCGCGACATCGCGCGCGCTCATGGCGGAGATATCAAGCTGGAGGACAGCCCGCTCGGAGGCCTGCGCGCGGTGGTCACGATCCCGGTATAGTTCCGGGTATCCTGATAGAAACCCCGCGCTCAGCGCATATCCTTGCGCTCGACCATCACCTTACCATCGAAGGCGAAGACCAGCTCGCCATTCTGATTGAAGCCTTCGCTATGTTTCGTGGCGAGGCCCCAGCGCGGCCGCGACACCATTTCGCGCTTCGCGGTGATCTCCATCCAATAGGTAACGGTGTCGCCCGGATAAACCGGTTTGATCCATTTGAGATTGGTCACACCGGGCGAGGGGCCATGCTCCGGCAGGACGTCGCCGCGCGCGACCCGCACCTTGCGGGCGGCATCGTCGGCTTCGACATAGCAGCGCATCCAGGCCGACGCGGTATGCCAGCCGGACGCCGCGAGCCGGCCGAAATGGCTTTCAGCCGCCGCCTCGTCGTCGATATGGAATACCTGCGGATCGTAGGCGCGGGCGAAGCGCAGGATCGCTTCCCGGGTGAAATGATAGGCGCCGAGCTGCCATTTCTGCCCGATTTCCGCTTCTTCAAAGTACAGCCCCATCATGGCGCGCGCACCTTGATCAGATTGACGCCGGTCATGTCGATTTTCGCCTCGCCTGCGACGGAATGCGCCTCCCAGCGCATAGTGACGAGCCCCATATCCGGGCGGCTCTTGGACTGACGCTTGGCGAGGACTGTCATCCGTCCGCGCAAGGTCTCGCCCGCGTAGACGGGCTTCAGCCACTTGATCTCATCAAGCCCGGGCGAGCCCATGCCCGCGGTGCGGGCCAGATAGCCGTCGACCATCATGCGCATGAGCATGCCGCAAGTATGCCAGCCCGACGCTGACAGCCCTCCGAGCACGGAGGATTTCGCTCTCTCTTCGTCGAGATGGAAGAATTGCGGGTCGAATTCGCTGGCGAAGGCCTTGACCTCCGCAGCCGTCACTTCATAGGTGCCGAGATCCAGACTCTCTCCGACGGCGAAATCCTCAAAGTGGAGAAGCTCGGCCATCGCACCGCCTCAATTCGCGAAGCGGAAATGCAGGACGTCGCCATCCTGCACGACATATTCCTTGCCCTCGAGCCTGAGCTTGCCGGCATCGCGCGCACCCGCCTCGCCATTGAGGCCGACATAATCGTCATAGGCGATGGTCTCGGAGCGGATGAAGCCCTTCTCGAAGTCGGTATGGATGACGCCGGCGGCCTGCGGCGCGCGGGTGCCCTTGGTGACGGTCCAGGCACGCGCTTCCTTGGGGCCCACGGTGAAATATGTCACAAGGTGGAGAAGCTCGTAGCCGGCGCGGATCACGCGATTGAGGCCGGGCTCGGCTAGTCCGATCGTGTCGAGATAGTCCTTCTGCTCGGCCAGGGGGAGAACGGCGATCTCGCTTTCGATCTTGGCCGACACCACCACCGCCTCGGCGCCTTCCTCCTTGGCACGATCGATCACTTTCGCCGAATAGGCGTTGCCCTTATCGGCGGAAGCTTCCTCGACATTGCAGACATAGAGGACCGGCTTGGAGCTCAGGAGGCCCAGCATCTGAAAGCTCTTCTCCTCCTCCGGCTTCCGCTCGACGAGGCGGGCGGGCTTGCCTTCCTGCAGGAGCACGAGGGCGCGCTTGACCAGGTCATACTGTTCCTTGGCTTCCTTGTCGCCGCCGCGCAGCTTCTTCTCGAGATTGACGGCGCGCTTCTCCAGGCTGTCGAGATCGGCCAGCATCAATTCGGTCTCGATCGTCTCGATGTCGCGGATCGGATCGACGCCGCCCTCAACGTGAGTGACGTCACCGTCCTCAAAGCAGCGTACCACATGGGCGATGGCGTCGACCTCGCGGATATTGGCGAGGAACTGGTTGCCGAGGCCTTCGCCCTTGGAGGCGCCGCGCACCAGGCCGGCAATGTCGACGAAAGTCAGTCGTGTCGGGATGATCTGGCCGCTCTTGGCGATGGCGGCCAGACGCTCGAGGCGCGGGTCGGGAACGCCGACATCACCGACATTGGGCTCAATCGTGCAGAAGGGATAATTCGCCGCCTGCGCCGCCGCCGTCTGGGTCAGGGCGTTGAACAATGTCGATTTGCCGACATTCGGCAGGCCGACAATGCCGCATTTGAAACCCATTAGTCAGTCTCCTTTTTGCCCGGCTTCGGTTTTTCCGGCTCGGGATTGAGTGTCAAATGCACCCTGTTCTGGAAAGTCGCAAAATCGCGTTTGGCGAGCAGGTCGGCATTGTCGGCGAGAGTATCGATCAACGGTTCGAGCCAGAGCTTGTCGGCCTTGCTGAAATCGCCCAGCACATGGATATGCGCCATGCCTTTCACGTCGAGCTTACCGACACCCAGGCGCACGCGGTGATAGCCGTTTCCGATATGCGCGTCGATCGAGCGGATGCCATTGTTGCCAGCGCTGCCGCCGCCGGTCTTCACCCGCACCTTGGCCGGCGGCAGGTCGATCTCGTCGTGCAGCACCACGACATCGTCGGGAGTCAGATTGTAGAAGCGCATGGCCTCGCCGACGGCGCGCCCCGATTCATTCATGTAGGTGAGCGGCTTGAGGGCGAGGATGCGCTCGCCAGCGAGCGTGCCTTCCGAAGTCTCGCCCTGAAAGCGCTTGCGCCAAGCGCCGAAACCATGGCGGCGCACTATGGAGTCCACCGCCAGGAAGCCTATGTTGTGCCGGTTGCCGGCATATTTGGACCCGGGATTGCCGAGGCCCACGAGAAGAAGCATCGAGCCCTCCTGGATCACGATCACTTCAGGTCGGCACGACCTGAAGTGATGTATGTGATCGGAATCCTGAAATTAACGCGTGACCGGATGGAAAACCGGTGCCCATTTTTCCTGATCACGCGCTAAAACTTCCCGCGCCGTTCCTGGACGCGGGAAGCGAAGGGTTACTTCTTCTTGTCGCCTGCCTTGGCAGCCGGCGCAGCGGCGGCCTTGGCGTCCTTGCCAGCGGCAGGGGCGGCACCCGGAGCGGCGGGAGGCGCCTTCTGGGCGGTGGCCGGAACTTCCGCGGCCGGCGCTTCGGCAGCGGCGGTTTCCTCTTCCTTGAGGCCGGCGGGCGCAGCGATGGTCGCGATGGTCAAGTCGCGCTCGCGGGCGGCCGGGGTCACGTTCTCGGGCAGCTTGATCGCCGAGATGTGAACCGATTGGCCGATCTCGAGGCCGGTGAGGTCGACCACGATCTGGTCCGGGATGAAGTCGGCCGGGCAGTAGAGTCCGATCTCGTGGCTCACGATGTTCAGCACGGCGCCCTTCTTGATGCCGGGCGATTCAGCGTGGTTCGTGAAGTGGACCGGGACTTCGACGAGGATGCGGGCATTCTTGCCGAGGCGCAGGAAGTCGACATGGGTGATGAAGTCGCGCACCGGCTCGAACTGGATGTCGCGCGGAATGGCGCGCACGACCGCACCGTCGACTTCGAGGTCGACCAGGGTCGACATGAAGCGGCCGGTATTCACATGCGGCAGCAGCTCGTTATAGGCGAAGGAGATGTTCTGGGGCTCCTTCTTGTCACCGTAAACGACGCCAGGGATACGGCCTTCGCGGCGGACAGCACGGGCGGCCCCCTTGCCGGCCCGGCCACGCGCCGTGGCCTGAAGCTTAATGATCTTGGACATTCTAATCTCCGATTGGATATGGATTGCGCGGACCTTCCTCCAGGGGTGACCGGCGTCCGCGCGCGGGCGGATATACAGACTTAACCCCCGGGACGCAACCCGGGGCGAATTTTGGGATTAATGTCCTTGGCGGCCGACGGAATGGCCTCGGCTCTAATCGAAGAGGCTCGACACCGATTCTTCGCGCGAGGTGCGTCCGATCGCCTCGCCGATCAAGGGTGCGATCGATATGACCCGGATATTGCGGGCGACCTTCACCGCTTCGGTCGGCTGGATCGAATCGGTGATCACCAGCGATTTGAGCTTGGACGAGGTGATGCGCGCCACGGCGCCGCCCGACAGCACGCCATGAGTGATATAGGCAGCGACATCCTTGGCGCCCTGGGCGAGCAGGGCCTCGGCGGCGTTGCACAAAGTGCCGCCGGAATCGACGATGTCGTCGAGCAGGATGCAGGAATGGCCTTTGACATCGCCGATGATGTTCATGACTTCCGATTCACCCGGACGGTCGCGGCGTTTGTCGACGATGGCGAGCGGGGTGCCGATGCGCTTGGCGAGGGCCCGGGCGCGGACCACGCCGCCGACATCGGGCGACACGACGACGGTATTGCGCAGGTCGTAATGATCCTTGATGTCGCGCACCAGCACGGGGCCGGCGAAGAGATTGTCGGTCGGGATGTCGAAGAAGCCCTGGATCTGGCCGGCATGGAGGTCAAGCGTGAGAACGCGGTCGGCGCCGGCACGGGTAATGAGATTGGCGACGAGCTTGGCCGAAATCGGCGTGCGCGGACTGGATTTCCGATCCTGGCGGGCATAGCCGAAATAGGGGATGACGGCCGTGATGCGGTGGGCGGAGGAACGGCGCAGCGCATCGATGATGATGAGCAACTCCATCAGATGGTCGTTGGCCGGGAACGATGTCGACTGGACGACGAACACATCCTGGCCGCGCACATTCTCCTGGATCTCGACGAAGATCTCCATGTCGGCGAAACGCTTCACCACGGACTTCGCCTGCGGCAGGTTAAGATAAGAGGAAATGGCTTCGGCGAGCGGCCGATTGCTGTTTCCGCTGATGATCTTCATGTAAGGGCCGGCCCTCTTTGGGGAAGTGCTGTGCGGGCTCTATATCAACAGGGCGGGCTTGGTGCAAAGGGCCGCGCGCGGATTTTCATCAACAGTCCACAGGAGCCGGGAAGGACTTGAAATCGCGCCGGAATCCCGGGCGAGTGCGCAGAAATGCCGCGGCGCGGGACGCCACGAACCGAAATGTGGGGTGATCAGCGATATTGCGTCACCAGATCGGAGATTCCCCGAGCGGCCGCCTGGGCGGCGAAAACGGCATTGTTGCCAAAGCCCGCCGCGAGCGAGCCCGAAGGGACGCTGTTGGCCTGGCGGACGGTGCCCAGAGTCTTTCCATCCGGAGACTTGACCTCCCAGGCCAGGTCTACTTTCTGTGTTTTCCCTTCGACCGGACCGAGCTTGACGAGGCCGGCAATGATAAGCGCGTCGTGGCGCGGCTTGGACAGGACCGGCCAGCCGGCATCCTGCAAGGTCTCGCGCATCGCCTGGGTCAATTCGGCATTGCCCTTGCCCGGCGCGCCCTTGACGGGGATGACCGCGACGGCGGCGATCTCCTTGCGGTCTGCGGCATCGGACTTAGCCGGTTTTGCCGTAGCGGAAGCCGCCTTTTCGTCCGCGGGCTCGTTGTCGGCTGCATCGGCAAGGGACAGTTGCTTGTCGGATAGCGGCGCCGGTTCAGCGGTACCGGGAACCGGTGCCGGAGCCGCGCCAGCCACCGCGACGGTTGGCGCCGCGGGCGGCTGCATCGGTCCATTGAGGGTCTCGTAGTCGATCTCCTTGTCGGCATTCGGGCCAGCGCGGGCGTAGGTCTCGATCGGCGGCGGCAGGCCGCCGACCTCGGTCGCGTAGCCCAGCTGCGACAGCCGGCTCGACAGGCTTTCGGCCGTATAGGCGGCGACACGCTGGAGCACCGCGGGGGTGACCTGCGCCCAGGGATCGACTCCGGGCAGGCCCGGGGCCACTTCCTCGGCCGAGATCGTGTGCAGGACGGTGCCGTTGGGATCGGTCAGGGTCCAGTTATAGCCGAGCCGCACGGCCGACGTGTCCGGTATGATGTGGAAGTTGCCCCTAAGCGACAGAGTGCTGGCGTCGAGCCGGCTGTCGAGTATGGCCATGTCACGCTTGCCGGCAGAAATGGCCAACGCGTCCCGCAATTGCGGCAGCTTGGTGGCGGGGAGACCGGTCACCTCAGCCAAGGCGATAGGCGGCACGGTCTTGCCGCTGGGGCCGGGTGTGCCGCCCGATTTGGCAAAAGGCTGCGAGCCGCCGCCGCTGCAGGCGGCAAGCGTCAGGAGGCAGAATGCCAGAAAGGCAAAGAATGTCCCGTGCCGCAGGGAGCTAAGACTTATGGTGCGACCTTCGCCCATGGATCAGCGCAGAATCATCCCCAATGGATACTTCGACAACGGCTCAAGTTTAGCATGTCCGATGATGTAAGTCCTGCCCAGGCTGAAGGCATGGCCACTCTCGCTGTCCATCAGGATCATGTGCAGGAAGAAGACCTGGTTCGCGGCTAGTTCCGTCCGATTGCCGGTGAAGAACATCGGATAATCCATCCAGCTTGGCGTGAACTTGGCCCCCAGAGCATAACCGCAGGCATTGTAGCGATGCGCCCTCATGCCATGATCGTCCATCACGCGGGCATGCGCGTCGAAGACATCGCTGGCCACCTTGCCGGGCCGCAGTTCCGCCTCGCAGGCGGCAAGCGCGGCACGGCAGGCGGCATCCATCCTCTCATGCGCCTTGCCGGGCTTGCCGATGATGACGGTGCGCATGAGGGCAGCGTGATAATGGCGGTAGACGCCGGCGAATTCGAGAGTGAGCTGATCGCGCCTCGCCAGCCGGCGCCGGCCGGACTTGTAGCGGCTGAGCAGCGCGTCGGGGCCAGAGCCGATAATGAATTCATTGGCGGGATAATCGCCGCCGCCGGCGAAGATCGCCGCCTGCTGCGCGGCAAGGATGCGACCCTCGTCAGCGCCGGCGCGCGTCTCGGCAATGCCGGCCTCGAGCGCCAGGTCGGCGAGCTTGCCGGCCTTGCGCACATATTTGAGCTCGGCGTCCGATTTCACGAGCCGAAGGCGGTCGACGAGATTTGTCGCTTCGCTCAGCGTGCAGAAGCCTTTGAGCGCCGCGTCGACCGCCTTGCCGTTGAAATGGGTCAGGCCGTAGGAGTTGGTCTCGATCCCGAGGCGCTTGCCCTTGGCGCCGACGCTCGCCAGCAAGTCGCGCAGTTGCGTCGCGGGTTTGGCGCCGGCCTGGTCGGTCCAGATGCGTATGTCTTCGATTATGGAGGTGTGCTGTGCCTGACGCAGATCGGGGGCGCGGGTGAGAAGCGCCAGCTTTCCCTCGGCGCCCAGATACAGGCACTGGAAGAAGCAGAAGCCGAATGTGTCGTAGCCGGTGAGGTAATACATGCTCTCCTGCTGGAACATCAGGAGACCGTCAAGTCCTTCGGCTTCCAGCGCGCCGCGCGCCTTCGCGATGCGTGACTTGTATTCGCCTCTGTCGAAATGAAGAGCCATGTCGCTAATCCGCGTTCAAGACGATCGCCGAGATTTGCCGGCCATAGTCCTGCTCACGGCGATGGGTGGCGCGGCGATAGCTGTAGAACCGATCCTCGTCGGAATAGGTGCAGAGCCCTAGATCGACCACCTTGCCAATCCCCAGTCCGGTCATGCGCCGGGCGAGATAGCCGGGCAGATCGAACATGTGGTGGCGCGCCGTTCCGGACGAGGCGAAGAAATCGGCATTGTCCGCATCCTGGGCGAGGAAGGGCGCCGGGAATTCCGGGCCGACCTCGTAAGCGGGCTGCGAAATTGTCGGTCCGATGATCGCGGTGATGCGCCGGCGCCGTGCGCCAAGCTTCTCCATGGCGGCAATGGTCGCATCGCTGACGCCGGCGAGCGCGCCCTTCCAGCCGGCATGGGCAGCGCCGATGACGCCCGCTTCCGTATCAGCGAAAAGGAGTGGCGCGCAGTCGGCGGTGAGCACCGCGACCGCAAGGCCGCGTTTCGCGGTGACGATGGCATCGCCTTTGGGCGCTGCCAGCGGATCCCATGGCGCATCGGCGACGATCACGTCGGGGCTATGCCATTGCCACACGGTAAGCAGGTGACTCGCGGAAACACCGAGCGCATCACCCGCGGTCGCTCGGTTCCGGGCCACGGTCGGCTTGTCGTCGCCCGACCCGAAGCCGCAATTGAGGGAGGCGAAGAGACCCGCCGAGTGGCCGCCCTGGCGGGTGAAGAAGCCGTGGCGCAGGCCGGTCGAGGATTTGAGGTCGGAAGCTTCGATCATCGCGAACCAAAGGGATAAGGGGTGGAAAGTCCGGGCGAAGTGGCCGCCATGACCTTGAACAGGTTACCCATTTGATTGTCCCCGGCAAGCCGTTCGACGGCGCGGCCGATGACCTTGCGTTCATTGAGCTTGGCTCTCTGGCTAAGGAGGGAGGCGCGCGCTTCGAGTCCCATGCTCAGCAGGAACTGCCGCTGGGTGATGGGGCCATGCGTGACAGCGCCGCCTTGGGCAAGGGCGTTCCGCAGACTTTCGAAGTCGACGTGCGAGGTGAGATCGGCTTCGCCCGGGCGGTCGAGGATGCTGCAGAATTTGTGGCGGCGGACCGCCTGCAGCGTGTCGCCGAAGCCGGAAGCGACATGGCCGTAATCGATAATGAGCGCGGCCCCCGGCCCGGCGACGAAGCGAGCGCCAAGTTCCCGGGCGATGTCGTCACGCGAGGAGCCCATCTCAAGGATCGTTCCGTCGGCGGCCGGCGGCCGGTCGAGCTGTTGCGCCGCAAGTCCGACGACCATACCGCCATCGGCGCCGAGACCGACACGACGTTCCATCCATTGTCTATCGCGGGCCTCAAACTGGCGAATCGGCAGCGCGTCGAAGAACTCGTTGGCGATGACGATCGCCGGGCCCTCGGGGAGGGTCGCAATGCTCTCATGCCAGATGACTCCGGTACCGAGCCTATCGGCCTGCTGTTTGCGCAAGGCGGGGCTCGTCTCGACGAGATGGATGCGTGCGGCGTCGCGGAAGCCGGGCATGACATGGCTGGAACGTAGGATGTCGCTCATCAGCGTGCCGCGACCGGGACCGAGCTCGACGAGGTGAAAGGCTGCGGGGGCGCCCAGGGCCTGAAAGGCGGCGGCGGCCCAGATGCCAATGAGCTCACCGAAAATCTGCGAGATTTCCGGCGCGGTGATGAAGTCGCCCTCAGGGCCGAAGGGATCGCGCGACATGTAGTAGCCATGGACCGGATGGCCGAGGCAGAGCGCCATGTAGCGATCGAGCGGCATCGGCCCGTCCTCGCGGATCATCGCGATGATGAGAGTCTCGAGCGGTGTCGGCTTTCTCATGTCCGACGCGAGCGCACGAGCAGCCAGATGCCGATGGCGACCAGCGGCAGGGACAGGATCATGCCCATGGTGATGAAGCCGCAGAAGTACCCAAGCTGTGCGTCGGGCTCGCGGAAGAATTCCACGATGATGCGCGACAGGCCGTATCCCAGGGCGAAGAGGCCGGAAGCGCGGCCCGGATGACTCAGCGCCTGATAGCGATGCGTGGCAATGCGGATGACGAGGAAGAGCACCAGGCCCTCGAGGGCCGCCTCATAGAGCTGGCTTGGATGGCGCGGAACCTGGAGCGGATCATTCGGGAAGATCATCGTCCAGGGCGCACTGCCCGCCCGCCCGTAGAGCTCACCATTGATGAAATTGGCGAGCCGTCCGAGGCCCAGGCCAACCGGTGTGGCAGCGGCGCCGAGATCGAGAAGGCGATCGAGCGTCATGCCATGCTTCTTGCCAAAGGCGTACAGCGCCACGACCACGCCGAGAAATCCGCCATGGAAAGACATGCCGCCTTCCCACATGCGGAAGATGTCGAGCGGATTGGTGAGGAAGTGCAGCGGATTATAGAAAAGCACATAGCCGAGCCGGCCACCGAGGATCACGCCGAGCGCGATCCAGACAAAGAGGTCATCGATCTGGGACGGCGTGGCGGTCGGCTGGCGCCCAGCCCATAGTGCCTGGGTGCTTACGAGCCGCTTGGCATACCAGATGGCGAAGAGGAGGGCGGCGATATAGGCGAGCGCATACCAGCGCACGGCAAAAGGGCCGATGGAAAAGGCGACGGGGTCGATATTGGGGAATTCGAGCATGGCGGGTGAAACTGGCCGTCCGGCAGTGATTGGTCAAGCCACCCTTGAATTGCGCCTCGCTCACACTTAATTGAAGGGCCACAGGAGCGTGACCCATGACCACGACATCATCCCGGTTCTTCGATGAGCTCGCCAAGCTCGCGACCAATGCGGCCGGCGCCGCGCAAGGTGTGCGCCGCGAGATCGACACGCTGGTGAAGGCTCAGGTCGAGCGCGTGCTCAACGATGTGGGCGTCGTCAAGCGCGAGGACTTCGAGGTCGTGCGCGAAATGGCGCAAAAGGCGCGCGAGGAGAATGATCGCCTCAATGAGCGCATTGCGGTGCTCGAGGCGCGACTCGGCATTGAGCCGCCGACGGCCAGCTCCGCGAAGGAGCAATCCGGCGATAGCGCGGCCGCTGCTCACTAAAGCTATCTCGCATCGGTCTATCCGAAAACCGCGCACAATTCTCGGGCGGATGCCTCGAACGAGCGTCTATCAATGAAATCCGCTGTGGAGGAATCACCTCCATGGTTAATGCCATCTTGATGCGACTCAAACGCTTGGGCACGGTCTCCCAGGGACCGACGAGTTGATTCGTCACTGGGAAATAATGATGGCGAGCCTGCAATCGCTCTTTAAGGATACGTCCAACCCGCTCGACCGTGTCGAGCAGATCGCACATGGCCATGAATGGTTCATCGACCGGTCGGCGGAAGACGAAGTGAACATGATCGTCGCCGCCACCTGGGGCGACATGAGCATCTCGATCCATTGGCGCGAGGATTTCGAGAGCCTGCATATCGCCTGCAGCTACGACCTCAAGGTGCCGCCGCCGCGGCGCGAGGAAATCGGCCGGCTCCTGAATCTCGTCAATGAGCAGCTCTATTTCGGCCATTTCGATATCTGGCGGCAGGACGGCTCGGTCCTGTTGCGAAACAGCCTCATGCTGGCGGGTGGCGCTCATGCCACCGACGCGCAATGCGAGGCGCTTATCCGCGTCGCCATCGAGACCTGCGAGCGCTATTTCCCGTCGCTGCAATTCGTCATCTGGGCCGGCAAGAGCGCCGAGGAAGCGCTCGAGGCGAGCCTTCTCGACACGATGGGTGAGGCATGAGCATTTCCCTCACAGGCACACTGGTGCTGGTCGGCTGCGGCAAGATGGGCGGCGCCATGCTGGAAGGGTGGCTCAAGAGCGGCGTCAGGCCCGAGCAGGTGGTGGCGCTCGATCCGGCACCGCCCGCCGAGATCCTGGCGCTGCTTCAGAAGCATGGCATCCGGCACAATCCGGCGGTCGCGACGATCAAGGACGCCGAGGTCGTGCTCGTCGCGGTCAAGCCGCAGATCATGGAGGACGTGCTGCCGGGCGTCGCGTCGCTGAAGGCCTCACGACCGCTGGTCGTCTCGGTGGCGGCGGGCAAGACCATCGCTTCCTTCGCCCGCCATTTCGGCGCCGATGCCGCGATCATCCGCACCATCCCGAACACGCCGGCGGCGGTCGGGCGCGGCATCACCGCCATGGCGGCCAATGAGAATGTGTCTGCGGCCCAGATCGCGCTCGCCAGGGAATTGCTGTCGGCGATCGGCGAAGTGGTGACCGTCGACGACGAGGCGCTCATCGATGCGGTGACAGCGGTGTCGGGCTCGGGCCCGGCCTATGTCTTTTATCTCACCGAGTGCCTGGCGAAAGCGGGCGTCGCCATGGGCTTGCCGGAGGACATCGCGACGCAGCTGGCGCGCGCCACGGTCGCGGGCTCGGGTGAGCTCATGCGGGTGAGCGGGCTTCCGGCCGCAACGCTGCGGCAGAATGTGACCTCGCCCAAGGGCACCACCTATGCGGCCCTGCAGGTTCTGATGGCCGAGGACGGTCTTTCTCCCCTGATGGAGAAGGCCGTCGATGCGGCAACCCGCCGCTCGCGTGAATTGGCAAGCTGACGGCGGCCCAAGGCTCCGCTACACTCGCTTTATGAGCACTGAGACGCGCGATCTCATCGTCGACGCAGCCCTTCGCCTGGCGGCCGAGCGGCCGTGGCCGGAAATCACGCTCGGCGCCATCGCCGAGGCCGCGGGCGTGAGCCTCGCCGAGCTGGCGCGCCACGTATCCGGGAAGCCCGACATACTGGACGCCTTCGCGCGCCGCCTGGACAGCCAGCTTCTCAGCTCGCTTGCCGCCGATCCGGTCGAGGGCGACGCGCATGACCGGCTCTTCGACATCATGCTGCGCCGCTTCGAATTGCTGGCGCCTCACAAGTCGGCGATCGCCAGCATCGTGAAAGCGCCGGCTGATGGTCCAGTCGAATGGCTGGCGCTCCTGGCGTCGTCGCTGGTCACCCAGGGCTGGATGCTGGCAGCGGCGGATATAAAGCTCTCCGGTTTCAGAGGTGATGCGGCGCGGCTGGGGCTCGCCAAGATCGCCGCCGACACGCTGATGATATGGCTCAAGGATGACGATCAAGGACTCGCGCGCACCATGGCGGCGCTCGACCGCAAATTGCGCGACGGCGAGGCGCTGATGAAACGGCTTGAAACGCCGGTCGCCCTGTGCTCTGGCTTCGCCCGCGTCTTCCGCAGCTTCAGGGAAGAGCGGACAACCAAGACACAGGCCCATGACACAGCCGACTGACAAGCCAGCGCCGATCAGCTTCGACGATTTTCTCAAAGTCGATATCAGGGCAGGGACCATCATCGAGGTGGAGCCCTTTCCGGAAGCACGCAAGCCCGCCTTCAAGCTGAAGATCGATTTCGGCCCCGAGATCGGCGTAAAGAAATCCTCCGCTCAGATCACCAGACATTACAAACTCGATGAGCTGGTGGGGCGACAAGTCGCGGCGGTGATCAATTTCCCGCCACGGCAGATCGGTAAATTCATGTCGGAAGTTCTGACGCTGGGTTTCCCAGATGGCGATGGCGAGGTCGTGCTCGCGGCGATCGAACGCCCGGTACCGAATGGCGGCCGACTCTATTAAGTTTGGATTTTCATAGAATATTCCGTTGTCGCTAATGAGCGACAGAACGTCACGCAAGTGAGAGGAATCTTGTGTAGCCTAGCCGGCAGGATCATACTCCGCTTCAAAAGGAGAAAGCCATGACTGCATCCGCGCGGCGTACTCTTGGATTAAAGGCTCTCGTCGTCGATGACGAATTATCTGAGCAGAGCGCCGCCGGCAGTGCCGTGCGAGGCCTTGTAGCGGAACTCGAACGCAGGGATGTCGAGGTCGTCACCGCCACGGCCGCCGATGATGCCATTGCGATCATCCGCTCGGATCCCGCTTTGCAATGCATTCTTCTCGACTGGGATCTGGGTCCCGAAGGACACGATCTCTCGGCCTCTGTCGTCGAGGCTGTGCGTCAGCGTAACGCCACTATCCCGGTCTTTCTCCTCGCCGACCGCAGCGTCGCCTCGACCGTGCCGGCCAGCATCATGTCAAAGGTCAGTGATTTCGTCTGGATGCTCGAGGACACTGTCGATTTCGTCGGTGGGCGGATCGAGGCGGCGATCCTGCGCTATCGCGGCACCGTGCTGCCGCCGATGTTCGCCGCACTCGCCAAATTCGCGACGGTGCACGAATACTCCTGGCACACGCCAGGCCATACCGGGGGCACCGGCTTTCTCAAGTCACCGCCTGGGCGCGCCTTCTTCGAGTTCTTCGGGGAAAGGCTGCTGCGCTCCGATCTCTCGATCTCGGTGGGCGAGCTCGGCTCGCTTCTCGATCATTCGGGCCCCATCGGCGCCAGCGAGAAATACGCCGCGCGCGTGTTCGGCTCGCATCGCAGCTATCACGTCACCAACGGCTCATCGACCTCGAACCGGGTGATCCTGATGGCGAGCGTCAGCCGCGACCAGATCGCGCTGTGCGATCGCAATTGCCATAAATCGGCCGAGCACGCGATGACGATGTCGGGCGCGATCCCGACCTATCTCGTGCCGACGCGCAACCATTACGGCATCATCGGGCCAATCCCGCCGGAACGGCTCACCGCCGTCGCGATCCGGCAGGCCATCGATGCCAATCCGCTCACCGCCGGCCTGAAAGATCGGCAGCCGAAGCACGCCATCATCACCAATTCGACCTATGACGGCCTTTGCTACAATGTGACGCGGCTCGAGGAGTTGCTCGGCGCCAGTGTCGACCGCCTGCATTTCGACGAAGCGTGGTACGGCTATGCCCGCTTCAATCCGATCTATCGCGACCGGTTCGGCATGCATGGCGATCCGCGCGATCACACTGCCGACAAGCCCACGGTGTTCGCCACCCAGTCGACGCACAAGCTGCTGGCGGCACTGTCGCAAGCCTCCTTCATCCATGTGCGCGACGGAAGGCGCCCCATTCCGCACGGGCTCTTCAACGAGACGTTCATGATGCACGCCTCGACCTCGCCCTGCTATCCGATCATCGCGTCGAACGACGTCTCGGCGGCGATGATGGACGGGCCGGGCGGCCAGGCGCTGACCAGTGAATCGATCGAGGAAGCGGTGGCCTTCCGCCAGATGATCGCCCGGCTCAACAACGAGTTCGCCGACAAGGGCGAGTGGTTCTTCGATTGCTGGCAACCGCCTAAGGTGCGCGATCCCAAGACCGGCCGCACGAGCCTGTTCCACGAAGCTTCGGCCGAGGCGCTGACCACTGACCCGTCCTGCTGGGTGCTGAAGCCAGGCGAGCCGTGGCATGGTTTCGGTGAGATCGAGGACGGCTATTGCATGCTCGATCCGATCAAGGTTTCGATCGTGACGCCCGGTGTCGCACCGGGCGGCGGGCTGATACCGGTCGGCATTCCGGCCAGCGTCGTCACCGCCTATCTCGACGCGCGCGGAATCGTGGTGGAGAAGACGACCGATTTCACCATCCTGTTCCTGTTCTCGATCGGCGTCACCAAGGGCAAATGGGGTTCGCTGGTCAGCGCGTTGTGCGACTTCAAGCGCGACTACGACGCCAATCAGTCGCTCGAATTCACCATTCCCTCGCTCGTCGCCGATCATCCCGACCGCTATACGGGAATGGGGCTCAGGGACCTCGCCGACACGATGTTCCAGGCGATGGACCAGCTCAAGACCACGGCCAACATGGCGGCCGGATTCTCGGTCCTGCCGCGTCCGGATATGAGCCCGGTAAACGCCTATGAGCGACTGGTTCAGGGCGATGTCGAGCAGGTGACGCTCGCCGGACTCGCCGGCCGCACCGTCGCCACCGGCGTCGTGCCTTATCCGCCTGGAATTCCACTGCTGATGCCCGGCGAGAATGCCGGCGCCGCCGACGGGCCCCTGCTTGGCTATCTGAAGGCGCTGGAATCCTATGATCTGCGCTTTCCGGGCTTCACCCACGACACGCATGGGGTCGAGGTGGAGAATGGCGTTTACCGCATCTACTGTCTGCGCTGAGGCGGACTGACGAGAGGGGGCAGGGAATGAGCGTATCAAAATCCAAGATGAATGTCTGGCAGCTGACCATCCTGACAGCTGTCAACATGATCGGCTCCGGCATCATCCTGCTGCCGTCCAAGCTCGCCGAAGTCGGCACGATCTCGCTCTATTCCTGGCTCGTGACGGCCGGCGGCTCGCTCGCTCTCGCTTACGCCTTCGCGCGCTGCGGCACGCTCAGCCGCAAGCCGGGCGGCATGGGCGGCTATGCCGAATATGCCTTCGGCAAGGCCGGCAATTTCATGGCGAACTACACATACGGTGTGTCGCTGGTCATCGCCAATGTCGCCATCGCCATCACCGCGGTGGGTTATGGCATGGTGCTGTTCAATACCTCGCTCACGCCGCTGCAGACCTGCCTCTGGACGATCATCCTTCTCATCGTGACGACAGCCGCCAATTTCGGCGGCGCGCGCATCACCGGCCGTATCGGCGCGGTCACGGTGTGGGGCGTCATCGGGCCTGTGGTCGCCGTGGCGATCCTCGGCTGGTTCTGGTTCAGCGGCACCACCTGGACGGAGGCCTGGAACCCGCGCAATCTCGACTTCCTGCCCGCGGTCGGCAGCTCGATCTCGATCACGCTTTGGGCCTTTCTCGGTCTCGAATCGGCCTGCGCCAATGCCGATGCGGCGGAGAATCCGGAGCGCGACGTCCCGATCGCGGTGCTCGGCGGCACGATCGGCGCGGCGATCATCTACATCGTCTCGACCAATGTCATCGCGGGCATCATCCCCAATGCCCAGCTCGCCCAATCCAACGCGCCCTTCGGCCTCGTCTTCTCCACCATGTTCTCGCCGCTGGTCGGGCAGATCGTCACCACGGCCATGGTGATCGCCTGCATCGGTTCGCTGCTCGGCTGGCAGTTCACTGTGGCGCAGGTGTTCAAGAGCTCGGCCGATGTCGGCTATTTCCTGCCGATCTTCAAGATGGCGACCAAGTCCGGCACGCCGATCGTCGGCATGCTTGTCCTGCTCGTCGCACAGATCGCCTTGTCGCTGATGACGATCAGTCCACAACTGAGCAGCCAGTTCCAGAAGATCGTGGACTTCGCGGTGGTGACCAATCTGGTGCCCTATGTCATGTCGATGGCGGCCCTCATCACCATCCAGAAGATCGCGCGGGTGCCGGCCGGCCCCGCGCTGGTGACCAACATCATTGCCATGATCGCCACCGCCTACAGCTTCTACGCGCTCTACAGCTCGGGCGAGCAGGCGCTGATGCTCGGAGGCCTGTGCGTCTTTGCCGGCTGGACGCTGTTCGGCTTTGTCAGCGCGCGCTTCTACCAGGCCGAGGTCGATGCTGGCGTCAAGAACCCGGGACTATCACTCCAGGAGTGAGAGCATCGGCCCGAAAGGCCGTTGCCGGGTTCGGGCCGGCCAAATGATTCATCTCTGAAGTGTCTCGATAAAGTCGATCAGGCCTTCTATGCGTTCCTGCACGGTCGCATTGTCGCCTTCGACGCCGCCCATCCCCTGTTCGGCATCCAGCTTGAAAATCTGCCCCCAGACCGGCATCTCCCGGTCGACGTGAGTCTTGATATCTTCGCGACCATCAATGATGCGGCGCAGTCTCTCGCGCGGGAACACTCCCTTGTTGTGTGCCGTCAGGGTCGTCAGGTCCGGCGCCTCGACACCGAGGCCGAAGGCCTTCGAACCTCCGCCTCGTCCGTCTTCGCCGTGACAACCCGAACAGGAGAAGCCGAAGTCCGCTTCCGACGACAGCGTGGCGCCAGCGACTACAGTCGTCCCAATGGAATACGAAAGGAGCAAAGTGGACAGAACCGCAAGGCAGTTTCTGTGAGAGAAAGCCGACATCCAAAACCTCTTCGCGGTGCCCGCCATTCAAGTGTTCGGGCACCCGCCTTTTCGTTTAACGGACTCCGTCCCCCAGGTCTTTGACCGAAATCAATCTTCCTCTGTGGATGCGCCAGGCGCGTCAGCCATTGACGAGCTTCAAGCCCTCGTCGGTGTAGCGTTTGCCGGCTACGGCCTCCTTTGGCACGGCCGCCGCGATCATGGCGAGCTCCTTGGCCGTCAGCACGACATCGACCGCCGCGGCGTTGTCCTCAAGGTGATTGATCTTACGGACGCCCGGGATCGGCACGATGAAATCGCCCTGATGCAGCACCCAGGCGAGTACCAGCTGCGCGGGCGTGATCTTCTTGCCGGCGGCGATGCTTTCGAGCGTTTCGACGAAAGCGAGATTGGCCTTGATGGCATCGGCCTGGAAGCGTGGCTGCGTGCGACGCCAGTCATTGTCGGCCAATTGCTCGACCGAGCGGATGGCGCCGGCGAGAAAGCCGCGCCCCAACGGGCTATAGGGCACGAAACCGATGCCGAGCTCGCGACAGGCGGGCAACACCTCCGCCTCCGGATCGCGCGTCCATAGCGAATACTCGCTCTGCACCGCGGCAATAGGGTGTACCTTGTGCGCCCGGCGGATGGTCGCCGCACTTGCCTCCGATAGCCCGATAGCCTTCACCTTGCCCTGCCTCACGAGGTCGGCCATCGCCCCGACCGTGTCCTCGATCGGCACATTGGGATCGACACGGTGCTGGTAGTAAAGATCGATCTGGTCGATCCCCAGCCGCTTGAGCGAGGCCTCGGCCACTTCCTTCACATGCTCGGGCCGGCTGTCGACACCGGTGATCGGCGATGAGCCCGCGCCGGCCGCCCCGAAGGTGAAGCCGAATTTCGTCGCGATCACCACTTTGTCGCGCATGTCCTTCAGGGCCTTACCGACAAGGACCTCGTTCTCGAACGGCCCGTAGGCTTCCGCGGTGTCGAAGAAGGTGACACCGAGTTCGACGGCGCGCCGCAAGGTCGCGATGGATTTCGCCTCTTCCTGGCCGCCATAGGCATAACTCATGCCCATGCAGCCGAGGCCGATGGCGGAAACGGTGAGCTTACCGAGCGTGCGGTGTTTCATGGGATTCTCCTTTTCTCGAAATGGCGGGCGAGGCGTGGACGATACTCGATCTCGCGCAGGAGTTTCAGGCGCATCGTTTCGGCGAAATCCTCATAGTCCCTGACCGCCATCACGAAGCTTTCGGGCCCCGCCTGGACATTGCGACGATAGTAATCGGCAAGATCGCCGACTTCGTTCTGGATCGCGAGGCCGTTGATCACGACACCGCGGCTCAAGGCCATTGCGCGCGCCTGGTCGACGAGGACCGTATATTCGCGCGCCACCGACTCGCGCCCGTCACCCGACACGTCGACAACGGCGCGTTGGGACACGATGTCATTACCGTCGATGGCGCGCAGCGCGGCGGCGATCCCTTCGCCGATCGCCGTCGCGCCGCTCTGTCGGCGCGGGAAGGACTCGACCGTGACGGCGAAGCGCTCGGCGTCCTCATCGGACGCGATGACGAACCAGCCGGTCGTGTCCTTGGGGACCTGCGGTTCCGCCCAGACGAGCAGATCGACGGCGATACTCTTCGTGGGGCCGGAGCGAATTGCCCGACGCACCGCGGCGTCGCGAAAACTTCGTGCGATGCCCTTGAGCTGCAGCGCATATTCCCGGTCGTCGACGCTGCCCGAGGCATCGACGGCCAGAACGATTTCGAGGTCGGTGGTCATGCCACAGGCTGCGTCCGCGAAGGGAAGGCTCGCGGCGAATAGCAATACGGCCAGCAGGTGACGCATGGTGCGCCAAGTGTACAGACCCTCAACGGGGTTGAGAACTTCTCACCGCCGAAATTTTGCCGCGCCGTTGCGGCAGAAGGTGGCATTGGCTACAAAGTCTCGAAATATCCCCGTCCTTTCAAGGAAATCCCATGCGCAGTCAGGCTCGTGTTGTCGTCATCGGCGGCGGTGTCGTCGGGGCGTCGGTGCTCTATCACCTCACCAAGCGGGGTTGGAAAGATGTCGTGCTGATCGAGCGCGACGAGCTTACGTCGGGATCGACCTGGCACGCGGCGGGCGGTTTCCACACGTTGAACGGCGATCCCAATGTGGCGAAGCTGCAGGAATATACGATCAATCTTTACAAGGAGATCGAGCAGATATCGGGCCAGGCGACCGGCGTCCATCTGACCGGCGGCGTCATGCTGGTTTCCAACCGCGACCGCTGGGACTGGCTCAAGATGGCGCATGCGCGCAATCGCTACCTGGGCGTGCCGACCGAACTGATCCCGGTGAAAGAGGCGAAGAAGCACTGGCCGCTGTTGGACGAGAAGCAGTTCATCGGCGCCATGTTCCATCCACTCGAAGGCCATCTCGATCCCTCCGGCACGACGCATGCCTATGCCAAGGCGGCGCGCATCCAGGGCGCCGAAGTCATCCGCAAAACCAGAGTCACCGATACGGTGCAGCGCCGGGACGGCACCTGGGACGTCGTCACCCAGGGGGGCACCATCCAGGCCGAACATGTCGTCAATGCCGGCGGCCTGTGGGCGCGTGAGGTCGGCCGCTTCGTCGGCCTCGAATTGCCGATCCTCGCGATGGCGCATCAGTATCTCATCACGGAAGAGATCCCTGAAGTCGTCGCCTTCAACAAAGAGACCGGCCGCGAGATGCTGCATTGCATCGATTTCGACGGCGAGCTTTATATGCGGCAGGAACGCTCGGGCGCGCTGGTCGGGACCTACGAGCCGAACGGACGGCCGTGGTCGCCGAAAGCGGCGCCATGGGACTTCTCGACCGAACTCCTGCCACCCGATCTCGATCATATCTCCGAGAATCTCGAGCGCGCTTTCCAGCATCATCCGGCACTCGCCAAGGCCGGCATCAAGAATGTCATCCACGGGCCCTTCACTTTCGCGCCGGACGGCAATCCGCTGGTCGGCCCGATCCGTGGCCTGCACAATTATTGGGTGGCTTGCGGGGTGATGGCGGGCTTCAGCCAGGGCGGCGGTGTCGGTCTCGCTCTTTCGAACTGGATCGTCGACGGCGATCCGGGCTTCGACATCTGGGCGATGGATGTGGCGCGCTACGGCTCGTGGGCGAACATGTCCTATACTTCGAAGAAGGTGATCGAGAATTACGGTCGACGCTTCCGCATCACCTTCCCGAATGAAGAACTGCCAGCGGCGCGGCCCTTGCGCACCAGCCCGCTCTATGACCGGTTCAAGGCCATGGGCGCCTTCTTCGGCGCGAGCTACGGGCTCGAACAGGCGCTGTGGTTCGCGCCCAAAGGCAAGAAGCCTATGGAGAAGATCACCTTCCGCCGTTCCAACGCCTTCCCGATCATCGGCGAGGAGTGCCGCGCAGTGCGCGAGCGCGTCGGGGTGATCGAGATCACCGGCTATGCCAAATATGAGATCACCGGGACGGAGGCAGAGAGCTGGCTGTCGCATCTCCTCGCCAACCGCATTCCCGCAAAAGGCCATCTGGCGCTGACGCCGATGCTCAACGAGGCGGGCAAGCTCATCGGCGACTTCACCGTCGCCAAAGCGGATGACGAACGCTTCTACATCTTCGGTTCGGGGCCGGCCGAGAACTACCATATGCGCTGGTTCGAGGCGCGGCTGCCGAAGGACGGCAGCGTCGTGGTGCGCCCGCTCACCGTGGAGCTCACGGGGCTTTCGATCGCCGGTCCACGCGCCCGCGCGCTTCTGGCGAAGCTCACCGATGCGGATGTCTCCAACGCGACGCTGCCCTTCATGGCCTTCCGCGAGATGGATCTGGGCCTCGTGCCGGCCAAGGTGGGACGCGTCTCCTTCACCGGCGATCTCGGCTACGAAATCTGGGTGCGCTCGGACTATCTCGCCGCTCTGCATGACATGATCGTCGAGGCCGGGCGTGAGCTCGGGCTTGCCCATTTCGGTGGCCGGGCTCTGATGTCGCTCCGGCTCGAGAAGTCCTGGGGCACCTGGGCGCGCGAGTACCGCCCCATTTATGGCCTGCTCGAGGCTGGGCTCGGACGCTTCGTCTCCTTCAAGAAGAACGACTTCATTGGCCGCGACGCCGCGCTGCGCGAAAAGGATACGGGCGGCAAGCTCAGGCTCATCACCTTCACCGTCGAGACCAAGGATGTCGATGTCATCGGCGACGAGCCGATCTGGCACAAGGGCGAAGTGGTGGGATGGATCACATCCGGCGGCTATGCCCATTATGTCGGCCGGTCGGTGGCGCTCGGCTATGTGCCGAAGGAAGTTGCCGGTGAGGAAGAAGGCTTCGAAATCGAGATCATCGGCAAGCGCCACAAGGCCAGGCCGCAGCGCGAGCCGCTGTTCGATCCCAAGGGCGAGCATATGAGGAGATGACATGACGGTTACGGACGGGGGCAGCCGTCTCATCCCTAAACGCATATTCCAGACCTGGAAATCAAAGACGGAGTTGCCGGCGAACTTCGCCTATTGGCGGAGCTCGTTCCTCGACAAGAATCCCGGTTATCAGTTCGATCTCTGGGACGATGCCGACAACCGCGCTTTCATCGCCAGATACTTTCCCTGGTTCCTTATGACCTATGACGCTTATCCGGCCGAGATCTATCGCGCCGACATGGTGCGCTACTTCTATCTCTATGTGTTTGGTGGATTCTACGCGGATCTCGACACACAATGCCTGAAGCCGCTCGATCAGGTCCTCGACCGTGGTGGTGTCCTGCTGGGGAGGATGAAAACCGAACCGGCTTCCGTGCATCATTCCATTCCCAATGCCATCATGGCGTCGACGCCGCGCGAGGAATTCTGGCTCTATGTCATCGCTTATGCCGCGGCATTGTCCGAACAACTTGTGCGCCCGGAGGAGATCACCGGGCCTGTGCTTCTGAGGAAAGCGCTTCTCGCCTATGGAGGCGGTCGTCCGCGGCCCGCCGATGTAATCGGCGAGATGCGGCGGCTGCTCCGCCACGATCTTCACCCCAAGCCCGGTTGGTCGGCGATCCACGTCCTGCAACCGGAGGAGTGGTATCCCGTCAGCTGGGACGACGAGCAGGGGCAGGCCATAAGGAAGAGCATTCTGCGTGGCGACCTCCTGAGTCCGTCGCAAGCCGGAGAACTCTTCCCGAGTTCCTCACTCGTCACCTACTGGACCGGCAGCTGGTTTGTCGGTCCGCATCTGCGCTCGTCCACGTGACAGCGCCGATCATCCCTCTGATCGTCTGCGGCGGATCGGGGAGCCGGCTCCAGCCGCTGTCGCGCGACGGCCGGCCGAAGCAATTCCTGCGCCTTATCGGCGAGCATTCGACATTTGAGGAGACGTTGCGTCGTGTCGCCGATGCGAGCCTCTTCGGCCCGCCGATGATCGTCACCCATGGCGATTACGAGGCCGATGCGCGTGTGCAGCTTTCAGCCTCAGGCATGACAGGAGAGATCCTGCTCGAACCGGAAAGGCGCAATTCCGGACCGGCGATTCTCGCCGGCGCTTTGCTTGTAGTCGAGGCGTTTGGCGAGAATGCGCTGGTCCTCGCGCTCGCGGCCGATCACTGGGTGAGGGACATCGAGGGCTTCCGCGAGAGCTGCCGTCGAGGGCTTGCTGCGGCCGAAGCCGGCGCGATCGTCACCTTCGGCATCGTGCCCGATCACCCGGCGACCGCCTACGGCTATATCGAGCCGGGCGAGCGGGCGCACGGGGACGCCCATGAGGTGCGCCGTTTCGTCGAGAAGCCGGATGCGGAAAGTGCGGCCAGCTATATGCAAGAGGGGCTGCTGTGGAACAGCGGCAACTTCCTGTTCCGGGTCGCAACTCTCTTAGCGGAGTATCGGGCATTCGATGCGGCGACGGCCGACACTATCACACAGGCGGTGAAGAATGCCCGCCGCGCGGCGAATGCGCTTCATCTGGAAGATACCGCTTTCGGCCGGGCCGCGAGCCGGTCGATCGATCATGCCGTCATGGAGAAGACGACACATGCCATGGTCGTCAGAGCTTCTTTTGACTGGGCGGATATCGGCTCCTGGCGGACGCTTCATCGGCTTCTCGAGAGTCAGCGGCGGGCACAGGGCCGGCTCAGAAGCTTCACCATCGAAGCGCGCGGCGCCATCACGATCGCCACCCGCCGGCCGGAGCATTGGATCGTGGCGGAGGGCATCGCGGCGTTTGACGGCGCCGAATTACGCGCGAATGAGTTCGTCCGGCTTCAGCCGGGAGAGACGCGCCGGATCGAGAATATGGGTGAGAATGAGCTTCGCTTGATCGCCGTCACGGATGAGACGTGATCACGTCCTTTTTCCGTCGCGCTCGGCCCATTCGATCGCGAGCCACGCCGCGACGCCCAGTCCAGCGAAGCCGGCAACAAGCGGGATGACCGTGCCGTCATAGAGCCGGCCGATCGGCGTGCCGGTGAGGACGGCGATAAGATTCGAGAGGGAACCCACCACGGCTGCGGCGACGCCGGCGATATGGCCCATAGGTTCCATCGCGAGCGCGCTGTAATTGCCGAATTGCAGTCCGTTGCAGAAGAACAGGACCGTCATATAGGCCATGAAGACCCAGAAGGGGGGATGGCCGCCGAGCAGAAGCGCTACGGGCAGGAAGCAGAGCGAGGTCAGGCAGGAGGTGCGCAGTGCCCATTTGGACAGATTGCGCATGCCGAAGCGCATCACCAGGCGGGCATTGGCGAAGGAGGCGATGCCGATTCCAGCGGCCAGTATGCCGAAATAGAGACCGAACAATTGGCCGGTGTCATATTGTTCCTGGAATATCTGCTGGGCAGTGGCGAGATAGGAGATGACGGCGCCGAAGATGAATCCGGTCGCCAGCGTGTAGCCCAGTGTGCGGCGGTGCGACAAGGCCTCCCAGGCCGAGCGCAGGATGCGCGTGATCGACAAGGGCACGCGATCCGCCTTGGCCAGCGTCTCGCGCTGGCGCGTGGCGAGCCACAGGAAGTCGAGGACGCCGACGATCGCCAGCGACAGGAAGATCATGCGCCAATCGGCGACGAGGAGAATAAGCTGGCCGATGGAGGGGGCGAGGACAGGCACCAGGATCAGCACCGTCATGACGAAGGACATGATGCGCGCCATGGAGCGGCCGACATAGAGATCGCGCACCATGGCCATGCCGACGATGCGGGGGCCGGCGGCGCCGAAGCCCTGCAGGATGCGGCCGAGCATCATCACGGTGAAGTCCGTGCTGAAGGCGCAGATTAGGCCGCCGGCGATGAAGCAGACGATGCCGACATACATCGCGGGCTTGCGCCCGGTGCTGTCAGAGATCGGGCCATAGATGAACTGTCCGACAGTGAGGCCGGCGAAGAAAGCGGTAAGCACCAGCTGACGGTCATTCGGATCGCCGGCGCCGAGGTCATGCGCGATCTCGCCCAGCGCGGCAAGCATCCCGTCGATCGACATGGCGATCAGCGAGAAGGTGAGCGCCATCAGCGTGATGAACTCGATGCTCGAGCGGGCAGGGGCAGGTTGTGTCATGCCGGTGATCAGCTGGGCGTGATCACCCGTTTGGGCCGGCCGCGCTCGGCCCATTCGGTAAGGAGGAAGGCCGCCACTTCCATGCAGGCGAAGCCGGCGACGAGCGGGATCACGGTGCCGTCATAGAGCCTGCCGATCAACGTGCCGGCGACGACCGCGATGAGGCTCGATCCGGCGCCGATCACCGCCGCGGCGACGCCGGCGATATGGCCCATGGGTTCCATGGCAAGCGCGTTGTAATTGCCGAAGAGGAGGCCGTTGCAAAAGAACAGGACGACCATGAAGACAAGGAAGAACCACAGGGGCGGATGGCCGCCGAGCAGGAAAGCGATCACCAGGAAACCGAGCGACCACAGGCAGGCGGCGCGCAGCGCCAGCTTGGACAGTGTCCGCATGCCGAAGCGGGTGACGAGCGTGGCATTGGTGATGGAGGCGCAGCCGATGCCGGCGGCGAGCACGCCGAAATAGACGGCGAAGAGCTTGCCGGCGTCATACTGGTCCTGGAATATCTGCTGCGAGGTGCCGAGATAGGAGATGAAGGCCCCGAAGATGAAGCCGGTGGCCAGCGTGTAACCGAGGGTGATGCGGTTGGAGAGCGCCTCCCTGGCGGAACGCAGGACATTCCTGAGCGAGAGGGGGGGCCCGGGCGGAGGGCTCGAGTGTTTCGGGTCGGCGCCTCGCCAGCCAGATGAAGTTGATCGCGCCGACCAGGACGAGGCCATAGAAGATGCTGCGCCAGTCGGCGACGAGCAGGATGAGCTGGCCGATGGACGGCGCCAGGATCGGCACCATGATGAACACCGCCATGACGAAGGACATCACTTGCGCCATGGCGCGGCCGGCATAGAGATCGCGCACCATTGCCGTGCCGACAATGCGCGGGCCGGCGGCGCCGAAGCCCTGCAAGGCGCGACCCAGGATCATCACGGTGAAATCGGTCGTGAAGGCGCAGACGAGGCCGCCCAGGATGAAACAGCCGAAGCCCGCATACATTGCGGGCTTGCGGCCGGTGCTGTCGGAAATGGGGCCATAGACGAACTGGCCCAGCGTCAATCCGGCGAAGAAGGCGGTGAGCACGAACTGCCGGTCATTCGGGTTCGCGGCGCCGAGATCGCGCGCGATGTCGCCAAGCGCCGGCAGCATCGAGTCGATCGACATCGCGATCAGCGAGAAGGTGAGCGCCATGAGCGCGATGAATTCGGCGCCGGCGCGGCTGGGACTGGTTGTCATAAGGGGCTTTCGCGGATGGAGCGGACAATAACCGCGAACCGCTCCCCTGTCACCCTTGGTACCTATGCAACAAGCGCATCCTCACGTGACGAAATTCAGCATCCGTAATATGTCGAAATAATCCGTGGTCGCGAAGCGTATGGTCCGGTCGCCGCTGTGGCTGGCGCCCGGATACCACTGCATCCGATAGGCGGTCACCGGATTGGCATAGGTGATTTCGAGCGTGAACTCCTTGGGCAGCGGAATGAGGGCATCATCGAGCTTGCCCTTGAGGGACGTCTCGGCTCCGGAGCGGATGGCCGTAACGGCGGCCTTCGGCGTGAGGCTGGCGGTCGACTGGCCGATGCCGCGCTTGACGGCACAACGGCCGATCGCCTTGTTGGTGCCCGCCACCTCCGCCATCAGCGCCTCGTCGCCGGTCACGAAGACGGTCGGCACGCCCAGCAGGCTCCCTGCCAGAGCGTGGATGTAGAATTCGGAAGCCGTGCGGCCATTGATACGGATGAGATGCGGCTTGAGGGAAAGCGTATGAGCGAGTGCATTCGCTTCGGAGCCCGCCGCTGCGTGATAGCCGACCATCATCACCGCATCGAAGCTTTCATCGAGCTCCTGCACCATGCAGAGCGGATGGCCGGCCCAGGAGCGGATGAGCCTGATATTGGCGGGCAGCATCGAGGTGATGAGATTGCGGCCTGAAGCATGGGCGTCCTTGACCCAGATTTCGGTGGCGCCGGCGGCCTCGGCGCCCTCGATGGCGGCGACCGCCTCGCGTGTCATCTGCTCGCGGAATTCGCCGTAATCGGCGTGGTTCTTCTGCGCCTCGTCCCAATGGGTAATGCCCGCCACGCCTTCGATATCGACACTGATATAGACTTTCATGATATGCCTTCGGGGTCCCTGCAACGTAGATTGGTCTTGATGAAAATCGACACGACGAACCGAAGCCTCAGCCTCGATCCGCGCGATCCGGTATTCTTCAATGATCCATATCCCATTTACCGGCGCCTGCGCGAGAGCGTTCCGGTCTTCAAATGGGAGCAATATGGCTATTGGTGCTTCGCCCGGCATGACGATGTGGCGGCGCTGCTGCGCGACCGGCGCTTCGGCAGGCAGATATTGCATGTGATGACGCGGGAAGAACTGGGCTGGCCCGAGATCCCTCGACGGCTCAAGCCGTTCTATGATTTCGAGCGGCATTCGCTGCTGGAGACCGAGCCGCCGGTTCACACCAGACTGCGCGGTCTCGTTAACCGGGCTTTCTTGTCACGCACGGTGGAAAGGCTCAGGCCGCGCATCACTTTGCTTGCCCATGAATTGATCGATCACTTCGCCGACAAGCGTGAGGTCGAGCTCCTCGAGGCTTTCGCGACGCCAATCCCGATCACCATTATCGCCGAGCTTCTCGGTGTGCCGGTGGAGACGGGGCCGCAGCTTCTCGCCTGGTCGCATGACATGGTGGCGATGTATCAGGCCCGCCGCGACACGCAGGTCGAGCGCAAGGCGGTGGCCGCAACCCTGGCGTTCAGCGACTTCATGCGCCGCTATGTAAAGGAAAGACGGGCGGCGCCGGGCGATGATCTCCTCTCGCAGCTGATCGCCGCCGAAGCCGAGGGCAGATCGCTCAGCGAGGACGAGCTCATCACCACGGCGATCCTGCTGCTCAATGCCGGCCACGAAGCGAGCGTCCATGCCATCGGCAATGGCGTCAAGGCGCTGGTCGAGACGGGGCAGGCGGGTCCAGGCTTCAGCGAAGGCCATGCCGAGGAGCTGTTGCGCTTCGACGCGCCGCTGCATCTCTTCACCCGCTACGCGCTGGAGGATGTCGAATACAATGGTCTCCGGCTGAAGAAAGGCGAGACGGTGGGGCTTCTGCTCGGTGCGGCCAATCGCGACCCGGTCCGTTTCCCGGAACCCGACCGGTTCGATCCCTCCCGCGCCCCAAATCCGCATGTGAGTTTCGGGGCCGGCATCCACTTCTGCGTCGGAGCGCCCCTGGCCCGGCTTGAGCTCAACGTGGCCTTGCCGATCCTGTTCGAGCGCCTGCCGGGACTGAAACTCGCCCGGCCGCCCCGTTATCGGGATGCCTATCATTTCCACGGGCTGGAACGCCTCGATCTGGCCTGGTGAAGGCGGACAAACCGCGACGTCGTTTCCGGGCCATGCCTAGACGGAAATGCGCCGCCCTGCCGACCCTGTTGAGCGTATCACCCGGGGAGGTGAGATGATTTCAACGGTGTGACGATGTCCGAAGCCCAGACCCTTCCCTCAACCGGCGGCCGCCGGGCCCGTGGTGGTGCGGAGGCGCGCCGGGCGGCGCGCTCGGGCGGCACCGCCAAGCAGCAGGGCTTCATCCGCCGCAATGTTCCCCTCTACGAGCCCTTCACGACCGAACAGCTCGAGCTCATCGAGGCCAATGCCGAGACCGTGCTGCAGGAGATCGGCATAGACTTCCGCGACGATGCCGAGGCTTTGTCGATGTGGAAGGCGGCCGGCGCCGATGTGAAGGGCGACCGCGTGCGCTTCCCCAAGGGCCTGGTGCGCGCGCTCCTCAAGACGGCGCCGCGCGAATTCGTGCAATATGCGCGCAACCCCGAGCGTTCCGTCACCGTCGGCGGCAACAGCACCATCTTCGCGCCGGTCTACGGACCACCCTTCATCCGCAATCTCGACGAGGGACGACGCTATGCCACGATCGAGGATTTCCGCAATTTCGTGAAGCTCGCCTATATGTCGCCGTCGCTGCATCATTCGGGCGGCACGGTGTGCGAGCCGGTCGACATTCCGGTGGCCAAGCGCCATCTCGACATGGTCTACAGCCATATCCGCTATTCCGACAAAGCCTTCATGGGCTCGGTGACGGCGCCCGAGCGGGCGGAGGATTCCGTCACCATGGCGAAGATGGTGTTTGGCGACGACTTCGTCGACCAGAACTGCGTGCTGATCAATCTCATCAACGCCAATTCGCCGCTCGTCTTCGACGGCACCATGGTGGGGGCGCTCAAAGTTTATGCCCGCGCCAATCAGGCGACCGTCGTGTCGCCCTTCATCCTGTCGGGCGCCATGTCGGCGGTCACGGTTGTCGGCACGCTGACGCAGATCCTGGCCGAGGCCTCCGTCGGCATGGCCTTCGCGCAGCTCTGCCGTCCCGGCGCCCCGGTGGTGTTCGGCACATTCGCAAGCTCGATCTCGATGCAGTCAGGAGCGCCGACATTCGGCACGCCGGAGCCGGCGCATGTGCTGTTCGGCGCCGCGCAGCTCGCCAGGCGGCTGGGCGTTCCCTTCCGCTCCGGCGGCGGATTGTGCGCCTCAAAGGTCACCGACGCCCAGGCGGCGCATGAGACGGCCAACACGCTGTGGCCGGCGCTCTTGGGCGGGGTCAATTTCATGCTGCATGCGGCGGGCTGGCTCGAAGGCGGCCTGGTCAGCTCCTATGAGAAGTTCATCATCGACGCCGACCAACTCACCATGTTCCAGCGCTTCTCGGAAGGTGTCGACTTCTCCGAGAACGGGCAGGGCCTGTCGGCGATCCGCGAAGTGGGGCCAGGCTCGCATTTCCTCGGCTGCGCCCATACGCAAGCCAATTTCGAGACCGCCTTCTGGCGCTCGACCATCGCCGACAACAATTCCTTCGAGCAGTGGCGCGACGACGGCGGCAAGGATATCAGCCAGCGCGCCAACGATACCTGGAAGCGGATGCTGCGCGAATATGAAGCGCCGGCGCTCGATCCCGCCCTCGACGAAGCGCTTCAGGCCTTCATGGCTAAGCGCAAGGAAGGTCTGCCGGATAGCGTGGCGTGAGGTGACACCTTCGAAAGAATTAAGGCCTGCTTTGCCGAGACTTCATCTTGGGCCGCCATAACGATGAATCCTGGGTTTGTGTTCAAGTTGCGTGAGCGTCTGGACGAAATCTCTGAGTTTTCCCCCCTTCGGGGGGACGCATGCCTATTGAGTCGGGACAGCGCATTTGTGATGCTCGCTAGACCACGGTCGGTATTCCTCTTCTCAAAGCCTCCACGATGACTTACTTCCGAAGTCTGCCGCGCAGGTGCCGCATTGGCATCGTCGCTATTTGCCATGGCTCCGAATGCCCCAGCGGTTGCGGCAACGGCTCCCGCCGGTACTCCAAACGGAACGCCGTTAAACTGGATAACTTTTGAAAAGAACGGATGGGTGTTTAGCGCCCGTATCGCAGCTGCCGCTTTGGGAGCCATCGTCTTCATTGTATTGGGCCCCGTTGCGTATATGCGAAATGCTTCCGCAGCTCGTTCGCGCGGTGCGATATGAGGTGCATAGCCGCGATTGTCAGGCAATAGATAGGGTGGCCCAATTCTTCCCGTCGAATGAGCGCTATAGAGAGGGATGAGTTCATCGTCTATTCCGTGCACCGAAAGGTTCCTAGCGATTATGTCGAAGACGTGTCCCAATTCATGGGCAATTGTGACATCCTCCTGATCAGCTGGAAGCTCGTTCCAGACGGCAATCTCTGCGAGTCGGCCATCCTTCGGATCGATGCTCAAGTGGCCAATCGTATTTGGCTTGAAGTAGTTTTTTGGCGCGGAAACTAAGTCAAGCCCTAAATCGTCTTTAATAATCTCAACCATGTCACCCGAATCGAGTGCACGGTCGCTTTTGCCTAGTTCATTTCGTCCTATAACGATTCTCGCGGTTAGGGGCCTCCCTTCTATGTCAAATAGGATTCTTCCCTGAGCATCGGTCGGCGGATCCTCCGGATAGTCGAGACGAAACGGCCGACGTCGCATTGTCATTGGCGGATATTGTGCAACCCACGGAGAGGAGCGCTGTTTCCAGTGTCGGGGTAGCGTGAAGTTGATTTCGGGCTCCTTCATGGGTTGGGGCCAAGGAACAAGTGTGGGTATGAACGAATCGCCCCTCTTTGCTTCATGGGCATCGCGACCGATCGGCCAAGCGATATACGGCCTCGGCACCGCTAAGCTGGTATCCGGCCGGATGATATGTGGCTTGGCTACTACCAAGGCGGTGTCCGACGGTATGATTGTTGGGGCGGTCAGATCACTTTTTGCCGGTGCGGTTGTTTGCGGGAGATGAACTTGTTGAAGCCGGGTGTCAGGCATCGACATTTCATGTGATCTCTGAAGCGAGCGCTTGTCGAGATTGCTCTCGAAAGTAGGGTCCGATACCTCTTCCAAATCACCAGTTTCGCCTCCGAGGCGCGCATTCGGGAATGCTTTGACAGCAGTTTTGATAATCTTCCCCGCCCATGGTGCTGCAGCGGTGATCGCGGGCAGCATTGCGTCCGTGTACCGTCCCTCACTGACCGCACGCGTGGCGTCGTATGTACCAAATGGCGTGCCGCCCAAAAAGTCCACACGCTGCATCATGTTGGCAATGCGAGCCCTTGCCTCGGGGTTATATCCATAGATGTCATGTAAAGCGCCGATCAATTTGTCGCGTGGCGTGGGTTGGTAGTTCGAGAGCGACCCGATACCGCCTATGTGAGTTCGGTTCCTTCCCTCGAAGGTTCGCGGCCATTGCATGCGAGCAACAGATGGGGGAAGAAGTTTTGAGAATTCGTTGTCGGCCATTTCATGTCCTTTTCAAACGCCGACGGAATAAATATGTTTCTTCCGTGCAATGAATCAAGAGAAATAACTTGGTGCTGATGCCTTCCGTCAGTTCTTCGCCCCAGGCAAGCCTTCAGTCACCGGCGCCCTAGCACGCGAGACGACTAACACGCTGTGGCCGGCGCTACTCTATGTCGTCAGGGTCATGCTGCGTGCTCCGGGCTCGCTCGATGGCGGCTTGGTCAGCTCTCCGCCGCCGGCGCTCTGGCCGCCCTTGCATCCGACCAGGCATAGAAGCCGACGCCCAGGATGATCAGCGTGGTGCCGATCGCGTCGGTAAAGGTGAACTCCTCGCCCAGGAAGATCACCGCGAGGAAGATCGTGACCAGCGGCGAGATGGTCGAGATCATCGAAGAGGCTTGCGGCGAGATACGCCCGAGCCCGGCGTTGATGAGGAAGGAGGGCAGCACCGTCGCGAAGATGGCGCAGCCGGCGACGAGGCCGATATAGTTCCAGGACACGCTCGGCCCGACGCCATGCGAGGCGACCAGATAGTGGATCACGCAGGCGACTGAAGCGGCCGACATGGCGATGGCGGTGAAGAGCGTGCTGCCGATGGCCGAGATCAGGTTCTTCGCGAGCAACTGATAAAGCGCGAAAGCGATAGCCGCGCCCAGCACCAGGAGCGTGCCGAGAAGGGTGGACCAGCCGTCGGTGGTAAGGCCGAGCGAGAAGATGAGGGCCAGACCCGAATAGGTGATGGCGGCGCCGATCAGGCCATTCATCGTGATGCGGCCTTTGAAGAACAGCCAGCCCAGCAGCATCACGAAAACGGGATAGGTGAAAAGCACCAGACGCTCGAGCTGCGCGGTGATGTAGACAAGGCCGGCAAAGTCGAGATAGGCGGCGATGTAGTAGCCGATGAAGCCGATGAGCGCGGCCATGGCTACCAGGCGCGGGCTCGGATAGGGCCTTCCGGCGCGGCTATGCAGATAGAGCGCATAGAGGCCGACGGCCACGAAGAAGGGCAGCGACATCACCATGCGCAAGGCGAGCATCATGGCCGCGTCTGCTCGTTCGAGATAAGCGAGCTTGATGAAGATGGCCTTGGACGAGAACAAAGCGGCGCCCAGCGCCGTGAAAACATAGCCAAGCCACGGGACCGTGGCCGCCGGGGCGGCCGAAGCGCTCTCGGCGGTTGTGTCGCTGCTCATTCTGTCCGCTTACACGCAAGCATTTGCGCCGGCCTCTGGCGGATCGACATGCCAGCCGCGCCAATCCTGCAGGTCACTCGCGGCGGCGGATGCAGGGATTTGCAGGGTATTGCAGGGAATTTTTCGCAAATTGGGACGGCACCTCAGATATTTCAATGCGTTAACTCTTCCGATCACTCCGAAGCAGGGAATTTTCCCGGATCGGGCCAGCGCCCGATTGCCTGCGCCGAGGGTAGCGATCTATTTCTCATGCGGCCCGGCCCACAAGTGCAAGCCGCAAGCACCAACGCCTCAATGACCCTCGAAGGAGACCAGCGTGTGGATCTTGACGCCTTTGTCGCGCAGGAGCTGGCTGCCGCCGATATCGGGAAGGTCGATGACGAAGGCGGCGGCCACCACTTCGCCGCCCGACTTGCGGATAAGGTCGATGGCGGCGTTCGAGGTGCCTCCGGTGGCGATCAGATCGTCGATGAGGAGGATGCGGTCGCCGGCCCCGATCGCATCGGCATGAATCTCGATCGTGTCGACGCCATATTCGAGCGCATACTCCTGGCCGATCACCCGGTAAGGTAGCTTGCCCTTCTTGCGGATGGGCACGAAGCCGCGGCCCAGCACATGGGCGACGGCTCCCCCTAAGATGAAGCCGCGCGCCTCGATGCCGGCGACATAGTCGATGCCGCCCTTGAGGAATGGCCATGCTAACTCGTCGACGGCGGCGCGGAAGGCATGAAGATTGGCGAGCAACGTGGTGATGTCGCGGAACAATATACCCTTCTTCGGATAGTCCGGGATGGTCCGGATGTAGCGTTTGATGTCGAAGCCATTCCGCAGATCCATGCTCATCCTCCTTGCGAATGTCGGGCTTAATAAGTCAGGGCCACTTCACTTCCGGCGGCATCGAGGAGAGGATCGACTCCACATTGCCGCCGGTCTTGAGCCCGAAGATGGTTCCGCGATCGTAGAGCAGATTGAACTCGACATATCGTCCGCGGCGGACGAGCTGTTCCTCCCGCTCGGCCGCGGTCCAGGCCTCTTTCATATTGGCGCGCACGATCGGCGGATAGGCGTCGCGGAAGGCGCGGCCGACATCCTGCACGAAGGCGAAATCGGCATCCCAGTCGCCCGAATCCAGATAGTCGAAGAAGATGCCGCCAATGCCGCGCGGCTCGCCGCGATGCGGCAGGAAGAAATAGTCGTCGCACCATTTCTTGTATTTGGCGTAATCGGCGATGCGATGCGTATCGCAGACCTGCTTCATCGCGGCATGAAAGGCGAAGCTGTCGCGATGTTCCTGGGTTCGCCGGATGTCGAGGACCGGTGTCAGGTCGGCGCCGCCGCCGAACCAGCTCTTCGAGGTCACCACGAGGCGGGTGTTCATATGCACGGCCGGGACATGCGGATTGCGCGGATGGACGATGAGCGAAATGCCCGAGGCCCAGAAGCGCGGATCCTCTTCGGCGCCGGGGATCTGCTTGCGGAACTCCGGCGAGAACTCGCCATGCACGGTCGAGCAATGGACGCCCGCCTTCTCGAACAGGCGGCCATGGATCATCGACATGACCCCGCCGCCGCCCATGGCGCCGGTGTGGTCCTTGCGGGTCCAGTTTTTGCGCACAAAGCGGCTAGGCGGTTCGGTGCCGCCCACCTCATCTTCCAGTTTCTCCAATTCGGCGCAGATCTGATCGCGCAGGTCCTCGAACCAGGCGCGCGCAAGGGCTTGTTTTTCTTCAAGTGTCTTCATGATGCGGCGACTCTGGCGAAAGTTCCCGCGGAAGACAAAGCGATTTGTCGACACACCCTCGCTTACGTGGCAGGAAAGCCCGCAGTCTGGCGCAGGGCCTCACCGGTCATCATGGCGCAGGCCATGGCCACATTGAGCGAGCGCAGGCCGGCGCGCATCGGGATCAGAAGCCGGGCATCGGCCGCATCGTGAACCTCAGCCGGAACGCCCGAGCTTTCGCGGCCCATCAGGAGGATGTCGCCGCTGCGGAAGGCAAAGTCGACATAGGGGATGGCGGCCCCGGTCGAGGCGAGAATCAACCTCTGGCCTCTCGTGGCCTCCCGGAACGCTGTCCAGGACGGGTCACGGATGACCAGCGCGTGGTCGAGATAGTCCATGCCGGCGCGTTTCAAGGAAGAATCGGACCAGGTGAAGCCGGCCGGCTCGATGATCCTGACCTTGAGGCCCAAGCAGGCCGCCATGCGCATGATAGTTGCCGCATTGGGCGGTATGTCGGGCTGGTAGAGAGCTATTTCAATCATGGATTTCAGCTTCTTAGCCGCTGGCGGCGAAAGTCGCAAAGTAACATCTCACTGCGACACTTGATGGCTAGACAATCCGGAACCCCAATGCCAAAAACACACCAATTCGTGTGCCGGCCGGTTTCGCGGGCCTACCGGTATGCCTTTTGCGAGAGGAAACTCAAGTGTCCACAGCCGAACATGCCGATCCGAACCGGCGCGACTTTCTCTATATAGCCACCGGCGCGGCCGGTGCGGTGGGCGCGGCCCTGGTGGCCTGGCCGTTCATCGACCAGATGAATCCTGACGCCTCGGTGCGCGCTTTGGCCTCGATCGAGATCGATCTGGCGCCGATCGCCGAGGGCCAGAGCATCACCATCAAATGGCGCGGCAATCCGGTCTTCGTGCGGCACCGCACCCCGAAGGAGATCGAGGAGGCCCAGGCTGTTCCGGTCTCCGACCTCCCCGATCCCGTTGCCCGCAACGCCAATGTGAAGGAAGGCGATCCGGCCACCGACGTAAACCGCGTGGTCGACGGCAAGGAGAAGTTCCTGGTCATGATGGGCGTATGCACCCATCTCGGCTGCGTGCCGCTCGGCCAGCAGGGTGATTACGGCGGGTGGTTCTGCCCCTGCCACGGCTCGCATTACGACACGGCCGGACGCATTCGCAAAGGCCCGGCGCCGCAAAACCTGCCGGTGCCGATCTATGCATATATCTCCGATACCAAGATCCGTATCGGCTAACAGAGGGCACGCGATGGGCGGACATTCGACTTACCAACCCAAGAGCGCCGCGGAGAAATGGCTCCATGAGCGCCTGCCGATCGTCGAGCTGGTCAAGAGCTCGGCTCTCGATTTCCCGACGCCGAAGAACCTGAACTACTGGTGGACCTTCGGCGGCATTCTCGCCCTCATGCTGGTGGTGCAGATCATCACCGGCATCGTGCTGGTGATGCACTACACGCCGCATGTCGACTTCGCCTTCAATTCCGTCGAGCACATCATGCGCGACGTGAACTACGGCTGGCTGATCCGCTACATGCATTCCAACGGCGCGTCGATGTTCTTCATCGCCGTCTATATCCACATGTTCCGCGGCATGTATTACGGCTCCTACAAGGCGCCGCGCGAAGTGCTGTGGATCATCGGCGTCCTCATCTATCTCGTGATGATGGCCACCGCCTTCATGGGCTACGTGCTTCCCTGGGGCCAGATGAGCTTCTGGGGCGCCAAGGTCATCACCAACCTGTTCTCGGCCATTCCGTTCTTCGGCGAACCGATCACGACCTGGCTGTGGGGCGGCTATGCCGTCGACAATCCGACGCTCAACCGCTTCTTCTCGCTGCACTATCTGTTGCCCTTCGTGCTCGCCGGCCTGGTCGGCCTGCATATCTGGGCGCTGCATGTGCCGGGCAACAACAACCCGACCGGCGTCAGCGTGAAGTCGGGCCAGGACACCGTGCCCTTCCATCCGTACTATACGATGAAGGACACGTTCGCGATCGTCCTGTTCCTCATGTTTTTCGGCGTGTTCCTGTTCTTCATGCCGAACTATCTCGGCCACGCGATCAACTACGAGCCGGCCAACCCGCTCGTGACGCCGGCGCATATCGTGCCCGAATGGTATTACCTGCCGTTCTACGCGATCCTGCGCGCCATTCCGGACAAGCTTGGCGGCGTCGTCGCGATGTTCGGCTCGATCGCCATCCTCTTCGTGCTGCCCTGGCTCGACACGTCGAAGGTGCGTTCGGGCAACTACAGGCCCCTGTTCAAGGGCTTCTTCTGGATCTTCGTCGCGGTCTGCATCGGCCTCGGCTATCTGGGCTCGAAGCCGCCTGAGGGTCTGTATGTCACCTTCTCGCGCATCCTGACCTTCTACTACTTCTTCCACTTCCTGGTGATCCTGCCGCTGCTCGGCCTGCTCGAGACGCCGAAGCCGCTGCCGTCGTCGATCTCCGATGACGTGCTCGCCAAGAAGAAACCCGCCTTGCCGCAAGGCCAGGCCATGCCCGCCGAGTGATTGGAGAAAGACACATGAAACTCTTCAAGATACTCGTCGCGGCCTCCCTCGTCCTTCTCGCCGTTCCGGCTTTTGCCGCCGAAGGCCAGAGGGATGCGAAGGACATCTCCTTCTCCTTCGAGGGACCGTTCGGCACTTTCGATCGGGGCCAGCTGCAGCGCGGCTACAAGGTCTACAAGGAAGTCTGCGCGGCCTGCCATTCGATGCGGCTCGTCTCCTTCCGCAACCTCGCCGACCCAGGCGGACCGGGGTTCTCTGAGGAGCAGGTCAAGGCGCTCGCCGCGACCTTCACGGTCAAGGACGGACCGGGCGAGGATGGCGAGATGTTCGACCGGCCGGGCATCCCGGCCGACCGCTTCCCGTCGCCCTTCGCCAATGAGCAGGCGGCGCGCAACGCCAATGGCGGTGCGCTCCCGCCCGACTTCTCGCTCATCACCAAGGCGAGGGCCGGCTGGTACGGTACGTTCAACCAGCTCATCAACGGTGTCGGCGGCCCGCAATATGTCTATTCGGTGCTGACCGGCTTTGAGCAGCCGCCGGCGGAAGCGGCCAAGGACGCCCCTGAGGGCAAGCACTTCAACCCGTATTTCGTGAACGGCCACTGGATCGGCATGGCACCACCGCTCACCGACGGTCAGGTGACCTTCGATGACGGGGCGCCCAATACGGTCGACGCCATGGCGCGCGACGTTTCGGCCTTCCTGGCCTGGGCCGCCGAGCCCAAGATGGAGGAGCGCAAGTCGCTCGGCTTCGCCACTCTCATCTATCTCGCCATCTTCGCCGTGCTTCTCTATTTCGTGAAGCAGCGCGTCTGGGCCAAGGTCGAGCACTGAACTCAGTTGATACCCAAAGAGAGAAGGCCGGGAAACTCCCGGCCTTTTTCTTTTGCGGGCGGCTTCATTGCCATGAATTAATCAAAAAGCCACCCCAGCGCCTGAATCGTAAGCCACCTGATCAACAGGAGGCTTACAGCCCATGGATCGCCAACGTTCGCTCCGCCGTGAGTTCCTGAGTGTGCTGATCGAGACATCGCGGCATCTGCGCCACTTCGTCGACCAGCGTGCCCGGCGCCTGGGCCTCACCGGCGCCCAGTTGCGGGTTCTGGCCAAGCTCAGCCGGAGGGAAGGCGCTACCCAGGCGGAACTTGCGGAGGAGATGGAAGTCCGCCCCATCTCGCTCTCCGGCCTCATCGACAAGCTGGCCCGTCAAGGGTTGGTCGAACGGCGCGGCGACGCCCGTGACCGTCGCATCAACCGCATCCACCTGACGGCGGCGGGACGGGCGATGTCCCGCAAGATCGACGGCTTCCGCGAAGAGATCGCCGGCGAAGTCCTGCAGCAGGTGAATGACGCCGCCCTGATGCAGGCATCAGGCGTGCTCGATCGGCTGAAGCGGCAGCTGAAGGCCGACACCAGGATGGCGGCGGAGTGAGCTCATGAGACGCATCGTCCTCATGCTCTGTTTCGTTTTGGCGGTCGCCGCCGCATGGGCCGGCTACTGGCATGTTAGCGGCGTCAGGGAGCGGGTCGCCGATGCCAAGGCCACACCGACACAGCGGGCGGAAAAGGCTGTCCCCGTTGTGCTGGCCGCGGTCAAGCGCATGACGCTGCCGGTCAGCTTCGCGACCATCGGCACCGTCCAGCCGATCGCCTCGATCGCCGTGACCTCGCAAGTATCAGGCATGGTCTCCAAGCTCTCCGTCACGGACGGGGCGGATGTGAAGGAGGGCGACATCCTGATCGAGCTCGATACGCGCCTGATCGATACGCAGATCGAGGAGGCGCAGGCGGCACTGGTCAAGGATCAGGCGAATATCGACAAGGCCGGGCGCGACCTCGCGCGCATCGACAAGCTGCTCGCCGGAAAATTCGAAACGCCGGAAAATGCCGCCGATGCGCAAACGACCATCGACCTCGATAAGGCGGCGCTGCAGACCGACCAGGCGATGCTGCATAATCTCGAGGTTCAGCGCGAATATTACACCATCCGTGCGCCGGTCAGCGGGCGCATCGGCACCGTGCCGGTGAGACCGGGCTCAACCATCGTTTCCGGCCAGCAGGCCAGCCCTATCGTGACGATCAATGTTTTCGATCCGATCTATGTGACGGTAGGAATCCCCCAGAAAATGGTCGCCGATCTGGCGGAGGACAAGGCGCAAGGGCTCGCCAAGGTCAGCCTCACGGTGCCGGGGCGGAGCGAGAAGCGCGAGGGCGCCGTCACCGCGATCGACAATGCCGCCAATCCGGCGACCGGCCTGGTCACCGCCTATGCCAGCATCGGCAATGCGCCCGCCCTTCTGTGGCCGGGCGAGATCGTCAATGTCGATGTGATCTTCCGCGACCAGCCCGACCAGCTCACCGTGCCCGATGAGGCGGTCAGGACGAACCAGCAGGGATCCTATGTCTATGCGGTCGATGCCCATCAACGCGCCCATCTGAAGCCGGTCGTGGTGGCGCGCAATGTCGAGGGCCTGACGGTCATCGGCAGCGGCCTCGAGGACGGTGATCAGGTGGTGACCGACGGACAGCTACTGCTGTCGGACGGCGCCCTGGTCCAGGTCAAGCAGGCGATGAAGGGAGGCTAGTCATGGGACTCTCCGAGCTCTGCATCAGACGGCCTGTAATGACGGTGCTCCTGATGTTGTCGCTCGTCGTGCTCGGCATTGCGGGCTTCCGCCAGTTGCCGGTGGCGGCCCTGCCGCGCATCGATTTCCCGACCATCCAGGTGAGCGCCTCGCTGCCCGGCGCCAGCCCCGACTCGATGGCGTCCTCGGTAGCCGAGCCGCTGGAGCAGCAATTCTCGACCATTCCCGGCGTCACCTCGATGACGTCTACCTCGATGCAGGGCTCGACCACCATCGTACTGCAGTTCGATCTCAACCGGGATATCGACGCGGCGTCTCTCGACGTGCAGTCGGCGCTCAGCATCGCCGAGCGGCGCCTGCCGCCGCAGATGACCACGCCGCCCAGCTTCAGGAAGGTCAACCCGGCCGATCAGCCGGTATTGCTGCTGGCACTCGCCTCGAGCACGATGCCGCTCACCGATGTCGATGAATATGCCGAGACTGTGCTGGTGCCGCAAATCTCGCAGATCCTCGGTGTGGCGCAGGTCTCGATCTTCGGCCAGCAGAAGCGGGCAGTCAGGATCGAGACCGATCCCAGGCTTGCCGCGAGCCGCGGTCTCAGCATGGCGGACCTCGCCACGGCGGTCACCGCCGCCGATTCCTATGTGCCGGTCGGCGGTCTTGCAGGCCAGAGCCGGAATCTCACGATCAACGCGCCATCGCAGCTGATCAAGGCCGAGGATTACCGTCCGCTGGTGGTCGCCTGGCGGGACGGCAAGCCGGTGCGACTCGGCGATGTGGCGGCTGTGCGCGACGGCGCCCAGAACGAGCAGACGGCGAGCTGGTACAACGACCAGCGGGCGGTGGTGCTGGCGATCTTCCGCCAGCCCGGCGCCAACACGGTCGATGTGGTCGACCAGGTGAAGGCGCATCTCGCCGCCTATCGAAGTGCGTTGCCGGCGGCGATCTCGCTCGACATCACCAATGACCGGTCGGTATCTATCCGCAACGCGGTCGCCGATGTTGAGTTTACCTTGCTGCTGGCGGCCCTGCTGGTGATCCTGGTCATTTTCGCCTTCCTGAAATCGCTGAGAGCGACCCTCATACCGGTCCTGGCCTTGCCGGTGTCGCTGATCGCCACCTGCGCCGTGATGGCGGTGCTCGGATTTTCGATCGACAATATGTCACTGCTCGCCATCACGCTCAGTACCGGCTTCGTGGTCGACGACGCGATCGTGATGCTCGAGAACATCGTGCGCCACATCGAGGCGGGGCAAGAGCCGTTCGTCGCGGCGCTCGAGGGCGCGCGCGAGATCGGCTTCACCATACTCTCGATGACCGTATCGCTGGTCGCCGTATTCATCCCGGTGCTGTTCATGGGCGGCGTGGTGGGGCGCATCTTCCGCGAATTCGCAGTCACCATCTCAGTGGCGATCCTGGTGTCGGGCTTCGTCTCCCTGACTCTGACGCCGATGCTCTGCGCCAGACTGCTCAGCGCCGAGAAAGGGGACAAGCCGAAGAGCCTGATAGCGCGCGTCTCCGACACGGTCTTCGCCCGGATGGAGAGCTTCTATTGCCGCACGCTCAATCTCGCTCTGCGCTTCCAGGGATTGATGCTCGCCGTGACCGTGGCGACGCTCGGTCTTTCTATCTGGCTCTATGTCGTGGTGCCCAAAGGCTTCTTTCCGACCGAGGACACGGGATATCTCACCGCGACGATCGAGGCCTTGCCCGAGATCGGCTTCGCGGCGATGGCAGCGAAGACGCAGGCTACCAGCGCCATCGTCCGTCAGGACAAGGCGGTCGCCTATGTGCTTTCGACCGCTGGCGGCGGCAACAACGCGGCCAATACGGCCCGGCTCTTCATCGCTCTCAAGCCGCAAGGGCAGCGCGACAGCGCGGAGGATGTGGCGCGGCGGCTGAGGCGCGAAACCGCGGTCATTCCCGGCATCGATGCCTATTACCAGGCGGTGCAAAATATCCAGATCGGCGGCCGCTCGGCCAAAGCCGATGTCCAATACACCCTGCAGAGCGTCGATCTCGATACGCTCATCGGCGCCGTGCCGGATCTCGTCGATCGGCTCAAGAAACGCGCCGAGCTTCGCGATGTCACGACCGACCTCGAGCTCAGCAATCCGGAACTTATCGTCGATATCGATCGCGACCGCGCGGCAGCGCTTGGTGTCAATGTCGACGATATCCGCTCGACGCTCTTCAATTCCTTCGGCGTGGCGCAGGTCGCCACCCTCTACCGTCCGTCCAACGACTATCCGGTGATCCTGGAAGTAGCGCCCGAGCTGCAGAACGATCCCAATGTGCTGTCCCTGATCTCGGTGAAATCGGCGAATGGTGCGGCGATCCCGCTCGACCAGGTGACGGTGACGCGGCGGGATTCGGGGCCGTTGTCGATCAATCATCAGGCCCAGCAGCCTTCGGTCACCATTTCGTTCAACGTAGCGCCAAATGTGGCGCTCGGCGCGGCAATCGATGCGGTGAACCAGGAAACGGCAGCAGCGCATCTGCCGAGCGGGATCTCCGCCAATTTCGCCGGCACGGCGCAGGTCTTCGTCGCCGGGCTTGCGGGGCAGGGCTTCCTGCTGCTCGTCGCGGCTTTGGTGATCTACATCATCCTCGGCATTCTCTATGAGAGCTACATCCACCCGCTGACGATCCTGTCGGGTCTGCCGTCGGCCGGGGTCGGCGCGCTCATTGCGCTCATGCTGGCAGGCATGGATCTCTCAGTCATCGCCGTCATCGGCATCGTGATGCTCATCGGTATCGTGAAGAAGAACGGCATCATGATGATCGACTATGCGCTGACGCGCCAGCAGGCCGGAGTCGCCGCCGCGGAAGCGATCCGCGAGGCCTGCATCAGGCGGTTCCGACCCATCATGATGACGACATTCGCGGCCATCCTCGGCGCCCTGCCGATTGCGCTCGGTTTCGGCGCCGGCTCGGAGCTGCGCCGGCCGTTAGGCATCGCCATCGCCGGCGGCCTCCTCGTCTCGCAACTCCTGACCCTCTACATTACGCCTGTGATGTTCCTCGCGCTCGAAAGAGCACGGATGCGCTTCCGGCCGGCGCCGCAGAGTGAGGCGGGAGCGAGTGTAACCATATGAATTTATTTAACTAAAACAGAAACTTGGAAGACGCTGGAGAATTCGCTGCGCCAGGGCCATTTCAGGATAACTTGCCTACCGGTATGCTGCTCTGCTAGGCCCCGCCAAGCATCGGCGAAGGGAAAGCGTTCATGACGAAATCAGTGCTCGGCATCATCGGCGGTTCGGGCATCTATGACATCGAGATGGAGGGCGCGCGCTGGGAAACGGTCACCTCGCCATGGGGCGAGCCATCCGACCAGCTTCGGCGCGGCGAGATCGGCGGCCTGCCGGTCGTCTTCCTGCCTCGCCATGGGCGTGGCCATCGCTACTCACCGACCAGCATCAACTATCGCGCCAATATCGACATATTGAAACGCGCCGGGGTGACAGATGTCGTCTCGCTGTCAGCCTGCGGATCGTTCCGCGAGGAACTCGAGCCGGGGCGTTTCGTGCTCGTCGACCAGTTCATCGATCGCACCTTCGCGCGCGAGAAGAGCTTTTTCGGCACCGGCTGCGTGGCGCATGTGTCGCTGGCCTATCCGATCTCGCCGACGCTCCAGGATCTGGCCGAAGCGGCGCTCAAGGCCGAGAATATTCCGCATGCGCGCGGCGGCACGTATCTGGTGATGGAGGGGCCGCAATTCTCGACGCTGGCAGAATCGCATCTCTATCGCTCATGGGGCTGCAGCGTTATCGGCATGACCAACATGCCGGAGGCCAAGCTCGCGCGCGAGGCCGAACTCAGCTATTGCACCGTCGCGATGGTGACGGATTACGATTCATGGCATCCGCATCACGGCGAGGTCGACATCACCTCGATCATCAAGGTGCTGAAAGGCAACAGCGAGAACGCGCGCAAATTCGTGACACGGCTGGCGCGCGATTTTCCGCGCGAGCATCCGCCCTGCCGGGTGGGTTCCGACAAGTCGCTCGATTTCGCCATCATGACGCAGCCGGAACTGCGCGATCCGGCCTTGCTCACCAAGCTCGATGCTGTCGCCGGACGCGTGCTCAAACGGCCCCAATAAAGCCATGTGACAGCCCCATTCGCGGTGATTTGGGGGACTAGAACGCTTCCTGCCAAAGTTGCTCGACTTTGGCGATAAGGAAGCGTTCCAGATTGTATGTTTTTCGAGCCCTTTTTCCCGTTTTGATCGAATCGGACCGATTCGATCAAAACGGGAAGGGCTCTATGTGAACTTACCGGACGCCTGCGCGTTAAAGGCAAGATAGAAATCGCGGACGGAGGGTCAACTTGGTTCATCATATCTCACGGCGCTCATTTCTCGGCGGCCTGTCGTTCGTCGTTTCGGCATTCGGACTCGCATCGCGCTCCGGGTTCGCGCAGGAAACCATGGATACGACCGATGGAACTATCGATCCGTTTCCGATCGCGCAAGTCGACCTGCGCAAGATTCCGGAACAATTCCGTCGCCAGACGGTGGAATATCTGGGCCACGAATGGCCGGGGACTATCGTCGTCGACACAAAAACGAAACATCTGTTCAAGATCCTCCCCGGTCAGCAGGCGATCCGGTATGGCGTCGGCGTCGGACGGGAAGGGTTCTCATGGTCAGGCGAGGCGCAGGTAGGCGCCAAGCAGATGTGGCCGAAATGGAACCCGCCGGCCGAAATGGTGGCGCGTGACCCCAATGCGGCGAAGTGGGCCAATGGTCAGCCCGGAGGGCCCGAGAATCCCCTCGGCGCGCGGGCGCTCTATCTGTATCAGGACGGCAAGGACACGCTATTTCGCATCCATGGCACCAACGCGCCGAAATCAATCGGCAAGGCGATGTCGTCCGGTTGCATCCGCATGTTGAACCAGGATGTGGTCGAACTCTACCGAATGACGCCGATCGGCACGCGCGTCACCGTGCTGCCTTCCGATCCGCAGCAGATCTTCGAGGAAGACGCGATCGCCGCGCAATAGGCTACCGGCCCGAGCGCATTGTCTAGAGCGCCGGGCGTTCTCATGGAATCACCTCGGCGCTCTATCTCCTTGATTTTGCGCATCGGCTTGTCCGAGAACCGCACGCACTTCTCGGGCCGATGCTCTAATTGATCTGCGCGGCCGCCTTCTTGCGCTTCTTCCCGACGGCGAGCTTGACAGGCTTGTTCGGCTTGCTGTTGTTGACCAGCACCATTCTCACGAATGGCTGCCTAGCCAGTCTTTTCTGTTCAGCGGCGTCGAATGCGGCGTGCTTGCTCAGGCAGGCGTTCTGCACCTGATCGCGAATTTCCTGCGCTTTCTCGTCGAGCTCCGCACAGGTGTGAGTGCGCAGGGCGCGTATCCTGGTTTCGATCTCCCTGGCGCAGCTCATCCAGATCGAACGATGGGTCTCTTCATGCTTGACCAAAAGGCGTGAGAATCTGTGCCACTGCTCGAGTGTCCCGGCCGAGAGGACCGTCTCGTCAGTGAGCTTTGGCAAGTGGATAGTGAAGTCCGTCCGATACTGATAGTCGATGACGCGGCAGCTGCGGGTCAGTTCCAGCTTGCCGCGCTCAGACGGCAGCGCCGAAGTGGCCGCATAAGCGCTCGCGCCATTCACTTGCGGCCCACGCTTGAGCATCGAGATATAGACCCCGGTGGCGGTGTCGCCGGTCACGTCATAATAGACATATCTGGTGGAGAAGGCCGGTGCCGCATCGGCCGCCTTCCCACCCAGTGCAGACAGCAAAATCGCGGCAGCGGCCGCCGCACCTCTGATTGCCCGCATCGACGCCTCTCGAAGTTGAGCTGAAAAACTAGGGCAGGGCAGCCTGTCCCGCAAGCTCCAAGACGCGATCGGTGGCCACCAAATGAGCCTTGCCGAGAAACCAGCCTTGCGTCATAGTCCCGCGCCGGACTGCAGAGATGCGGGTCCGGTCGGGCAAAGCATTCGAACCCGGTGAAGACTGATCTCGGCGCATGGGGGCATGTGTCCGCTGCCGCCTTTTCCGCTGTTTTGACGAGCTGTGCCTTCCTGTAAGCGGAAGCTCACATTCCGTAGACAGGTCAGTTGAGGAAACGGGAAAAGGAGCAATCCTCGCATGCGCCAGAATGGCACTATCAAATTTTTCAACCAGGCCAAGGGATATGGATTCGTGTCGCCGGAAGGCGGCGGCAAGGACGTGTTCGTACATGTCACCGCCGTCCAGCGGTCGGGCATCCCCGAGTTGAACGAAGGGATGAGAATCAGCTTCGAGGTTCAGCCGGACAAGCGCGGCCGCGGCCCGCAGGCGGTCGAACTGCAGCTGCTTTAGACTTCCCAAAGAAGCGATTTCCGCGGCGGCCCGGCCTGTGCTAGGCTTATGGGCATGGGGTAGGTCGCGCTTATCTCCTTACGGTCGCCCTGGCGGTTGCCGGGGCGACAGGCATGGCCGGGCAGGCTACGGCACATAGCTGTACCTGCCGGGCCAACGGCCAGGCTTTCGCACAGGGGCAGATCGTCTGCATCCGGGGCAAGCTTTCCCAATGCCAGATGAATCAGAACGTGCCCACATGGCAGACAATCGCCGACACATGTCCAGAAGCCGACCTCGCGCCCCCAAGATCCACCATCGCGGCTCTCGTCTCGCGGCCTTCCTTCTCGCCGGCCTCATCGCGCTTGCAAGCCTCGCGCTAGCGCCCGCCGTTCAAGCGCGCGGGCCGGTCCCGGGCCAGTTCGACTACTACACGCTGAGTCTCTCCTGGTCGCCGACCTATTGCGCCTCGCAAGCCGGCCAGAACGATCGCCAGCAATGCGGCCTCGGCCGCGCCTATGCTTTCGTGGTGCACGGGCTGTGGCCGCAATATCAGCAGGGCTGGCCGCAGGACTGCACCTTGCGGGAGAAATGGGTTCCGGACGACCTCATTGCGGGGATGCTCGACATCATGCCGTCGAAACGGCTCATCATCCACGAGTGGAAGAAGCATGGCGGTTGCTCGGGCCTGAGGATGCGCGCCTATTTCGACCTTACGCGCAACCTGTTCGCCAAGATCCGCATCCCGGCCCGCTATCTCGGGCCGCAGCAGCCCGTCGTCACGACGCCGGAGCAGCTCGTCACCGATTTCGTCAAGACCAATCGCGATCTCACCAGCGACATGCTGTCGGTACAATGCGGCAATTCCCGCGGCGCGGCGCGGCTTGCGGAGTTGCGCATATGCTTCGGCAAGGATGGCGCGCCGCAGTCCTGCGGCTCGAATGAACGACGGCAATGCCGGGCGGAAAGGCTGGTGCTGCCGCCGGTACGTGGGGGAACGCAATGAAGAAGGCGCTGATCTTCCAGCATATGAACCACGATACCCCGGGACGCTTCCTCGACTATTTCGTCGAGGACGGCATTGCGCCCCATGCCGTGAGGCTGTGGGAAGGGCAGACGATTCCTTCGCTCAAAGGCTACGACCTGATGTTCGTGCTGGGCGGCGCCATGGATGTCTGGGAAACCGATGAAAATCCCTGGCTCCTCGCCGAAAAGCAAGCGATCCGCGAATGGGTGGTGGATCGCGGCAAGCCCTATATCGGCCTGTGCCTCGGCCATCAGCTGCTGGCGAACGCTCTGGGCGGAGAAGTCGCCCCGGCGCAGGAAAGTGAAGTCGGCGTGCATGAGGTCAAGGTCAATGGTGCGGCCGAGGGGCATCCGCTTTTCACCGGGCTCGGCGGATCCCACAAGGTCATGCAGTGGCACCACGCGGAGGTGAAGACGCCGCCCAGGGAGGCGACGGTGCTCGCCTCGTCGCCACGCGCCGAGGTGCAGGCGATCGCCATCGACAACCATGCGCTCGGCATGCAGTTCCATGCCGAGTTCTCGCCGCAGACGGTGGCGAGCTGGGAATCGCTACCGGCCTATGTCGCTGCGCTCGAGCGCGAGCTGGGGGCCGGGGCCTATGCCCAGGTGAGCGCGGACGCCTATCCGCTGATGCCGCAAATGGGCGCCATGACGCGGCGCATCTACGACAATTTTAAACGCGCCTCCGGGCTCGTGCGCTGAACGAAGCGCGACCCGCAATGACGAGAATGAAACCGGCGAAGACTACGGCAGTTGCATAGGGCAGGCCGTCCGGTCCGAAACGATCCATGGCCCAGCCGCCGATTAGCGCGCCGATGAGAGCGCCGGCGCCCCACATGGTAGAGAATGCCGCTGTTCCCGCGACAAGCTCATTGCCCGAGAAGCGTTCGCCCAATTCGGCCAGCGCCATCGTGTAGATGCCGGCGGAGGCGGCTCCTGTCACGACCAGCACGGGCCAGATCATCCAGGTGCCGAAGGCGCTCGGGATGAGTGCGCTGCCGATTACAGTGGTGAAGGCGCAGACCACCATCATGCCGCGCTTGCTCCAGTGGTCGGCGATCCAGCCAATGGGGAGTTGCAGCACAGCATTGCCGACGATGAAAGCGGCCAGCATCAGGGCGGCCATTTCCTGACTGAGCCCTTTCTTGACGCCATAGACAGGCATGAGGCCGAGATAAGCCGCATCGATGACGGCGAAGAGGGCCACCGCGCCGATCAGGATGGGTGCGAGGCGGGAAAAACCCAGGATGGAAAGCTGGCGTTCTCCAGGCTCGGTCGCGAAAGCTCCCGTCGAGCGATAGAAGAACATCGGGATCATGCTGGCGACCAGGAAGCCCGCACCGATGAGGAAAGGCAGGATGGTATTGACGCCGGTGAAGCTGATCAGCACCGGCCCCAGGCCAAAGCTCAAGGACAGGACGCCTGTATAAACGCCCATGATGCGCGACCGCGCCGGTCCCTCGGCTGCTTCAACCACCCAGGCTTCGCTTACCGTGAAGAGAGCTGCGACGGCAAAGCCCTGGATGAAACGCATCACGAACCAGGCCCAGTAGATCGGCATGAAGGGATAAGCGAGAATCATCGTTGCGGTCAGGAGCGCGGCGGCGATCGCCACCCGCTTGGTCCCGAAGCGGGCCGTCAAATGCGGCACGAAGAAACCCGCGACAAGGATGCCGAAGGGATGCATCGCGGTGTTGTAGCCGATCGTCTGCGGCGGCACGCCGTGCTTCTCCATGACGAGGGAGAGCAGCGGAAACATGAGGCCGAGCGCGAAGCCGAAAACGGTGATCGCGGCGATGGCGGCGAAGAGATTGATCCAGCGCTGCCTATCCATGCGCGACCCCTTGCACGAGCCGGCCGCGTGACAGAACGAGGCCTGCCAGCAGGATGATGTAGATGAGGGTGACGGTCACCGGAATGGAGACGATGCCGAAGGCGTCGGTCGCAGCTCCGGCGATCGGCGGGCCCAATATGCCGCCAATGCCCCACATGGCGGCGAAGGCAGCGCTTCCGGCGATGAGATCGGGCCCCTTGAAATGATCACCGAGAATGGTCAGGGCGATGGTGTAGATGGCATAGGCCGTGGTGCCCAGAATCAGCATGACCGGCCAGATCAGCCAGGACTGGATCGTCCAGATCAGCGACAAAGAGAGCACCGCGGTAATGATCGCCGAGGAGAGGATCACACCGAGCCTCGACCATTTGTCGGCGAGGAGCCCGATCGGGAGTTGCAGCAATGCATTGCCGATGATGGAGACGCCGAGAATGGTGGTGACCTGTTCGACCGGCAGTCCGGAGCGCAGGCCGAAAATCGGGAAGAAGGACAGCATGACGGCATCGAAGAAGGTGAGGGTGCCGACGGCAAAAAGCAGAAGCGGCGCGCGGCGCACGAACGCCCAGAATCCGCCACCACCGCCTTCTTCATGCCGGAAGGTGTCCTCCGAGATGCGCAGGAAAGCGAGCGGCACGGCGCTCATACCGACGCAAGCCATGCCGATCAGCCAGGGCAGCCAGCCGTCGATGCCGGTGAAGGGAATGATCAGGGGGCCGACCGAAAAACTGATCGCCAGAACGCTCGTATAGAGCCCCATGGCGCGGCCGCGATTGCCATGATCGGCGCCACTCATGATCCAAGCTTCGCTCACCGTGAACAAGGTGCCGGCCGCCAGGCCGAAGACGAAGCGGATGGCGAACCATGCCCAGATGCTGGGAAACAGCTTGAAGGCGGCGAGCGTCGCGATGGTAAGCAGGATGCTGACGTAGACGACGTGCTTGGAACCGAAGCGCGACACGATGCGCGGCAGGAAGGGACCGGCCAGCATGATGCCGAGCGGCGACATGGCGGCGTTGAGCCCCATGATCCAGGCCGGAACGTGATTTTTCTCCATGAGGAGCGGCAGCATCTGCAAGGTGAGACCCATGGCGATGTCACAGGAAGCGACGGTCGCGATCGCGGCGACAATCGTCCGGTAGCGCTGCGCGAAAGGCAAAGGCGCCGACATTGCTGATTCCTGAAAGGAATGGTTGCTCCGGCCGATCCTCTAGCGGTTCCGATTGGACTTCCGCAAGAGGAGCCCCCTGCCTTGCGCATAGCGTCCGGCGCCGCTATGCACTGTGGCCATGACAAGACCCAAAATCATGATCATCCCCGTCACTCCCTTCCAGCAGAACTGCTCGCTGGTGTGGAACGAGGACACGCGTATCGGCGCCGTCGTCGATCCCGGCGGCGATGTCGAGGTGATCCTCAACGCCATCGAGCAATCGAAAGTCGTGGTCGAGAAAATACTGCTGACCCACGGTCACATCGATCATGCCGGCGGCGCGGCCGAATTGCGCGATCGGCTCAAGGTCGCGATCGAAGGTCCGCATACGGAAGATGCTTTTCTGCTCGACGGCCTGCCGAAATCCGGCGCCCAATATGGCTATGAAGCGCGGGCCTTCACGCCCGACCGCTGGCTCAAGGAAGGTGACAGGATCACCGTCGGCGCACTGGATTTCGCGGTTCTCGAGTGCCCCGGTCATACGCCGGGCTCGGTGGTGCTGTTCAACAACGCGCATCGCTTCTGCTTCATGGGCGACGTGCTGTTCCAGGGATCGGTCGGCCGCACCGATTTTGCCTATGGCGACCATGAGACGCTTGTCGCCTCGATCCGCGACAAGCTCCTGCCGCTCGGCGATGATGTCGCCTTCCTGCCCGGTCATGGCCCGGCCAGCACCATCGGTGAAGAGCGCCGCAGCAATCCGTTCCTCACCGGATCGAGCTGAGATCTCCTGCAATATCGGGCTGGATTGTCCGGAGCCTACAAGCCCCGGCAAGGAGGCCACGCATCGCGATGGCGGCGATGCGCTGCACCGGTCTACACGCCCTCGGCGAGGACCACGACCCGCGAGCCGATCGGGGCGCGGCGATAGAGCTCGATCACGTCTTCATTGATCATCCGGATACAGCCCGACGACAGGGCCTTGCCGATCGATTCCGGGGCATTGGTGCCATGCAGGCGGTAGAGCGTGTCACGGCCGTTCTGGAAGAGATACAGCGCCCGCGCACCCAGCGGATTGTCGGGACCACCCGGCATGCCGTCCTTCCACTTCGCCGCATTGGGGTCGCGCTCGACCATCTCGGGCGGGGGCGTCCAGCGCGGCCACATGACCTTGCGCTGGACATCGGCGAGGCCGGCCCAGCGGAAGCCTTCGCGGCCGACGCCGACGCCATAGCGGATGGCCTGGCCGCCATCGAGAATGAGATAGAGATGCCGCTCAGCGGTGTTGACGATGATCGTTCCCGGCCAATGCCGGCCCTCATAGGGCACGATCTGGCGGCGGAATTTCTTCGGGATCTTGATCAAGTCGGTCGGCGGGAAGGTGATCAGATCGTTGTAGTCTTTGCCGGGCCGGAATTGTTCCAGTTGCTGCTGGGCTTGTGCCGCCTTTGCCACAAGTCCAGCCAGTGCCGCGCCGCCCGCCGCCAGGAGGCGCCGCCTGTTCATGCCGCTTCTCATGAGGTCTCCTCTTTTATCACGATCACTTCAATTCGTTACGCACCGAAGTGATAGGAGTGATAAACGTGATCGCTTTTCAAGTTAAGCGCGTCAGACGGGAATCCGACAGCTACGTGCCCCGATCACGCGCTGGTGATCGTCAGCTGCCGACAAGGCGGATCTTGCCGACATGATAGGCATCGCCCGTGCTCTTGAACTGATTGCATTCGGTCGGCTGGCCGACAATGCTCTGGCACAATTCACCCTGCGTCGCCGACCACGTACCGCGGCCCTCGCCCTTGACGTCGTCCTGGTAGTTGAGCGAGCCGTCGGCATTGTAGGTGATGAAGCCGCTCGATTCGGGGCGGGTATATTGCCAGCTCTTGCCGATCAGAGTGGAGCGGATCTCCTCGGCGGAGAGCAGGCGGATCGGCTCGGGCTGCGCAGCGCCTGCCGCGGTGGGCGTCTGGGTGCTATTGAGGATCTTGATCCCGCTCTTGTCCGGCGAACTGCAGGCCGTCAAAACCAACATGGCGGCCACGACCAGGCCCCATCTCGAAATATCAGTCATTCCCAATTCCTTCACCCCTGCGCCGGGCGCCATGTCTCATAAATGAGCCCAGAGGGCAAGATTGACGGAGAGTGACGCTCGGATGGGGCGAAAACAGGGCAGGTCGCGGCCGCCTCACCTGGCCTCGCGGATGATATCCATGAGCTCGCCCAGATGTTCGATATGGCGGTACCGCCGATGTCCGCTCGGGGCTTCGTCCTGCTCGAGCGCCCAGGTCAGGCTGTGCGGCACATAGACGCCCCAGCAACCGGCCTTGATGGCGGGGACAATGTCGGATCTGAGGGAATTCCCTACCATCATGGCGCGTTCGGCGCCGTCGCCGTGGCGGGAGAAAATCCGTTCATAAGTCGCCGCCGACTTGTCACTGACAATCTCGACCGCATTGAAGAAATCGCCCAGCCCCGACTGGGCCAGCTTGCGCTCCTGGTCGAACAGATCACCCTTGGTGATAAGGATCAGGCGATAGCTGCCGCTCAATTGCTCCAGCACGGCGCGGGCATGCGGCAAGGGCTCGATCGGGTGGCTGAGGAGGTCGCGTCCGGCATCCACAATCTGGTGGATGACGCTGGCGGGTACACGGCCTTCCGTCACCTCGATGGCTGTCTCGATCATCGACAGGGTGAACCCCTTGATGCCGAAGCCATAGGCTTTGAGATTGCGCGTCTCGGCCTCGAGCAGACGGCTCGACAGAGCCTCCGGCTCGGCATAGTCGGCAAGCAAGGCGGCGAAGCGCTTCTCCGTCAGCCGGTAGTACTGCTCATTCTGCCACAGCGTGTCGTCGGCATCGAAGCCGATGGTCGAGAGTGTGGCCGCTTCGGGAGGCATTGTGAGCTCGCTCGAAATGTTACGGGGCGGCGCAGGATATGCCCGGGCGCTGTGCCTGTCCAACCTGTCCGTCCTTGCTCACCGAAGGAAATAACGGCTGTCGACGAAAAAGGCATCCCGAACGCCTTCAGTTCCACCGCGACAAGAGAGTTACCAATTAGCTTGGCTAAGCCTACCTTCCGCTCTTCTTGAACGTACGCGTACCCGGCCGGCCGCCCTTGGAGCCGGGTCGGCGCGCCGGCTTCGGATCGGGCCAGGCGGCGGTGGCAGGCTTGAGGTTGGATCTGCCGCGGCGCGGCTCGTCCATCGGATCGCGCGCCAGCGGATCGTCCAGCACAGCGAGTTCGACATCGCGCAGGCGCTTGACCTCGTCGCGCAGCCGCGCGGCTTCCTCGAATTCGAGATTGGCGGCGGCCTCGCGCATGCGCTTTTCCATGTCGGCGATGACGCGCTCGAGATTGTGGCCGACCAGCGGGGCGCCGTCCTCGGCGAGGCCCGAATCCACGGTGACGTGATCCTGCTCATAGACCGACGACATGATGTCGGCGATGTTCTTCTTGATGCTCGCAGGCGTGATGCCGTTCGCCTCGTTATAGGCCTGCTGCTTCTCGCGCCGCCGATTGGTCTCGGCCATGGCGCGCTCCATCGAGCCCGTCACACGGTCGGCATAGAGGACTACCTTGCCGTCGACATTGCGCGCGGCGCGGCCGATGGTCTGGATGAGCGACGTCTCCGAACGCAGGAAGCCTTCCTTGTCGGCATCGAGAATGGCGACGAGCGCGCATTCCGGGATGTCGAGGCCTTCGCGCAGAAGATTGATGCCGATCAATATGTCGAAGACGCCGAGGCGCAGATCGCGGATGATCTCGATGCGCTCCAGCGTGTCGATGTCGGAATGCATGTAGCGCACGCGGATGCCTTGCTCATGCATGTATTCGGTCAGGTCCTCGGCCATGCGCTTGGTGAGCACAGTGACCAAAGCGCGATAGCCCTTCTTGGCGATGTCGCGGCATTCGGCGATGAGATCGTCGACCTGGTTCTTCACCGGACGGATCTCGACCGGCGGGTCGATAAGGCCGGTCGGACGAATGACCTGCTCGGTGAAGACGCCGCCGGTCCGGTTCATCTCCCATGAGCCGGGCGTGGCCGAGACATAGACCGATTGCGGACGCATCGCGTCCCATTCCTCGAAGCGCAATGGCCGGTTGTCGATGCAGGAGGGCAGCCGGAAGCCGAACTCGGCGAGGGTCGCCTTGCGGTTGTAGTCGCCGCGGAACATGCCGCCCAATTGCGGGATGCTCACGTGGCTCTCGTCGACGAAGACCAGTGCGTTGTCGGGCAGATATTCGAACAAGGTCGGCGGCGGCTCGCCCGGCCGGCGGCCGGTGAGATAGCGCGAATAGTTTTCGATGCCGGCGCAGGAGCCGGTCGCCATCATCATTTCGAGGTCAAACAATACGCGCTGCTCGAGGCGCTGGGCCTCGAGGAGGCGCCCGGCCGCGTTGAATTCATCGAGCCTGATCTTGAGATCGGTCTTGATGCGCGCGGCGGCCTGTTCGAGCGTCGGCTTCGGCGTCACATAATGCGAATTGGCATAGAGCTTGATCTGCTCGAGCTCCGCCGTTTTGTGGCCGGTCAGCGGATCGAATTCGGAGATGCCCTCGACCTCATCGCCGAAGAGCGAGATCCGCCAGGCGCGGTCCTCGAAATGCGACGGGAAGACCTCGACGGTATCGCCACGCACACGGAAGGTGCCGCGCACGAAATTGCCATCATTGCGCTTGTAGTGGAGGGCCACGAGATCGGCGAGAAGCTGGCGCTGGGCGATGCGCTCGTTCTTCTTCACCGTGAAGGTCATGGCGGAATAGGTTTCGACATCGCCGATGCCGTAGATGCACGACACAGAGGCGACCACGATGACGTCATCGCGCTCGAGAAGGGACCGCGTCGCCGAATGGCGCATGCGGTCGATCTGTTCGTTGATCGAGGATTCCTTCTCGATATAGGTGTCGGTGCGCGGAACATAGGCTTCCGGCTGGTAATAGTCGTAATAGGAGACGAAATATTCGACGGCGTTGTCGGGGAAGAAGCTTTTGAACTCGCCATAGAGCTGGGCGGCCAATGTCTTATTGGGCGCCAGCACCAGCGCCGGACGCTGTGTCTGTTCGATGACCTTGGCCACCGTGAAAGTCTTGCCCGAGCCGGTGACACCCAGCAGCACCTGATCGCGATCCGCGGAATTGACGCCGGCGACGAGGTCGCTAATGGCCTGCGGCTGGTCGCCGCGCGGCTCGAAATCGGAGACGATCCTGAGCGCATTGCCGCCTTCCGATTTCTCCGGCCGCGGCGGGCGGTAGGGGGTGAATACCTCGTTCGGCACGAATTCCGGGCGGAGGACTTCAAGCCCGACCCGGGGGCCCGTCATATCGGCACGGGGATCCGGGCGCTGGCGCAAGGCGTCAGCGGTCGGTATTTCGGGGAAGCCTTCCAGCGGCTTCTGCGGGGCTTCCGAGAAACCGCCTTCCTGTCGTGAATGTCCCATGATGGATCCAATATAGGATGGCCGGAGGCCGGCCGGAAGGGCAGGCGGCGGCCATTGCTGACAGCATTATGGCAGCAGCAGCATCCCGCAAGGATAGGTCCTGAGGGCTGAGCCGTCAGCGATTCGGACAAGGGCGCTCCGGCCGTGGGCCCTCATCCGCAAGCTCGGCCTTACCTGTTTCGCGCTGTTCGGGATCGTTGCGGCGATGAGCCATGTGCCGCATCCGGCCAATCTGCCGCATCCGGCGATTGGCGGTTTCGCAGCCCATGCCGGTTTTGTATTGTCGGCGCGTCATGACAAAATTGCGTAAGACCAAGCGGGCACTCCTGGCGCTGGCCATATTCCTGGCGGCGCCCGTGGCCTATATCGGCCTTGCCTGCCAGGGCACTTCCGACGGCGGCAGCAGCGTGACGACGCCGGTGATCGAGCCGGAGACGCGGGCCAAGCTCGATGACCTGCCGGGCTACCGCTTTCCGGAGGAAATGTCCTATCTGAGCTTCCCGGAATGGTACACTGTCTACACGTCCCAGGATTTCGCCGATTATATCGGCAGGAACTATCCCAGCGGCTTCAGCTATTTCCGCTCGGTGGGCGAATTCTGGACGAGCTATTGCGCCGTGAACAGCCTGGTGGCGCCGCGCTATGAGTTCAGCCTCGGCACCCATCTGATGATCTATGTGATCGGCATCGGCCATACCGTCGAATATCTCGTCAAGGGCATCTACGAGAACACGATCGGACGGCTGAGCGAGTTCGTGGCACCTTCACCGCCCACCGGCGAAGACCTGTTTGCGCGCAAATACGCCCATGACTATGGCCAGTGGCTCAATACGGTGCCCTGGTATGAATTCGCCTTTGCCGAGAGACTCCACGAATTCTGGAAGATGGTGCCGTTTGCGGGGCCGGGTCCCGTCCGCAAGGCCGAGCGTCGTTTCGCGGTCTCGGCGGAGCTCGGCGTGAAAGGGGCGGTTGGCTGGCTGATGAGAGGCGGTACCGACACGGCCTATGAGCCGGCGCCCCTCGAGATCTACGCGCTGATGCGCGGGCTTCCCCCTCGACACGGCGCCGATAGACCGGCGCATCGAGCTGGTCGGGTCCTTCCGGGACGGGAGCCAGCTGGTCAAATTCCCGCGCTCTCAGCCCTTCACCGAGATCGTGCAGAAGCTCAGCGCCACCGACGCCAGCTTCCTGGAGATCGGCGGCAACAGCAACATCCTGATCTCGCTCAGAGCGCCGGAGAGCTGGACGCCGCCCGACGACGTGCCGCCGATTCTGTTCGAGACAAAGAATCTCGCCGGCCTGGGGGGCAAACGCGTCGGTTTGTCCGTTCCGGTGGCGATCCTGAGCGATGTCGTGCGCAGGCTCGGCCCGAGTGGCGCGCAGCTCGAGCATGTCTACGTCTATTGACAAGGTTCGGCGCGAAATCCTTGTCGGCGAAATCATTCCACTTCGCCCGGATGCGCGCAGAAGCGTGATGGCTTTAGGACGAGTCGCCATCACGTTTTATCTTCTTGTTTGCGCATGATCTTCTCGGAAAACCGCTTCGCACTTTTCCGGATCATGCTTTAGAAGACACCGATGAACTACCGCCACGTCTATCATGCCGGCAACCACGCCGACGTTCTCAAGCATATCGTGATGATGCGGGCCTTCCTGCATCTCAAGAAGAAGGACAAGCCCTTTCTGTTTCTCGATGCGCATGCCGGCACCGGTCTCTATGCGCTGTGGGGTGACGAGGCGCTCAAGACCCTGGAATGGCAGGACGGGGTGGGGCGCTTCTATGACCCCTCGGGCAACGCCGTTCCGCTCGCGACGGACTGCGAGGCCTTGATCGCGCCCTGGCGCGACGCGATCGCCACGGTCAATGCGGTGGGCCAGCCGCTGTCGCACTATCCGGGATCGCCCGCTTTTGCGCTTCATATCCTGCGCAAGACCGATCGCATCCTGTTGAACGAGCTGCATCCGGAAGATCACGGCAAGTTGGCCGATTTTGCCGCGCGCGATAAGCGTGTGTTCCTGTCCGCGGGCGACGCGGCAATCGCGGTGAAGGCCCATCTGCCGCCGCCCGAGCGGCGCGGCTTCATCCTCATCGACCCGCCCTATGAGCGAGAGGACGAGGCGGACCGCGCCATCCGGATGCTGCGTGACGGCTACCGCCGCTTCGCCACCGGCGCCTTCGCGCTCTGGTATCCGGTGACGGGCGATGGATTGTCGGATCGTCTCGTGAAGGAGGCGCAGGCGCTGGCATTGCCGAAGATGCTGAAGGCCGAGCTTCTGGTGCGCCAGGTGTTGCCCGAGGGCGGACTCGCAGGTTCGGGGCTCATTCTGATCAATCCGCCCTGGCCGCTGGCGGAGGAACTCGCCGTGCTCGGGCCCGAATTGTGCAAGCGTATGCGCCAGACCGACGGCGCCAAGTGGTCGCTCGATTGGCTAAGTTAGCCGCGGGCGCCTCGGCGCTCTATCTGTTTGATTTTCAGCATCGGCTTGTCCGGGAACCGCGCGCATGGTCGGGTCAAGCCCGACCACAAGCTTCTCGGGCCGATGCTTTAGCGCTTTGCCATCATGGCGAGATGGGCGAGAGCGCCGAGGGCCGCGCAGATCGCCAGGGTCCAGTAACCGATCATGAAGCTTTGGTCCTGCAACGAGCCTACCCCCTGCGAGATCACCGCACTCACGCCCATCTGCAGGAAGCCGAGCAGTCCCGCCGCGGTGCCGACCAGCATGGGGTCGGTGCTGATGGCGCGGATCGTGCCGTTGGGAATGGTGAGGCCGTTGCCAAGCGCGCAGAGCAGCATAGGCGCGAAAAGGGCAACCGGCGTCAATATGCCCATGAGCGCCAGAAGCAGGCACAGGCTCGCGCCCAGAAGCGTCATGAGATTGCCGAACAACACCATGCGGTCGTTGCCGATCAGCTCGGAATAGCGGCCCGACAGGAAGTTCCCCACCATGTAGCCGAGCGACACGAGAATGAACCACAGGCCATATTCGACGGCCGAGCGGCCCATGATATTGACCGTGAGGAAGGGTGCGAAGGCGAGGAAGGTGAAGAACACCGCGCTCGCGAAAGCGAGCGACGTTGCATAACCGCGAAACTGGCGTGACGCGAAGATCCGGCCGTAGTGTGCGCTTTGCCACAGACGACCGTCGCTGCGGCGGTTGAAATGGGTCTCATGCAGAGTGAACCAGGCAACAACCAATGTGATTGCGCCGATGAGCGCCAGCAGCACGAAACTCGAGCGGAAACCCCAAAGCTGATCGAGATAGCCGCCGATCGCCGGCGCGATCATCGGCGCCAGCACCCAGGCCATGGTGATGTAGCCGAGCACGCTCGCCGCCTTCTCGCCCTGATAGAGATCGCGCACGATGGCGCGCGACAGGACGATGCCGGAAGCGCCGCCGAGCGCTTGCACAAGACGCGCCGCGATCAACGTCTCGATCGATGTGGCGAGCGCCGAGGCGATGCTGGCGATGACGAACAATGCGAGGCCGGCGAGGAGAAGAGGCCGCCGACCGTAGCGGTCCGACAACGGCCCATAGAAGAGCTGGCAGACGGCGAGGCCGATCAGATAGAGCGTGAGCGTGAGCTGGACCGTGCCGTAGGAGACGCCGAAGGTCGCCTGCAGTCCCGGCATCGACGGCATGAAAATGTTGAGCGCCAGCGGGCCGATCGCGCTCACCGCGACCAGAATCAGGAATGGCGGCCGACGCGCGGCCAATGACGCGGAATTATCTGACATGGGACCTTTCGGGAATAGAGTTCCTCTTATAGGCACAGCCGCAACTTGTCCCATGCCGTTAACGATGGTGGACATGAAATTGGTGCATGGCGTGGCTTGACAGGCGGACGTAGCGAGCGAGAATTGAGAAGAGAGAGGAAAAGCCTTGAGCACACAGCAAGCACGTGCCTTGCGGCCTCGTATGCTTCTTCCCGGAGACGGCGCGGCCTGCGCCCGCCTGATGCGCAAGATCACGGCTCTCGATGAGAGGCTCGACCGGAACCTCGCTGAAGTCATCAATGATCTTCTCGAGGAGGATCGGCTCGTCGGTGGGCTGATCGAGGACTGTGACGCGACGGGAGAAGGCACCATCATCGCGGCGACGCTGTCGGCTTTCGTGTCAGCGGAGTTTCAAAAGTCCTATCTCGCCAAGCCCTGGCCGTGCCTCACCAACTGGCTGCTCAAGCGCTGCCTCGAGGGGGCCACGGATATCTTCCTCGATCGGGCCCGGCAAGCGCAGGGCAATCTCAACCGTGGGCTCGATCTGGTGATGCTGGATTACATTCAGACGCCGATGGATTTCACCTCGCCCGAGGGCCGTCGAATCATGACTGTGTTCTTGCCCTTCTTCCTGTCCATCCATCGCGGTTACAATCTCAACTCGATGATCGTCGAAGCGGGTATCATGTATGAGCAGATGGCGCTGAGCGCCGGCTTCCGCCGCTACAAGGGTATCGACCTCGACGCCGAGCCACCGGCGGAACCGGTGCCGGCGGGCGCGGCATCGAAGCGCGCGGTCTATTGCTTCCAGCGCGAGATGGTCGCCGACACGCCGCCTTCGACGCCGGTCTCGGCCGTCTTCACGTATCTTCCGCCGCGTTTCCGCTTCACCGCCAGCGAGCAGCGCATGCTGGTCAGGGCAATCGACGGCCTGACTGATGAGGAGATCGCCGGGACACTCGACGTCTCGCGCGATGCGGTCAAGCAGACCTGGCGATCCATCTACGATCACGTCACCCAGGTGATGCCGGATCTCGTCGAGCGTGGCCAAGCCAGTGGCGGGGAAGGGGCGCGCGGCCAGGAAAAGCGGCGCCGCATCGTCGCCTATGTGCGAGACAATGCGCAGGAACTGCGCCCGCATTGTCTCCGGCGCGGGTGAGCCGCCGCCAATCGGGGCTCAGGCATCATCTTCACCCGCGGCGAAGAGCTTCTCGGCCAGCACGCCGAGGACGATCGCCAGCGCCAGAACGAGGATCATGAAGGCCGCGAGGGTCACGAAGCCCGAGGCCTCATAGGCCGATACCGCCAGATGCGCGCCCGGCCAGATCAGCAGAACGGCGATGAAGGCGGAGGAATAGAACGCGAGTTCCGTGAGAGAGGGCGTTTGGAACTCGCGTCTTACACCCAACGCTCCGAGAAGCATGAGTGGAAGGAAAAGAATGGCGCTGCCGAAAGGCAGGGCGAACAACCTGGTCACCAGGATGCCAAGGCCCGCCGCAAGAGTAAGCATGGCCACAAATTGCAGATGGCGCAAAGCGAAGCGCAGTGCCGGTCTAGGTTGTGGCAGGCGATGCATCGACTACTCCCGGCCTCATGGGCGCGGTCACAAAACCGCGCCGCCGGGTTTTTCCCAGCTCGCACATGGGGTTAGTTAGAATCTCAGCCCTCTAATTACGATCAGACTGACGTGATACGGAGGCGCTCACAATCCCCATTTTGGGGAGGGCAACAGACAATTGGCAGGTACAACAAAGCGGGCGCCCTGCCCTAGGGGCGCCCGCTTCGATTCCTACGCGTGCCGCTCAGTTCACGCCGCCATCGATATGTTCGGCGAGTTCCTGATACTCCTCGCAGGTGGTGCCGCAGCGATTGGCGATCTCGATCAATTGCGATTTGGCGAGATCGATGCGGCCGGCAGCCACATAACCCTCACCCAGATATTCGCGCGCCAGGACGAAATTGGGGTCGATCGCGATTGCCTTGTGATAGTAGCCGAAAGCCTCGTCCAGGCGTCCGGATTTGCGATGGCTGTAGCCTATATAATTGAGGACGCGCGGATCGTTCCTGTTGCTGACGGCGCCGAGCACGATCAGCGCCCAGTCATATTCGCCGGCCTGCGCCAAAGCGCGGCCCTGCTGATAAAGATCCTCATCGGGCAATACGCCGGAAGTTGCCTTCACGCATTTGCCGCTCTTCACCACTTCGCCCTTCTTGCATTTCTTGACGGTGGAGCTGGTTCCGCTGCTGTTGCCGCCGTCGCCCATCGCGTAGGCCGGCACGAAAGAGGCGACGCCGAATGACAGGGCGGCGATCGCGGCCAAGGCAAGATGAATCTTCATAGTCTGTCCTCCAGGGAACGAATACGAGCTTATTACGTCCCGGGGTGAGTTTCCATTCCCCTGTCTCGTCATCAGAAAACTTGATTGCCGGAGTTCCATCGGTTCCGCGGTGAATTTGCGATGAACCCGCCAGCTCACGGCCGGCCTGCCATCTTCCCGCCATCGATCGGACATGATCGTAACCGTCGGAGGTAAATAGTGACGAAACCCTCCCGCTCAGGCTTAAAGCCAGGCGAGCCTCGTTCCGCGAGGCCCTCCGTCTATCTGGTGGTGTTCCGGTGCTCCAGAAGCTTAACCGCGAGGATGGCGAGGAAGACCAGGGCCACGGTGGCGACCAGCAGCGTGTCGCTCGACGGCACCAGGGTGACCAGGTTCTTGGCCTCGGCGGCGAGGAAGCCTGCTTGCGAAGGAACGGCGCTCACGATCATCAGCACGATGATCGCGGCAACGAGGCCGAAAGCGAAGAGGCCCATCGCGAAATGCGTGCGCGCCGCGAAATCGCGATAGCGTTCCATGATCTGTCTTACCCGCATGCCCGTCATCCGTTGGTCGAAGCCGTTCGAGGCCGCTCATATGCGGGATGTTTGTGCGTCCTTCGGGCCCGACCTGTGGCGAAATGGTGATCTTCCGTTAACGGAGGATTAAGCGGCGAGCGGATCGAAGTCGTAGACCCAGGCCAGGCGCTTCAGAAAATCACCTGGATCGGTCATGCGCAGAACGAGGTTGCGCGCAATCCGTAGCGGGCCAGCGGCATGGTAGATGTTGCCGAGCTTGCGCGATTCCCGGACGATCCGCTCGGTACGCGGCATGCGCAAGACCTGATAGGCACGGAAGGCGTCGGCCAAGGTGCCGTTCCGCTCGATGCTCACGCAGAGCGTCACCGCATCTTCGAGCGCCATGGCCGCGCCTTGCGCCAGATAGGGCAGGGCGGCATGGGCGGCATCACCGATCAGAGCCACCCGGCCGCGCGACCATGTCGAGGCTGGCGCGCGGCTGGCGGCCGCCCATTTGAGCCAGCCGGAAGGGAGCGCCAGCGCGTTTCGCAGATCCTCGTGTATATCCGGAAGATGAGCGAGGACTTCCGGGCTCAACGCCGGGAGCGACCAGCCCTCGCCGGACCAGCGGGCTTCCACGGCGGCGACAACGAGATTGAGGGCGGTTCCGCCGCGCACGGGGTAATGGACGACATGGGCGCCTCGGCACAGCCAAAGCGTTATGGCGGCGAGCCGACTGTCCGTCCCGGCGTCGATGGAAGCCAGCGCGCGAAACAGGCTCTCGGGATGACGGACCGGGTTTCCATCGCCGACAAGCTCGCCCCGGATCGTCGAACGAACGCCGTCGGCGCCCAGCAAGGCTTCGCCCGGGATTACCGCCGCCTCGGTCTCGACCTCGACATGGCCGCCGCGGTCCACGAAGCTCTTGACGTGTGTGCCGGTCGCAAGCGCGATGCCGGAATGGGATTCGGCACGCTCGACCAGTCCCGCCAGCAGGTCGGCCCGGTGGATGACCCGATAGGGTTCACCGAACCGCCGCTCAAAGCCGTTCAGGGGAATATGCTGAAGGACGCGGCCGCTATGGCCGTCCCGGATGACAATGGCGGGCGGCGCGAAACTCGCCGGCGCGACGGCGTCCCAGGCATCCAGATACTTGAGCGCCCTGACGGCGTTGGGACCGATCTGGAGACCGGCGCCGACGGTCTCGAAGGCCGCCGCCTGTTCGAGAAGGCTGGCTTCGCGGCCGATCCGGGCGAGACCTAGGGCGCTCGCAATTCCGGCTATGCCGCCGCCGGCGATGAGAACAGGGTAGGGGGCCATCTGGCTACATATCGCCGATCAGTCCTGCCAATCCAACGCGGATCTCGTAGTATCAGGTGGACAAGACCGCGCAACAGGATGAGCTCCCATGCAGGCAGCAGAACTCAAGGCCCTTCAGGCTCCCCTCAAGGAGCTCTACAGACAGGACGGCAACGCCGCCCTCATTACGCTCAAGGCAGAGGGACGCATCGGCGAAGGCGTCAGCTGTTCGGTCGCGACCGCGCAGGCTCTGGTCGAGGCGGGGCTCCATCCGGCAACCGGAGGCACGGGTGTGCATGCGTGCTCTGGCGACATGCTGCTCCAGGCGCTCGTCGCCTGCGCCGGGGTCACCCTCAATGCCGTGGCGACGGCGCTCGGCCTCGATATCGGGGAGGCCACCGTCAGGGCGGAAGGTGACCTGGATTTTCGCGGGACATTGGGGGTCGCCAAGGACGCACCGGTCGGCTTTCGCGACATCCGCCTGACCTTCGACATCCCGGGCAGGCTGGACGACGACCAGAAAGCCAGCCTCATCAAGCTCACCGAGCGATATTGCGTCGTTTATCAGACCCTCCGCAGCCCTCCACCTATCGTGGTGAACGCCCGTTGGGCCTGACCGGGGGAAATGTCGCTATGACAATGGAACCCTTGCGGACGGGCGGTCGCGGCGCTACCAGATGCCCGCGCCAAAATCAGGGATCATTGGAATGGGCTTTATCTCAGACTCGCTGAACCGCATCCAGCCTTCGGCCACCATCGCCATCTCGAGCAAGGCGATGGCACTCAAAGCCGAGGGCCGTGACATCATCGGCCTGTCGGCCGGCGAGCCCGATTTCGACACGCCCGACAATATCAAGGAAGCGGCCATCGCGGCGATCCGCAAGGGCTATACGAAATACACCAATGTCGACGGTATCCCCGAGCTCAAGAAGGCTATCGTCGCCAAGTACAAGCGCGAGAACAATCTCGACTACAAGGTGTCGCAGGTGTCCGTCGGCACCGGTGGAAAGCAGATTCTTTTCAATGCCTTGCTGGCGACGGTGAATCCGGGGGATGAAGTCATCATTCCAGCCCCCTATTGGGTGAGCTATCCCGACATCGTCATGCTGGCCGGCGGCAAGCCGGTCTTCGTCGAGACGACACTCGAGCATGGCTTCAAGCTGCAGGCCGACGAGCTCGAGCGCGCCATCACGCCCAAGACGAAGTGGTTCGTCTTCAACTCGCCGTCCAATCCGAGCGGGGCGGCCTATACGCGCGAAGAGCTGAAGAAGGTCACCGACGTGCTGATGCGGCATCCGCATGTCTGGGTGCTGACCGACGACATGTATGAGCATCTCGTCTATGACGATTTCGTCTTCACGACCCCGGCCGAGGTCGAGCCCGCCCTCTATGAGCGGACCTTGACCATGAACGGCGTGTCCAAGGCCTATTGCATGACCGGCTGGCGCATCGGCTATGGCGCCGGACCCGAAGTGCTCATCAAGGCGATGTCCAAGCTCCAGTCGCAGTCGACCTCCAACCCGTCCTCTATCGCGCAATGGGCGGCGGTCGAGGCGCTCAACGGGCCCCAGGACTTCATCCCGGCCAACAACAAGGTGTTCAAGGAGCGGCGCGACCTCGTGGTGTCGATGCTCAACCAGGCGAAGGGCCTGTCCTGCCCGACGCCGGAAGGCGCCTTCTATGTCTATCCTTCCTGCAAGGGAGCCATCGGCAAGTCCGCGCCGTCCGGCAATGTCATCAAGAATGACGAGGACTTCGTCACCGAGCTTCTGGCCGCGGAAGGCGTTGCGGCCGTCCATGGCGCGGCCTTCGGCACCTCGCCCTTCTTCCGAATCTCCTATGCGACGGCGACCGATGTGCTCGAGGATGCCTGCCGGCGCGTCCAGCGTTTCTGTGGCAATCTGAGGTAAGCACCATGATGTATGACGCGTCGATTCCGGTTTTCGCTCACTTCCTCAACAACCTCGCGGCGCTCCTGCGCAAGACCGAGGCACATGTGCAGGCCAAGAAGCTCGATCCAGATGCCTTCCTGACCGCCCGGCTGTTCCCGGACATGTTCACCTTCACCAAGCAGGTGCAGCTCGCCTGCGACTTCGCCAAGGGAACGAGCGCACGGCTCGCCGGCGTCGCCAATCCGAGCCATCCGGACGACGAGAAGAGCTTCGACGAGCTTCAGGCGCGCATCCGCAAGACCGTCGATTTCCTGCGCAGCCTCAAGAAGGAGCAGTTCGCCGACGCCGCCGAGCGCGCGATCACCTTCAAAGTCGGCGGCAAGGAACAGACGCTCAAGGGAGCCGACTATCTCTCCAGTGTCGGCCTCCCGAACTTCTACTTCCATGTCACGACCGCCTATGGGCTGCTGCGCCATAACGGGCTCGAGATCGGCAAAGCGGATTTCATCGCCCGCTTCTGAGCTCGAGCAAATCCCGCCAAAGTTGAAGACTTTGGCGATAAGGATTTGCTCCAGGATATTGATCTGGCGCGGATCCTTTTCGGCGAAGTGACTCCACTTCGCCGGGATGCGCGCTGAAATCCGCGAGTCATTTGAATCTGTTGGGCCTGTGCCTTAAACAGATGGATGATGACGCATATCGTGCTGGAACTGCCCGAACAGCGCGCCCAAGTGCTGGCGCTCAACCGGCTTGCCTTTCAGGGCGAAGAAGAGGCCCGGATCATCGAGGCGCTGACCCGCGATGATCTCGTCGTGCTGTCGCTGGTGGTGACGGAAGGGCCGAAAGTCACCGGCCATATTCTGTTCAGCCGGCTCGAGGTCGAAGTGGACGGTCGCCCGGTCAAGGCCGTTTCCCTGGCGCCCATGGCGGTGCTGCCGGATCACCAGAACAAAGGGATAGGCTCGACGCTGGTCAAGCGCGGACTCGACCTCCTGGCAGCGCGGGGCTTCGAGGCCGTCCTGGTGGTGGGGCACACTGAATTCTATCCGCGCTTCGGATTCGCTCCCCAGACGGTCCGGCACATCGCCTGTCCGTTCCAGGGTCATGACGCCTTCATGGGGCTGGAGCTCAAGCCCGGCGCGCTGGCCGGCGAGAGCGGAGAATGTCGCTACCCGGCTGCCTTTGGACTCTGAATGCGCGCGCGTGATCAGGAAAAGTGGGCACCGGTTTTCCGTCCGATCACGCGCCAACTTAAGATTCCGATCACGTTTATCACTTCAGGTCGAATCGACCTGAAGTGATCGTGATCTAGCCCGCCAGCGATAGAAAAACGGCCCGACAAAGACCAGAGCGGCGATGATCAGGAGCGCCAGCGACAGCGGGTGGGTGAAGAACACCGAGGCGTCGCCCTGGCTGATGGTCAAGGCGCGGCGGAACTGCGCTTCGGCAAGTCGGCCCAGAATGAGGCCGATGATGCAGGGTGCCACGGGGAAATCGTAGCGGCGCATCAGGAAACCGAGGATCCCGACCAGGAACAAGAGGATGAGGTCGAAGGTCGAGTTATTGAGACTGTAAACGCCTAGCGTCGAGAAGAGCAGGATGCCGCCATAGAGCAAGGGCTGCGGAATGGAGAGCAGGCGCACCCACAGGCCGGCAAGCGGCAGATTGAGGACGAGCAGCATCACATTGCCGATATAGAGGCTGGCGATCAGGCCCCAGACCAGCGTCGAGGAGGACGAGAAGAGCAGGGGGCCGGGTTTCAGATTATATTGCTCGAAGGCGGCGAGCAGGATGGCGGCCGTCGCCGAGGTCGGCAGGCCCAGCGTGAGGAGCGGCACCAGCACGCCCGCCACCGCGGCATTATTGGCGGCTTCGGGGCCCGCGACGCCTTCGATGGCACCCTTGCCGAATTCCTCGGGCTTCTTGGAGATGCGCTTCTCGAGGAAATAGGACAGGAAGGTCGGGATCTCGGTCCCGCCCGCCGGCAGGGCACCGAAGGGGGAAACCCAGAGCCGTGCCGCGAAGCCACGGCTTCCAGGACCGGCGCCACTCCTCGGCCGTCATGAAAATCGACCCGCGAATCGGCACGAGCTCGGTGGCGCGCATATCGGGCCGCGACGCCATGTAGAGAGCTTCCCCGACGGCGAAGAGGCCGACCGCCACCACCACGACGTCGATGCCGCGAAGCATGGCCAGTATATCGAAGGTCAGGCGCGGCTGGCCGGTCAGGACGTCGGTGCCGACGAGGCCGATGGCAAGGCCTAGCAGCAGGCTGGTCAGGCCGCGCGCGAGCGACAGGCCGAGAAGCGCCGAAACCGTGGTGAATGCCAGCACCATCAAGGCGAAATACTCCGCCGGTCCGAACAGCAGAGCGAGCTTGACGAAGAGGGGGGCGAGAAAAGTGATGGCGATCGTGCCGAGCGTGCCGGCGACGAAAGAACCGATCGCGGCGGTGGCGAGTGCCGCCGCGCCGCGACCGTTCTTCGCCATCACATTGCCCTCGACCGCGGTGATGATGGAACCGGATTCACCCGGCGTGTTGAGCAGGATGGATGTGGTCGAGCTGCCATACATGGCGCCGTAATAAAGACCGGCGAACATGATGAAGGCGCCGGTCGGATCGAGCTTGGCGGTGATCGGCAGCAGGAGCGCGATGGTGAGCGCCGGACCGATGCCCGGCAGGATACCGATGGCGGTGCCGAGTGTCGTGCCGAGCAGACACCATAGGAGATTCATCGGCGTGAGCGCCGTGGCGAAACCCTGCAGGAGGGAAGAGAGTACGTCCATGGCTACAACAGACCCGCGAGGATGCCGGACGGCAGCTGCAGGCCCAGGCCATGCGTGAAACCGACATAGGCCACCACAACCAGGATGGCGCCGACAATGCCGTCGCGCAGGAACTTGCGACTGCCGAAGGCGAAGGCAACGCACATGAAAAGGAACACGCCGGAAATGACGAAGCCCAGAGGCTTCAGGATATTGAGATGGATAAGAAGGCCCGCGCCGATGATGAGCAAAGCGCGCCAGTCCGTGTCAAATCCCTCCGCGACGACCTCACGCCTGGCGGCGGGCGCCCAGGAATTCCAGGCGAAATAGGCGCCGACGACCGCGAGGCCCAAGGCGATGAAATAGGGGAAGGCCTGTGGACCGACCTTGGCGTAGGTCGGCGGTATCTGCATCTGGGCGGCATCGTAGAATATGATTCCAGCGAGCAGAATGAGGCCGAAGCCGATCGCGAGACCGGCTCCGGAAACGGGTGTGTTGTCGCTCTTCACACCGGCCCTACTGGACGAGGCCGATGCCCTTAAGGACCTCGGTGACGCGGGCATTCTCCGTGGCCACCAGCTTGACGAAATCGTCGCCCGGCAGATAGAGGTCGGTCCAGTTCTTGGCCGCAAGGACCTTCTTCCAGCTGTCACTCTTGACCGCTGCATCGACGGTGGCGAGGAGCGCCTTCTTTTGCTCGTCATTGAGGCCGGGAGCGGCCACGATGGCGCGCCAATTGGCGAGCTCGACATCGACGCCCTGTTCCTTCAGCGTCGGGATATCGATGCCGGCGACGCGCTCGGGCGCGGAGATCGCCAGGGCGCGCAACTCACCGGATTTGATCTGTCCTTCCCACTCGCTGTAGCCGGACACGCCAGCGACGACATGGCCGCCCATCACCGCGGCCAGCGCTTCGCCGCCACCCGAGAAAGGCACATAGTTGAGCTTCGTCACATCGGCGCCCGCCGCCTTGGCGATGAGTCCGGCCAGGATGTGATCGGTGCCGCCCGCCGAGCCGCCACCCCAGGCCACGGCACCCGGATCGGCCTTGAGCTTGGCGACGAGGTCGGCCAGCGTCTTGATCTCGGAAGCGCCCGGAACGACGATGACCTCATATTCGCCGGTGAGGCGGGCGATCGGCGTGGTGTTCTCCAGCGTGACCGCGGATTTATTGGTGAGAATGGCGCCGACCATGACCAGGCCGTTGACCATCAGCACATTGTCCTTGCCCTGCTCCTGGCCGGCAAGCTGGGCCAGGCCCACGGTGCCGCCGGCACCCGGAATATTCTCGACGGTCACCGCCTTGACGGCGCCGCCCGACTGGATGGCTTCCTGCATGGCGCGCGCCGTCTGGTCCCAGCCGCCGCCCGGCGAGGCGGGGGCAATGATGCGCAGCTCTTCGAGTGCGAAAGCGGGCGTGGGTGCGAGATTCAGCGAAAGGCCGCCGGCGAGCACGAGGGCTACGGCACTAGCGATGAGAGTTCTACGATTCATCGGGTTCCTCCACTTGTATCGATGACGATCCTCGGCCATCTGTTGTGGCCTAGCGGAAGGGCGTTTAAGCTTAAATCCTGTCATGAAGCTGTCATTGCCACAAGCGCCTTTGCGCGCGGTTTTCCTCAGCCGATGCGCGTTCTGATCGTCGAGGACACGCCCGATGTCGGCGAAGCGATCGTCACCTGGCTGTCGCGGGTCGGCTATGCGGTCGACTGGCAGATGACAGGCGAGGGTGCCCGCGACGCGCTCAATGTGCAGGGCTACGACCTCATCATCCTCGACGTGATGCTGCCCGATGTCGACGGCTTCACGCTCCTGGGCGAGATCCGGGCGCGCAAAATCGATACGGCCGTTCTGGTTCTCACCGCCCGCTCGCAGGTGGACGATCGGGTGGGCGCGCTCGACCTCGGCGCCGACGACTATCTCGTGAAACCCTTCGACTTCCGCGAGCTCGAGGCGCGCGCCCGCGCTTTGGGGCGGCGACGGCATGGCGGCGCGGTGAGCCGGCTCACGGTAGGCGATGTCGTGCTCGATCAGGCGGCGCGGCTGGTGACGGTCGCGGGCGAGCGGGTCGATCTCACGCGCCGTGAGGTGGCGCTGCTCGAAGTGCTGATGGCGCGGCCGCAACGGGTGTTCAGCAAGGCGGAGCTTCTGAATCAGATTTTCGGCTTCGGCGAGGATGCGGGCGAGAACGCCATCGAGCTCTATGTCGCGAGGTTGAGGCGCAAGCTTGGTGCCGCCGGAATGGAGATCAGGACAGTACGGGGCGTCGGCTATCAGGCGGGATCGGCCGATGAAAAGAGGTAGGTCGTCACTGTTCTGGCGCCTCACGGCGCTGATCTCGGCGGTGTTGCTGGCCGGCGCCGCGGTGCTCGCCATCGCCGCGTCCAACTACGCCCGCACCGCCGCCGACGATGCCTATGACCGGGTGCTGCTCGGCGCGGCGCGCCAGATCAGCGAGACGCTTGCCGCCGAGAATGGCGCGGTCGAGGGCGGCATTCCGGTATCGGCACTCGAAGCCTTGTCGGCCTCGCGCACGGCACGTGTCTATTATCGTGTCGCCATGCCGGCGAAGAGCGAGGTCACGGGCTATCAGGATCTCCCTTTGCCGGCGGGTTCGGAAGCGGGCGGGACTGGCCCTTATGTGAGCAACACGGAATTCAAAGGTCGCCCGATCCGCATCGCCGCGGTTGGACGCTACTTCGCCGAGGCCAATGGCTGGGTGATGACGGTGGTCGGCCAGACGCTCGAAGCGCGCGACGCGCTGGCCCGCGACCTCACCCTCAAGGCGATGGTGCTGGTCGGCCTGATGAGCCTCATCGCGCTCACCGGCGTGATCGTCGCCATTAAACTGGCTCTGCGGCCGCTCACCACCATCGAGGCGGCGTTGCTCGGGCGTCCACCCAATGTTCTGACGCCGCTGGATGTCGAAGCGCCGGCCGAGATCGCGACGCTCATCTCGGCGATCAACAACTTCATGGAGCGTCTCGCCGGGCGGCTCGAGGCGATGCAGCGCTTCATCGCCGATTCGGCACATCAGATCCGCACGCCGCTGACGGCGCTCGTCGGCCAGGTGGAGCTGCTTTCAGGCGAAACCAACGCCGCAAAGCGTCAGCATCATATCGAGCGGGTCAGGACGCGTACCGCGGAACTGGCGCGCCTCACCAATCAGTTGCTGAGCGACGCGATGATCAGCCACCGCGCCGAGACCATGGGACAGTCGGAAGTCGACGTGGCGACGCTGGCGCGCGAGGCGCTGGCAGGCGCGGTTCCGGTGTCGCTCGACCGCGACATCACCGTCGCTTTCGATGCGCCGCAGGGCGCGGTGACGATGCGGGGCGATGCGGTCAGCCTGCGCGAGGCGTTCAAGAACGTCATCGAGAACGCCATTCAGCACGGCGCGCGCTCCCTGCTCAGGGTCAGCGTGCGCCGGAGCGGCGCCGGCATCGAGGTCGAGGTCGGCGACGACGGACCGGGAATTCCCGAAGCGCTGTGGCCGCAGGCGCCGCAGCGTTTCTTCCGCGGCCGGTCCGGCGGCACGGGCTCGGGGCTGGGACTTGCCATCGCGCGCGACGTCGCCGCCCATCATGGCGGCGAGCTCAGCTTCAAATCGGAAGGGGGAATTTTCTCGGTGCTGTTCACATTCAATGGGGCGAAGGCGTCATGACCGCGTTGCTCCGATATCTGGCGCGCATCGGGCTTTGCCTCGTGGCAATGGCGGGCTTTGCCGCGGCCAAGGAGAACTACCGCTTTCCGGCGGTCGGCCAGGAGAGCGCGGTGCTCACCATTCATGCCTCCGCTGATATCAGCGCCATCGAGCCGATGATCCGTGATTTCCAGCAGGCCGAGCCCGGCATCACCGTCGATTTCACCGACTATCTGACCAACGAACTCTACGATCTGCTCTCCGCCCAATGTGCCGGCGGCGAGAAGATGGCGGATATCGTCATTTCGTCCTCGGTCGACCACATCGCCAAGCTTGCCAATGACGGCTGCGCCCAGGCCTATGACTCGCCCAACACCAATCGTATCCCCGACTGGGCGAAATGGCGCAACGAGGTCTTCGGCTTCACTTTCGAGCCGGCGGTGATCGTCTACAATCGCAATCTCGTGCCGGCGGCGGACATACCCCGGACCCATCACGATCTGGCCGAGCTTCTGCGGGCCAAGTCCGAGCTCTATGACGGCAAGATCGGTACCTATGACATCGAGCGTTCAGGCATCGGCTATCTCTTCGCTTTTTTCGACACGCAACAGTCGAACATCTTCGGCCGGCTGCTCGAGAGTTTCGGGCGGTCGCGGGCGACGCTGCGCTGCTGCACCGGCGAACTGCTGTCGCGTATCGAATCGGGAGAGTTGCTCATCGGATATAATCTGATCGGCTCCTATGCCTATGGTCGCTACAAGGCCGGCGCGCCGATCGGTATCGTGATGCCGCGCGATTACACGCTGGTGCTGAGCCGCACGGCAATGATCCCGGCGAAAGCCGGTCGCACCGATCTCGGCCGAAAATTCCTCGATTATCTTCTGTCGAGTCGCGGACAGTCGGTGGCGGTGGAGAAATCCTTCTTCTTCTCGTTCGACCGGCCGGTACCGGAGGGTGTCGACGCCGTCGATCCGGGGGCGGGTTCGGGCGTCTATCGGCCGATCATGATCGGCCCGGCCTTGCTCGCCACGCTCGATCAGCAGAATCGCCAGCGCTTCCTCGCCGAATGGAAGGCGTCGATGGAGCGGGATTAACGTTGCTGCCTCTGGCGCGCATCCGGGCGAAATAAATGTCTAGAGCAAATCCTGTCGCCAAAGTCTTCAACTTTGGCGGGATTTGCTCGAGGTGGAATTGCCGCTGCGCACACGCCATATTGGGGGGAGACGTTTCAGAGCGCCATCCGGACCTTCGCGGCCCGGACCGGAAAGGCTCCAGGCATGAGACTGGTGCATGTGGCTCTCTTTACGGCCGCGCTGGCCGTTGCGGCGCTCGCCTTCCTCATTCCGAGTTGGGGTGAGACGGGCGAAGGCTCCCGGATTGCCCTTCTGATCGAAATCGACGGCGCCATCGGCCCGGCCACCGTCCGGCAGGTGAGGGAGGGCTTGGCCAGTGCCCATGAAAGAAATGCCGAGGTCGTCATCCTGCGCCTCAATACGCCGGGCGGCCTTGCCACCAGCATGCGCGAGATCATTGCCGATATACTGGCGTCGCCGGTCCCCGTCGTCGGCTTTGTCGCACCCCCGGGCAGCCATGCGGCGAGCGCGGGCACCTATATCCTCTATGCCACCCATGTGGCGGCCATGGCGCCCGGCACCAATATTGGCGCCGCAACGCCTGTCGAGATCGGCGCGCCCTTCCCGGGACTGCCGGGGGAGGCGACCAGAACCCCGACGACAAGAGTGCGACGCCGCAGGCGCCGTCCCAGGACACGATGACGAAAAAGGTGACGAATGATGCCGTGGCGCTCATCCGCAGCTTGGCGGAACTGCGTGGGCGCAATGCCGACTGGGGCGAAAAGGCGGTGCGCGAGGCGGCGAGTCTTTCGGCGCAAGCCGCGCTCGATGCGCACGTCATCGACTTCGTCACGGGCGACACGGCCAGCCTCCTGCAGGCGATTGACGGCCGCAAGGTCACGACGACGAGCGGTGTGAAGAGCCTCGCGACCAAGGGATTGCCGGTCGAGACAATCGAACCCGGCTGGCTGATCAGGCTTCTCTCGGTGATCACCGATCCCAATATCGCCGTCATCCTCATGCTCATCGGCGTCTACGGGCTCATCTTCGAATTCATGAGTCCGGGCGCGGTGGCGCCGGGCGTGATCGGCACTCTATGTCTCGTGCTCGGTCTCTATGCGCTCAATCTCTTGCCCATCGATTATACCGGCCTTGCGCTGATGCTGCTGGGCCTCACCTTTTTGACCGTTGAGGCCTTCTATCCGACGGTCGTTCTGGGCGCCGGCGGAGTAGCCGCCTTTCTTCTTGGCGCCGCGATGCTGTTCAAGGTCCAGGCGCCCGGCTATCGGTTGTCCTGGATCGCAGTGCTCATCGGGACAGCTCTGATCTCAACGCTCCTGCTGCTCTCCGGCCGCTTTCTGTGGCGAGCCCGCAGCACCCCGGTTCGCATCGGCCGCCGGGCCATGCTCGGCTTGCCGGCCGAGGTCCTGGACTGGTCGGGAGGTGCTGGCCATGTGCTCGCCGAGGGCGAGCGCTGGAATGCCCGAAGCGGCGATAATTTCGTGGCGGGCGAGCGGGCCGAAATCGCGGGCATCGATGGGCTCGTCCTCACTTTGCGGCGTAAGCGGGAACTGGGTCCAAGCTTGGGAGAACCTCCATGATGATCGATTATGTCGCCTATCTGGTGCTGGCCGCGATCGTGATTCTGTTCTTCACCTCGGCCATCCGGATCCTGAGGGAATATGAACGTGGTGTCGTCTTCACGCTCGGCCGTTTCACCGGCGTGAAGGGGCCCGGACTCATCATCCTCATTCCCTTTGTGCAGCAGATGGTGCGGGTGGATTTGCGCGTCGTGGTGCAGGCCATTCCGCCGCAGGATGTGATCTCGCGCGACAATGTCTCGGTCAAGGTGAATGCCGTCCTCTATTTCCGCATCGTCGATGCGGAGCGTGCGATCATCAAGGTCGAAGACTTCATGGCGGCGACCAGCCAGCTCGCCCAGACCACCTTGCGCTCGGTACTCGGCAAACATGAGCTCGACGAGATGCTGGCCGAGCGCGACCGGCTCAACAGCGACATTCAGGAAATCCTCGACCAGCAGACCGATGCCTGGGGCATTAAGGTGACCAATGTCGAGATCAAGGATATCGATCTCAACGAGAACATGGTCCGCGCCATCGCCAAGCAGGCCGAGGCCGAGCGGTTGCGCCGGGCCAAGGTGATCAATGCGGAAGGGGAGCAGCAGGCGGCGGAGAAACTGGTGGAGGCCGGCAAGATGCTCGCCGCCGAGCCGCAGGCGATGCAGTTGCGCTACTTCGCTGCCTTACATGACATAGCAGGCGAACGGTCCTCGACCGTGGTCTTTCCGCTTCCGGTGGACTTGCTGGCGCATTTTCAGCGCCCACGGGGCGAGGCCAAGTGATCCGGGGTCAAGCCTCAGCCGGTTCCGAGCGCGATTTGAGCCAGTAGCCGATCGCCACTACGAGGACGGCGCCAATGGCGGCCGCGACATAAACCGGGGTCGAATGCGGCTCGATTTCGAAGTGGGTGGCGATGATGGGATCGGTGGCAAGCATCTCGCCGGCGATCCAGCCGAGCAGCGCCGCTCCGGCCCAGACGATGATCGGGAATTTCTCGATCATCTTCATGATGAGCTGCGAGCCGACCATGATGAGCGGGATGGACAAAGCCAGGCCGAAGCCGAACAGCCAGGGATTGCCTTTCGACACGGCGGCGATGGCGACGACATTGTCGAGGCTCATCACCGCATCGGCGAGGGCGATGGTCCACACCGCCTTGTAGAGCTTGTCGGAGGCGGCGATAGCCTTCTCTTCGACTTCCTCACCCTTGGCGAGCTTCACCGCGATCCACACCAGGAGCAGGGCGCCAACGAGCTTCAGGAAAGGGATGGCGAGGAGGTGGGAGATGATGAGCGCAAAGATGATGCGCAGCAGGATGGCGACGCTGGCACCAAGGATGATGCCCCATTTGCGCAGATGCGGGGGCAGCGAGCGGCAGGCGAGCGCGATGACGACGGCATTGTCACCGGACAGGAGGAGGTCGATCCAGATGATCTGGAGGATGGCGACCGAACTGGCGAGGATATAGTCCATGCCTGCCGATATGAGCGAGTTTTTGGGCCGATGCCAAGAGCTAAGCGTGTTTCAGGCGAAAATCCTTGAGCACGGCGCGGGCGGCATTGTGGCCCGGAGCCCCGGTGACCCCGCCCCCCGGATGGGTTCCCGAGCCGCACATATAGAGGCCGGAGAGAGGGCTGCGATAATCGGCATAGCCGAGCATGGGACGCGCCGAGAAGAGCTGGTCGAGCGACAGGGCACCATGGAAGATGTCGCCGCCGATGAGTCCGAAAGTGCGCTCGAGATCCAGCGGTGAATTGATCTGGCGGCCAAGGACGCTTGCCGCGAAGCCCGGGGCGTAGTCATCGACGGTCTTGATCATGAGATCGGCTACCTCGTCGCGATGCTCGTCCCATGAGGCGCCGTCGGGCAGTTCGGGTGCCACATGCTGGCAGAACAGGCTCGCGACATGGGCTCCGTTGGGGGCGAGCGAGGGGTCGAGTGTCGAAGGGATCAGCACCTCGACGATCGGCCGGCGGCTCCAGCCGTGTTCACGCGCATCGTGATAGGCGCGGTCCATATAAGAGAGCGTCGGCGCGATGATGATGCCCGACGTATGGTGATCGCCGACGCTGCGCCCCGGCAGGCAGGTGAAAGAGGGCAGTTCTGCGAGTGCCACATTCATGCGGAAGGTGCCGGAGCCGCATTTCCATCGCCTGATGCGGTGGAGGAAATCGGCGGGCAGGGCATCCTCGGGCACAAGGCGGCCGAACAGGAGCTTGGGATTGAGATTGGAGACGACTGCCCGGGCCCTGTAGCTTCTGCCATCGGCGAGGACGACGCCCTGCGCGCGGCCCTTTTCCACCATGATCTCGCTCACCGCCGCGTCGGTGATAATCTCGACGCCCTTGTCGCGGCACGCCTTGGCCATGGCCTGGGTGATGGCGCCCATGCCGCCCAGCGCATGACCCCACACGCCCTTCTTGCCATTCACCTCGCCAAAGCAATGATGCAGCTGCACATAGGCGGTGCCCGGCGTCTTCGGGCTGGCAAAGGCGCCGACGATCGAATCGAAGCCGAACACGGCCTTCACCACGTCGGACTCGAACCAGCCGTCGAGGAAGTCAGCGGCCGACTGCGTGAAGAGATCGTAGAGCACGCGCTTGCGCTCCAGCGAAAGCGAGCCCAGCCGCCGTGCGAGAGCGCCGGCCTTGAGGAGCTCGGGCAGGCTCGACAGCAGCCCACCCTCGACCAGATTGGGCGGCGGCTTCAGCACCAGGTCGCGCAGTACGTCGGCGATCGCATCAATCTCGTCGGAGTAGCGCGGATAGGCGGCAGCGTCCTTTTGCGAGAATTTGGCGATCTCGGCTTCGGTCCGCCCAGGGCCGGTCAGCAGATAGCGCCCGTCGGGCTGCGGCAGGAAATTCGAGGCGCGCCGCTCGACCACGGTCAGTCCGTGTGCTGACAAATTCATGTCGGCAATGACCTTGGGATTGAGCAGGCTTACCGTATAGGCGGCGACCGAGTTGCGGAAGCCCGGATGGAACTCTTCCGTCACGGCGGCGCCGCCTACCACGGCACGCCGTTCCACGATCTTGACTTTCAATCCGGCAGAAGCGAGGTAATAGGCGCAAACCAAGCCGTTATGACCGGCGCCGACAATGAGGATATCCGTCGTCATTCAATGCATCTCCCGTTCCATGCTTTTTGACTCGCGTCTTCGCGCCACGTCAATGGCGGGTCGCATTAGAGACACATTCAGCGCTAGGATTCGGCTTGCTTACAAACAAAAGGATAACAGGAATGCGTAAACTCGCTTTGGCCGCGGCTGCGGTTGCAGCGCTCGGCCTCTCCGCTCCGGCGGCAGATGCGAAAACAGGGGTGAAGATAGGGGTGCTGACCTGCTCGATCGAGGGCGGGGTGGGCTTGATTCTGGTCTCATCGAAGAAGATCAACTGCGTCTATCAGCCGTCGGGCGGCGGGCGGGTGGAGCGCTATGAAGGGCGCATCCGCAAGCTCGGTGTCGATATCGGGGTGACCCACCAAACCATCCTGGCCTGGGCGGTTTTCGCGCCCGGCAAGACCAAGCGGGGCGCGCTCGAAGGAACCTATGTCGGGGCGACAGCCGAAGCCACCGTGGTGGCCGGACTTGGCGCCAATGTCCTGATTGGGGGATTCAAGAAAACCATTTCTCTCCAACCGCTTAGCGTGCAGGTGCAGACCGGTCTGAACGTCGCTGCAGGCGTCGCCGGGCTTTATCTGGATTTCGTCCGCCGCTAAGCCTATCGCTAGGAAACTGTTGCCTATTTGCCGCAGCGCGCAAGAAAAATGCGCGTCTGCGGCAAATTACTTTTGGGGGATTGATACCTGGAGTTAGTGTCTTCCTGACTGAACAGTGCGGGGCGGCCTTGTACTGACGAGGCAGGGGGCATGATTCGAAGGAAGGCCTGGCTTACGGGAGCCGCTCTAACGGGCACCGTGGTCATAAAGGGCTTTGGCGGCGCCGCCTTTGCGGCCGATGTCGTCGAGCCTGGCTGCACGCCGGCTGTTTCATCCTTGAATGGAAAGATCGAAGGCGGCGCCGGCTATGCCGACAAGGAAAACGAGGCGGGCGATTTGGCCGGAGAGGCCGGCGGCTTGCTGAGCCTTCCGCTCGGCTGTCTGTTCGGCTTCCAGGCGGATATCGGCGTGAACGACATACTCGCAACACACAATATGGCGCCGTCGGCCATTTATTCATCCGCGATCCGGAAACCTATCTCTTTGGCGTCACCGGCGGCGCGACCGACGGCGATGATGCCACGCACTATGCGGTGGGTCCCGAAGCCGAGCTCTATCTCGGCAATATGTCGCTCGAAGCCTGGGGCGGGTATCTCAATATCGATTCGGATGATGGTGACGGCAAGGATACCGGTTTCATCATCGGCGATGTCGCTTACTATATGACCGACGACTTCCGGGTGTCGGTCGGCGGCAAGGTCATCGATAATTATGAAGGCCTGCGCGCCGGCTTCGAATATCAGTTCGGCGGCATGCCGATGTCGCTCTACAGCAAAGCGGAGTATGGCGACAGCGAGTTCTTCTCGCTCCTCGGCGGCCTGAAATTCTATTTCGGCGCCGAGGACAAGACCCTGATCCGCCGTCATCGCGAGGATAATCCGCGCAACCGCACGCTCGATCTGTTCACACCGGGGGACGACAAGAACGACAATGGTGGCTATGCCGGTGGCGGCAGCCAGCCCTGACCAGTCGGGAGCTCGCGCACACCGAGCGGCGGGTTTCCGCGGCTCTTCGCATTTTGATCGGTGTGCACCGACTCGATGACACACAACTCTGCTTCTTAAAGTTGCAAGTAGGCATATTCACAACTTATGTGAGTTGCGTGTTCCGCTGAGGGAAAATTGGATCGCAACCTTTGATTTAATCCTTCGTCGCGCTGTCTCCATCCGACGTTGAATTACGTTGCGATATTGTTGCTAAGTTGCCGCAGGTCCATTGAAATTTCCCTGACGTGCGCATTTTCGTTTGTGCGTTTCAACATGCGCGGATAGACGATCAGGCGGGGCAGCTACCAAGTTGAGGCAAATAATGATCAGAAAGAGAGCATGGCTTTCCGGGGTCGCGCTTACGGGCACGGTCGCCATTACCGCTTTCGGGGGTACGGCTTTCGCCGCTGATGTCAGCGCGCCCGAATGCGCCGTCTCGTCGGTCAATGGCAAGATCGAGGCCGGCGGCGGGTATGCCGATATGAAGGACGAGAATGGCGACTTCGCCTGGGAAGCCGGCGGCTCCCTGTCGTTCCCGCTCGGCTGCATGTTCGGTTTCCAGGCCGACCTCGGCGTAACCGATCGGTTCGGCGATACCCAGTTCGGTGGCATCGGTCATTTCTTCGCGCGTGATCCGGAAAGCTATCTCATCGGCATCGCCGGCGGCGCCGTCGATGGCGATGACGCCACGCTCTATGCCGTGGGTCCGGAAGCCGAGCTCTATCTCGGCAATTTCTCGCTCGAAGCCTGGGGCGGTTATGTCAATGTCGATCGGGACGATGGTGACGGCAAGGACTCGGGCTTCCTCATCGGCGATGCGGCCTATTACATCACGGATGATTTCCGCGTGTCGGTCGGCGGCCGGATCATCGACGACTATGAAGGCGTGCGTGCCGGCTTCGAATACCAGTTTGGCGGCATGCCGATGTCGCTCTACAGCAATGCCGAATATGGCGACAACGACTATCTGGCGGTTCTCGGCGGCCTGAAGTTCTACTTCGGCGGCGAGGACAAGACCCTCATCCGTCGTCACCGCGAGGACGATCCGCGCAACCGCGCGCTCGATCTCTTCTTCAAGAGCGGCAACGGCGACAATGACAGCGGGGGCTATGGTGGCGGCGGCGAGGAGCCGCCTCCGACCTGATATTCTCCAGAGAATATAGATGGAAAAGCCGCGGTGTTCCGCGGCTTTTCTTTGGTGCATCGGCTGATCCGGGAAGCTAGTCTCGTCACCGGTGAACGGGGCGGTGGGGAAATACATGCGGCGCGCCAGGCATGTGCTTTTGTGCTGGGAGTTCGGCGGCGGTCACGGCCACGTGCGCCGGCTCAAGTCGATCAGCGACCAGCTTCAGGCGCGCGGCTTCACGACCGCCTATGGCCTCCGGCGCCCGGAAGCCGGGCTGGCAATCGGCATCGCACTGGAAACGATCCGGCCGGCACCCAATTGGCCATTGCGGCCAGCCGCTGCCGGAAGGGGCATGACCAGCGCCACCTATGGCGACTATCTCGCGCAACTGATGCTGCGGCCTCACGACGATCTGGATGAGCGTTTCCGGCTCTGGCACGATCTCATCGAGAGGGAGCAGCCCGATCTCGTCATCGCCGACTATGCGCCGAGCGTGTCGCTCCTGTGCCATGAGCGTGTTTCCGTTGTGGCGATCGGCGACGGCTATACCCTGCCACCGCCCACGCTCGACAGCTTTCCGCGCCTCATCGAGGACGTGCCCATTGAATATGATGAGAGTGATGTCGTGCGCCGCATCAACGCCGCGCTGAGCACCTATGATCGGACACCGATCACCCGCTATCCGCTGATCAACCGGGCGGACCAGCATCATCTTCTGACCTTTCCCTTTCTCGATCCTTATCGGGATCAGCGCGCCGGCGGCTGGCTCGGGACCGCGGACACAAGAGGGATCATCCTGCAGAACGAGGCCCCCAGGCGTCTCTTCTCATATTTCCATGAGAGCCGGCAGACCGACGCGCGGCTCGTCGACGGGCTCGTCCAGTCGGGCCTCCCCGGCAAGGCCATCTTCTCATCGCCATTGCGGCGAACGGTGAAAAAACTCGAGGCGGCTGGCATCGAGACCCCTGACGGTCTTGCCGATCTCGCCACAGAGCTGGCGGCGTCGGGGGTGCTCGTTCATCAGGGCAGCGGCGGCATGACCATGGCCGGCATCGCCGCCGGGCTGCCGCAGGTCATGCTGCGGTCCGACCTGGAGAAGACACTCAATGCGAAAGCCATCGTGGCGCGCCATGCCGGCATCGTCCTCGGCTGGAGCAGCTTCGTGGCGCAGGACCTCGCCAGGGCGATCAGGGAGGCGGCCGAGAGCCCGGCCATGCGAGACGCCGCGCGTCAACTCTCGCGTGAGAACGAGGCCTATCTGCAACTCGATGCGGCGGCGGAAATCGCCAATGCCTGCGAGAGTTTACTTGCCGGATAGTGGACTTCACGCGATTGCCACTTGTCATCATCGCAAAACAGCGCAAGCATAGAGGCCGAGGAGCCGCCCCGACGGGGTTTCCTCGCAAGACGGGCGGACCCGGACGGCATTGGCGCAGTCAGAGGGAGGTCCCGGAAATGAGCAGCACAAATGGCAGAGAACGTCAGGGTCCGCGGTGCATCGCACTCGTGGGGCCCTATCTGAGCGGCAAGACAACGTTACTCGAAGCCATTATGTTTCGCCTCGGCGCCATTCAGCGCCAGGGCAAGGTCTCCGATAAGACCAGCATCGGCGACGCGGCGCCGGAAGCCCGTGCGCATGGCATGAGCATCGAGCTCAACGCGGCCACCGGCTCTTTCATGGGCGAGACGTTCACTTTCATAGATTGTCCGGGCTCGATAGAGTTCGGCCAGGAGGCGCGAGCCGCCCTTGCCGGTTGCGATGCAGCCGTCGTCGTCTGCGAGCCCGACGACAAGAAAGTGCCTGCCCTGCAATTGATCCTCAAGCAGCTCGACGATCTCAATATCCCGCGCTTCATTTTCATCAACAAGATCGAGCGCACCGAGAGCCGGCTGCGCGACGTCCTGACCTATCTGCAACCAGCCAGCGCCACGCCTCTGCTTCTGCGCCAGATTCCGATCTGGAAGGACGATATCGTGCGCGGCTTCGTCGATCTCGCGTTGGAGCGCGCCTTCATCTATCGCGAGAACGCGCCGAGCGAGGTCGTCGACATGCCCGCCGACATCCTCGACCGCGAGAAAGAGGCCCGCTTTGCGATGCTGGAAAAGCTCGCCGACTATGACGACGAGCTGATGGAGCAGCTGCTCTCCGACATCGAGCCGCCGCGTGACCGCGTCTTCACGGATCTTACGCGCGAATTGGCGGAAGGATTGATCACGCCGGTGCTGTTCGGCTCGGCGGAGAACGGCAACGGAATTCTGCGGCTCATGAAGGCGCTGCGCCACGAGGCGCCGGGCGTCGCTGTGACCGCGAAGCGGCTCGGCCTCAGCGCCGGCAACGGCAGCGCCAACGGAACAGCCGCGCTGCAGATCCTCAAGACCTTCCACACGGCGCATGGCGGCAAGCTGTCGCTGTCGCGGGTGCTCTCGGGCGCGATTGCCGACGGCGCCACGGTCTATGGCGGCAAGGGCCAGGATGCGCGCGTTGCCGGGCTCTTCACGCTGATGGGGTCCACGCCGCAGAAGATCGCCAAGGCGGAGGAGGGCGATACGGTCGCGCTCGGCAAGCTCGACAATATGGCGACGGGCGAGACGATCTCGACCGCCAAAGCCGCCGCGAAGCAGCTGGCCACGCTCAATGTGGCGCCGGGTGTCTATGGGCTCGCCATCTCGGTCGCCGACCGCAAGGATGAAGTGAAGCTCACCAGCGCCATCGCCAAGCTCATTGAAGAGGATCCATCACTTTCGCTGGATCAGAACTCGAGCACGCATGAGATGGTCCTGTGGGGCCAGGGCGAGATGCATCTGCGCGTGGCCTTGGAAAAGCTGCAGGGCAAGTTCGGTGTTCAAGCCATTTCGCGGCCTCGGCGCATCGACTATCGCGAGACGATCCGCAAATCGGTTCAGATCCGCGGCCGGCACAAGAAGCAGTCGGGCGGCCATGGCCAGTTCGGCGACATTGTTGTCGAGATCAAACCGCTAGCGCGCGGCTCCGGCTTCGCCTTCACCGACACGATCACCGGCGGCGTGGTGCCGAAGCAGTATATACCGGCGGTGGAGACCGGCATACGCGACTGGATGGGCCAAGGTCCGCTCGGCTTTCCCGTGGTGGACTTCACCGTCAATCTGAGCGACGGCTCCTATCATGATGTCGATTCCTCGGAGATGGCGTTCAAGACCGCGGCCCGCATTGCGATGAGCGATGGTATGCCGCAATGCTCTCCGGTCCTGCTCGAACCGATCGTCGCGGTGGAGGTGCATGTGCCAAGCGAGGCAACCTCGCGTGTCAACCAGATCGTTTCCGGCCATCGCGGTCAGCTTCTGGGCTTCGACGGACGTGATGGATGGCTCGGCTGGGACACCGTGAAGGCGCATATGCCGGAAAGCGAGATGGGTTCGCTCATCATCGAGCTCAGATCGGCGACATCGGGTGTCGGCACCTTCGTGTTCAAGCACGATCATATGTCGGAACTGACGGGCCGGCTCGCCGATCAGGTGGTGACCAACCGGAAAGCGACGCTCGCCGCCTAGCGTGGGATGGGAAAAAGCGGACGCCGGTTTTTCGCAAGTATCCCGCGCTGAAATATTGGAATCGATCACGGTTATGAGTTTTGATTGACTCAATCAAAACTCATCGTGATCTAGTGTCCCGAATCCGAAGTTCGCCACTGCCAGCGGGACCTCCCGAGCGAACTTCGGATTCGGAAGGACACTAGATTACCTAATGATTCTAGTGTGCTTTTGAACGCGAAGTTCTTGTCGGTGCAAACCGTCTGATATCAAGAACTTCGCGTTCAGCACACTAGCGAGGCTCAGGTCAGGTAGCGGATCAGCATCGACGCCAGCATCAGCATGGAGCCCATGCTGACGATGTCGGTCACTGTCGTCAGGATGATGCTCGAGGCGGTGGCGGGGTCCGCGCCCAGTTTCTTGAGCGCGATCGGCACCGATGCGCCGGAGAGTCCGCTGACCAGGACGGAGAGGATGGTGGCGACGAAAACGATGAAAGCGAGGACCAGCGGTCCTTTGTCGCCCTGTATCATCGCGACGACATAGATCACCAGCCCGACGAGAATGCCGGTGACAATGCCGTGCAGAATGCCCAGACGTATCTCCTTCCACAGTGCGATGGAGTAGAAGTCGGTCGTGCCTGTGCGCTCCAGGGTGCGCAAGGTGATGGCCAGCGCCTGGGCGCCCGTATTGCCGGATTGACCGGCGAGCACGGGGAGAAAGGCGGCCAGCAGCACGACGCGGTCGATCGTATCCTGGTAATTGCCGACCACCAGGCCCGCCGCAAAAGCGGTGACGAGATTGATCATCAGCCAGGGCAGACGGGATCTGACCGAGGCCACGAAGGGGGTCGCAACGGTCTCGCCTTCATCGACACCGACCATTCGGCCGGGCGTTGCGGTGAGACGCGCCTCCTCGATCTCATGCAGCTTGGCCGCGCGCACCACGCCACGCAACTTTCCGTTGCGGGCGCAGACGGGGTATTCCGGAATCTCCCTGCCCTTGATGCGGCTCAGGGCCTCGTGCACGTCGAGGCCCTTCTGCAGGGAGACGATCTTCGTCAGCATCACGTCGGCGATCCTGGCTTTGTCATCCGCCAGTATGAGATCGCGCATTACGCAAAGTCCCATCAGCCGGCCCTTCTTGTCGACCACCATCGGATAGGTGAAGAGCCGGTTGCGGGGGATGGCGCGGATAGCCGAGATCGCCTGGGCGACCGTATCGCCGGGTGCCAGCACCAGAACCGGTTCCTGCATAATGTCTTGAATGGCCGTCATATCGAGGCACCCCTTCGGCTTCTCCTGCCCACCACAAGCGGGCGAAGTTTTCCGTTAATTATGCATTTACGCGATTCCCCGGCCATCCCGATGCTATGGGCGATCACGCGAATTTGCCAGATGTTGCAGAGGGGCGCCGGCGTGGAGGTTGTAGAGTAAATATTTAGCAATGATTTCAATATCCTGGGTTGAAAATACGGAAGAGGATATTGCGGTTTACGCTCCGAGAGAGCAAGATGAGTTCGAGGGCGCTACCAGCTGGGGATTCGTATTATGGCTTATGTTGCGCGGCTCGCGGGCGCAGGCGTGATTTGCCTCTATGCCCTCACCACACCGATCCAGGCCGCAACTCCCATCGGCAAGATCTTCGCCAAATCCGGATCGCCGAACGCGACTGGACCGGGAGGATCTCGTTCTCTCAACCAGGGAAGTCCGATCTATGAGGATGACAGGGTGCAGACCGGAAACGGCAATGTGCAGATCATCTTTATCGATGACACCAAACTCGTGGTCGGTCCCAATTCGACTCTCGTCATCGACCGCTTCCTCATGCGCGGTGGGAACAAGGCGCGGAAATTCTCGATCGACGCGCTGCGTGGTACATTCCGCTTCATCAGCGGCAACAGCGCCAAGAACGCATATGATATCAAGACCGCTAACGCCACCATCGGCATCCGTGGCACCGGTTTCGATTTCTCCTCCGGCCGCGCGACCCTCGTCGCCGTTCATGTGGGCCGCGTCAAGCTGTGCGCCTACGGCAATTGCGAAACCGTCGATGACCGCTGCGGCGTCGGCCGCGCCGCAGGTAGAGATGTGGAGGAGCTGGGCGGCAGGGCAAAAGGAAGTGCCATCAGGAGTCTCCCCTATATCCTCAATCAAGCGCCGCTGGCGCGTCCGTTCCGGCTCAATACCTCGTCCTGCCGGTCGGTTGCGAGCTTGTTCCAGAATTTCTTCGGTGGCGGCACGCAAGGGACGGATCGCGATCGCGAGCGCACGCCACCTACCTCCACTCGCACCAGAGACGGTGGCGGGTATGGTGAATGACCGGAGCGGGCGCGCGCAAGACCTGGGCGGGTGTCGCGGTCGGCGTCGCGGTCCTCATCGGCTTGATGCTGTTACGCGGTTACGATCCACCACTCCTGCAATATATGCGCAATGCCGGCTTCGATCAGCTGCAGAGGATCTGGCCGCGCGAAAAGCCGCGCGATCTGCCCGATGTGGTGCGTGTCGTCGACATCGACGAGCGCTCTCTCGCCGAACTCGGACAATGGCCATGGTCGCGCAAGGTGCTGGCCCGATTGGTCGATGAGCTCAGTAGTTTAGGGGCGGCAGTCATCGCCTTCGACATCATTTTCCCGGAACCCGACCGATTGTCGCCGAGCCGCGTTGCCGGAGATCCCGATCTGGTTTCAGGACTGAGCCCCGCGGCACGCCAGGAAATCTCCGCCACCTTTCCCGATAATGACGAGATATTCGCGCAAGCCATAAGAGGCCGTCCGGTTGTCCTCGCCTTCTCCAATGCGCCGGGCAATGTGCGCAAGACGGCGCCGCGTGTCGCCGGCTTTGCGCAGACGGGCCTCGATGCGAGCAAGGCTCCGCCCTGGATACAGAGCGTGGCCGCCAATATTCCGAAGCTCGAAGCGGAGGCGGCGGGGTTCGGCGGTATCAATCTCGATCTCGCCCGCGAGCAGGGCATTGCGCGGCAGACGCCCATGCTGTGGACGGACGGCACCGGCTTCTATCCGAGTCTCGCGCTCGAGGCGTTGCGCGTGGCGCAAGGGGCATCGACAATCATCGTCAATGCCTCGGATACGACCGAGAATGCCATCGACAGCATCCGCGTCGGCGATTTCGACATCCCAGTGGCGGAGGATGGGCTGTTCGCGGTGCGCTACCGGCGGGATTCGCCCGATACCTACGTGTCGGCGGCGCGGATCATTTCGGGCGTCGAGCGTGATGCTCTGGCGCCGCTCATCAGCGGCAATATCGTGTTCATAGGCACGTCGGCGGCCGGGCTTCGCGACGTGCGCATGTCGGCGCTAGGCGAGGCCATACCGGGTGTCCTCGTCCACGCCCAGGTTGTCGAGCAGGTTCTGAGCAACGATTTTCTCACCCGGCCACAATGGGCGGCGGGCGCCGAATTGGTTGCGATGGCCGCTCTCGGGCTTGCACTCATCGCCATCCTCATGTTCTGGACGCCGATGATCGGCGCGGTGGCCGGCGTCGCTGCGATCGTGTTCATGGCCGCCGCCTCTGCCTACGCGTTCAGATCGCTCGGCATCCTGGTCGATGCGACATTCCCGGTCCTGGCGATGATCCTCACCTACCTGGCGACGCTGGCCTTCCGTCTCCTCGTCACCGATAGCGACCGGCGCATGCTGAGGAGCGCGTTCGGGCATTTTGTCTCGCCCGACGTCCTGGCCGAGATCGAGAAGAATGCCGATGCGCTGAAACTGGGCGGCGAGGTGAAGAACATCTCGGTGCTCTTCGTGGACATCCGAAAATCCACGACCTTGAGCGAAAAACTTCCGCCCGACGCGCTCGTGTCGCTTATCAACACGTTGCTCGACCGGTGGAGCAATTCCATCATCGCGCAAGGCGGAACGATCGACAAATTCATCGGCGATGCGATCATGGCCTTCTGGAACGCGCCGATGTCGAAGTCGGATCATCAATTCTATGCCGCGAAGGCGGCGCTCGGTATCCGCAAGGCGACGGCGGAGATCAACGCTGACGCGGGAGTCAGTGGCATCCTGAAGGAGCGCGGCCAGTGGCCGTTGCAATGCGGTGTCGGCATGTCCACGGGGCCGGCTTGCGTCGGCAATATGGGATCGCAGACGCGTTTCGACTATTCGGCCGTCGGCGAGACGGTGAATATCGCGGCGCGCACCGAAACAGCAAGCAAACGCGCCGATTTCGACATCGTCATCGCCGGCGAGCTCGATCCCGTAACCAGGCGGCTGGCCATCCTTCCGGCGGGGCACGTCGCGATGGCGGGCCTTTCCCATGAAATGCTGATCTGGGCAGTGGTGGGGGATGAAGCCACGGCACAATCGGCCGCCTTCGCAGAACTCAGCGCGGCACATGCGACGCTGCTCGACGATCTCGCCCATAAGCAAGAGAACCGGCTCTCCGAGATTCTCGAGAAATGTGTGGCCCTGTCCCGCGAGGTCGAGCCACGACTCGCCGCGTTCTATGCCGCCATTCCAGGCCGCAAAGGTGACTTCGCGTGACGACAAAAAGTGGTTTCCCTCGCGAACCCATTTCGGGAACGTCCCCGGCTCCGTGTTAGATGAACGACTATTCAATGAAAAAGCCGTTCAAGAATTCGCTAGCGACACCGGATAGGAATTGACGATCATCCACAGTTGAATTAACAGCGATGACATCGTTCAAACGGGAGAGGGGGCTATCCCGATGTCAGATTCTGATGTCATTTCCATTAACTGTCCACATTGCGGAACAACCACGGTCAAGACCTTCCCGTGGGCGATGACGCACTTCACCACCCGCTGCACCAGCTGCCGCAAAGCCTACCTGATCGATCGCGCATATCTGCTGCGCAATCTGCAGCGGCTTGACGCCGCCACCAAGGCGTCCGTGGCCGATTGAGATCACCGCGCAATTTCGGCTGCTGTCCGCTCCGCGGACCGATATGTTTCCCGACGCGTATGTCAGGCAGTATCCGTGATCGCTTCGCGGTACCGGAACTGATCGCTTTCAATCATCAGCTTATGCTCACGCCGATCAAATTTCCGAACAGGCGTTCCTTTGCCTGTAACTCGGTGCTCCTCCTCAGCGTATAAGGGGTATGGCCAGCCACGGGCGGGCAAGCCCCTCGCGGGAGCGTGAATTGCCCTGACCGGAGCCGCGGCCTAGTATGCCGGATAGCGGCTGTCGGGCTTTGCCGCCCCCGTGATCCGGATGGCGAAGGCTTGAGGACACGCACTATGCTGATCAAACGAAAAATCGGGTGGGAACTTCCAGAACGGCTGGTGACGCCCGAACCGATCTTCCTGAACCGTCGGGCACTCCTCGCCGGCCTCGCGGGGGCCGCCATGGCCGGTTTCACGGATAACGCGCTCGCCGACAGCGACCCGTCCCAGGGGCTCTATCCGGCACCGCGCAATCCCGCTTTCAAAGACGCCGGGCGTGCCGTCACGGACGAGAAATACAATACGAACTACAATAATTTCTACGAATTCGGGACTTCGAAGACGATTGCCTCGGAGGCGGAGAATCTGCGGATCCGTCCGTGGGAGATCGCGGTCGACGGGGAGGTCGAGAAGCCCTTCACGATCGGCATCGATGATCTGCTGAAGAAGATGACGCTCGAGGAGCGCATCTACCGCCATCGTTGCGTCGAGGCCTGGTCGATGGTCGTGCCCTGGTCGGGCTTCCCGATGCGCAAGCTCGTCGAGATCGCCAAGCCCAAAGCGGATGCCAAATATGTCCGCTTCGAGACCTTCAACGATCCGGAGATGGCCTCTGGTCAGCAGCCCGGCCTTTTCGGCTCCATGCCGTGGCCCTATGTCGAGGGACTCACCATGGCCGAGGCGATGCATGACCTGACCTTCGTCGTTACAGGGGCCTATGGCAAGCCGGTGGCCAAGTCGATGGGGGCGCCGATCCGCATCCACATGCCGTGGAAATACGGTTTCAAATCGATCAAGTCGATCGTCAAGGTGAGTTTCGTGACCGAGCGTCCCATCGGCCTCTGGGAGCAATTACAGGCCTCCGAATATGGCTTCTGGGCGAATGTGAATCCCGATGTTCCGCATCCGCGCTGGAGCCAGGCCTCCGAACAGGTGCTGGGAACCGGTGAGCGGGTCCCGACGCAATTGTTCAACGGCTACGGCGAGTTCGTCGCGGCACTTTATACCGGGCTCGAAAACGAGAAGCTCTATATGTGAGTGCCCTGGGTTGAGCCGAGGCTAGGAGCGGCAACTTCCCGCTGTATCCGGTGTCTTTCGTGTCGAAAGAGCAACAAAAGAAAAGGCCGGACAAAGCTGTCCGGCCAAGGATATGGGCTTGTCCCGGTGAAGGGACGTCTCCGGTCCGGGTGAGGGTGGTCCGGAAACATCAGCGGAGCGATACAAGGGGAGGGAGTAACTTCCGCTGCTCGCGCATTCCCAATGAATGCGACGATGTGAAGATGCTTCATTTGCTTATGTCAGACAAGCTGACACATCTCATGGGTGGCATGCCGTACTCGCATGGCATTGATTTATAAGGACTTTGGACAACCATCCAACAAACTCGCGAAGTTGATCGATTCCAAGGAGTTGGGATATCGAAACGGGCCGGAATTCTTGCGCACGGCACAGAAACGCATGGCAGGCCTTGGCTCGACATATAAGCGAAATGAGATCACAACTAGGTCATGGGATTTGACCTATTTTGGGCCCTGCTGATCTTCACCATTGTGATGACGTTCACCCCGGGCCCCAACACGATGATGCTGCTCGCCTCGGGCGTGAATTTCGGCTTCCGTGCAACCGTGCCGCACATGGTTGGAATTACGCTGGGAATGGGCCTGATGACAATTCTCGTTGGCCTGGGACTGGGCGAGCTCTTCCAACTCTACCCGTCGATCTACACGCTGCTTGGCTATGCCGGGGCCGCTTATATGCTGTTTCTGGCCTGGAAGATCGCAACCGCGACATCGATTGGAGAAGGCCGCTCGTCCGGCCGGCCGATGAGCTTCCTGCAAGCAGCCGCCTTCCAATGGGTCAATCCCAAAGCCTGGGTGATGGCGGTCACGGCAATCACCACCTATTCCATTCCCGAATCCCATCTTTTCTCGGTGGCACTTCTCACGCTGACTTTCATGGCGGTGAGCGTGCCCGGCTGCTCGACCTGGATCCTGTTCGGGACGGGGCTTCGGCGCTGGCTCGAGGATAAGAGGCGGCTGCGCATCTTCAACGTGACGATGGCGGTGCTGCTGGTCCTGTCGCTCGTGCCAGCCTTCTGGCATGGGTGAGCGGCTGGCCTTCATATCAGTCAATTGGTTGCAGGTCTGCGCCGCTCTTCTCCATCAAAAGCAGCACCCAGTCTCTGAGTTCCCTGCCGGACCAGCGTTCCACGACGTGATACTTGCCATCCCTCACACCTTCGACGATCCATTGGTCGCCATCAAATCCAGACGGGAGGGCATAGGATGCGAGATCCCAGAAGTTGGTTTGCTCGAGGAGCTCAAGCAGTATCTCTGTTTCCCTTTGACTGATTTGCGTTCTCTTGTTTATCGCCAGTGGACCAAACTCGGAGCGGCGGTATCTGCTTGATTTCTTGGTGACCAGTTCCGCTGTGCGATCCGGGGCAATTGTGAGCCGCAATGACATCCACCGATCCAATTCGCTCAGCCAGACAAACCGGTAGGTCTCCGCCTTGACGTCGGCCACTGACAGCGAAGGTTCGCTCATTTCCTTCAGACGCCGGGAATACCAATCGCCGATGATGTCGTTCATGTATTGATTGCCGTCTAATGCTCGTCGGAACGTAGTGTTCTTTCGCTTCTGTCAGGCCGATGCCGGACATTGCCAGCAAAAACAATGCATATAGGCATTATTCTTCCTTGAACTCTTGTTCAGGGTGGATCTCTATAGAATCTCGCCCCAATCGCGGCGGCGGGCTGACTTGAATAAGGCGCCGTCGCGTTTGCTGATCGTGCGCTCCTGCAACACGCCGTCTTGCTCGCAGAGTTTGAGGTCGATGCGGCCTTTGCCTGCCCGCGGTGGCGCAACAATGCGGGCTTGGGCGATGAGACCGGCCTGGCGCGAGGCGGCGAGATAGATGAATTTTTCGTCCTCCCAGGGGACGTCCGCCTGTTTCGACAGCCGATGCAGGCGCGAGCGCGCCACGCGCCGGGAGAAGTGGCACCAGTCCGGAGCTTTGATCGGGCAGGGCAAATGATGCGGGCAGGGGGCGAGGAGACGGGCGCCTTGCGCGATCAGCCGGTCGCGCGCCGCGAGGATGCGCTCCCAGCCCTTAGGCGTGCCGGGCTCGACCAAAAGCAGGACATCGCCGGTCAAGGTCCAGAGATCGTCGATGAGCCTGGTCCGAGTTTCGGGGGCGAGCTCACTCAGCACATAGGTGAGGGAAACGAGATCGGCCCGGTCCTGGGCCGGGATGCCCTTGGCCGCGTCGCCCGACTGCCAGGTGATATCGGCGACCGGGCACGCTTCGGCGAGCGTCTCGCCCCATTTGCGGATAGCGCCAGAGGCTTCGAAGAGTCGCGCCGAGGCGAGGCTGGGCCAGGAATCGGCGGCGGCCCACAGCGCCGTGCCGGGGCCGGCGCCGACATCGAGCAGGCTCCTCGGTGCGAAGTCCGGCCGTCTTGCCGCAAGCTCGGTCAACGCCGCGCGGATCGCGGCATAGGTGGCGGGGAGGCGGGTGGCGAGATAGGCCTTGGCCGCGAGATCGTCCGAGAGATGCAATCGCCCATCCCGGGTTTCGCCGCGATAGCGCTCCGACAGAGCAGCGGCGGCACGCGTCAGCTCAGGCAACGCCACACCCTCAAGCGCTTGGTCGACGGCCTGGCGCAGGAGAACCGGAAGCTCCATCGAAAGCTAGAAGCTCCACTCCTTCGCCTTCGACACGAGGAAGTCGCGGAAGACGGTGACGCGCTTCGAGTCCTTCAATTCTTCAGGATAAACGAAGTAGGTGTCGAATTGCGGCGTCTCGACGGGCAGATTGACCTGCACCAGACTAGAATTGTTGCCGACGATATAGTCGGCGAGCGAGGCGATACCGACGCCGGCCTCGACCACGCGCCGCAAGCCATAGGCATTGTTCACGCGCAGGAAAGGCCGCCTGACGTCGCCATCCGAGCGGCCGGCGGTCTCGAGCCAGTTGATCGAGGTGAGATAGGTCGGCGCCTGGCCGAAGGTGACGATCCGGTGATTGTCGAGATCCTCGACCGACTTCGGCATGCCGAACTTCTTTATATATTCCGGCGCCGCATAGATGTGGTGATGCACCGTGAAGAGCTTGCGCTGGATGAGGTCGGGCTGCACCGGGCGGCGCAGCCTGATCGCCACATCCGCCTCGCGCATCGCGAGATCGAGCTCGCGGTCGTCCAGCATCAAGGTGACCTGGATCTGCGGATAGAGGTCGGTGAATTCGGTCAGATGCGGGGTGAGCCACACCGAGCCCAAGCCCACCGTGGTGGTGATGCGCAATTCGCCGGTCGGCTTATCCTTCGAATCCATGAGACGCGTCTGCGCCGCGGCGAGCTTGGCGAAGACGTCATGCGCGGTGCGGAAGAGCACCTCGCCCTGTTCGGTGAGGATGAGGCCCCTGGCATGGCGGTGGAATAGCGCCACGTTCAGATCCTGCTCGAGCGAGCTGATCTGCCTGCTCACCGCCGATTGCGAAAGCCCGAGATCGTGGCCGGCATGCGTGAACGAGCCGGCTTCCGCGACCGCGTGAAATATTCTGAGCTTGTCCCAATCCATTGCCATGCTTCTTCATTACCGCAGCGCACGCGTGCGCGGTGTATTGGATGTTCTTATCGTTACTCGGCCGCCTCGCGCAGATGCTCCTGAGCGGCGAGCCAGCGCTCCACTTCGAGCGCGGCCATGCAGCCCATGCCGGCCGCCGTCACCGCCTGGCGGTAGACATCGTCGGTCACATCGCCCGCGGCGTAGACGCCCGGAATGGCGGTCGCGGTAGAGCGGCCTTCCGTGATGAGGTAGCCGCCGGCATTCAGCGGCAGCTGGCCGACAAAGAGCTCGGTCGAGGGCTTGTGGCCGATGGCGATGAAGACGCCTTCCACGGGTAGCGTCTGAACCGCTCCCGTCTTTACGTTCTTGATCTTCGCCGCGGTGACGCCCTTAGGATCATCGGCGCCTTCGACCTCCTCGAGCACCGCGTCCCAGATGACCTTGATCTTGGGATTGGCAAAAAGACGGTTCTGCAGGATCTTCTCGGCGCGGAAATGGTCGCGGCGGTGAACGACGGTCACTTCGCTCGCGAAATTGGTGAGGAAGAGGGCCTCCTCGACCGCGGTATTGCCGCCGCCCACGACCATCACCTTCCTGTCGCGGTAGAAGAATCCGTCGCAGGTAGCGCAGGCGGAGACGCCGAAGCCCTGGAAGCGCTGCTCGGAGGGCAGGCCCAGCCAGCGCGCCTGAGCGCCCGTCGCGATGATCAGCGCGTCGCACGTATAGACCTGGCCCGAGTCGCCCTTGAGCCAGAAGGGACGCTGATTGAGCTTCACCTCGACGATGTGGTCGGAGATGATCTCGGTGCCGACATGACGGGCCTGGGCCTCCATCTGCTGCATCAGCCAGGGGCCCTGAATGACGTCGGCGAAACCCGGATAGTTTTCCACATCCGTGGTGATCGTCATCTGTCCGCCGGGCTGGATGCCTTGAATCATCAGCGGCTTCAGCATGGCGCGCGCCGCATAGATCGCGGCCGTGTATCCGGCTGGCCCTGACCCAAGGATCAGGACACGGGCATGACGGTCAGTCATGGCTTGCTCCTCTTCACGAACGCTTCCTTCGCGAAAATCAGGCGGGGCTGAAAGCGCTCTGGTGGTATGACATTACAGCATAGCTTATTTGGGGCCTTTCTCAACCCTTTGACCATGAGTTGTGCATAGCTAGGCACAAGTGCAATGCCCCCGCGCAATCGCGGGCGACCGGACGCTGAGGCGTAGGCGAATCGCCTGCCTCGGAAGTATAGGAAATCGATCATATTCTTCCCCGATGAGAGGGGATTGTGGCCTATTGAAATTTTATTGCTATAGTCCGGCGCATGACGGTCACGGGGCAGCTTGACGCCATAGATTGGAGGATACTCAAGACCCTCCAGGACAATGGCCGTATCACCAATGTAGAACTGGCTGAAAAGGTGGGACTTTCCCCGCCGCCCTGCCTGCGTCGGGTGAGGGCGCTGGAGGAGGCTGGCTACATTTCCGGCTACCGGGCCGTGCTCGATGCCGAAAAGCTCGGCTTCGAGATCATGGTCTTTGCCATGGTCGGGCTCAAAAGCCAGGCCGAGGCCGAGCTTGCGGGCTTCGTCGAACGGGTGAGGACCTGGCCCCTGGTACGCGAATGCTATGCGGTCTCGGGCGAGGCCGATTTCATGCTCAAATGCGTGGGGGCAAATCTCCACGCGATGCAGGATTTCATCATCAAGGACCTGACCGCCGCCGCCAATGTCGACAGCGTGAAGACAACGCTCATACTCCGGCGCGAGAAATACGAACCCGGAATTCCCATTGCATGAGCGACATCACCGAACCGATGCGCGGGACCTCCGCCAAGGGCTGGTTCAGCCTGACCTCTTCGGCGCTTACCGCCGTGGTGGTCGGCTTCACGTCGACCATCCTCCTCATCATGGAGGCCGCCGACGCGGTCGGTGCCAGTGCGGCCGAGAAGGCGTCCTGGGCGGCAGCTCTTTGTATCGGCCAGGCGGTCACGACCCTGATCCTGAGCCGGCGCTACAAGATCCCGATTATCACCGCCTGGTCGACGCCAGGCGCGGCGCTCATCGCCACAAGCGCCGGCGCCGGCATCGACTATCGCAGCGCCATCGCCGCCTTCATCGCCGCCGGTGTCCTCATGTGCGTCACCGCACTGTTCAAGCCGGTGGCGCGGCTCATCGAGAGGATTCCGGCCTCCATCGCCGCCGGCATGCTGGCGGGCGTTTTGCTGCGCTACACGATGGGCGTGCCGGGGGCGGCGATCGAGCTTCCCTATCTGGTGCTGCCGCTGGTCGTCATCTTTTTCGCCCTGCGCGTCTGGCAGCCGCTTTTCGCCGTTCCGGTCGTTGTCGCGGTCGGGATCGTTCTGGCGGCATTCTCAGGCACATTCGGCCAGGATTGCTGCTCCCTGAGCATCACCCAGCCGGTATGGACCACCCCGGCCATCAACTGGCCGGTGATCGTGGGGCTCGGCCTGCCGCTCTATCTCGTGACCATGGCATCGCAGAATCTGCCCGGCTTCGCCGTGCTGAAGGCGTCCGGCTATCAGCCGCCGGTCACCGGCTCTTTGTGGGTGACCGGGCTCGGCTCGATCGCCTTTGCACCTTTCGGCGCGCATCAGGTCAATCTCGCGGCGATCACTGCCTCGATCGTGACGGGGCCCGAGGCCCATCCCGATCCGGCCAAGCGCTGGCTGGTCGCCTGGCCCTATGCCATCCTCTATCTCCTGGTCGGCTTCGCCGCGGCGAGCTTCGTCGACATATTGGGAAGCCTGCCCAAGCCGCTCATAATCGCGATCGCAGGGCTCGCTCTCTTCGCGCCGCTGTTGGGCAGCGCCACGGCGATGTTCAAGGAGAAGAACGAGATAGAGGCGGCGCTCGCCACCTTCCTCGTCTCGGCTTCCGGCATCACGATTTATGGCGTCGGCGCACCCTTCTGGGGACTGGTGGCAGGCCTGGTCCTTTATGGCGCGCGCTATCTGCAATCGATGAGGACGTCCAATGGCTAACGCCCATGATTTCACCTTCACGCGGCTCTCCGGCGAGACGCTGCCGCTCAAGGATTTCGCCGGCAAGGCGATCCTCGTCGTCAACACGGCGTCGGAATGCGGATACACGCCACAATATGATGAACTCGAAAAGCTCTGGCAGGCCAACAAGGACAAGGGCCTGGTGGTGCTCGGTGTGCCCTGCAACCAGTTCGGCGGGCAGGAGCCGGGCTCCGAAGCCGAGATCGGTGCCTTCTGCCGTAAGAATTACGGCGTCACCTTCCCCCTGACCGCGAAGAGCGATGTGAAAGGCAAGGCCACGCATCCTTTCTACAAATGGGCGAATGAGGAAGTGGGCCTGCTCGGCCGGCCCAAATGGAACTTCCACAAATATCTGATCGGTCGTGACGGCGCCTTCGTCGACTGGTTTTCGAGCCAGACCAAGCCGACAGGCCCCAAGATCGCCAAGGCGTTGGCGAAGCTCCTGGGATAGGCCTGGGAACCTCACTTTTTCCGCATTTCCCCTGTGGCCCGATCGCGACAGATGACGTCCATGAGGACGCTGGTCATCGCTGGGGCGTTCGGCTACGGAGAAAAGGGGGGCCCCGCTTTTGTTGACGGCAGTTAATATGACGCACTGGCAGAGGTACCCTGCAAGCTGGTCCAAGCTCGTGCCGCCTTTGCGGCCCGACGCGCAAATCGTCGCCAAGGTCAAAGAGCTCATCGGCCCGGTCACCGGGCCCGTCCTGCTGCTGGGCGTCACGCCGGAACTAGCGCAGGCCTTCGAAAATGTGCTCGGCGTCGACAAGAACAAGGCGATGATCGACCGCACCTGGCCGGGCGATACGGAGACGCGCAAGGTCTTGCCTGCCGACTGGCTGGATCTGAATGAGCCCAAAAACCATTTCGCCGCCGCCGTCGGCGACGGCAGCCTGAACGCTGTCAGCTCCTTGCGCGAAGTGCGGCTGCTCTTCGAACGCGTCGTCGATCTCCTGGCGCCCGGCGGACGTTTCGCCTGCCGGCTCTATGAACGGCCCATGCAGCCGTTCACGCAGGATCAGCTTCTCGACCTGGGCAGCCGTCGCGCCAGCCTCAATTTCCATGCGTTCAAATGGCAACTGGCCATGCATCTGGCCGAGACCTGCGGGGCGGCGCTGCCCGTCGTGCTCATTCGCGAGCGCTTCAACGAACTCTTTCCCGATCGCGACCGGCTTGCCCGCGATACCGGTTGGCCGCGCGAGATCATCGACATGATCGATATCTATCGGGGCTCGCCGACCCTCTATGTCTTTCCCAGCCGCCAGGAATTCCTGAACGCCCTGCCGGGGGGCATGTCCAATGTCCGCTTCGAGCCCAGTGGCCGCTATGATCTGGCCGAGTGCTGTCCTATGCTCGCCTTCAGCAAACACTAGGGTTGGGCGCATCTGAAGAACGCTCCGCAAAGATCGGATGTCGAAGGGGCGCTCTGGCCCCCGATCAGAATGGGCGACAATGCCGTTCTGACGGCGCTCCTTGCCCAGCTCGAGGCGACGCAATGGCTGGAGCCGGCGACTCTGGCGGAAGGCCAGGCGCGCCAGCTCAATGCGCTCAGCGAGCACCATAAGACGCATTCGCCAGCTTTCGCGGCGCGGCTCAAGGCATCGGGCCTCAGCCATCTCAACAGCCTCAAGCGCCTGCGCCAGCTCCCACCGATGTCACGGCGCGATGTGCAGGCATTGGGCGAGGGCTTTTTCGCGCAGCAGGTGCCTTATCGTCATCTGCCGCTCGGTATGGCCAAGACTTCAGGCTCGACCGGCGAGCCGGTCAGTGTCCGCAAGACCGCGATCAACCGCCTGTACTGGTCGGCATTCACGATCCGCGATCATCTGTGGCACAGGCGCCAGTTCAGCAGCCGCATGAGCTCCATCCGTGCGAATGTCGGCAAATATGTCGAGATGACGGATTGGGGCGCCCCGACGCGCGATCTGTTCACGACCGGCCAGGCGCAGGGCATTCCGATCACGACCGACATCGGCGAGCAGTTGCGTCTGCTGCGACGATTTCGTCCCGAATTCCTCATCGTCTATCCCAACAATCTCGCCGCCTTTGCGGCGGTCTGGGAGAGCGAGGGCTTCGATCTCGGGGGCCTGCGCCATATCAAGACCATTGGTGAAACCGTGCCGGCCGCGCTGCGCGCCCGGGTGAAGGTCATCACCGGCCTCGAGATCGAGGACAATTATTCCTCGCAGGAGGTCGGCACGATCGCCATCCAATGTCCGGTGAGCGGGCTCTACCATGTCATGTCGGAGGCGCTCATCGTCGAAGTCCTCGATGAGCACGGGCGGCCTTGCCAGCAAGGCGAGATCGGCCGCGTGGTGGTGAGCGATCTCGTCAATCTGGCAACGCCGCTCATCCGCTACGAAATCGGAGACTATGCTGAGGTTGGGGCGGCTTGCGCCTGCGGACGCGGCCTTCCGACGCTCAGGCGCATCATGGGACGCGAGCGCAATCTCGTGCGGCTGCCCGACGGAGCACGCAACTGGCCGCTGGTCGGCTTCCACGCGTTCGACAGTGTGGCGCCGGTCCGGCAATATCAGCTGATCCAGACCGGGCTTGATCATATCGAATTCAAGGTCGTGACGGATCATGAGATCAGCAAGGAGCAGGAGGACGCTCTTGTCGAGATCGTTCAGAAGGCGCTGCAATATCCCTTCCGGATGACGGTCCTTCAACTCCGCGACCAGCTGCGACCGGGCGCCAACGGGAAGTTTGAAGAGTTCGTCTGTAGAGTTTCATAACGCGCAAATCTGATCATGCGCCGAGATCGGTCGCTTCCTCTTCCAGGCGCTCACGGTCGAGGATTTTGACCCCGCCGCGATGCAGCGCGACAATGTTCTGGCGTTTCCAATCCTGCAATTGCCGATTGACGGCCTCGCGGCTGGCATTGACGAGACTCGCCAGCTGTTCCTGAGAGGAGGGGATGTCGTCGCCGAAATCCTCGGCGAGTGTCAGCAAACGGTGAGCGAGGGCGGCCGCCAGGGGCAGCAGCGCGGTTTCCCCGATCCGGGCCTTGATCTCGCGCAGCTTGCCGCACAGATAACCGATCACATGCACCGCGACTTCCGGATGGGCATGGATGAAGGAGAGAAAAGCGGTGCGCGGCAGGCGGAAGATCTCGCACGGCTCCAGCGCCGTGGCGGTCGCCATGCGCGGCCCCCCATCGAGAAAGCCGACAAGACCGAAGGTACCTTGCGGGCCGAACAGGTTGAGCGTCATCTCCTTGCCGTCCGGCCCCAGGATCGCGGTACGCACGCGGCCGCTCTTGATGCCGTAGAGCGCGTCGCCCGCCTCGCCCATATTGAAGATGATATTGCCCTTGGCGTAGCGCTGCATGCGGCACAGGCTTGCGAGCGATTGCCGGTGCGGATCGGAAAGCTCCGAAAAGGGCTCGGTGCGCGCAATGATGGCAAATACGGGGTCGCTCTTGAGCATGGTCTCGGCGCTCATATGGTCTTTTTCCTCAGGATGGTCTGTGCGGCAGATCACAGTCATGAAGCTGGCATAGGTGCAAGATTAGCACAAAGCGAGCGAGGCTGAAGATGGTCAGATTTCTGAATACGACGGCACGGCGCGGGGAAAAGACTAGAGTATCCGGTCTGGTCAGTTGGCTGAGCGTTCTGTTCGGACGCCATCGCCTGAGCGGGATATCTCACCTGAATGAGCGCATGCTGCGCGATATCGGTCTTGCCGACGCGCGGCTCTCAGAGCTTCGAAAGGTCAAGCGCTTCCGACGGCCCTAGCCAGATCACGTGATCGGTGTGGTCCTTGATCTCGTCGCCCGACAGAGCATGGGCGAAGATGGTGAAGCCGCCGCGGTTGGCGATCAGCCACTGAATGACATCGGAGAATTGCTCGGGGCTGACGGTGAGCTGGCATGAGCCGCGTGGATGCGGTCCCACCGCTTGATCGTGGAGCCGGCCCATGGCGATGCTGAAACGGTCGCGCACGGTTTCGCAGAGGCGTTGCGCCTCGGCGCGCTGCGGGGCGTCGTAATAGACATGGGCGTGATAGCCGGTGATCATGATGATTTCCTATATCACCGCCAGTCTACACAGGAAATCCATTCCATTCCGATTGAGGACGCAAGATCATGTCGCCATAATTTGAATCCCGGTTGGGCGGCTGCTTCAGAATGGCAATCGCAAAAGATTAAGGCCGGGCAGGGGCCCGGCCTTGAAAACTTCGATCTGCTCTGATCAGTGCTGTCAGCTGTATCTGACCTGCAGGATCTCGTAGCTCTTGCCGCCACCCGGGGTTGCGACCTCGACCGAATCACCCTTGCGTTTGCCGATGATGGCGCGCGCGATGGGCGAGCTCACGGAGATGAGGCCCTTCTTAACATCGGCCTCGAATTCGCCGACGATCTGATACGCGGCCTCGTCCTCGGTATCCTCATCGACGAGAGTGACCCGGGCGCCGAATTTGACCGTGTCGCCGGACAGCTTCGTGATGTCGATCACCTCGGCCCGGCTGAGCTTGTCCTCGAGCTCGGCGACGCGGGCTTCCGTCCAGCCTTGTTGTTCCTTGGCGGCATGATACTCCGCATTCTCCGACAGGTCGCCGTGCGAGCGTGCCTCCTCGATCGCGCGAATGATGCGCGGGCGCTCCACCGACTTGAGGTGCTTGATCTCGTCCATCATGGCGGCATGTCCTGCCGCGGTCATTGGAATCTTTTCCATGGCGTCGTAATTCCGTCAGTTCAATTCTTTCCGTCGGGGCGATCAGCCCGCGCCGGGGTAAATCATATCCGTGTGAGCGGAAACCAACTTCCCCGTAAACGGTCCTGAAGGGCCGTCACAGGGAACAGCCCACAAAGATGGCTTAAGGCGGCGAGGAATTCAAGAGTCCCGTTAAGTCGTTCGCGTGCCTGACTAATTCGGGTTGGACGCAGCGGCTGCGGCCAGCGGTTTCTGACCTCGCACCGCTTCTGCCCTATTGTAAGGGGTGGTTTGATGCGCGCCGAACGAACTTCTGCCCCACATGACCGAAGTCATGCGGGGAGAGCGTCATTGATAGTCCTGCAGCGGACGCACGTCGAGCGTTCCGGCCTTCAGCGCGGCGATGGCCTTGGTCACGGCCAGGATACCGGGCAGCGTCGTGTAATACGGAACCTTCTGCAGAAGCGCCGTCTGGCGGATCGGCTTCGAGTCCGATTCGGAGGATCTCGATTCCGTCGTATTGAGCACGAGCTGGATCTCGCCGTTCTTCAAGGCGTCGACGACATTGGGCCGGCCTTCCAGAACCTTGTTGACCTTGGCGCAATCGAGCCCCTTGGCCTCCAAATAGCGCTGGGTGCCTCCCGTGGCGCAGACGCGGAAGCCCAGATCGAGAAGTTTCTTCACCGCGGGCAGGATGCGCTGCTTGTCGGCATCCCTCACCGAGATGAAAACCGTGCCGGCGAGCGGCACGCGCATTCCCGCACCCAGCTGACTCTTGGCGAAGGCCATGTCGTAAGTCTTGTCGAGACCTATGACCTCGCCGGTCGAGCGCATTTCGGGGCCCAAGAGAATATCGACGCCCGGGAAACGATTGAAGGGAAACACCGCTTCCTTGACCGCGACGTGAGTGAGCTTCTTCTGCTTGAGCTTGAAGCTCGCGAGAGTCTCGCCCGCCATCACGCGCGCGGCGATCTTGGCGACCGGCTCGCCGATCACCTTGGCGACGAAGGGCACGGTGCGCGAGGCGCGCGGATTGACCTCGAGAATGTAGATGTCGTCGCCCTTGACGGCAAACTGCACATTCATAAGGCCGGTCACATTGAGCGCGAGGGCGAGCTGGCGCGCCTGCTTCTCGATCTCGGCGACGATCGGCGCTTTCAGCGAATGGGGCGGCAGCGAGCAGGCGCTGTCGCCGGAGTGGATACCGGCTTCCTCGATATGCTCCATCACGCCGGCAACGAACACGTCCTTGCCGTCGGCAATGACATCGACATCGACCTCGATGGCGTTGGATAGATAGGAGTCGATGAGCACCGGACTGTCGCCCGAGACGACGACCGCCTCGGTTATGTAGCGGGAGAGCTGCGCGTCGTCGCGCACGATCTCCATGGCACGCCCACCCAGCACGTAGGACGGGCGGATGACCACCGGGAAGCCGATGGACTTGGCGATCTTGAGCGCCTCGGCGGCCGAGCGGGCGATGCCGTTCTTCGGCTGGCGCAGCTTGATCTTCTTCAGAAGCTTGGCAAAGCGGTCGCGATCCTCTGCGAGATCAATCGCGTCGGGCGTCGTACCGAGGATGGGCACGCCGGCGCTTTCCAGCGCATGGGCAAGATTGAGCGGAGTCTGGCCGCCGAATTGAACGATGACGCCCTTGAGCGTGCCGTTCGACTGTTCGGTCGCGATGATCTCCAGCACGTCCTCGGCAGTCAGCGGCTCGAAGTAAAGCCGGTCTGACGTGTCATAGTCGGTCGACACGGTCTCGGGATTGCAATTGACCATGATCGATTCATAGCCCGCATCATGCAGCGCGAAGCACGCATGGCAGCAGCAATAGTCGAATTCGATGCCCTGGCCGATGCGGTTGGGCCCGCCGCCCAGGATGATGACCTTTTGCTTGTCTGAGGGCCGCGCCTCATTGCCGTCGTCGCCGGCAAGTCCCGTCTCGTAGGTCGAGTACATGTAAGCGGTCGGCGAGGCGAATTCGGCGGCGCAGGTATCGATGCGCTTGAAGACCGGCCTGACGCCGAGCTTGTGGCGATGGGCGCGCACCTTGTCCTCGCTCATGCGGATGAGCTCGGCCAGCCGGCGGTCGGAGAAGCCCATGGATTTGAGACGGCGCAGGTTGACCGCGTCCTTCGGCAGGCCGCGTTCGCGGATCGTCTTTTCCATCTTCACGATGCCGTCGATCTCGCGGATGAACCACGGATCATACTTGCAGGCGGCATGGATCCAGCCGACCGTCGCGCCCAGGCGCAAGGCCTGCGCCACTTTGAGGATGCGATCGGGGCGGGGGGCGGCCAGAGCGGCGCGGATGGCGTTCCTGTCGTCATCTTCGCCCAGGCCGTCGATCTTCACTTCGTTGAGGCCCGTCAGACCGGTCTCGAGACCACGCAAGGCCTTCTGCAGCGATTCCTGGAAGGTGCGGCCGATGGCCATGACCTCGCCCACAGATTTCATCGCGGTGGTCAGCGTCGGCTCGGCGCCGGGGAATTTTTCGAAGGCAAAGCGCGGGATCTTCGTCACCACATAGTCGATGGTGGGCTCGAAGGAGGCCGGTGTCGCACCGCCCGTGATGTCATTGGCGAGTTCGTCAAGCGTGTAGCCGACGGCGAGGCGCGCCGCGACCTTGGCGATCGGGAAGCCCGTCGCCTTCGACGCCAGTGCGGAAGAGCGCGACACGCGCGGATTCATCTCGATGACGACGAGGCGGCCATTCTCCGGATTGACGGCGAATTGCACATTCGAGCCGCCGGTCTCGACGCCGATCTCGCGCAGCACCGCGATCGAGGCGTTGCGCATGATCTGATATTCCTTGTCGGTCAAGGTCAGCGCCGGCGCGACGGTGATCGAATCACCCGTATGGACGCCCATCGGGTCGATATTCTCGATCGAGCAGATGATGATGCAATTGTCGTCGCGATCGCGCACCACCTCCATCTCATATTCTTTCCAGCCGAGCACCGATTCCTCGATCAGTACTTCGGCGGTGGGGGAGGCGTCGAGGCCGCTCTCGATGATCTCGAAGAATTCCTCACGGTTATAGGCGATGCCGCCGCCGGTGCCCCCGAGCGTGAAGGACGGGCGGATGATGCAGGGGAGCCCGATCTCGAGCATGGCCTCGAAGGCTTCGACCATGGCGCGGTTGCGGTAGCGTTTGAGCCGCTCTGGCTCGGTCGCCGCCCATTGCCGCTCATAGGCCTCGACATCGCCGCCTTCGGCCTTCAGCCGCTCGATCTCGGCGGCGAAGGTGTCGCGGTCGGCCTCTTTCAGGGCCGAGGCATTGGCCAACATGGATTTCGGGGTTTCGAGGCCGATCTTCTTCATCGCCTCGCGGAATTGCTCGCGGTCCTCGGCCTTGTCGATGACATCGGCCTTGGCGCCGATCATCTCGACGCCGTATTTCTCCAAGACCCCCATGCGGTTGAGGGACAGGGCGGTGTTGAGCGCGGTCTGGCCGCCCATGGTGGGCAGGAGCGCGTCCGGGCGCTCCTTTTCGATGATGCGGGCGACGACCTCGGGCGTGATCGGCTCGACATAGGTGGCGTCCGCCAGATCGGGGTCGGTCATGATGGTCGCCGGATTGGAGTTGACCAGGACGACCCGATAGCCCTCGGCCTTCAGCGCCTTGCAGGCCTGAGTGCCGGAATAATCGAATTCGCAGGCCTGGCCGATAATGATCGGCCCCGCCCCGATGATGAGGATGGATTTGATATCTGTGCGTTTTGGCATTGCGAGGGGGTTCCCTACACGGGGAATCTCGCCAAGCCAAGGAGAATCAGCCCGAGCGGGTGATCAGGAAAAGTAGGTACCGGTTTTCCGTCCGATCACGCGCCAAACGTGAGATTCCCATCACGTTTATCACTTCAGGTCGACTCGACCTGAAGTGATCGTGATCTGGGGCGCCGCAGTTGAAAAGTCAGGAAAATCAGGGCTGCTCGGAAAACAGGCACCCCAGGAGATTGGCTTCTTTGTTGTTTTCGACGGCCAGGACCATGGCGTCTCCGAACTGGGATACTCCGATCAGAAGGGTCGTGGTTCCCGTGCCTCCCCATAAATCTATATTGCGGCCCACAAATGCGTCGCCGGTCCATTCGAGCTTGTGCCGAAAGCCCTTGCTTGGGTCGAGCTTGTGACCCGCCTCAGGTCTCATCACAAGAGCTATGATCATCTCCGTTGCGGTCAGGCGTTCGACAAAGGCTGCGTAGGGCATGTAGGTTTTATTCGTAAGCCTTAGGGCCCATCGACCCTGGTACATCCTAATTTGAGGGGGCACATCGCCGACGATCTCCGTCTCAGTTATCAGGGCTGGAGGAACGACGGCGTCTTTCAGGTCCAGAGGAGCGGTCTCCTTGGGATGACGGCCGGATGCGGATTTAGGGTTCTGATCAAGAGCGTAGCTGAGGCAGCTCTCGAGAAGCTTGTTGTCGCTGATCTCCGAAGGTGTGGGTTCTGTCCTTGGCACTGGAGGAGTGCCAGTTTCGCCCCAAACGGAGACACCCGTCGATGCAAGGAGCAGACAGGAGAACAATGAGAGTCGGGTAAGATTTCGCATCGGCCATCACGCAATGGTGGCCGTGAGTTTTCAGTTGCGATCAGGGCGGGATTACGGCGTGGCGCTTTCCGGATGCTCGGCCGTGGCGGCGACGGCCTGCTCGCGGCTGATGCATTTGATCTGGCGGAAGACCTTCGACTTGTCGGCAGTAAGAAGCCGCTCGAAGACGAGCGCCTCGCCGAAGCCATGCTCGCGGCACCAGGCGTCGGCGGTGGGCTTGCCGCAGCTGGCGCGGTCCGACATGCACAGAGCGACCGGCTTGCCGTAGACCTGCGGGTTGAAGAATGTGCGCAAAGTGGAATCCGCCTGGGCCGGAAGCCCGGAGAAGCAGGCGAAACTCACGGCGGCGGCGATCAAAATGGGACAACGATTCGACATGGCGGTACTCCAGCGTGACCAATTTGCCACAGCGGCGGAAAATCAACCCTGAACAGGCCGTTCATCTGCCGTTCATCTACAGCGCCGGCTTGACGGCCGGGGGGCGTGCGGCGTTGAATCGGATCAGGCTTGGCTTACTGGGGCGGGACAGAATGCTGAAGTCACTGGGAGTTGCGGGAATCGCTATTGTTGCGGGACTGGCTTTGTTCGCGCCATCCGCCAAGGCGGAACGGGATGCGAATGCCTATTCCGCGGTCAAGACGAATTTCACGGTCGGCCCCTGGTCCTACAAGCCCAATCCCAAATACAAGCGCAAGGAAGTGGATTATGCCTCGGCCGAGAGCCCGGGTACGATCATCATCGAGACGCGCAAGCGCTACCTCTATCTGGTGCTCAATAACGGCAAGGCGCTGCGCTACGGCATCGGCGTCGGACGCCAGGGCTTCACCTGGAAGGGCAGCGAGCACATCAGCCGCAAGGCGGAATGGCCGGATTGGCGCCCGCCCGCGGAAATGCTGGAGCGCCAGCCCGATCTGCCGGAATTCATGGAAGGCGGCCCCAATAATCCACTGGGTGCCCGGGCGCTCTATCTGGGCGGCACCGAGTACCGCATTCACGGGACAGCACAGCCCTGGACCATCGGCCAAGCCGTCTCGTCAGGCTGTATCCGCCTCACCAACGAGGATGTGATCGACCTCTATGGCCGGGCCAGGATCGGCGCCAAGGTCATCGTGAACTGAGGTTGCCGGCGAGCGCTTTCTCAAGCACCGCATAGAGCCGCGCATCGCGCGACTGGGCCACGTTGAAGCGCATGTAGCTGCCGGCCGTTTGCGACAGGCTGAACACATTGCCGGGCGCGAGGACGACATTCTCGGCAAGAGCCCGGCGCGCGAGATCGGCCGAATCGACGCCGTCCGGAAGCCTGCACCACAAGAACATGCCGCCCTTGGGCACGATCCACGAGGTGAATCCCAGCGACTTGAGGCGTGCCAGGGTCTCGCCCATGGCTTGCGCCAGCCGCCGGTGCAGACTGTCGAGATGCTTGCGGTAGCCGCCATCGCTCAAGACGGTGAAGACGAGCTCGGCCGAGAAGGGATCGCTGCCGAAGGATGTCGCGAGCTTGAGGTCGATGAGCCCGTCGATCCAATCGGGACGCGCGGCGATGTAGCCGCAGCGCGAGGCGGCGGACAGAGTCTTCGAAAAGCTGCCGATATGGACAACGCGCTCAAGCCCGTCAAAGGCGGCAAGACGCGGCGCCGGCTCGGCCTCGAGATCGGCGAAGATGCTGTCCTCGATGATGGTGAGGCCATGCGCCTCAGCGAGCTTGAGTAGGCGATGGGCATTGGCGGGGGCCAGGGAGGCGCCGGTCGGGTTATGCAGCGCCGAATTGGTGATGTAGAGGCGTGGCCGCTCAACGGCGAGGATCTTCGCGAAGGCGTCGAGATCGGGACCAGAAGGCGTGTAGGCGACGCCGACGACACGGGCGCGATGGGCGCGCAGCATGGCGAGGAAATTGAAATAGCACGGATCATCGACCAATACGGTGTCGCCGGGCTCGAGCAGGAAGCGGCAGAGAAGGTCGATCGCCTGAGTGCCCGAATCCGCGAGAAGAATCTGGTCGGGCTTCGCTTCGATGCCCTGGTCGGCGAGGCGGCGTGACAGCAACTGCCGTAATGGCGCCAGCCCGCGCGGGCGATCGTAGTCGATGAGATAGGGTATGTGCTCTCGCCGGCTCAAGGAGCGGATGGCACGGCGCAGTGCCTCTTCCGGCATCCAGGACCCGGGTAACCAGCCGCAGCCGGGCTTCAACATCCTGTCGCCCGCCTCGAGCGATTGGCGCGACACCCAGAGCGGGTCGATGGCGCGGTCAAGGCTGGGCCCGACATCGGCCAAAGCCAGGGGCGGCATGGGGCCTGAGACATAGAAGCCGGAGCCCCGGCGCGAGGCGATCGTGCCGTCGGCGACCAGGCGGTCATAGGCCTCCACCACCGTAGACTTGGAGACGTTTTGACTGTCGGCGAAAGCGCGAATGGAGGGGAGCCGGGCGCCCGGCGTCAGAAGACGGCGGGCGATGCGGTCGCGGATGGCCGCGATGACCTGGTCCACGCGCGTGGCCGGTGATGGCGGCGACGGGACGCCCTGATCCATCTGTATTGCTCCTGTCACCAGTACAGTTCAGCCTGATTGTACTCGTCTGTCTCTGGAGCTTCCAGAGGCCATCGGCCACAAGACGCCGCCATGGACAGAACCGCCATCGGCTGGATCAACGGGTTTCTCGGCGTGGTTATCTTCAGCGGCTCGCTGCCGGCGACGCGCGCGGCGGTGCTCGATTTCGATCCGCTCTTCCTCACGGTGGCGCGCGCCACCATCGCGGCCCTTCTGGCGGGGGCTCTACTTGTCCTGTTCCGCCAGCAGCGACCGGAGAAAAGCGACATCGTTCCCTTGATCGTCACGGCATTCGGCGTGGTCGTCGGCTTTCCGCTGCTGACGGCGCTGGCCCTCCAGCACGTCACCGCCGCCCATTCGATCGTTTTCATCGGCCTGCTGCCGCTCGCCACTTCGATCTTCGCGGTGATTCGGGGCGGTGAGCGGCCGAAGCCGGCCTTCTGGCTGTTCTCGATTCTGGGCAGCGCCCTGGTGGTTGGCTTCGCGCTGGCGCAAGGCATTGCCGCAGCACCGATCGGCGACATGCTGATGCTCGCCGCCATCATCGTCTGCGGGTTGGGCTACGCGGAAGGCGCTCGCCTCTCGCGCAAGCTTGGCGGCTGGCAGGTGATCTCCTGGGCCCTCGTCATCGCGCTGCCCGTCATGGGCGCCTTGCTTCTCGCCTTCTGGCCGCAAAGCTGGAGTGGCATCGGCATGCCGGCCTGGCTGGGTCTCGTCTATGTGTCGGTGTTCAGCATGCTGGTGGGCTTCATCTTCTGGTATCGCGGCCTAGCGCTCGGTGGCATTGCGGCCGTCGGCCAGCTGCAGTTGCTGCAGCCCTTCATGGGCCTCGTCATCTCAGCGGCGCTGCTCGGCGAATATGTCAGCCCGGCAATGATCGCAGTCACGATCGGCATCGTGGCCTGCGTGGCGGGCGCGAAGCGTTTCGCGTGATGCGGAAGAGAGGAACCGGAGGGCGACAATAGCGGGATCGAGAGGGGCGTTGGTCCGCATCGGCGCCCTCCGGCCTAGCCCTGACTTTGGCAAGCCAGGGGATCAAAATCCGTGAGGCGTGGAGGATCAGACGCCGACACAGGAGGCGATCGAGCAGGGTTCCATCGTCATCTGGCTGCGCACCGGCCAAGCCTGATTCTTGCTCATGACGGTGACATTCGTATCCACGACGGTCCGGGCGCGCAGATAAGCGCGATTGTCACTGGTGAAAGCCCCGGCATTGAGCAGCACGGCAGCTAGCAGTGTCGTCGTTAAGATACGCATCGCAGGCCCTCTCGAAACTCACTTTCAGCGTTGCAAGGACAATGCCACGGGCTGGGAGAACTGATCCTGAATAGGCCATTCATCTGGCGTTAATCTCCTAAAACCTTGTCCATGTTCAAAAAAAGCGCCCGGAAAAGAAAATGGGCCCCCGACAGGGGGGGCCCTAGTTGAGCGGCTCTTCGAGGGGATCAGGGGGGACAGTGAGCCGCTGGGGAGGAAGGTTCCGGAAGACAGAAACACAATCTGCGAGAAGGGCGGGTGTAAGACCGGGCAACCGCCTTCCGGAATTCGGGAAATCAGTGGTTCGGCGTCTTCGCCTCGTGATCTGGTGCGATGGTCATCTCTGGCTCTCCATCATCTCGTCTGCGTTGTTGGAGAGGACATTAGGCGATGGCAGCGTAATCGATCCTGAACATGACGTTCATCTGGCGTTTAGGTTTCCGGGCCTGCCTGCACCCCAGATTGGCTCTGGCCCGTAATGGGTTCCATGGCTATCCTGATCACTTTCATGCCTTTGGCTGCAGGAATGATGGACAGCGATCTGAGGCAGTTGCTGGCGCAAGTGGCGCAAGGCGACCGCGCCGCCTTCGGGCAACTCTATGACGTTGTTTCGGGCCGTCTTTTCGGCATCATCGGGCGCATTCTGCCGCGCCGCGAGCTGGCCGAGGACGCGCTTCAGGAGACCTTCATGCGCATCTGGCAGCGGGCTCGGACCTATGACGAGACGATCGCCAGCCCGATGGCGTGGATGGCGACCATCGCGCGTAACCAGGCGATAGATCTGAAACGCCGCTCGGCGGAACGGCTCGCCGCCGCGGCGAGCGAACTCGACGAGACGATGGCGGACGAATCACCCGATCCCGAATCGCTCGCCGGACAGGCGGGCGAGCTGCGCCGTCTCGGCGACTGCATGGAGGGCCTGCCGAAGGAGCGCCAGCAGTTGGTGCTGCTCGCCTATCGCCAAGGCTACAGTCGCGAGGAACTGGCCGAGCGCTTCCATCGGCCGGTCACCACCATCAAGACTTTGCTGAGGCGCAGCCTGATCGCGCTCAAGGAGTGTCTCGATGGCGCTCGATGAGGACCTTGAAAGTCTGGCCGGCGAATATGTGCTGCGTACGCTCCCGGCGGAGGAGCGCCTCCATGCGCAGACGCTCATCGCCGAGGATACGGAGTTCGCCGCTGCGGTCGACCGGTGGACTCAGCACCTGGCGCCGCTTCTTCTTGGCACCCGCAGTATCACGCCGCCTCCCGAATTGCGGGACCGCATCCTGGCCGGCGTCGAGAATCTCGGCGGTGCCAGCAGCAATGTGGCCGCCCTTCGCAGGCGTCTCAGTTTCTGGCGCGGCCTCTCGCTGGCGGCCTCGGCCATCGCTGCGGCCCTGGCGCTGTTCATCATCTTCAAGCCTACGTCGCAACCGGCGCCCGGCAACTATGTCGCGGTGCTGCAGCCCGAAGGGCCCGGTCCTGCTTTCGTCGCCGCGATCGATCTCAAGGACGGCACGATCAGCGTGAAGCGGCTCGGCGCACAGGCCGAAGCCGGCAAGTCCTACGAATTGTGGGCGGTGGGCGGCGGGCGCGCCAATCCGCAGTCGCTCGGCGTGATCGATGCGAGTCTCAGGATCCCGGCGAGCCAGCTCGGCAAGGTCGATCCCGCGACATTGGGCGAGACGGTATTCGCCATCAGCCTCGAGCCACAAGGCGGATCGCCGACGGGCGCGCCGACCGGGCCGGTCCTCTATACCGGTAAGCTCGTCGCCACCGAATGACTGCGGCCAGATAGCGCGTATTTGATTTGCGCATCGGATTATCCGAAAACCGCTTCGCACTTTTCGGTCCGATGCTCTAAGCTTTCAAGAAACGGGAGGGGACATGGCTGATGATCTCAATTGGCTGAGCGCGACGCAGCTCGTCAAATCCTACAAGAAGAGAAAGCTCTCTCCCGTCGAGGTGACACGCGCCTGCCTGGCCCAGATCGCGCGGCATGACGGTGCCATCAACGCGATGTGCCTCGTTGATGAGAAGTCGGCGCTCAAGCAGGCGAAAGCGAGCGAAGCGCGCTGGCACAAAGGCAAGCCCCTCGGCGCCGTCGATGGCGTGCCGGCGCTGGTCAAGGACCTCATCCTGGTCAAGGGCTGGCCGACGCTGCGCGGCTCGAAGACAATCGAGCGCGACCAGGCCTGGAATCAGGACGGACCGGCGGTGGCGCGTCTGCGTGAAGAGGGCGCGGTGCTTCTGGGCCTCACCACGACGCCGGAATTCGGCTGGAAGGGCGTCACCGATTCGCCGCTCACCGGCATCACGCGCAATCCGTGGGATGTGACGAAGACGCCGGGCGGATCCTCGGGTGGCTCCTCCGCCGCGGTCGCCGCAGGTTATGCGCCCTTGGCGCTCGGCACCGATGGCGGCGGCTCGATCCGCATCCCGGCCGGCTTCTCGGGGATATTCGGACACAAGCCATCCTTCGGCCGCGTGCCGGCCTGGCCGCTCTCCCCCTTCGGCACCGTGGCGCATACCGGACCGATGACGCGTCGCGTCGCCGATGCAGCGCTGATGATGAATGTCATCGCCAAGCCCGATGCACGCGACTGGCATTCGCTGCCCTATGACGGGCGCGACTACGTCAAGCAGCTCAGCAAGGGCATCAAGGGACTGCGCATCGCCTTCAGCCCGGCGCTCGGCCATGCCGAGGTCGATCCGGAAGTGGCGCAAGCGGTCGACAAGGCGGTCAAGGTGCTGCGCTCGCTCGGCGCCAGGATCGACAAGGTCGATCCCGGATTTGACGATCCAGGCCCGATCTTCCGCGTGCTGTGGTGGTCGGGCGCGCGCGCATTGCTCGGCCGGCTCCCCGCCGAGAAATTGGCCTTGCTCGATCCGGGGCTTGCCGATGTCGTGAAGCAGTCGATGCAGATCACGCCCGAGGATTATTTCGACGCCGTCAAGGCCCGGGGCGCGCTCGGTACGCAGATGCGGCAGTTCATGCAAAAATACGATCTCCTGGTGACGCCGACCTTGCCGATCCCGGCCTTCGAGGCGGGCAAGCTCTCGCCCGCCGACGATGGCACCGGCAAATGGGTGAACTGGACGCCTTTCAGCTATCCCTTCAACCTCACCCAGCAGCCGGCGGCGAGCGTGCCGTGCGGCTTCACGAAGGCCGGCCTGCCGATTGGTCTTCACATCATCGGCCGCATGTTCGATGATGACGGCGTGCTCAGGGCCGCCGAGGCCTATGAAGCGGCAACCGACTGGCACAAGCAGAGGCCGGCGCTCAAGGGATAGCGATGCAAGCAGGGAGTTTCATCAGCGCGGTGCGGCGGGGAAGGGCCAACTGGTCCGTTCTCATCCTCTATGCGTTGCTGCTCCCGATCATCCTCGGTCTCTTGCCCAAGCCCGCGGCGACGCCTGAGTTCCTGCTGTCGCGCGATCTTGCGACGGCCGAGATCTGTTCCATGGTGGGCGCCACCCGGGTCCCCGGCCAGCCGGTGCAGCATCAGCCAGACTGTATCCTCTGCGCGACGGCCTGCCCGTTCGGCGGGCCAATGGCGGCGACATCGCCCGCGCATGCGACATTCGAACCGCATCCGCGCCGGCAAATGTCGGCGCCGACATCGCCCAAGACCTTCGCCCTGTCGGCCTTCGGCCTCTTCTCCTCGGATATCCAGTCACGCGGCCCGCCGGCCTGAAGCGGAAACCTTTTCCATCCGTAGTGATCAATTGACGGCGCCATAGTTGGCGCGGTCGGCCATGTCCCATGGAGAACTTTTATGTCCGTTGCCGAATTGTCGCGGGAAACCGCGGCGCCGCCGGCCTTCGCACTCTATCGCGCGATATGGCGGTGGCATTTCTATGCGGGACTTCTCGTCCTGCCCTTCCTTTTTTCGCTCGCCGTCACCGGCAGCCTCTATCTGTTCAAGGACGAGATCAACGCGATCGTCTATGCGAAAGAGCTTACGGTCGCGCCGAGCGATGCGGCGATGCTCGCGCCGTCGGAGATCGTGAAACGAGCGCAAGCTGCGGTCCCGGGAACGGCATTCCGCTACGCGCCGCCGGAAGCGACCGATCGCAGCGCCGAGGTCGGCATCGACAGCGGAAGCCAAGGCAGGCTCTCGGTCTTCGTCAATCCCCATACGGGCGAAGTCCTGGGACAGTTCGCTGATTCAGGTTCATCGCGCACGCCTTTGATGCAGTTCATCAAGAAGATCCACAGCCTCGACTATTTCGGCTGGCTGCCCAACCGCGTGATCGAGATCGTTGCCGGCTGGACGCTCGTGCTCGTCATCACCGGCTTCTATCTGTGGTGGCCGCGCGGTCAGCGGGGCGGGGTGATGAGCATCAGGCAGCGTCCGCCGCAACGGGTCTTCTGGCGCGACCTGCATGCGGTCACCGGCGCACTCGCCGGCGCGCTCATCTTCTTCCTCGCCATCACCGGCCTGCCGTGGTCGGGCTTCTGGGGCGCCAAGCTCAACAGCCTCGCGGACCAGTATGGGCTCGGCTATCCGGCGCAATTCTTCGCCGAGGTGCCGAAGTCCGACGCGCATGCCGCCCATATGGGCAAAGCCATGACGCAGACTTCATGGTCGCTCGAAAACGCGCCGATGCCGCAGAGCGGCGCCACGATGGGCGAGCCGATCGGCCTCGACACAGCTGTGGCAATCTTCGATGGGCTCGGCATCAGCAAAGGCTACATCGTCGACCTGCCGCAGGATGGCGAGGGTGTCTATTCAGCCTCGGTCTTTCCCGACCAGGTTGCCGGCGAGCGCGTCATCCATCTCGATCAGTATTCAGGGGCGCCGCTGTTCGACGGCGGCTTCGCCGAATTGGGGCCCGTCGGCAAGACGATCGAGTTCGGCGTCAGCGTGCATCAGGGCCAGGAATTCGGCCGCGTCAATCAGCTGGTGATGCTCGCGGCCTGCCTCGCCATTATCGCGATGTCGGTGTCGGCCATCGTGATGTGGTGGAAGAGGCGGCCCAAGGGCACGCTCGGCGCGCCGCGCTATCCGCAGGATATGCGCATACCGCGCACCATCCTCATCATCGCCTGCGCCGTCGGTCTCATCTTTCCGCTGGTCGGCCTGACGCTCCTTTTGGCGCTGGCCGCCGATATCTTCGCTCCGAAACTCTTCGCATGAAGGATCTTTCATGAAACTCTTCAAGGAACTCATCGTCGCCGTCTTGCTCGCCGCCGCGCTCTTTGTCACGCCGGGTGCCCAGGCGCATGACTACAGAGCGGGCAGTCTGGTGATCAATCATCCCTGGACGCCCGAGCCGCCCGTGGGCGCCAAGGTCGCAGCAGGCTTCTTCAAGATCACAAATGACGGCGCGCAAGACGACCGGCTCGTTTCGGTGTCGGCGGAAATCGCCGGCAAGAGCCAGATCCACGGCATGAAGATCGAGAACGGCGTCATGTCGATGTCCGAACTCGAAGGCGGTCTCGTCATTCCAGCCGGCCAGTCGGTCGAGCTCAAATCCAAATCCACTCACGTGATGTTCATGGACCTCAAACAGCGGCCGACCAAGGACACGCGCTTCAAGGCGACGCTGACTTTCGAGAAGGCGGGAGCGGTCGCGGTCGAGTTCAAGGTCGAGCCGATGGGTTCGGGCCATGAGCATGAGGGGATGTGAGCATGCTGAAGGTTCTGCGTGTCTTCCTTTGGGCTGTGGTGGTGACCGTGCTTGCCGGCGCTGCGGCCTATGTCTATCTTGAGCGCCAGCAAGGCGGTGCCACGCAGCCCATGGTCGCGATCGGCGGGCCGTTCAAGCTCGCCGCCACGTCGGGCGGGACGATCGACAGCGCGACGATGAAGGGGAAGCCCTTCGCGGTCTTCTTCGGTTTCACGTATTGTCCGGAAGTGTGTCCGACGACGCTCTATGAGATGTCGAGCTCGCTCGGCAAGCTCGGCGAAGACGCCAAGGACCTCAAGGTCTTCTTCGTCACCGTCGATCCCGAGCGCGATACGCTCGACTTCATGACGAACTATCTGACGAGCTTCGATCCGCGCATTATCGGGCTCAGACCAAGTCCCGAGGAGCTTGCTCAGATCGCCAAGTTCTATCGCGTCTTCTATGAGAAAGTGCCGACGAGCGACGGCGGTTACACGATGAACCACACGGCGCTCGTCTATCTCATGGACCGCGAGGGCAGGTTCTTCGGCACGCTCGATTACGAGGAGACACCGGAGATGCGATTGACCAAACTGAAACGCCTTCTGAAAGACGGCTGATCATTTCCGATCAAGGTAACGAAGGAAGAGCCAGGTGCCGGCGGAAGAGAGCAGAGCGGCGGCGGTCGCGAACCAGAAGCCGCCATGCATTCCCGACCAGGGGATTCCTTCGAGATTCATGCCGAACAGGCCGCCGACGAGAGTAGGCGGCAGGAAGAGGGCGGTGAGGACGGAGAGGCGGTAAAGCTGCCGGTTGGTCTCGGAGGCGAGCTTGGCGTCGATCTCGTCGTGGAAGAGACGGGCGCGCTGCTCGATCTGCTCGAATTCCTGGTCGAGATGGGCGTGGAGATCGAGCAGGTCGGAAAGATCGGCGGGAAAGCGCGGGACCGCGCGTTGCGTATCGGCGAGCACGCGGCGCAGGCTGCGCTGCTGACGGTGCAGCATGGCGGCCTCACGGCGCACGATCACGGCGCGCCGGCGCTCATCGGTGACGCGCTCGTCGAGCACGCGGTCCTCGATGAGCTCGATCTCGGCGGCGAGGTCATGCAGCACGCTTTCGATGCCTTGCGCATAATGGATGAAGAAGGCGAGCAGCAATTGCGCGGGCGATGAAACGGGCCGTCCCGCCTCGAGATGGCGGCGGACGAGCTCGGCCGAACGCACCGGCTTCGCCCGCATCGTGACGAGTATGCCCTCGGCGAGAAGAAACTGCAGACGACAGGTCTCGTGCGTCTCGCCGGTGAAGTCGCGGCGGAGATCGGCGACGCTGCCGGCGGCGTCGGCGGGGAAACATTCGATGAGCTGATAGGCGGGGATGTGCTCGATGAAATCGATGGCGGGCGACGAGAAGCGGCCCGATCGGGCGAGCCAGCGGGCGCAGCGCTGGTCGATGGAATTGAGATGGATCCAGAGCCACTGGCCCTCGGGACTCGAAAGTGCTGGATCGATGTCGGTCTCGATGAGCCGCCTTGCCGACCCGTCAGGGCCGAAGCGGTAGGCGCAGACGAAGCCCGGCACATCGGCGGGCGAGACGAGGGACTGGGTATTGTCCGGCATCGCTTCTGAAGCACATGCCTGTGTGACAGTCATGTAACGGTGCAGGTCGAGATGCAGGGATTTGCAGGAGTGTTTGCAGCGGAATTTACAGCGGATTTGCAGGGATTTGCAGGGAATTCGGCGAGAAGAGGGGAGTCCTCAAAGCCATCCGGCGGCGTGCACCGTGGCATTTCCAACCTGGTTTGGCCCACGGTTGCAAGAGGGGGCGAACGGCGATGAGTGCGCCGGACATTCTCATAGGGTCTGTCGGCGCTCCATCTCTTTTCTCGGTCCCATGCTCAGCCCTTCGCCTTGTCCATCTGCTCGACGAAGCGCTTGAAGAGATAGTGGCTGTCCTGAGGGCCGGGCGAGGCTTCCGGGTGATACTGCACCGAGAACACCGGCTTGCCTTCGATGGCGATGCCGCAATTGGAGCCGTCGAAAAGCGAGACATGGGTCTCGACCACGCCTTGGGGCAGCGTCTCGCGATCCACGGTGAAGCCGTGATTCATCGAGGTGATCTCGACCTTGCCGGTGGTGAAGTCCTTGACCGGATGATTGGCGCCGTGATGGCCCTGATGCATCTTGCGCGTCCTGGCGCCGAGCGCCAGCGCCAGCATCTGATGGCCAAGGCAGATGCCGAAGACGGGCTTGCCGGAGGAGACGAGCTTCTTGATCTCAGGGACCGCATATTCGCCGGTGGCTTCCGGATCGCCGGGGCCGTTCGACAGGAAGATGCCGTCCGGATTCATGGCCAGGATATCCTCGGCCTGGGCGGTGGCCGGCACGACGGTCACCTCGCAGCCGGCAGCCGTGAGGCAGCGCAGGATATTGCGCTTGAGCCCGTAATCGACGGCGACGACCCTGTGGCTGGCGCCATTGGTATGCTGGTAACCCGCCTTCCAGTCCCAGGTCGTCTCGTCCCAGTCCAAACGCTGGGTCAGCGACACGTCCTTGGCGAGATCCATGCCGACCAGGCCCGGCCATTCGGCCGCCATGGCCTTGAGTTTCTTCAGATCGAACTTGCCCTTGGCGTTGTAGGCGATGACGCCGTTGGGCATGCCCTTCTCGCGGATGAGATTGGTCAAGGCACGGGTGTCGATACCGGACAGGCCAACAATGCCCCGGGCCTTCAGCCACTGGCTGAAATGGCGGTGGCTGCGGTAATTGGCGGGGTCGGTGACGGACGCCTTGACGACGCAGCCGCGCACGCCCGAGGTGGCGGCGAGGTTGGTCGTCTCGATGTCGTCCTCATTGGTGCCGACATTGCCGATATGGGGGAAGGTGAAGGTGACGATCTGGCCAGCATAGGAGGGATCGGTCAGGACCTCCTGGTAGCCGGTCATCGCCGTGTTGAAGCAGACTTCACCGACGGCGTCGCCCTCGGCGCCGAATCCCTGGCCCTCGATGACGGTGCCATCGGCCAGAACCAGGAGCCCGGTAATACGCGGCGTCTCCCAGTCCGAGAAGGACGGGCGCGCAGGTTTCTTCGCCGCCCTCGGTTTCACCGGACGGGCAGGGGCTTTCTTGGCCATGGACTCGCATCTCCTGAATTTGCGTTCTCTTATTGGCCCGGGCCGGGGCCGTCAAGGTTGCGCCGCCGGCTGTCCCGGCGTATCTCAAACCCTTTCACCGGTAAGGATATTCCCATGGGCCTGCGCGACCAGATCAATGACAGCCTGAAAGAGGCGATGAAATCGGGCGACAAAAGGCGCGTCTCGACGCTGCGCCTCGTCAATTCCGCCATCAAGGACCGCGACATCCTGAACCGCACGGCCGGACCCGACGCCGGCGTCAATGACGCGCAGATCGTCGAGGTCATGGCCAAGATGGTCAAACAGCGCCAGGAGAGCCTGGAGATCTATGAAAAGGCCGGGCGCGACGAGCTTGCCGCCCAGGAGCGCGAGGAGATCGCGATCATCCAGGACTACATGCCGAAGCAGCTTTCGGACGAGGAAGTGAAGGCGGCGATCGCCCAGGTCATCAAGGACACAGGCGCCACGTCGATCAAGGACATGGGCAAGGTGATGGGCGCGCTCAAGGCCAAATATTCGGGCCAGATCGATTTCGGCAAGGCCGGCGGCGTGATCAAGGGGCTTTTGGGGAGTTGAACTCGACGCGCTCCAGAGACGTCATTGACACCGACGGCACGGTTCGCTATCCGCACATCATGACCAGGACCCTTTTCGTCACCGGAATGTATTACGCGCCGCTTCATTAGCGGCGGGGTGCTTTGTCGTCCTTCAACCGCTGCTTGGCCAGCGGTTGTGTTCCGGTAGACAGCTCTGGCTCGGCAGCCTGCCAGCGGAGCTTTCCGAATGCCTGCCCTCCAAGATGCGTCACATCGGCCTCATCGCCGACTTTCGCTTGGCCTCATCGGCTTCGGCGCCTTCGGGCGTCTGGCCGCCTGCCACCTTTCGCCCCATTTCGCTCTCCATGTTTTCGATCCAGCCTTTGCCGGGAGCGCGGGACTGGCCGAGACGGCCGGGTGTCAGATTGTGGTGATCGCTGTTCCCGTTGCGCGCATGGCGGACACGATAAGGGCCATCGCCCCCCATGTCAGACCCGGCGCGTTGGTTCTCGACGTCGGATCGGTGAAGGTCGAGCCTGCGCGTCTCATGCGAGAGCTGCTTCCGCCCTATGTCGACATTGTTGCGACGCACCCGCTGTTCGGACCACAAAGCGCCCGCAGCGGCGTGCGAGGCCTCAAGATCGCGCTTTGCCCGGTAAGGGGACGCAGTCACAGGCGCGTCGCCGCTTTCCTTCAGATCGCGCTCGGACTCAAGGTGGTCACAACGACGCCTGATGTACATGATCGGGACGCCGCCCTTTCGCAGGGGTTGACCCATCTCATCGCGAAGGTGCTCGTCAAAATGGAGCCGTTGCCGGATCTGATCACGACGCGCAGCTTCGATCTGCTTTACGAGGCTGTCGAGATGGTACGCCACGACCCGCCCGAACTATTCGATGCGATCGAGCGCCTGAACCCCTATGCCCTGGAGGTGCGGCGCCGCTTCTTCGATCTTGCCTCGGCTCTCGACGCCGACTTGCATCAATCCCCAGTTGAACTCCGCCGTCCGCCTTTGGCGAGGAGAAGCGGTGACCTTCGCGCTTTGAGCGGCGTGTCGGGAAACATCAGCCCGCCACCGGCATGAGCAGAGGTCGTGGCTGACCGATTTTCCCCTTCGCCCGTTTGCCTTGCGGGAGAAGGTGCCCGAAGGGCGGATGAGGGTGTTGGTCAATCGGGCGGCAGCTTGGCTAGCGCGGGATGCGAAAAAGTGGATACCGGTTTTTCGCAAGAATCCCGCGCTAACATATAAGAATCGATCACGTTTATGAGTTTGGGTTGATTCAACCCAAACTCATCGTGATCTAGGGAATGCTGTCGAGTGAATTTATGACCGTGAAGGCGCTGCCCGCGCAGGCCCAACCACAAACGGGACTCCGCGGATGTCTAGTTGCGGCGCAGACTGGGCGCCTGGGTCAGGCATTTCGACTCAATGACGCGCGTTATCATTGCCTTAAGGAACACCCTCATCCGGCCTTCGGCCACTGAAGGCCTTCGCTTGCGCTCCGGCGCTCGTCGCTCAAAAAGGTCCACTGGACCTTTTTGTCAGCTTCGCTACCGCGTCTCGCCCCGCAGGCGGGAGAAGGGAAGCATGAGAGAGCGCTCAACCCTGGGCTTTCAGACGCATTTCCGGTAGGACCAGGCCGCCGCCGGCATGAGCACAGGTCGCGGCGGCGACCTGCATCGCTTCGGTCAAGCACAGACGCCAGTCTTCGGCATTGCCAGGCATGCCCTGGCGCAGGATGAAGGCGATCACCGTGGCGAGCGTCGCATCGCCGGCGCCCATCGTGTCGACGATTGGTTTCATCGGCGCGGCGACCGGAACCGAGACCGACAGGCCGGAACGGGTGTGGAGGCTTGCGCCTTCACTGCCATGTGTGAGCAGCAGCGCTTCGACGCCGAGGCCGAAGAGGCGGCCGATGGCGGCGTCACGATCGCCGTCATAAAACAAGCCCGCGTCCTCGTCGCTGAGCTTGACGAGCGCGGCTTTGGCCATCGCACGCTCGGCGCCGGCGCGATAGGCGGCCATGTCGTGAATGAGGCGTGGACGCGGATTGGGATCGACGACGATCAGGCCTATTGCAGGAGAGAGTGCTTCGACCAGAGCATCGGTCTGACTCGTATCGTCGAAGGGGAAGGAATTGACCGCAATCGAGGCGGCGTTTTCGATCGCGATCATCACGTCTTCGGTGAAGGCGATGCGGCGACGATACATTTCGGGCGTGAATTCGTAAGTCGGCTCGCCATTGCGCCGGCGTGAAAAGGCCACACCGGTGAAATCGACATTGGGCGCGTTGAAGATGCGCACCCCTTCCTCACGCAGATAGCGCTCGATCAGGAACCCGTAGCGGTCGAGGCCGAAGCGCGTCACCAATTGCGAAGCGAGCCCCAGCCGCGCGAGGCCGACAGCGAGATTGAGCCCCGCCCCGCCTGGGAAATTCTCGACATTGCCGGGCGAAAGCTCGACCGCGTCGATGATGCCGTCGCCGATGCTGAGGACGGCAGGCGTTTCAATCATTTCCCTTCTCCCGCTTGCGGGAGAAGGGAAATTTCGTGGGCGAGTGAATTAGCATTGCCTCACTGCAGGTTGGTGTGGCGATGCAGCATGATCTTGTGCGCGTCCGGCATTTCGCGCGCGAGGCTCAATATGACGCCGTCGAGCAGCAGGAGACAGGATTGCTCGAAGAGGCTGCCGCCGAACTGCTCGGTCGTCTCGACCGGGACGGCGAGCACGATATCGGCGATGCCGGCAAGCGCGCCTTTGGGTTTATGGGTCAGCGTCACGACCTTCGCACCTTCCTCTTTCGCGATGCGGGCGAAGCCGACGCTGACCGGCGTTTCGCCCGAGCCCGATATGACGAGCAGCGCATCACCTTTGCGGATCGATGGGGCGGAGACTTCGCCGACGAAATGCACCGTGCGACCAATATGCATGAAACGCATCGCCGCCATCTGGGCGACGAGCCCGGAACGGCCTTGGCCTGAGAAGAACCAGCGCTGCCCGGGATCGCCGAAGGCGCCAACCACCTTCGTGAAGGCGCCGGCGTCGATACGGGCGAGGAGCTCCGCTATTTCCTGTCCCACGGCCAGCCACGGCCGGGATCGGGCAGTCTGTCGCGGATCCATTGTAACACCTCTTTCGGATTGGCGGCCTCGGTGATGGCGCTGCCGACGACGACGATCTCAGGATTGACGGCGATCACCGCATCGAGCGTCGCAGGGCCGATGCCGCCGGCGAGCGATACGCGGAAGCCTTTGTCGTGCACCTGCCGCACCGCATCGATATGCGCGGTCGATGTGTTGCCGGCGAGGCGGGCATCGGTCGGCGAATGGACGGCGACATAGCCGAAGTTTTCCGGAAAGGATGCGCCCTTGGGCAGCAGCTCCGCTTTGCCGGATTCGGTGATGGTGTCGACGATGACCGTCGCGCCGAAGAATTGCGCGCGCCGGCCGACTGTCTCATGGGTCGCGGTGGAGGCGCAGGAGAGCACCGTCATGAAGGCGGCGCCGGCGCCGAACACCATATCCGCCTCGAACTGGCCGCCATCGACGGTCTTGGTGTCGGCGAGCACCAGCACATCGGGGCAGAGCTCGCGCGCGGTGGTGATGGCCGCAACGCCGAAGCGCTTCAGAAGCGGCGTGCCGATCTCGATGATATCGGCATAGGGCTTGACCAAAGGCAGGAGGGAGAGATGTTCGGGCTTGTCGAAGGCGATCTGCAAGAGCACGTGTTTCCCCCAAGGCCATTCTTATTTTGAAGAGTTAAAGCGTGAGATCAATTCGTCCCGTCACCCTCACCCTGAGGTGCGACCCCGGCCTTGAGCCGGGGTAGCCTCGAAGGGTGTCATGAAGCATTCTGGCTCTATCCTGATGGATGCTTCGAGGGCTGCTTCGCGGCCACCTCAGCATGAGAGATTTTGAGAGGTTTATGTCCGAAATCATCAAGCACCAAGGGTTAGGACAAAACCGGCCGTGGCTCAAGCCATGACACGCTTGCGGCGCTCTTCCAGGAAATCCCTGACCGCCGGATCGGCTTCGAGGCCGATGGCGCGCAAATAGGCGTCATTGGCGGCCGCTTTGTCGGACAGGCGCGCCAGGAGATCGGCGCGCGCCGCCCAATAAGGCTGGTAGTCGGCGAGGCGCTTGTCCTGCGCCAAGGCATCGAGCACTTCGAGGCCTTCCTGGGCGCCGCGTGTTTCCGCAATGATGACAGCACGATTGAGTGCCACGACGGGCGAGCGGGTGAGTTCGTAAAGCCGGTCATAAAGCCGCTCGAGCGCAGCCCAATCGGCGCGGCCGGTGCGCCTCCTGATCGCATGGGCCGACTGGATCGCCGCTTCGAGCTGATAACGCCCGATGCAACGGAATGTGCTGGCCCTGGAGAGGAGGGCATCGGCCTCCTCGATCATGCCGCTGCGCCAGCGGGCCGGATCCTGCTCCATCAGCGGAATGAAGCGTCCGAAATCGTCACGGCGGGCGAGGCGGCGCGCGTCGATATGGAGCAGCAGCGCCAGGAGGCCCAGTGCTTCGGGCTCCTCCGGCAAAAGTTCGACAATGAGGCGGGCGAGCCAGATGGCCTCATCGGCGAGGCCTTTCCTCTGAGCATCAGCGCCCATCGGATCGGCCCAGCCGGCACTGAAGGTGGCGTAGGCGGCGGCCAGCACCGCCTCGAGGCGCTCGGGCAATTCATCGCGCGCGGGGATGCGGAAGGGAATGCCGGCATCCTTGATCTTGGCCTTGGCGCGCACCAGGCGCTGGCTCATCGTGGCGGGCGCGATCAGAAATGCCCGGGCGATATTTGCCGCATCGAAGCCCAGCACGGTCTGCAGGATGAGCGGTGCGCGCATGCGGACATCGATCGCCGGATGGGCGCAGGCGAACATCAGGCTGAGCCGTTCATCCGGTATGTCATGCGGCGCCTCGCGCAGCTCTTCCGAAAGCAGCGTCAGATGATCGATGCCCCGCTCGGCTGTCATGGCGCGCCGCGCCTGATCGACCAGCTGCCGCCTTGCGACGGTGAGGAGCCAAGCTTCCGGGCTGTCCGGAATGCCGCTTTTCGGCCAGCGGCTAAGCGCCTCGAGAAAGGAAAACGCGAGAGCGTCCTCGGCCTTGGCGACATCACGCGTGCGGGCCGAGAGATAGGCGACCAGCTTGCCGTAGCTCGCCCGCGCGACATGCTCGACGGCGGCAGGCGACAGGCTGGCCGCATCGCTCATTTGGGGGGCGGCATCGACCACAGCGGACGGACCTCGACGCTGCCTTGCGTGGCCCCGGGACAGCGCGCCGCCCATTTCAGGGCTGAATCGAGGTCGGGCACATCGATGATGTAGAAGCCGCCCAATTGCTCCTTGGAGTCGGCATAGGGTCCGTCGAGGACCGACGTCTCGCCGTTCACCTGGCGCACCGTGGAAGCGGTTTCGACCGGCTGCAGGCGGTCGCCGCCGGCCAGCACGCCGGCGCCCATCAAGGCCTGCGTATAGGCGATGTAAGGGGCGGACATGTCAGTGTCCGTCTTCTTGAAGCGGCTTTCGTCACGATAGAGCAAAAGCATGTATTTCATGGTTCGTCTCCTGAGGGCTTCAGTGGCGATCGGCTCGATCGCTGAACCATAGTCGTTTGGGCAGAAGTCCGATCGACATCGGAAACGAGATTTTTGATCTCCCCTCGCTCTCTAGCTTTCCCCCTCTCCCGCTTGCTTGCGGGAGAGGGTGCCCAATAGGGCGGGTGAGGGTGTCGGCTGGGATATCGTGCTCTATGAGATTCCGATCACTCGGCGAGATACACCCTCATCCGGCCTTCGGCCACCTTCTCCCGCAAGCGGGAGAAGGGGAGGTATGGGCGAGAGCCCGGTCACACGACCGTGGTCGTGACCTGGACATTGCCCTTGGTGGCGTGGCTGTAGGGGCACACGACATGGGCCTTCTTGACGAGGTCCTCGGCCTTCGCCTTGTCGATGCCCGGCAGGCTCACTTCGAGCGCCACGACGAGGCCGAAGCCCTGCTTGTCGTCACGTTCGCCGATGCCGACATTGGCCGACACTTTCGCCGCGTCGGAGATTTTCACATTCTCCTTGCCGGCCACGAATTTGAGCGCGCCCAGATAGCAGGCGGAATAGCCGACCGAGAACAGCTGCTCCGGATTCGTGCCGGTGCCGGAGCCGCCCATCTCCTTGGGCAGCGTCAGCTTGACGTCGATCTTGCCGTCATCGGTGCGGCCTTGTCCGTCGCGACCGCCGGTTGCGCTGCCATGAGCGGTGTAAAGTGCTTTCATCTTCGGGACCTCCTTGAAATGGGGACGGGGACTATCTCACGCCGACCGGCGGCTCGCAATCGCGACGCCGATCGCGGCGATGCCCATGCCGAGCCAGGCCAAGGGCGGCATCGCTTCGCCGAGGATCGGCCAGGCCATCAGCGTCGCGACCGGTGGCACAAGATAAAAGAGAGACGAAACGCGCGAGACCTCGCCGGCCCGGATCATCGCCAGCAGCAAGGTCATCGAGATCAGCGAATTGGCGATCACAAGATAGGCGAAGGACGCGTAGAATTCCGGCGAGGTCCAGTCGACGGCGAGCGTTTCGGTGGCGAGCGCCAGGGGCAAGGTGCTGGCGAGGCCTGCCACATATTGGACCATGTTCGACACGATCGGATGATGGCTGACACCGAAGCGCTTCTCCCACAAGGTGCCGGCTGTGATGCCGATGAGCGCGCCGATGGAGCACAGGATGCCGAAGATGCTTTCCGCCTTGACCGCCGACTGGCCGAGAATAACGGTGGCCGCGCCGGCGAGCCCGAGGACGAGGCCCAGCCAGCGCAGCGCGCTGACGCGTTCACGCGCGAAGTAGGGCGCGATCAGTCCGACCAGGATCGGCTGCAGGCAGACGATGATGGCGACGGTGCCGGCGGACGCACCTGCATTGAAGGCGAGATAGCAGAGGCCGAAATAGACGCCCTGGATCAGGAAGCCGACAAAAGCGATGTGGAACCATTGCGCCGGCTTCGTCGGCCAGGCGGGCTTCATGGCGATGGCGAAGGGCGCCAGGATGATCAGCACGGCGGCGTAGCGCAAAGCGAGGAAGGTCAGCGGCTCGGCATGCAGGATGCCGAGCTTGGCGATGCTGTAGCCGCCCGACCAGAGAACGAGAAAGATGGCGGGCGCGAGCAGCAGCCAGAGCGGGCGGCCCGACGCAGAGGATGTCTCATTCATGAAGGGCGCACCGCGATATGGTCGGCATAGACGCTGTTGGAATATTCCGCCAACTGGAGCGCGAGCCGGGCCTGCTCGTCACAGGCCGCGACTTCGGCCGCAACACCGAAATCGGCGCCGACCTGTTTCAGATCATTGTCATGCCAGCCGAGTCTCTGCATGCGCCATGGTCGCAGAGCGGCGCTCGGCAAGCCAGAGCAGGGAGCGGGCGGATAGCATGCGCCCGCCGCATGGGTCGTGGGGTCGCACATTCACGCATCTCATGACGAATGCGCTTCTACCCTCGGCCACACAGGTGCGAGGATAACGCAATGTCCCTCCGCCGCGCGCAGCGCGGGGAGGGTGTCCGCCCACAGGGCGGACGGGTGCGGGCTCGCCGCCGACACGTGTTCATCAATTAGTCTGAACAGCTTGCAATCATCTTGCTTGAAAGATCTCGCTTGCGGAGAGACCCCACCCGTCGCGCGTTCCGCGCGCCACCCTCCCGCGCTTCGCGCGGCGGAGGGAGGATTGGTGTGCATGCATTCGGATCTGAGACTCACTATATTGTCGGCGGTTGAGGAGTGATGGCCATGACACCTTTCGATTACGCGGTTTCGATCGCCCTCGGCGTCGGGCTCGCCTCGGGGGTGGGCTTCCGGGTCTTCCTGCCGCTTCTCATCACCAGCGTCGCCGCCTATGGCGGATATATTCCGATCAGTGACGGCTTCGCCTGGCTCGCGAGCCCGGCCGCCGTGATCATGCTGGGTGTCGCCGCGCTCGCCGAGATTCTCGCTTTCTATATTCCGGGCGTCGACAATCTGCTCGACACGATCGCCACACCTACGGCCCTGGTGGCCGGCACGCTGGTTTCCGCCGCCGTGATGGCGGATCTGCCCCCTTTGGTGAAATGGACGGCCGCCGTCATCGCGGGTGGCGGTGCGGCCGGCATCACGCAAGGTGTCACCGCCTTCATCCGGGCCAATTCCACCGTCTTCACCGGCGGGCTCGGCAATCCGGTGGTGGCGACCGGGGAACTGGGCGGGGCGGCGCTGGTGTCGTTGCTGGCGCTGGCCGTGCCCTTCGTGGCGCTCGGCGTCGTGATCCTGTTCTGCTGGTTCGCGGTGATGACGATTCGCAGGTTGCTACGACGTCAGCCCAAGCCTGAAATCCAGGGAAGTGGGTAGCGTCTTCCCTCGTTGCCCTTACGAAAGCCGGGGCCGTTTCAATACGCACAAAACGGCTGGTGCTGGTCGTGTGGCAGGAATTTAGTGAGCCCCGGCTTTTGCCAGGGCGACGATCTATCTGGTTTCTCCCTTTGTTCGCCGCTTTTATGTTGAAAGGCTGTGCATGGGCGGATTTGGCTTAACGCTTCGCCCCGACATATGTGGTCATTGGTAGGCTATGAGATTTTCCCCCACCTTCCTCGACGAGATCAGGGCCCGCGTGTCGGCGTCCACGGTGGTGGGCCGGCATGTGCAATGGGACCGGCGCAAGTCCAATCCGGGCCGGGGCGATTTCTGGGGCTGCTGTCCCTTCCACAATGAGAAGACGGCCTCCTTCCATGTCGAGGATCGAAAAGGGCGTTATCACTGCTTCGGCTGCAAGGCGTCGGGCGACATCTTCACCTTCCTCACCGAAAAGGAAGGGGTGAGCTTCCCGGAAGCCGTCGAAAGACTGGCGCAGGAAGCCGGCCTGCCGATGCCCAATGTGTCGGAAGATGATGAGCGGCGCGAAAAGCTGCGCACCAGTCTTTATGACGTGATGGAACTCGCGGCGAAGTTCTTCGAGGAGATGCTGCAATCGGCCAAAGGCGCCAAAGCGCGCGGCTATCTTGCCGATCGCGGCCTCACTGCCGCCATCCAGCAGGAATTCCGCTTGGGCTACGGACCCGACGACCGATCCGCCTTGCGCAGCCACCTCGCGGACAAGGGCGTGACCGTCGAGCAGATGGCGGAAGCAGGCCTCGTCGTCACTGGTGAGGATATCCCGGTCGCCTATGACCGCTTCCGCGACCGGGTGATGTTCCCGATCCGCGATCCGCGGGGGAGGGTGATCGCCTTTGGCGGCCGGGCGCTGTCCAAGGATGCGCTCGCGAAATATCTCAATTCGCCCGAGACGGCGCTCTTTCACAAGGGCTTCGTCCTCTACAATCTCGACAAAGCGCGCGCACTCGCCCACCAGGCGGGCGAGATCATCGCGGTCGAGGGCTATATGGATGCGATCGCGCTGCATCGCGCCGGGATCGGCCATGTGGTGGCGCCGCTCGGGACCGCGCTCACCACCGACCAATTGGCCCTCCTGTGGCGGATCGCGCCGTCTCCCACCCTCTGCTTCGATGGTGATGCGGCGGGGCTCAAGGCCGCCTATCGGGCGCTCGATCTGGCGCTGCCGCTCCTCAAGCCCGGCCATTCGCTCAAATTCGCGCTGCTGCCGGAAGGCCAGGACCCGGACGACCTCCTCAAGCACGAGGGCGCCGAGGCCCTGAAAAACGTGATCGCCGAGGCCCGACCGCTCGCCGAAGTGCTGTGGAACCGCGAGGCCGATCAGGCCCGGATCGATACGCCGGACGGGCGCGCCTCCTTCGAGGTGAGGCTCACGAGCCTGGTGCGCGAGATCGGCGATGAGACGGTGCGCAAATATTATGGCGAGGATTTCAAGGCGAAACTCGCCCGGCATCTGGCCCCCCAGGGCGGGCCCTCTCAGCGCGCCTTCGGCCGGGGACGGGGCAAAAATGCGCTGCCAAAGCCCCTTGTTCAGGCGCGGCGGGGGCCCCGGGCCCGGCCGCTCCCGCATGATTATTCCGCTCCCGCCAGCGCCGGCTTGCGGTCGAGCCCGCTGGCGCAACGCAGCAGCCAGCATGAGCAGGAGCGCCGGGAGCGGCTTTTACTCCTGGCAATTATCAATCATCCCGAGCTTCTGCATGATTTCCTGGATGATTATGCCGCAGCGGAATTCGTTTCACACGAGCTTGACTCGCTCAAGCGGCAAATCATAGATATGGCCGCCCTGAGAGAAGGTCTTGACGGATCGTCTCTCAAGGACCACCTGAACGATAAAGGTTTCGGCCCGGTTGTGGCCCGCCTTGAAAGCCAGGCTGTACGTCTGAACGAATGGTTCCTGAACCCCGGTGCTGCGTCTGCGGACGCCCGGACAGCGCTTCGTCAGATGTTCGCCCTGCACAGGAAAAGCGTAACTCTGGATCGGGAGCTCAAGGCTGCCGAGGCACAATTCGCCGCCGATCCGACGGAGGAGAGGCTCGTCGCGCTCAATCAGATCCGCGAAGAGCTGGCATCCCACGTCGGAATGGAAGCCCATATCGAAGGGTTTGGCGAGGCCTCGGGGCGCAGCGCGAACGCTGTCTAGGGATGTACATCGATCAGGCGCGATCGGAGGGAACCGATATCCGTCCGAAGCGCGTGGGGTAAGGTTAGGAACGGGTTAACGGGCCGGCGGGTACAACCTCGCACGGCCCCGAATCAGTTGAGACGAGAAGGATAGGCGACGCATGGCCCGAGCCCAGATGCGCGAACCGCAGACCGAAGAAAACGAAGCCCAGCCCGCAGCCGAAGAGCAGGAAGCCCAGGAGACTCCGGGCGAGGGCCAGGATTCCCCCGTTCTCGATCTCACCGATGCGGCCGTCAAGCGCATGATCCGGGCTGCCAAGCAGCGCGGTTATGTGACGCTCGACGAGCTCAATTCCGTCCTCCCCTCCGAGGAGACGAGCCCCGAGCAGATCGAAGACATCATGTCGATGCTCAACGAGATGGGCATCAATGTCGTCGAGAGCGAGGAAGAGGGCAACGACACCGTCAAGACGGCCAAGGACGAGGAAGAGCCTTCCGAGAATCTTCCCATCAAGGTCGAGGCCGAGAAGCTGCCGGCCGACCGCACCGACGATCCCGTCCGTATGTATCTGCGCGAGATGGGCCAGGTGGAGCTTCTGTCGCGCGAGGGCGAAATCGCCATCGCCAAGCGCATCGAGGCCGGCCGCGAGGCGATGATCCAGGGCCTGTGCGAAAGCCCGCTGACCTTCCAGGCGATCATCATCTGGCGCGACGAGCTGAACGAAGGCAAGATCCTGCTTCGCGACATCATCGATCTCGAAGCGACCTATGCCGGCCCGGATGCCAAGAACAAGCAGCCGGTGATGTCGGACGAGAAGCTCGCCGAGCCCAAGAAGCCGGAGCCGATCAAAAAGCCGGAACCGCGCCGCGCCATGCGCCGCGACGACGAATATGGCGACGTGCTGTCGCCGGAAGATTTCGACAAGCCGCAGGTCGAAGAGGACGACGAGGAGGGCGACGATGATCCGGGCGTGTCGCTCTCGGCGATGGAAGCCGAGCTCAAGCCGCAGGTTCTCGAGACCTTCGACCGCATCGCCAAGACCTACAAGTCGCTGCGCAAGCTGCAAGATCAGGAAGTCGGCGACAAGACCGCTCTCTCGCCCTCGCAGGAGCGCCGCTACAAGAAGCTGCGCGATGAAATCATCGTCGATGTGAAGTCGCTGTCGCTCAACAATGCGCGCATCGAGGCGCTGGTCGACCAGCTCTATGACATCAACAAGCGGCTCAACGCCCTTGAAGGCCGCCTGATGCGCCTCGCCGAAACCTACAAGGTGCCGCGCGATGTGTTCCTCAAGGAGTATCAGGGCGAAGAGCTCAATCCGGAATGGCTGCGCCGCGTCGGCCGGCTCGCCAAGTTCGGCTGGAAGAAATTCGCCAATGACGAGAAGGAATCGATCCGCGTCATCCGCGAGGAGATCCACGAGCTCGCCACCGCCACCGGCCTGCAGATCCCGGAATTCCGCCGCATCGTCGCCATGGTGCAGAAGGGCGAGCGCGAGGCCCGTATCGCCAAGAAGGAGATGGTCGAGGCGAACCTGCGTCTTGTGATCTCCATCGCCAAGAAATACACCAATCGCGGCCTGCAGTTCCTGGACCTCATCCAGGAAGGCAATATCGGCCTGATGAAGGCGGTCGACAAATTCGAATATCGCCGCGGCTACAAGTTCTCGACCTACGCCACCTGGTGGATCCGGCAGGCGATCACCCGCTCGATCGCCGACCAGGCGCGCACCATCCGCATCCCGGTGCATATGATCGAGACGATCAACAAGATCGTGCGCACCTCGCGCCAGATGATGCATGAGATCGGCCGCGAGCCGACGCCGGAAGAGCTGGCCGAGAAACTCTCGATGCCGCTCGAGAAGGTGCGCAAGGTGATGAAGATCGCCAAGGAGCCGATCTCGCTCGAAACGCCGGTGGGCGACGAGGAAGACTCGCATCTGGGCGACTTCATCGAGGACAAGAACGCCATCCTGCCGATCGACGCGGCGATCCAGGCCAATCTGCGCGAGACGACGACGCGGGTTCTGGCCTCGCTCACGCCCCGCGAGGAGCGCGTGCTGCGCATGCGCTTCGGCATCGGCATGAACACCGACCACACGCTGGAAGAAGTCGGCCAGCAGTTCTCGGTGACGCGCGAACGCATCCGCCAGATCGAAGCCAAGGCGCTGCGCAAGCTCAAGCATCCGAGCCGAAGCCGGAAGCTCAGGAGCTTCCTGGACAACTGATTGCAAAAGGCCGGCGAAAGCCGGCCTTTTCGCTTTCTACCGCGCTGCCTCGGTTACGAGGCGCGAACGTAGTTCTCCCATTCGTCATGGCCGGGCACCGACCCGGCCATCGAGCCTCGACACCAGACATCTGCTGGGTGGATAGGCTGGATGGCCGCCGCGAGGGCGGCCATGACGAATGGGTAAAGTCCGAAAGAGGTCCCTACTACCCTCACCCTGAGGCGGCCGCCGAAGGCGGGCCTCGAAGGGTGTGTTGCAATGCTCTCACACTCTCCTGGGGGATGCTTCGAGGCTTCGCCTTCAGCGAAGCGCCTCAACATGATGGGTGTTTCATTCGTCCGGCATTTCGATGAAGGTCGCGTGATACTGGGCGCTGTCGACGGCCGATAACCATGAGGTGGTGAAGAAGACGACCAGCAGCACCGGCGTGTCACCGCGGGCATCGGGCGGCGCGATGATGTCGCTGATCCAGATGGCGACCGGACAATCATCCTTGGCGATCGGCCAGGAATAGGTCTGTTCCTTCGTCGCCACCGTCTTCGTCTCAGGGTATGTGCGGTCGGCTGTGACCGCGAAGGTCACCGGCAGATCGCGCGCTGGAGGGGCGGCATTCGCACAATCGGCGAGCGTGTCGGTGAATTTCGTCTCGATCGAGTAAACAAGCTGCTGGTCCGGTATGGCGCTCGGAATGGTCGGCCAGACGACGAATTTCAGCGGCACGCCTTTGCCGTCGACCGGGGATCTCTGGGTCATCGGCACGCCGGCGAGACGGCGGCCCGCAATGCCGATCTCCAGCGCGACAAGCTTCGCCGTCGCTTCATCGCGCACCATTTTCCGGAGCTTGCCGAGATCAGGCTCGCCGTCTTCGGCCCTGAGGCGGTCGAGATCGATATCCGGCCGGTTCGCGTTGTCTGGTTGATCCGCAATGAAGCCGAAGGGGAATCCCTCCACCGTTTTGTTGGTCTCGCGGTCGATGATGAAGATCGCGGCGTCGAGCGCGCCGCTCGCCACGTCGTAGCCATATTGCTCATAGGCAAAATAGCGCCCGTCGGGAGAGAAGCCGATAATCTCGATGTCGGGCGCGTCCGACTGCTCGCGCGCGACAGCGGGACCGGCGGCGAGGAGGAGGGCGCAGAAGAAAGCGAGCAGCATTTGGCGCATTAAGAAAGCTCCGAGTTGGGACGCCTACAGATGCTGTTCAACATCCATGCTCTTATGCAGGAGGCGAACAACGATAAGTGTGCTTGACGCGAACCTGTAGTAGATGATGTGCGAAGCGACGGGAAACTTGAACAGGCCTTGCCCGATGTCGCTGGCGCTCCGGCCCAGTCGCGGATTCGCCCTCAGTAAATTCAGAGCTTGGTTGATCGCCCGCAAATAGGCCTCGGCCTGATCCAGATTCCAGTTTTCGGCGGTATAGTCCCAAATGCCGTCGAAATCGGCACGGGCGCGCGGTGTAAATCGCAGCGCGATCATCGCGCCGCTTTCTTCTTCTCCGCGATAAATTCCTCAATGTCGAAAGGCTCAGGCTCGCCGCTGGCGTCACCTTCGTTTATCGCCGTACGCAACCGCTCCATCCGCAGTTCCTGCTCTTCGAGCAGTTGCAAGCCGGCGCGCACCGCCTCGCTCGCCGAGCCGAAGCGGCCCTTGCGCACCTGCTTCTTGATGAAAGCCGTGTGCTGCTTGCCAAGCACAACCGATGTATTTTTCATATGCGACTTCTCGACCGGCCTATGATCTATTGGTACCACGGTATCGCCGCCCCGCCAATATGTGATAGAATGTCGGCCTGTCCGCCTGGGCGTTGCAAGCGGTAGAACCTTGGTCCAATCTGCAGTCCACGCAATCACGAGGAATCTTATGTCATTTCTGAAATCCCTGTTCGGTCTGGGTGGCGGCAAAGCGGGGGGCGACGGCCCGGTCGCGGCGGCGAAGGAGGCCGAGCACAAGGGCTTCATCATCCGCGCCACGCCGTACAAGGAAGGCGGACAATTCCAGACCGCCGGCACGATCTCTAAGGAGATCGACGGCGAGATGAAGGAGTACAAATTTGTGCGCGCTGATCGCTTCTCGACGCTCGAGGAAGCCGCCGACCTGTCTCTGTCGAAAGGACGCCAGATCGTCGACGAGCAGGGCGACAGGATGTTCAAATAAGCGCATCCGGTCGTCCGGAAAGTCAGCGTCGGTTCGGCTTGATGCGCGATGGAGAGTTGCATGAGTGCTCGGGGTTTCTCACGCCTTGCCGCCGTCATTTTCGCCATCGTGGCATTGGCGCATCTGCTGCGCGCCGCGGCCGGGCTCGATATCGCGATCGGCGCGGAGAGCATACCTATCTGGGTGAGTTGGGTGGGCGCGGTCGTGGCGGGCTTTCTCGCTTATCTGGGATTCACGGCGAGTGGTTAGGGAGGTTTCGTCGCCAGTTCGCTTTTGGCCCTCGCCCCCCTTCGAGGGGCGAGGGGAAATGTCACGCGGCTTCGAGGGCCTGGCTGAGCGCATCGCCAAGTGTGGCGATGTCCATGCCGGTGAAGTTCTTCGGTACCTCGGCGGCGACGGTCTTTCTTAGCTCATCGCTCATGGCCTTGCGCAAGGCCCCCAAGGATGTGGGTGCTGCCGCCACGATCAATGTCGAGAATTTCCGTAGCCGCAGATCCTCGGCCAAGGCATCCGCCACTTCCTTCATCAGGCGGTCCTCCGCCTGCTGATGCAGGTCGGTCGGCTCGATGGCCGCACGGCCCGGGCCCATTCCTGAATGCGTGCGGCCCGGCTTGTCGGTGCCCAGATCGCGCGTCGGCGGCACATTCTGGTCGTGCTTGCGCAGCATTGTGAGCTTGGGTTGCGCTGTCGTACCGTCATTGCGCAAGATCAGCGCGCGTCCACCATCGGTGGCGACAATCCAGTCCTTGTATTTGAGGCGATCGACGGCCATTCAATCCTCCTTATCGTACATCCCATGATGTAACTCACAGCATCAGCAATGGTTTCCCAGATGCGCCAGCTTCAGGACGAGATCGCGATCACTACCCGAGGTCAAGGTTTTACCGAGATCACCGGGGAGGCTCGGCATTTCGTCAAGGTGAGCGGCATCCTGACCGGCCAGCTCACGCTCTTCGTGCAGCATACATCGGCTTCGCTGCTTATCCAGGAAAATGCCGATCCCGATGTGCGCCGCGATCTCGGCGAGTTCTTCCGCAGGCTGGTGCCGGAAGGGGCGAGCTGGATGATCCATCGCAGCGAAGGGCCCGACGACATGCCGGCTCATATCAAATCGGCGCTGACGCAGGTGTCGCTGACGATCCCGATCAGTGCTGGCGAGCTGGTTCTCGGAACCTGGCAAGGCATCTATCTTTTCGAACATCGCGACGCGCCGCACCGGCGCCGGGTGCTGCTGCATCTGATCGGCGAGTGACTCACGCGCCGAGGCGGGCGGCGCGCTTCAGGTCTGTGATGAACTTGCGATATTCCTCTGCACGAGAAGCTGCGTCAGGCACGCGCAGCAGAAAGGAGGGATGCACGGTGACTAGGCCCATATGTCCTTGGAACTCAAGCGTTTCGCCCCGCAATTTCGAGATGGTGACGGTACGGCCGCTGAGTGCGCGCGCCGCGGTGGCGCCAAGCGCCACGATGAGCTTCGGCTTGATGAGCCTGATCTCGGCATGGAGCCACCAGCGGCAGGCTTCGATCTCGCCGCGATCGGGGCGCTTGTGGATGCGCTTCTTGCCGCGCGGTTCATATTTGAAGTGCTTCACCGCATTGGTGACATAGGTCTCTTCGCGGTCAATGCCAGCTTCAGCGAGGGCTTGGTCGAAGAGCCGCCCCGCCGGACCGACAAAGGGCCGACCCTGACGATCTTCCTGATCGCCCGGCTGCTCGCCGACAAACATGATCGCGGCGCGGGGTGATCCCTCGCCGAACACGGTCTGAGTGGCGTTCTTGTAAAGCGCGCAACGGCGGCAGGACTGAGCTTCGCGGCTCAATTGTGCAATCGTCCGCGCCGCAGGACTGGATGGCTTTTCGACAGTATCGGCCATGAATAACAACGCCGCTCCGGCGAAAAGGTGCCGAAGCGGCGTTTTTGCAGGCGCATCAGCTTATCCGAAAAGTCTGCAACTTTTCGGGCTGATGCTTAGGGCCTCGTCAGGCGGCGACGGCGGCGGCGGGATGGGGATTTCCTGCCGCCAAGGCCAGTTGAGTGACCCGGGCCGTCGCTTTCTTCAACGCGGTGTCAGCGGCCTCCGGGCCCATGGCAACACCCTCGATGCGGACGATCTCGACATCGGTCAGACCGATGAAGGCGAGCGCCGTGCGCAGATAGGGGATCGCATGATCAAATTGAACGGCAGCACCTTCCGAATAGACTCCGCCGGACGCCAGCACGATATAGACCTTCTTGCCGGTGAGATGGCCCTTGGGGCCGCTCTCGCCATAGGAAAAGGTGCGCCCGGCGCGGGCGACATGATCGATCCAGGATTTCAGCGTCGAAGAGATGCTGAAATTGATGAAGCCGGTGGCGAGGATGATCGTGTCGGCGGCGGCGAGTTCATCGACCGCGGCGTCGGAGGCGCGGACCAGTTCGGCCTGGCGGGCATTGCGCTTCTCAGGCGGCGTGTGGATGCCCGACGCATAGTCGGAATCGATATGGGGCAGCGGATGGGCGGCAAGGTCGCGCAGCACCAGTGACGCCGAAGGGTCGGCTTCCTGGAGCTTATGGGCGAGCTCCGTGGCGATGCGGGTCGAATGCGAGGCGCTGCCGCGGGGGCTGGACGTGACGAGGAGGATGGACATGGTTTTGACTTTCGCGTTGAAGGGGAACTGACGCTGTCAATATGTGCCTGGCCATCCATCTGGAAAACTGGTATAATTTCCATACAATCCATCTATTATTTAGATATATGCAGCCAAATCCCACGCTGGACCAGCTTCAGATCCTGCTCGCCGTGGCCGAGACCGGGAGCTTCTCGGGTGCCGGCCGCAAGCTCAATCGGGCCCAGTCCGTCATCAGTTACGGCATCGCCAATCTCGAGGCGCAGCTCGGCGTGAAGCTCTTCGAGCGCGAAGGCACGCGCGAACCGCAGCTCACCGAGATGGGCAAGGCGATCCTCGAGGATGCGAGGCGCATGGCGGGCGTCATGCAGCGCATCCGTGCCCGCGTCGAAGGTTTCAATCGCGGACTTGAAAGTGAGGTCGCCGTCGCCATCGATCCGGTGCTGCCGGCGCCGGTGCTGATCCGCACACTGAGAGCTTTCGCGCAAGAATTCCCAACTGTGGGCCTGCGCCTCAATGTCGGCTCGCTCGGATCTATCGTCGATCAGGTGGTGAAAGGGGAGGCGGATATCGGCATCGGCGCCGTTCCGGGAGAGGCGGATGTGCGTCTCATCGAGATCGGGCTCGTCACCATGGTGCCGGTGGCGTCACCTGACCATCCGCTCGCCCGCCTGAAGGGTCCGGTGCCGCTCGAGGATCTGCGCGAGCATACGCAACTCGTCGTCACCGACCCGTCGCAGCGCACGCGTGGACGGGATTTCAGCGTCTTCGCTTTCCGCATCTGGCGACTCACCGACATGCATACGAAGCATCTCATGATCCGGGCCGGCCTCGGCTGGGGTGGCCTGCCGGGCTGGATCATCGCCGAGGATCTGCGTCAGGGCCTTCTGGTCGAGCTCGATCTCGAGCCTTACGGCCAGGTGCAGGGGCCGTTCTTCGCCATGCACCGCACCGACCGCCAGCCGGGGCCAGCCGCTTCCTGGCTGATCGATATATTCAAAAGCAAGCTCGGCTGCTTCAACGAGGCCGCCCCCGACGGCCTCCTGCCGGCCGACCTTGATGGCGACGTCACACGAGATTAGAGGGATATGAAAGACAGGAGATGGGCATGCAATATAGCGGCGGATGCCATTGCGGACGGATCGCCTTCGATTTCGAGACCGATGCGCCGGTTGCTGAAGTCATTGAATGCAACTGTTCACTGTGCGCAAAGCGCGGCCATCTGCTCGCTTTCGTGCAGCGCGACAAGCTCACTTTGAAGACGGCGGAGAAGGATCTCGCCACCTACACCTTCAATACCCATCGCATCCGCCATCATTTCTGCGCGACCTGCGGCGTCGGACCTTTCGGCGAGGGCAGGGCGCCCAATGGCGCCGCCATGGCGTCGATCAATATGCGCTGTGTCGAGGGCTTCGCGCCTGAGCAGGTCACGATCAAGAAATTCGACGGGCGCAGCAAATAGGCGGGTAAATGGACGTTCCGGTTCTGGAGACGCCGCGGCTCAGGCTGCGCGCGCATGTGGTCGGTGATTTTCCCGCCGTCATGGCGATGTGGTCCCAGGATGCGGTCATCCACTATATCAGCGGCAAACCGATGCGGCCGGATGAATGCTGGACCCGGATCCTGCGATATCGCGGCCTGTGGCCGCTGGTCGGCTTCGGCTATTGGGCGGTGGAAGAGAAGGACAGCGGGCGCTTCGTCGGCGATGTCGGCTTCGGCGATTTCCACCGCATGATCGAGCCGCCGATCCATGGTTTTCCGGAGGCAGGCTGGGTGGTCAGCCCTGACTTCCACGGCAAGGGCTATGCGTCTGAAGCCGTGGCGGCGGCGCTCGGCTGGCTCGATGCGGCGGGCAAGGGCCGCAGCGTCTGCATCATCGACCCCGAAAATACGCCGTCTTTACGTATCGCGGCCAAGAACGGTTTCCGCGAATATCAGCGTACAACCTTCATGAGCAGCGAGGTGATCCTGCTCGAAAGGGTTTAGGGGAGCCAAACAGTCACAGGGCTATTCCCCTTCCGCAGCAGCGCCTTTTTGCGTTAGCCTCGCCCTATGTCCAAGCTCTTCCCGCATCTCTACACCCCCTATCAGGTCAAGAAAACCGAATTCCGCAACCGGATCTTCTCGACCGGGCACGACACCTACCTGCCGGAGAACTACCTGCCGTCGGAGGCGCTCACCGCCTATCACCTGGCACGCGCCAGAGGCGGCGCCGGGCTCATCGTGGTGCAGGTCGTCGGCGTGCATGAAACGGCGCGCTACACGGACGATCTCCTGATGGGGACCGAGGACAGCTGCATCAAGCCCTTCGCGAAGATGATCGATGCCATTCACAATGAAGGCACCAAGGTTTTCGTCCAGCTCTTCCATCCGGGCCGCGAATTGCTGGGCCGGCCGGAAGGGGTGGCGCAGGCGGCATTCGCGCCGTCCTTCTCCCCCTCCGAACGCTTCCGGACCGCGCCCCGGCCGATGTCGCTGGCGCTGGTCGAGGAGATCATCGAAGGTTACGGCCAGGTGGCGCGGCGCATGGCGGAAGCGGGAGCCGACGGCGTCGAGATCGTCGGCAGCCACGGCTATCTGCCGGCGCAGTTCCTCAATCCGCGCGTCAACCGCCGCGAGGATCGCTTCGGCGGCACGCTCGAGAACCGCATCCGCTTTGTCAAGGAAGCGGCGCAACGGGCACGCGCTCTGGTGCATGATGATTTCATCATCGGCATGCGGCTGTCCGGCGACGAGCTCGATGTCGACGGGCTGCAGGAGGATGAGACGCTCGCCGCCTGCCGTCTCCTCAAGGACGATCTCGACTATTTCAACGTCATCGCCGGCACCTCGGCCTCGCAAGGCGGCGCCATTCATATCGTTCCGCCGATGCTGATCGAGAATGCCTATGTGGCGCCCTATGCGCGCAAGCTCAAGCAGGCCATCGGCAAGCCGGTCTTCGTGGCGGGGCGCATCAACCAGCCGCATGAGGCGGAGAAGGTGATCGCCGAGGGGGCTGCCGATATGTGCGGCATGACGCGGGCGATGATCTGCGATCCCCAAATGCCCAACAAGGCCAAGGCCAGCGCCACCGATGACATCCGCGCCTGCATCGCCTGCAACCAGGCCTGCATCGGGCATTTCCAGCTCGGTCTGTCGATCTCCTGCATCCAGCATCCCGAGACCGGACGCGAGCTCGCCTATGGCAGCAAACCGAAAGCGGCGATGCGCAAACGCGTGATGGTGGTCGGCGGTGGACCCGGCGGGCTCAAGGCGGCGGCGGTGGCGGCGGAGCGCGGCCACGACGTGACGCTCTATGAGAAGGAGACGCAGCTCGGCGGCCAGGCGCGCTTCGCGCAGTTGCTTCCCGCGCGCGCCGAATTCGGCGGCATCATCACCAATCTGACCCGCGAGGCGGAACGCGCCGGGGCCCGCATTGTCAAAGGCAAGGCGGTGACGCCGGACTTCCTGAAGAGCGAAGCTCCGGATGCGGTCATCCTCGCTTCGGGTTCGCTGCCGCAGCGGCCGCCGGCCGAGATCGGCGACGATGCGCATGTCGTGTTTGCGGTCGACGTGCTCAAAGGCGCCAAGACCGGCGCGCGTGTCGTCATTTATGACTGGCTGTGCGATTGGATCGGCCTCGGCGTCGCCGAGAAGCTCGCCAGCGAAGGGGCCGATGTGCGGCTCGCCGTCAACGGGCTCAATGCCGGCATGGCGATCCAGAACTATACGCGCGATGCGCATCTGGCGCGGCTCCATCGGGCCGGGGTAAAGATCCTGCCGATGATGCGGCTCTATGGCGCCGATGCAACCACCGCCTATTTCGTCCATACGACAGCGCAGGAGCCGGTGGTGCTGGAAGACGTCGACACGATCGTGCTCGCCTGTCCGAACGCGCCCGAGGATTCACTCACCGAGACGGTGCAAAGCTTCGAGCATTATCTCATCGGCGACTGTCTTGCCGCGCGCACCGCGGAAGAAGCTGTCTATGAGGGGCTCAAAGCGGGCATGGCGGTATGAACCTCAACGAGATCAGCCTGCCGACGAAGGATATCAAGGTATCGATCGCCTTCTATCAGACGCTGGGCCTGAGGCTGATCGTCGAGACCGAGATCTATGCGCGCTTCGAAATGCCGGATGGCGAGGCGACGATGTCGCTGCACAGGACGGATGCGAAGCTCGGCGACGAGGGCGTCTATGTCTATTTCGAATGCGTCGATCTCGATGAGCGCGTGAAGGCGCTCAAGGCCCGGGGCATCATCTTCGAGAATGATCCGAAGGTTCAGCGCTGGTTATGGCGCGAAGCATGGCTGAAGGACCCCGCCGGCAATCGCCTATGTCTCTATCGGGCGGGCGAGAACCGCAAGAATCCGCCCTGGCGGATCAAGGGGTAGGCTGATTATAGGAACCGAACTCCTTATAATCTCGCCGTCAGTGCGCGAGGACGACACATGGCCAGTTCTTATCCCGAAATCACCCTGGTGCGGCATGGCGAGACCGAATGGAGCGCCAGCGGCAAGCATACCGGGCGCAGCGACATTCCGCTCAACGCCAAGGGCGAGGATGCCGCGCTCGGGCTCGGCGAAAGGCTGCGCGACAGACGCTTCGCCGCGGTCTGGTCGAGCCCATCCATGCGCGCCCGCCGCACCGCGGAGCTGGCCGGTTTCGGCGCTGTAGCCGAGGTGAAGCCCGATCTCGCCGAATGGGACTACGGCGCCTATGAAGGTCTGAAGACGGCAGAGATCCTCAGCGCGCGTCCCGGCTGGAGCCTGTTCCGTGACGGCTGCCCGGACGGCGAGAGCGTGGCCGCGGCCCAAGCCCGCGCCGACCTCGTGGTGGCGGCGTTGCGCGCGGTCGGCGGCAATGTGCTGGTGTTCTCCTCGGCGCATTTCCTGCGCACCCTTACCGCGCGCTGGCTCGGCCTTGCCGCCGCGGACGGCGCGCTGTTCGTGCTGGAGACGGCAAGCCTATCGGTGCTCGGCTACGAGCATGACATGAGCGAGCCGGTGTTGCGGCGATGGAACGATACCTGAAGTGTTACAACGAGCGCCCCTGACAGGTTAAGGCCTGCGGCGGTGCCTCTCATTTTCCCCCTCTCCCGCGCTTGAGCGGGAGAGGGTGGCCGAAGGCCGGGTGAGGGGTCTTCGATCCAGAATGCCTAGTGCTTGCAGATTCTGCACGTGCGTCACGAACACCCTCATCCGCCCTTCGGCCACCTTCTCCCGCAAGCGGGAGAAGGGGAAAATGCGGGTGGGTCAAGTCACCTGCGGCGCATATGTCCCGAAGCACCAGATGTGGCCTTCCGGGTCCTTGCAGATGAAATCGCGGCTGCCATAGGGCTGGTCCGACAGGCCCATCACGATCTCGGCCCCCGCCGCTGTCGCTGTCGCATGCACGGCATCGGCATCGGGCACGGCGATGTAGATGGCCTGGCTGTTGGCGCCGAGCTCGTTGGGTGGGCGCACCAGTTTGCCCAGCACGCCGTCGTCGCGCTGGCTCGCCATCATCAGGATCGACTTGCCGAAGACCATCTCGGCGTGAACGATCTTGCCGTCATCGCCCGTATAGGCGGCATGCTTCCTGAAGCCAAAAGCGCGTTCGAGCCAGTCGAGCATCTTCGGCGCATCGCGGTAGCAACACACGCCGGCATAGACGATCGGCGTGTCGGTGGTCGGTATCTTGTCCATGATCGTTCTCCATTCAGTGTGAGACGATCATGGACTCCTGCTGCTCTTCCGTCTTGAAGAAATGTGACCAGGATGCTCTTAAGCGAACCACCAGCGATCGGCGGCGCGCCCGCCATCCATATTGAGATTGCCGGCGACCGTGCCCGTCGCGATCTTGTCGGAGGTGGCGTCGATCACCGCCGGGAACAACGGAATGATGGTGCCGCCTTCCTCATTGAGGATGCGCTGCATCTCACCATAGATCTCCTTGCGCTTGGCCTCGTCGAGCTCGGCGCGGCCCTGCTTCATCAGCTCGTCGAAGCGCGCATTGGACCAGAAGCTCTCATTCCACGGCGCGTTGGTGCCATAGGCCAGCGAGAATATCCCATCGGGGGTGGGCCGCGCCCCGAAATAGCTCTTGCAGAAGGGCTTCTTCTGCCAGACATTCGACCAATAGCTGTCCGCCGGTTCCTGGACGATCTCGATGTCGATGCCGGCCTTGGCGGCGCTCTCGCGATAGAGCGAGGCGGTGTCGGAACCGATATCGAGGATGACATTGGAGGCGCTGAGCTGCACGCTGAGCTTGTCGAGACCGGCCTTCTTCAGATGGAAGCGCGTCTTCTCCGGATCGTAGGCGCGCTGGGGAATGTCGGCGGCATAATAAGGGCTCGAGGGCGGGATCGGATGGTCATTGCCGACCACCGCATTGCCGCGCAGAAGCTTGTCGACCAGCTCCTGGCGGTCGAGCGCATATTTCAGCGCCTGGCGCACGTCGTTGTTGTCGAAGGGCGCGACATTGACATGCATCGGCAAGGTCATATGGGCGCCGCTCTGCACCTTGATGACCTTGATGGCCGGGTTGCGCTCGATTAATCCCAAGGTCTTGAGATCGACAAACATCACGGCATCGAGATCGCCGGTCGAGAGCGCATTCATGCGCGCCGTGCTGTCGGAAATGGCGAGGCATTCGACCTCGTCGAAATTGCCATGGCCCTCCTTCCAGTAATTGGCGAAGCGCGTGCCGGTGCAGCGCACGCCCGGATCGAACGCCTTCATCACATAAGGGCCGGTGCCGATGCCGTCGTTGAAATTCGTCGTCCCCGCGGGCACGATCTGGGCGTGATAATCGGCGAGCGCGAAGGGAAAGTCGGCATTCGGCTCCTTGAGCGTGATGATCAGCGTGTCCTTGCCGTCGGCCTTCATGTCGGCGATGCCGTCGAGCGTCGGCTTGATGGAGGACTTCGAGTCGGGCCTTGTGTGAAGGCTCAAGGAGAAGATTACGTCCTCGGGGGTGAGCGACTTGCCATTGTGGAATTCTACGCCCTTGCGCAATTTGAACACCCATTTGCGCGCCTGGTCGGTGCCTTCGAAGCTTTCGGCCAATTCCGGCTTGAGCTTGAGATCGGCGCCGAGCTCGACCAGATTGCTGCGGCTCTGCCAGCTCATCATGCCGGGCGCGATATCGGCGAAGGTCGAGGGATCGAAAGCGTCAGATATGGAAGCGCCGACGATGGCATATCTGAACTTGCCGCCCTGGCGCGACGCCTGCGCGTGTGTCGGCATGCCGTGCAGGAGGCCCGCCGCTGCGAAGGCCGACATGCCGGCCAGAAGCTGGCGGCGGTTCGTCAGGATGCTGTTGGTCATTCTATCCTCCCCAGTTCTATTTTGATTATTCAGGTTCAGTCGGGATTGCGGCGCAATTCATGGCAGGAGCAATGCACGCCGCCGCCGCCCAGCGCGAACATGTCGTAGTCGACGGCGACGACGTCGAAGCCCGCCTCTTTCAGCTGGCGGTTCACATTGACATTGTGGCTCATCGACAGAACACGCTTTCTGCCGAGACTCACCACATTGCCGCCGAGCTTCACACAGTCGGCATAGGAAACCTTGATCACCTCGATCTTGTGCTTCTGCTTGATGTAGTCAAGGCCATAGGGCGGCAGGGCGTCCTCGCAGACCAGCGCCAGTCCCTTTTCCAGCATCACCACCACCGCATCCATATGCACGAATTGCGGCGGGATCGGCACGATGGCCACTTCCCAGGACTTTTCGCGCAGCCAGCCGGCGACCTGTTCGGCGCCTTCCTTGGTCGAGCGGTCGCCCGACCAGCCGAGCAGGGCGACGCCGGGCTTCAGGATGACGAAGTCGCCGCCCTCGAAATGGCCGGCCGTCACCCATTTCCAGATCGGGATGCCGGCGTTGCGGTAGAACTCCGAGGCGACGGCATAATCGCGCCGGCGCGGTGGCGTCTGGATCGAGGTGATCACCGCGCCCCAGGGCGTCATGAAGCTCGAGTCGCGGGTGAAGACGCTGGAGGGCAGGCCCTCATCGGCCTCGGCGAAATGACAGCGCACGCCGGCTTTCTCATAGGCGTCGACCATCAGACGGTGCTGACGCATGGCCTTCTGCTTGTCGAAGCGGTGGCCCATCTGCTCCTGATTGGCGAAGGTCACGGCCGAGATGGAGTTGAGCGGCACCCAGCGGAAAAAATCAGGTTTGCCCAGAAGAACGTCGGTCAGCTCACCGGTCTGCGCCGCGACACCCCAGGGCACCGCACCATTCGATCCGCTCATGCCTTGCATCCCTTTTTGTCCGTTGACGGAGCTATGGTCTCACCCGGGCTTCGCATTGCAAAACGAGAAAACTTCTGCGCTAATGTGAGCTTTGTTCACAGTGGGCCTACCAAGATGCCGCCCTCGATCTCGCGCAACCGACTGCCGCTCAATGCGCTGCGCGCCTTCGAGGCGGCGGCGCGGCATCGCAATCTGGTGCGCGCGGCGGAGGAACTGGCGGTGACCCATGGCGCCATCTCGCATCAGATCCGGGCGCTGGAAGAGCAATTGGCGAGCCCTCTCTTCGACCGTGGCCAGCGGCCGATGGGGCTGACGCCGGCGGGGGCGCAGCTGCTGGCGGCGGTGCACGAGTCCTTCGAGCGCCTGACGCGGGCGGCGAGCGCCATCAAGAGCGGGGAGATCGAAGGTGAGATCACCTTGTCCTGCGTGCCGGGGCTCGCCGCCAATTGGCTGGTGCCGAGGCTCGGTGAATTTCTTTCACTTCATTCCAATGTCGCCGTCCATGTGGTGACCGAATATTGGCGTCATCCCAAGATCGCCGACCGGGCCGATCTGGCGATCGCCTATGGCAGCGCCGAGCATCCCGGCAAACGCGTGGTGCGACTGAGCCATGCCGAGTTCTTTCCGGTCTGCAGCCCCATGCTCAAGCGGCGCAAGCCGGGGCTCAAGGCGCCAAAGGATCTCCTCGATCTCACGCTGCTGCATGAATATAGCGACGAGGCATGGTCGCGCTGGTTCGCCGCCGCGGGTCTCACACCGACGGGCTCGACCCGCGGCGTCTATTTCGACAGCGCGCATCTCTCCCTCGAGGCAGCACGCGCCGGCTATGGCGTGGCGATGGGAGACATGGCGACGGTGCGCGACGATCTCGCGAAGAAGCGCCTCGTGCGGCCCTTCCGACTCTCGGTGCCGGCGGCCTTTCCCTATTATCTGATCGCACCGCCGGAGACGGAGCAGGCGCCGGCGGCACGGGCGCTCGAGCAATGGCTCATTGCAGCGTTCGCGGGTCAGTCAACCCGCTCGATCCTGGCCCCTAAGGCGCGCAAGCGCTCGTCAAGCTTTTCATAGCCGCGATCGATCTGCTCGACATTCTGGATCTCGCTCTGGCCTTCGGCGCAAAGTGCCGCGATGACGAGCGCCATGCCGGCGCGGATATCAGGGCTCGACAGGCGTTGGGCAAAAAGCGGCGAGGGGCCCACCACCACGGCGCGATGCGGGTCGCACAGAATGATGCGGGCGCCCATGGAGATCAGTTTGTCGACCCAGAACAGGCGGCTCTCGAACATCTTTTCATGGATCAGGATGGTGCCGGCGGCCTGGGTCGCAATAACGAGCGCGATCGAGACGAGATCGGCTGGGAAAGCCGGCCACGGGCCGTCATCGATCTTGGTCAAGGCGCCATGCATGTCCTCGCGGATCTCGAGACGGGCGTGGCGCGGAACGTAAATGTCGTTACCGCGCACCTCCCATTCTATTCCGAGCCGTCCGAAGGCAATTGCCGTCATGCGGTGCTCGCGTGGCCGGCAATTGCGGATCAGGAGATCGCCGCCGGTCGCGGCGGCGAGCCCGATGAAGCTGCCGACCTCGAGATAATCGGGGCCAATCTCATGGGTGGCGCCATGCAGAGAAGGGACGCCTTCGACGGTCAGCACATTGGAGCCGACGCCTTCGATGCGCGCCCCCATGGCGATGAGGAGGCGGCACAGGTCCTGGATATGGGGCTCGCTGGCGGCGTTGTGGATATGGGTCGTGCCGGGGGTCAGCACCGCGGCCATGAGGATATTCTCCGTCGCCATCACGCTCATCTCGACGAGGAAGATGTCGGCGGGCTTGAGGCCTTTGGGTGCGGTGAGGCGATAGCTGTCGGGCGAGATCTCGACCTCCGCCCCCATTTCCTGGAAGGCGAGGATATGGGCGTCGAGCGGGCGGCGGCCGATGCGGTCGCCGCCGGGGCGCGGCAGGATAGCGCTGCCGGTGCGGGCGAGGAGCGGACCCGCCAGAAGGAAGGAGGCGCGGATCAGCTGCGACAGCATAAGGTCGGGCGCCGAGTGATGGATGGAGGCGGCCTTGAAGGTGCAGCGGTTGCCGCAGATGCTGCTGACGCTCGCTCCCATCTCCTGCACCAGATTCGCCATCACACGCACATCGGCGATGTCGGGAAGGCGGGTCAGGGTGACCGCTTCGTCAGTGAGAAGGGTGGCGGCGATGGCGGGCAGGGCGGCATTCTTGCTGCCTTTGGGCTCGATCGCCCCCGAGATCGGCTGGCGTCCGTCGATCAGGAAACGGGTCACTGCGGCTCCTTGTTGCGTAAACGGGGTCGAATCAAGAGATTCGGGCGGGAATGGAAGGGTTAGAGCCTATTTTATTGCTCAAGAATACCGGTCTCGGCGCGGTCACGGCGCAACAATTCCTGCGGCGTCAGGCCCGACAGATCCTTGAATTCGCGGGCGAGATGGGCCTGGTCGGCATAGCCCGCCGCATAAGCGAGATCGGCCCAGCCGAGGCGCGGCACCTTATGCGCCAGATCGCGCGCATGCTCGAAACGCAGGATGCGCGCCATGGTCTTCGGCGTGGCGCCGATCTCGGCGCGGAAGAGTTTCGCCAGATGGCGGCGGCTGATGCCGCTCGTCCGCGCGAGGGCGACGATCGAGGCTGTGCCGTGGCTCGCCGTCAAGGCCCGCCACACCTCGCGCACATTGGCGTCAGGCTCGCGCGCGGCGAGAATGCGCCTGGCGATGAAATCATCGAGCAAAGCGAAACGCTCGGGCCAGCCGGGCGCGTCGTGAAGCTCGGCGATGAGGCTGCGGCCTTGCGCACCCAAAAGGTCGTCCAGAGAAACGGTGCGGCTCTCGAGCTCCGACTGCGAGAGACGGAAGAAGCGCCAGGCGCCGAACGGGGTGAAGTTCACTTGCACACAGAAGGCGGCACCGCGCGAGCCGACGATCACCGCCCGCGTATAGACGCCGGCGGTGAAGCTCGTCTGGGTGGCCGGGCTGCGCGGGTCGTCGCGGAAATGGAAGGCCGGGCCGAAATTGATAATCAGCGGCACGAAGCTGCAGGGCAGCTCGCGCCGCCAGATCTCGGAGCCTTGCGTCTCGCGATAACCCGAATAGTCGATGACATAAGATTTGAGCGCTTGATGGGGATGGGTGCGCAACATCTCCCACTGCCCGGCCTCGCCGTCATAGGCGAGGTGGCGGATGACGCGGTCGCCCGATCCGGCCAAGGATGCTGTCATGGCGGCAGTCTGCCATGGGCGGTGATTGACGTCACCACCTGTCCATGCCACCAAATAAGGGGTGGACCAGCTCTATCATTTCGAGTCCAAAACCCATCCACTCGCCCCGCGGCGCGTCTTCTTCCTGCGCCAGGCGCGCAATATTCTGTGGAGCTTGGGCCTCATCATCGTCTGGCTCATCATCGGCATGGCCGGCTATATGGGATTCGAGGGCATGAGCAGTGTCGATGCCTTCGTCAATGCGGCGATGATACTCTCCGGCATGGGGCCGATCGGCACATTGGCGACCAATGCCGGCAAGATCTTCGCCGGCCTCTATGCGATCTTCTCGGGCATCTTCGTCTTCGGCATTGCCGGCCTGGCGCTGCTGCCGGTGTTCCACCGCACGCTGCATCGCTTCCATTTGCAGGCGGAGGCCCAGGCCAGCCGCCCTCGTCCCGCGCCCAAGACGCCTAAGAAGTGACCGCAGCCTCGCGCTTGCGCGCCGGGATGGTCATGGCGGCGACGCCCAGGACCACGCAGACGAGACCGATCCAGGCGGTGTCGCTGAGCTGCTCCCCCAGGAACCAGGCGCCAATGGCGACGCCGATCGGCACCCGCAGATAGGCCTGCGCCGTGGTGCCGACCGAGCCCAGCGTGTGGACCAGGCGGAAGAAAATGCAGAAGGCGAGTGCCGTCGAAAAGACCGCGAGGGCGAGCAGCGCCAGAAGCGAGTCCACCGACGGGGTGAGCGTCCAGGGCTGGTCGACGACTAGGCTCGCCGGGATGAGGATCAGGGCGCCGCAGAGCATCGAGCCGGCCGCCGGCATCATCGGGTCGAGTTCCTTGAAGTTGCGCCCGAAGATGGCGGCGATGGCATAGCTGAAGGTGGCCAGCAGCATGGCGAGCTGCGACAGGAGCTCGCGGCCGAGACCGTTCAGGGCCTCGACGCCGATGATCAGGCAGATGCCGGCGAGGCCGGCGAGGACGCCGAGGAATTTGCGCCACCCGGCCGGCTCGTGTCGTGTGATGGCGATGGTGATGAGGAAGGTGAAGATCGGCGTGGTGGAATTGAGGATGGCGGCGAGGCCGGCATCGATGGTGAGCTCGGCCCAGGCGATGAGAGTGAAGGGCATGACGCTGTTGATGGTCGCCTGGATGGCGAAGCGCCGCCAGGTCGCCTTGTCGCGCGGCAGGCTGAGACCCCTGAGCCGCAGCACCGCGAGAAGGATGAGCGCGGCGATAAGGGTGCGCGCCGCGATGAAGGTGATAGGCGGAATGGTGGCGACGCCGATCTTGATGAAGGTGTAGGACGCACCCCAGAGAGTGGCGAGCAAGGCCAGGAGCAAAAGCTCAGGGGTCAGGGAGCGGGAAGCGGTCATGGCGGTCATCCTAACTTTTGCGATGGCCGCGATCTGTGACATGGGTCACGCGCCCTTGTCGCCCGCGAATGCTTCGGCCGCGGCCGTAGCATTTGCAGGCGACCGGCAAGGTGCCAGAGCGTATAGTCGGCCCATGAGCAATTTCGTTTCCGGCAACAGCCTGGCCGAAGTGGCGGCCCTCATCGGCGATCCGGCGCGCGCCAATATCCTGCAGGCACTCGCCGACGGCCGGGCCCTGACGGCGGGCGAGCTCGCCTGGCATGCCGGGGTGAGCGCCCAGACGACGAGCGGACATCTCGCCAAGCTGACCGAGGCTCAGCTCATCGCGCTCGAGAAGCAGGGAAGGCACCGCTATTTCCGCCTGGCCTCGCCCGAGGTCGCCGAGGCGATGGAAGCGCTGATGCTCGTCGCCGCCAACGGCCCGAAGCGCCACCGGCCGGTCGGGCCCAAGGACCAGGCGCTCCGGACGGCGCGCACCTGTTATGACCATCTCGCCGGATGGCTCGCCGTTTCCATGGCCGACAGTCTGAGCGCCCGCCGGCTCATCGTGCTCTCCGACGGGGCTGCCGCGGTCACCGAGGAGGGGCATCGCTTCTTCAGCGATTTCGGCCTGGCGCTCGATGACCCCAAGAGCTCGCGCCCGCTTTGCCGCACCTGCCTTGATTGGAGCGAGCGGCGCTCGCATCTGGCGGGACGGCTGGGGGCGGCGCTCTGCCAGCACTGCCTCGATCTTGGCTGGATAAAACGCGGCCGCGACAGTCGCGCCGTCACCTTCACACCGAAGGGCGTCGAGGGTTTCCGCACGACCTTCGGCATTACGTTGCCTTAGCCTGGCGCAGCGGCTAAAGCGGCCTTCGACTTACATTCGAAGGAGTTCCAAGTGACTGCCGCCCAGACCCGCAAGCTCGTCCAGACCTATTATGCCGCCTTCAATAGCCAGGATGTCGAGGGCATGCTCGCCTGCCTCGCCACCGGCTTCGTCCATGAGGTGAGCCAGGGCGAGCGCCGCAAGGGCAAGCCGCTGTTCAAGGAATTCCTCCTTCACATGAACAAGAGCTACAAGGAGACGCTCTCCAATATTGTCGTCATGACCGACACCACGGGCGCAAGGGCCGCGGCCGAGTTCGATCTCAAGGGCAAGTATCTCGCCACCGATGCGGGTCTGCCCAAGGCCAAGGGCCAGACCTACAAATTGCGCGTCGGCGCCTTCTTCGAGATCAAGAACGGCAAGATCGCGCGCGTCTCGACGCATTACAATCTCAAGGACTGGACGCAGCAAGTGCTGGGAAAGTGAATTTGAGAGAATGATTCAGGCGATTGCCGCAAGTCATTGAAACAGAGTCGGAAAATGGCCCTGTGGATTGACATGAAGTCGTAACGGAATCGTCATCCCAGCTCCATCTGCGCCAGCAAGTTTGCAAGTCCCAAGGCCAGCAAACCCAGGAGGCGCAGATGACCCGCCACGATCGCGACCATATCCGTTCCAAATCCGGCTCGCCCAATTTCCGGAGCGTGCTCAGGGAGCGCCTGTCGCGCCGCGACATGCTGAGGGGCGGCGCCGCGCTTACGGCGGCCTCCGCTATCGTGCCGGGCTTCACCGGCTCGATCTTCGGCGGCGAGGCGATGGCGGGTGGCACGCAGTCATCGCTTACCTTCACCGAACTCAAGCGGGTCTATGACCAGACCCATCACGTGGCACCGGGCTACACAGCGCAAGTGCTACTGCGCTGGGGCGACAAGCTGGCGGCGGACGCAACCGACTTCGACCCCACCCAGCAGTCGGGCACGGTACAGGCCCGCCAGTTCGGCTACAATAACGACTTCGTCGGCTATCTGCCGCTGCCCTTCGCCTCGGCCTCATCGGAGCGCGGACTGCTCTGCGTCAATCACGAATATCCCAATCCGCATATCATGGTCCCGGGTTTCATCGCCAAGGACGACGAGACGCTCGGCAAGGCGATGACGGCGGAACTGGTCGAGATCTGCAAGTCGGCCATGGGCCACAGCGTGGCCGAGATCGAGAAGAAGGACGGCAAGTGGTCGCTGGTCGCCAATTCGCCGCTCAACCGGCGCATCACGGCCGAAACCGAGATGACGATCTCAGGACCGGCCGCCGGCCACGCCCAGCTCAAGACCTCCGCCGATCCGACCGGCACCAAGGTCAAGGGGACGATGGCCAATTGCGGCGGCGGCTACACGCCCTGGGGCACGATCCTCACCTGCGAGGAATTCGCCTATGAGTTCTTCGGCGGCGATGCGGCCAAGACGCCCAACAAGGAGATCATGGAGCGGATCGGCTATGAGCCGGCCGACTATTACGGCTTCGCCCGCTTCGACGACCGCTTCAATGTCGAAAAGGAACCCAATGAGGTGAATCGCTTCCAATGGGTGGTCGAGATCGACCCCTATGAGGCGGGCTCGGTGCCGGTGAAGCGGACGGCCCTCGGCCGCATGGGCCATGAGGGCGCGACCGTCGTCGTCAACAAGGATGGCCGCGTCGTCGTCTATATGGGCGATGACGACCACCAGGAATATCTCTATCGCTTCGTCTCCGCCAAGGCCTTCAATCCGAATGACCGCAAAGCCAATATCGGCCTTCTCGACGAGGGCGAACTGTCAGTCGCCAAATTCGATGCCGACGGCACGCTCACCTGGCTGCCGCTCGTCCATGGCCAGGGCCCGCTCACGCCGGAAAACGGCTTTGCCGATCAGGGCGAAGTGCTGATCAAGACGCAACTCGCCGCGGACAAGCTCGGCGCCACCGGCATGGACCGGCCGGAGGATTTCGAAACCAACCCGATTTCGGGCCGCGTCTATGCGGTGCTTACCAAGTCGGCCAAGCGCAAGCCGGACAAGGTTGATGCCGCCAATCCGCGGCCTGAAAACAAATGGGGCCATATCATCGAGATGATCCCGCCGGGCGATGGCAAGGACGCCGACCACACGGCGGCCCGGTACAAATGGGACATCCTCATTCTGTGCGGCGATCCCTCGAAGCGGGAAACCGGCGCCAAATTCCATCCGGAGACGACGGCCGACGGTTTCTTCATGACGCCCGACAATATCGCCTTCGATCCCAAGGGCCGCCTGTTCGTGGCGACCGACGGCATGAACGACTTCGACCTCGCCGACGGCATCTTCGCCGTCGACACGGACGGCCCGGCGCGCGCGTTGCCCAAAGCGCTGTTCTGCTGTCCGACCGATGCCGAAGCGACGGGTCCGGCCTTCACGCCCGACGGCACCACGATGTTCGTGTCGGTGCAGCATCCGGCGGAAGGCTCGGAGACGATCGAGAAGCTCACCACGCGCTGGCCCGACTTCAACGACAAGATGCCGCCCCGGCCTTCGGTCATGGCGATCACCCGCGACGGCGGCGGGCCGATCGGTGGCTGATCCTCGCAAAATGATTCAAGTGACCGGCTCAAGTCATTGAAATCAGATTCGAAACGGAAATGTCCGAAAGGTGACATCGGCCTGTCGTGAAAGCAGGCGATGATGCCCGGGACTTCAAGAGAGCCCTCGTTTCGCGGCAGGTTTGCGTAGCGACTGCGGAATGAGGGGCAGGATTGCAGAGCGTCGCCTGACCAGAGCGACGCTTTGCTTTTTTGGCGCATCGGCTTTGTCCGAAAAGTCTGCAACTTTTCGGGCCGATGCGGTGCTTGCAGCACCCGCACTTTTGCTTTAGCTCGCCACCTGAGATGAGCGGGATCACCACGGAAATACTGACGGGCGCCAGGCTCGAAAAGGGGCTTGACGCGGTGGTAGGTCTGCGGATCGAGGTTTTCCGCGCCTTTCCCTATCTCTATGAAGGCTCGCTCGACTATGAGCGGCGCTATCTCACCAAGCTGGCGGCGGCACCTGGGGCGGTGATCGTCGTGGCGCGGGACGGCAAGCGGATCGTCGGCGCCTCGACTGGTCTGCCGCTCGCCAACGAGCATGACGAGTTCAAGGCGCCTTTCCTCGCCCAAGGCTTCGACATCGCGACCATCTTCTATTGCGCCGAATCCGTGCTTTCCGCCGAATATCGGGGGCGGGGCCTCGGGCACGCCTTTTTCGATTCCCGCGAGGCGCAGGCGCGCAAACTGGGGCACAGCCGCTCGACCTTCTGCGCCGTCGTGCGAGCAGAGGACGATCCGCGCCGGCCGGCCGACTATCGCCCGCTCGACGGGTTCTGGACAAAAAGGCAATACCATCCTGTAAAGGGACTGGTTACGGCCTATCGCTGGACCGAGATCGGTGCCGAGACCGAGAGCGAGCAGACACTGCAATTCTGGATGAGGGATCTATGAGCCGAAGCCTGACGATCGCTGCCGCGCAATATCCGCTCGATGCCCTGGGCTCCTTCGCCGAATACGAAGCCAAGATCACGCGCTGGGTCGAAGATGCCGTTGGGCAGGGCGCCGAGCTCCTCGTCTTCCCGGAATATGCCGCGATGGAGCTGGTGGCACTGGAAGGCCCGGAAGCGGGCCATGACCTCAAGCGCTCGATCGATGCCGTCTCGATGCGCCTGCCCGAAGCCGACCGCGTCCATGCGCGGCTCGCGCGCCTTCATGGCGTTGCGATCGTCGCGGCGAGCGCGCCCGAGCGCCAAAGCGACGGCTCGACCCTCAATGTGGCACGCATCTTCGGTCCCTCGGGGGCCATGGGCCGTTATGCCAAGCTAATGATGACGCCCTGGGAGCGCGATCCGTGGAAGATCGCGGCCGGGCGCCAGCTCACCGTCTTCGATATCGGACCCGCCAGAGTGGGTCTCGTCATCTGCTACGACATCGAGTTCCCGCTCCTGTCGCGGGCCCTCGCGGAAGCGGGTGCCGAGGTCATCCTGGCGCCTTCCAACACCGAAACCGAGCATGGCTACTGGCGGGTGCGCACCGGCGCCATGGCGCGCGCCCTCGAAAACCAGGTCTATACCGTCCATTCGCCCACCGTCGGGCCGGCGCCCTTCTGCAGCGCGGTCGAGAACAATTGCGGGTCGGCCGGCATCTTCGCGCCGTCGGATCAAGGTTTTCCACCGGGCGGCGTCATCGCGCTGGGCGAACTCAACAGGCCGCAGTGGGTCACCGCCAAGGTCGATCTCGATCTTCTGAAGAAGGTGCGCGAGACGGGGGGCGTGCAGACCTATCGGCATTGGGGCGAGCAGCCGGGCGCCGGCGCCTTGCCGCGCGCCGGTCTTGTCGATCTTTCAGCCAAGGTGGCGGAGGCAGCTGAATGACGATCAACTTTCCGCAAAGGCTGCTCGAGGGTTATGCCAGCTTCCGCGCCGGACGCTATGCGTCCGAGGCCGAGCGCTACCGGCGGCTCGGCGAAGGCCAGCAGAGGCCGACCATCATGATGATCGCCTGCTGCGACTCGCGCGCGGCACCCGAGACGATCTTCGATGCGGGACCGGGCGAGATCTTCGTCGTGCGCAATGTCGCCAATCTGGTGCCGCCCTACGCGCCGGACGGGCGGCATCATTCGACGAGTGCGGCGCTCGAATTCGCGGTGCTGCAGCTGGGCGTCCAGCATATCGTCATTATGGGTCATGGCCGCTGCGGCGGCATCAGGGCGATCACCGAGCCGGGCGATCCGTTGAGCACCGGCGACTTCATCGGCAAGTGGCTGGCCAGTGTGCGCGACGTAGTGGCGACCGTAGATGACGAGAAGCTCAGCGCGGCGCAAAGGCTGACGCTGGTCGAGCAGGCTTCCGTCGAGCATTCGCTCGCCAATCTGCGCACTTTTCCGTGGGTGCGGGCGCGCGAGGGCAAGGAGCAGATCACGCTACATGGCGCCTGGTTCGACATCTCACTGGGCGAGCTCAATGTCTATGACGAGACTGTGCGGCGCTGGACGGTGGTGTAGGATGATCCTCGAACATGCGCTGCTCGAGGTGAAGCCGGGTCTCGATGACGAGTTCGAGCAGGCGATGCGCGACGCGCTGCCGCTGATCCAGGCGACGCCCGGCTTCATCAGGCTCAGCGTCAGGCCGTGCCTCGAGAGCCGGGGCAAATATCTTCTGCTCGTCGAGTGGGAAACGCTCGAAGCCCATACGGAGGGGTTCCGCGGTTCGGAGCGCTATGCCGAGTGGAAGCGACGGCTGCATCATTTCTATTCGCCGTTCCCGCTCGTCGAGCATTATGGCAAGGCGGTCGCTCAAGCGTGATGGCTTTAGAACGAGTCGCCATCGCGCTTTATCTTTTGGTTGCGCATGATCTTTTCGGAAAACCGCTTCGCACTTTTCCGGATCATGCTCCAGGTGTAATGCGTCATGCGGCGGGCAGCGCCGGCTTGCGTATCACATGGCCGGCGAGACGTCCCTCGAGCCTGGCGGCATAAAGCGACAGGGGCCAGCACAAGGCGAAATAGATCACCGAGACCGTGCCGAACACCATCACCGGCTGAAAGGTGACGGTGTTGACCTGTGTCGCGGCGCGTGCGAGCTCGGTGAGCCCGATCAGCGAGGCGACCGACGTTGTCTTCACGATCTGCGCCATGAAGCCGACGGTGGGCGGCAGCATGAGCCGCATCGCCTGCGGAATGATCACCAGCCGCAAGGTGCGCAGGAAACGAAAGCCGAGAGTTGCCGAAGCTTCCCACTGGCCCTTGGGGATGGCGGTGATCGCGCCACGAAATATCTCGCCGAAGAAGGCCCCGGCATTGAGACAGAAGGTGAGCGCGGCGGCGAACCATGGATCGGGCCGGAACCCTAGGAGCGAGGCGCCGTAATAGGCCATGAACAGCTGGATCAATATCGGCGTGCCCATGAAGAACTGGATGTAGCCCAGGGCCAGCCAGCGCAGCGGCCGCGCCGGCGCGATGCGGGCCGCGGCGATGACGAGACCGAGAGCACCACCACCTACGAAGGCGATCAGCGCGAGCATGATGGTCCAGCGCGTCGCGAGAAGCAGGAACATCAGTTCGTTGGGGCCGAAATCGCGCAGGCTCATGATGATTTCCAGCGGAACAAAAGGCGGGCGATGCCGGCGAAGACGAGGCTCGCCAGCTGAACGAGGGCGAAATAGATCACGGCGATGAGGATGTAGACCTCGAAACTGCGGAATGTCTGCATGACAAGGTTGTTGGCAATCGCCGTCAGTTCCTCGGCGGCAATGGCGCCGACGATCGAGGTGCCGAGCAGCTGGAGGATGAATTGCGCGGTCAGTGCGGGATAGACGGCGCGGACTGCCGGCGCCAGCACGACATGGCGAATGATGCGGTAAGGACCGAGGCCCAATGCCTTGGCCGCCTCGATCTGGCCTTGCGATATGGAGGCGATGCCGGCGCGCAGGATCTCGGTCGCATAGGCGCCCAGATGAATGGAGAGCGCCACGATGGCCGCCATGTTGCTCGAAAGCTTGAGCCCGAAGAGCGGCAGCGAGAAGAAGACGAAATAGAGCTGGATGAGCAAAGGCGTGTTGCGGATGATCTCGACATACGCGCCGACGAGCCAGGACAGCGGGCGCGGGCCGAAGCTGCGCGCGACGGCGCCCAATACGCCGATGACAGTGCCGAACAGGATGGAGAGGACGGCGAGTTGAAATGTATAGGCAAGGCCCAGGAGCAAGAGGTCGAAATGCGCCAGGATCGGGCCGAACTGCAGGGTGCTTTGCATGGACATGCCTCGAAAGATAGGAGAAGCGGGGCGCTATCGGCCCCGCTTCATGAGGAGAATCAGAACACCGGCAAAGCGGGCAGTGGCTGATTGCGGTATTTCATCGACATGGCCTCGAGCGTGCCGTCGGTCTTCATGCTGAATAGCCAAGTATTCACCCACTGGCGCAGATTGTCGTTGCCCTTGGCGACGCCGATGCCGAAATAGAAGGTCTTGAGGATGTATTTCTGCTCGAAGTCGTCGCCCTTCTCGCTCTTCTTCAGATAGATCTCGCCGTAATCGCCGCCGCCCATGGCGTCGATCTGGCCGGAGACCATCGCCTGCAGCAATGAGGAGTAATCGTCGAAGCGCAGGATCTCGATGCCGGGATTGGCCTTGGCCGCGGCGGTCAGGAGTCCGTCCTCACCGGTGCCGCGGGTCAGCCCGATCTTCTTGCCGACGAGATCGGCGTGGCCCTTGATAACGGTGCTCTTGGGCGCGATCACCACCGCCGATTGTCCGGCATAGGGGATCGAATAGTCGATCTGGATGGCGCGCGCCGGCGTGATCGAGAAGATCGAGATCACCGCGTCGACCTGTTTGGTCAAGAGCGCGGGAATGCGGCCGGGGGACGTGACGGTTACGAATTCGACGGGAACGCCGAGCGCTTCGCCCATCTTGTTGGCGACCTCGATGTCGAAACCCGTCGGCTTCAGTTCCGCGTCCAGAAATCCGTAGGGTGGCGTGGTGGTATCGATGGCGACAATGAGCTTGCCCCGGGCGATGATCTCATCGACGGTCTGCGCCGAAGCCATTGTGCCCAGCCCAAAAGCCATGACGATCATGAGCCCCGAGGCCATCAGCCATTTCAGCAATATCCGCATGTTTTCCTCCCATGCATCGAATGCGCCATTGTTGAGCGTCAGCGTGCGGGCGCAGGTCACCCGTTGACGCGTCATGTCCAGCCTCGCGGGTTAATAGCTAGCCCCTGAATGCCGGCAGAGTGAGTCCCTTGACACCGACATCGAGCGCGAAGAGTCCGCCTGGATTTTTCTGGCCCTTGAAATGCCCGGGTGGACGCCGGAGAACGGCGGAGGTGACATAGAGGATGTCGAGATTTTCGCCGCCGAATTCGCAGCAGGTCGGCAGATCGGTCGGCAGCATCACCGTCTGCATCAGCTTGCCCTTTGGGTCGTAACGGCAGACCTTGCTGGTGACGGGGATAGTGACCCAGTAGCAACCCTCCGCATCGACGGTGGCGCCGTCGGCGACGCCGCCGGTGACGGTCATGTCGATGAAGGTGCGGCGGTTCTCGATATCGCCGGTGGCGGGATCGAAATCATAGGCCCACACGGCGCCGGCATGGCTGTCGGAAAAATACATTGTGCGGCTGTCCGGACTCCAGGCGAGGCCGTTGGAGCAGCCAATGCCCTCGATCATGCGATGGATCGAAAGATCATGATCCATCCGGTAGAGGGCGCCGACGAACTCTATCGGTCGGCCCGGCACCTCGAACATCGAACCCGACCAGAAGCGGCCCTGGCGGTCGGGCTTGCCGTCATTGAAGCGCGTCTCGGGCATATGGTTCTCGGGATCGGCGATCGCCGTGAACCTGCCGGTCGCGGGATCGAAGAAATGGAAGCCGTCGGCCATGGTGAGCACCAGGCCACCCTTCTCGCGCAGGCCCAGGCAGCCGAGATAATGGGGCGCTTCGAAGGTTTCATCTCTGCCGGTGCGCGGGTCGTAGCGATGGATCAGCTTGCTCCAGATATCGATCCACCACAGGACGCCGGCCTTGGGATCCCACAGCGTGCCTTCGCCCAGTTCCGCCTTGGCGTCGACGACGCATGTGATGTCCACCATGTCAGCTCTCCTTCTTGCCTTTGTTGTTTTCGCTGCCGAAAGCGCGCGCGAGACCGGTGAAGACCTCGCTGCCGATCGTGACCGTGATGAGGATCACCGCGCCATAGACGATGAGCAGCGCACCGCTCGACAGATTGAGCGCCGGCAGGAGACCGGTGAGGATCGTCAGGACAAGCGCGCCCGCGATGGTGCCAAGATAGTGCCCGCTGCCGCCGAGGATCGAGGCGCCGCCAATGGCGACGGCGGCGACCGAGGTAAAGAGATAGGCATCGCCCATGCCGAGATAGGCCTGTCCCGAATAACCGGTCAGCAGCATGCCCGCCGTTGCGGCGGCGAGGGCGGAGATCACATAAGTGAGCAGCGTGGTGCGGGCCACCGGGACGCCGGAGAATTCGGCGACCGTGCGGTTGCAGCCGACGGCATAGAGATGACGGCCGAAAGCGGTCTTCGACAGCAGCAGCGTGGCGAGGAGTGCCAGAAAGATCCAGATGAAGGCGATGACGGGAAAGCCGCCGATGCGCCCGACGGAGAGGAACTTGATCAAATCGGGAGCCGAAGGCGTGGGCGAGCCACCGGTGACGACCAGAACCAGCCCCTGCAGAATGACATTGGTGGCGAGCGTCATGATGATCGGCGGCACGCCGAAATGCGCTACGCCGATGCCATTGATGAGGCCGATGCCGGCGGCGCCGGCGAGAACCAGGGGCGCCACCCAGAGAAGCGGCGTGTCCTGGCCGGCGCAGAGCAGGGTCATGATGATCGCGGCGGCATTCAGCACCCAGGGTACCGAAAGGTCGATGCCGGCGCCGATGATCACCAGAGTCTGGCCGAGCGCGACGATCCCGATAAAGGTGGCAAGCACCAGCGTTGAGCTCATATTGGCGGCGGAGAGGAAGCCAGGCGAGAACAGCGAGGTGACGAGCAGCAGGACCGCCATGCCGGCATAGGCCAGCACGATCGACCGGTTGCGGATGAGGAACGCGCTCATGCGCCGCGCCCACGTGCGGCCTTCTCGGCAAGTGAGCTCGCCAGGACCGACAGAAGGAGAATCGCGCCCGAGGCCACGGGCTGCCAGTAGCTCGAGATCTTGAGCACGAAGACCAGATTGCCGATGAGGGTGAGGATGAAGGCGCCGATGAGCGTGCCGGCGAGATGGCCGCGCCCGCCGAACAGGCTGACGCCGCCGATCACCGCGGCGGCGACTGACGGCAGGATGTAGTCCTTGCCAATGGTCGGAGAGCCGGCTCCCGTCTGGGTGGTGAGATAGAGAGCGGCACCCGCCGCGAACAGACCGGACAGGCCATAGGTGACGATGTTGACCCTGGTGATCGAGACTCCGGACAGGAAGGCCGATTTCTCGTTGGAGCCGGTGGCCTGAATGGTGATGCCCATGCGCGTGGCGCGGAACCAAAACCAGAAGAGGATGAGCGCGATCAGCATCCAGACCGGGCCCGACAGGCCGAGGAAATGCATATAGCCGAAGCCGAGCCACCAGCCCGGCACGCTGCCGCCGTCAGTCGGCAGGATGAGCATGGCGGTGCCGCTCAGGATCGACCAGGTGGCGAGCGTCACCAGGAAGGGCTGGAGCTTCAAGGCGGAGATCATCAGGCCGTTCAACGCGCCGATGGCGAAGCCGAGGGCGAGGATGAGCAGCGACCACAGCACCACCTGGGCCGGGTCGTCGCCGAAACGGGTCGCGGCGATCACCGTGCCGAGGCTGATCATGCCGCCGATCGACAGATCGATGCCGCCGCGCAAGAGCACGATCGTCTGGCCGGTGGCCGCCAGCATCAAGGTCATCGCCGCGGCGGTGTCGAGATTGAGCTCATCGAGCGTGAAGACACCGGTCTGATAGCTGCCATAAATGAGCACGATGACGGCCAGCATCAGGCAGGCGACCAGGAAAGGAGCCCGGTCGAGCAGCCGGGCGCGCCAGTCGGCGAGCGACGGGCGGGGGCCGATGCCGGCCATCCGGCTCAAGGGTTCGGCCATCACGCCGCCTCGCTGTCGAGCATCGCCGCACCGAGAATGCCTTCCTCGGAAATAAATTCGCCGGAAAGCGTCGCCGCGATGCGGCCGTTGCGCATCACCAGCACGCGGTCGGCGACATGTACCAGCTCGGACAAGTCGCTTGAATGGAAGAGGATGGCGTAACCCTTGGCGGCGAGGTCGCGCATCAGCTGGAAGATCTCGCTCTTGGTGCCGACATCGACGCCGCGCGTCGGATCATAGAGCAGGAGCACGCGTGCTTCCGTCAGAAGCATCTTGCCGAAGATCACCTTCTGCTGATTGCCGCCCGACAAGGTGCCGGCGAGCTGCTCGGGCGTCTCGGCCTTGATGCGCAGGAAATCGACCATCTCCTGGACGAGGGCGGCTTCCTTGCGGCGGCTGAGCAGACCCTTCTCGGTGAAGCGCCGGATGACGGCCAAGGTCAGATTTTCGCGCACGCTCTTGGCGAGAAGCAGTCCCTGGCCGCGCCGGTCCTCCGGCACGAGCGCAATGCCGTCGCGTCCCGTCAGGGCCGCGCGCGGGCTCGTGAGCGAAGCAGGCTTGCCCCAGAGCTCCACCGTGCCGCCGGCTTTGGCAGCGCCGAAGAGCGCCTGGAAGAGCTCACGCTGGCCGTGGCCCTGCAGGCCGCCGACACCCAGGACCTCGCCTTCGCGCAAGTCGAACGTGATGCGGTCGAGTCTCGTTCCGCTCGACAGATTCCGCACACTCAGCGCCAGGCGGTCCGTCGCGGTGGCGACACGCTCAGGGTAGAGCCGATCGATATTGCGGCCGATCATCTGGGTGACGATCTCGGCGTCGGATACGGCGTCCGCCTTGTGCGCGCCGACGGTGCGGCCATTGCGGAAGATGGTGAGCCGGTCGGCGATGGCCCGGATCTCGGTCATGCGGTGCGAGATAAAGATGACAAGTCGGCCTTCGGCGGCCAGTTGGCGCGTAAGATTGAGCAGCCATTCCGCCTCGCGGGCGGGCAAGGCCGAGGTGGCTTCGTCGAGGATCAGGATACGGGGCTCCTTGGCGAGACCTTTGGCAATCTCGACGATCTGGCGCTCGGCGAGCGTCAGGTGGCGCAATTCCTGGCCCGCCCGCAGCTCGGGAAAGTCGTATTTCGCCAGAAGCTTCTCGGTTTTGCGGCGCATCACGCGCTTGTCCACGGTGCGCAGCACGCCGCGCGGCTCCTGGCGGAACCAGATATTCTGCTCGACGGTGAGATCGGGGATCAGCGAGAGTTCCTGGAACACCGCTGCGATGCCGCGGGCGCGGGCCGCGTCGGGGTCGGCGGGCCGATAGTCGCGGTTATCGATCAGGATCGATCCGGCATCGTGTCTGATGGCGCCGGAGAGAATCTGGATGAAGGTGCTCTTGCCGGCGCCATTCTCGCCCAGAAGCGCGTGCACCTCGCCGGCGGCGGCGCTGAAAGCGACCTCGCTCAGCGCGACGATGCCGCCAAAGCGCTTGGACAGGCCGGTGGCTTCAATGAGATCCATGGGCATCCCAGGCGACGGCCCTCCGGACCTGACTCCGAAGGGCCCAATTTCACAGGCCGGTTATTTGGTGCCGGCTGCTTCTGCGGCGGTGATCTCGACCCAGTCGGGAGTGATCGGCAGCGTCAGGCCGGGCGCCTGATCGGGGAACGCATTCTCGCCGATAGCGATCTTGATCATCTTCGTGCCCGGATAAAGCTGCGACTCGAAGGGATCGGTGGTCACGAAATCACCCTTGACCGACACCGAACGCTCGGCGGGGCGGTTTCCGGTGTCGAGGATATCGACAGCGAGCTTGATCGCCTCGGAGGAGAGATAGGCCGGATTGGAGCCGAGTATGCACTTGGCGCCCTCCGTCTGGGCACAGGTGACGGCCGACACATTGTAGGAGAAGGCGATGACGGGAACGATCGGGCGGCCGGCGTCCTTGAGCGCCTGAATGGCGCCCGAGCCATAGCCCTGGGTCAGAACGCCGTCGACTTGCGGATTGGCGGCGAGGAGGGCGGCGACGCCCGACTGTTCGGGTCCCAAGGCGTAGTCGCCGTTGTAATAGCCGACGACCTTGATGTCGGGATATTTGGCGAGGACCTTCTCATAGCCCTGCTGGAGCTGCGCCGAGATCGGCGCCCCGGCGAGGCCGCGGTCGAGAATGACATTGCCCTTGCCGCCGAGCTGCTTGACCATCCACTCGGCCATGACGGTGGGGATGCGGTCCCAGTCGGACGCGACGGCGAAAGCGCAGGGTTCGGTGACGACCTGATCGAAGCTGATGACCAGGATGCCGGAGTCGCAGGCCTTCTTGATGGTTGGATTGAGGGCCGAGTCAGAGCCCGCATCGACAAGGATGGCGTCGGGTTTCTGGCGGATGATGTTGTTGAGCGAGTTGATCTGCGCCTGGACGGTGTTCTCGACATTCTCGATCCTGAGATCGACGCGGCCCTTGAGCGGGCCCTTGTTCACCGAGACGACGGCGACGCGCTCCATCTGCTGGCGCCAGTCATTGGCGACGAAGTTGTTGGAGAGATAGATGACATAGGGCTTCTTGTCCTGCGCCACCGCAGGCGTGACCGTCGCGGATGTCACGACGGCCGCGAGCGCGGCGAGCCCCGCGCAAATATTCCTCAGCTTCATGGTGTTCCTCCCTGCTTGCGTTTCCTGGTTCAGCTTCATGCGGACTTCGCCGTCTTGCCTCGAAGAAGGGGCTATTTTTGATACCGGTACCAATTCTCCTTGTCAATTTTCGACCGGCGGCGGAGCGTCCATGGCTCAATAACGATCCTTGCTCGGCCCGGGTTAGATACCTGCAACAGGCAGCATGCCCTCGAGCCAGCTATCATGCTATTATAATTTTATGGCCTTGTCCATGCGTCTGCTGCGGCGGAGGTGGTGTCGACCAACATTTCCCTTCCCCCGCTTGCTTGCGGGAGAAGGTGCGCGAAGCGCGGATGAGGGTGTTGGTTCAGTATGCGACTGCGATTCCGAGAAAGCAAAACTCATCGCGCTCATTCAGGTTGAAGGACACCCTCATCCGGCCTGTCGGCCACCTTCTCCCGCAGGCGGGAGAAGGGAAGAACTGGAGGCCCTGAGATATTGTCGACGAAACTCGCGGCGCATCTCGCGTGTCCCCCTCAAGCGAGGTCGTTGGGGGCGTCGTAGGTGATGCTGAACAGGCTCGCGGGATGGCGGGCAATCGAGAATTCGATGTTTCTCTGATCTGCCGATTGATAAAGCATCTCAACCGTCAGGATGGCTTCGCCGGAGGAGATGTCGAGATCGGCGGCGAGCGCATCATCGGCGATCTCGGCCCTGACCGTCACATGCGCGACAGTGAGGCGCAGTCCCAGATGCTGCTGCACCGAGCGGAAGATGAGGACGTCGGAGAAGTCGGCGCGCTTGAGCTTCGCGCCGATATCGGGCGGGAAATAGGTAGTGATCTGCGCCTTCTTCTGCGCGCCGACGGACAGGATGCTGCGCAGGCAATAGCCCGCCTCGTTCTTGCGCATGTCGAAATGGCGCTCCAGCACCGGCGAGACTTCCCGGCGATAGGAAATGATCTTGAGCTGCGCGTCCCTGGTGAAGGCCGCCATATCGGCGAAATTCTTGAAGTTCCAGCCAAGATTGGGCGGCGGATTGCGCGCGGCGACGATGGTGGGCTTGGCCGAGCGCTTCCTGACGAGGCCGTCGGCCTCGAGATCGCGCAAGGCCTGGCGCACGGTGATGAGGCTGACGCCGTAATGCTCGGCGAGGGCGGCTTCCTTGGGCAGCTCGGCGCCTATGGCAAGCGTGCCGTTGGCGATCGGCTCGCGCAGCACATCGGCCAGTTGGCGGTAGAGCGGCCCATTCTTCCGGGCGAGGTTTCGCTTGGGAAGAAAGCCTATATTGGACACCGGTCAATCCACATGACAGCCACGCATTGTGAGGCCTTATAATAGCTTCGCGAAGTCGAGGCCAGCCTTTTGCCGCTTGGTCACCTTAGAAACTCGCCGTTGATGCAGTTGGTCAGTCGCCCGTCGGCGAGATAGGCGCGCACGACCTCGATCGCCTTGAGCCTGAGATCGCGCATGGCGGCGGGGCTGTAGAATGCGGCATGCGGCGTGACGATGAGCCTGTCGGCGATCCAGGGCTCGCGCCGGCGCCATGCAGCGATGAGCGGGTGATCAAGATCGCCGGGCTCGTTCGGCAATACGTCGAGCGCGGCTCCGGCCGCGTTTCCCTGGCGCAGCGCCTTCTCCAGCGCGTCGAGCTCGACGATAGGGCCGCGCGCCGTATTGACGAGCACGAGGCCGGGCTTCGCCGCCGCCAGTGCCGCGGCGCCGATCAGGCCGCGCGTCTCCTCACTCAAAGGCGCGTGAATGCTGACGATATCGGACAGCTGCATGAGATCGGCGAGCGCGTGGACGCGTTCATAACCGGTCGAGAGATCGACGCCCGAGAGAAGATGCGGATCATAGAAGATCACGCGCATGTCGAAAGCGGCGGCACGGCGCGCCGCCGCAAGCCCGATGCGGCCGAGCCCGACAATGCCGAAGACCGCGCCCTTGTGGCGCCGCAGCAGCGGCGCCTTGGCGAAATGCCAGCCCGAGGCCCCATCGCGTGCGATCTCATTGGCATAGGTGAAGGTGCCGCGGGTCAGCGCCAGCGCCAATGCCAGAGCGTGATCGGCGACCTCGGTGGTGCCATAATCGGGAACGTTGCAGGCGGGGATTCCGCGGGCGCCCCAGCCAGGGGCGTCAATATTGTCGAAGCCGACGCCCGAGCGCACCGCGATCCTCACATTGGGAAAAGCGGCTGCCGGGGCGGCGATATTGTGGGCGGGTGAATAGTTGATCACCGCATCGGCGGCCTGACACATCGCGGTGGAAATCTCGGCCGGCCTGTCGTTCGTCGAGCGGGCGAGGATGAAGTCGATGCCGGGAAAGTGCTCACGTTCGAGCTCGGCATCATCATCCGCCTGCCAGTTGGCGCACAGGATCTTCATGGGTATGCTCTTTCCTATTTTCTGATGCCGCCGATACGCCCGCCCATCGGCACGACGGCGCCGACCGGCTGATCGATGCGGTGAAGCGTGCCGGCGGACGGGGCTTCGATTTCGACGACGGCCTTGTCGGTCTCGATCTCGGCGATCAGCTCCCCCGCCTTGACCGCATCGCCCACCGCCTTCAGCCAGCGCACCACCTTGCCTTCGCTGACCGTCAAGTCGCCGAAGGGCATAGTGACCGGCTCGTCGTCGGACGGCGTTGCGGGAATGGGTGCGAGAGCAGGCGCCTGCGGCGCCGGACGGGCAGGGGCGGCCGGCGCTATCGTCCCGCTCCTGAGTCCGGTGACGTACCAGTGATCGGGCACGGGCGGCGTGCCGGCGATGACATCGAGGGCGCCTTGCTCGATGCGGCCCGAGTCGATGAGCATCGCGCGCTCGAGCACCGGCGCGAAAGGATGCGATGTCGGCGCGGTATGGAGCCGGCCCGGCGGCGCATCGAGCTCGTCGAAAGCGAGCTCGTTGATGGCCTGGGCGATCTCGCCGCCGATGCCGCACATGGCCCAGGCCTCGTCGACGACGAGAAGGCGATGCGTCTTGCGCACGCTGGCGACGATCGTCTCGATATCGAAGGGCATGATGGTGCGCGGGTCGATGACTTCGGCCTCGACGCCCCTGGCGTGGAGCGCGTCGGCCGCCTCGAGGGCGCGCTGCACCATCTGGCCGGCGGCGACGATGGTGATGTCGGAGCCTTCGCGGGCGATGCGGGCGACGCCAAAGGGCACGTAATGATCGCCCACCGGCACCTCGCCCTTGGAGGCGAAGAGCGCCTTGGGCTCGAGCAAAATCACGGGATCCGAAGCGCGCAGCGCCGTCTTCATCAGGCCCTTGGCGTCGGCCGGGGTGGAGGGGACGCAGACGACGAGGCCCGGCATCTGGGCGAAGAACGGATGATAGATGCCGCTGTGATGCGGCCCGGAACTCCGTAACGCGCCGGCGCCGGCGCGCACCACCATGGGCGCGCTCATCTGGCCGTTGCTCATGTAGCGCAATTTCGCCGCCTGAAGGATTATCTGACCGGCGGTCTCGAAGGCGAAATCCGCGAACATCAGATCGGAGACGGTGCGGGCACCGGTCGCCGAAGCGCCGATCGCGGCGGCAGTGAAGCCCTGTTCGGAGATCGGCGTGTCGACCATCCGCTCGGGCCCGAATTCCTGCCAGAGATTCTTGGTGTGGGCGAAGCTGCCGCCGCGCTCGCCGGTGCCCTCGCCGAAATAGAGGATGAAGGGATTGGCGCGCATCTCCTCGGCAATGCCGTCGCGCACCGCCTCGAGCCAACCCTGCAGGCGCGTCTCGCCGGTTACCCTGGGGGCAAGGGCCTCGGGCGGGTTGATCGGATCGGCAAAGACATGGCGGCGCACGCTGGCAGGATCAGGCTCGGGCGACGCGCGGGCGAAGTCCAGCGCGCCGGCGACGATCATTTCGATACGATCCTCGATGCCGGCGAGCGTTTCGGCATCGGCGATGCCATATTCCCCGATGAGGCGCTGGCGGAACATGTCGATCGGGTCTCGCCTGATCCAGGCGTCGAGTTCCTCCTGGCTGCGGTAGGTGCCGATGACCGGATCACCCTCGTGATGGCCGACTGTGCGATACGTCTTTGCCTCGATCAGCGTCGGGCCCTTGCCGGCGCGGGCGCGTTCGGCGGCCTCCTTCATCGCGAGCCACACCGCGAAGACGTCATTGCCGTCGACCGCGACGCCCGGCATGCCATAGGAGGCGGCCTTGGTGGCGATCTCCGGATTGAGGGTAATGGATCTGAGCGGCGTCGCCGTCGCATAGAGATTGTTCTCGCAGACGAAGACGGCGGGAGCCTTCTGCACCGCCGCGAAATTGAGCGCCTCATGGAAGCCGCCATGATTGGCCGCGCCATCGCCGAAGAAGGCGACGCCGATATCGTTGCTACCACGCCGGCGCGCGCTCATCGCGATGCCGACCGCGTGGCCGATGCCCGCGGCGACGATGCCGTTGGTGCCGAACAGGCCGACGGAGCGGTCATAGAGATGCATGGTGCCGCCACGCCCGCCGCAGATCCCATCCACCTTGCCGAAGAGCTCCGCCATCACGCGGCCGGGATCGGCGCCCTTCGCCAGGGCATGACCATGGCCGCGATGGGTCGAAGTCACCCAGTCGGTGGGACGCAGATGCGCGCATATGCCGGTGCCTGTCGCTTCCTGACCCAGGTAGAGGTGCAGGAAGCCCGGCGTTTCACCCTTGCGGCAGGCGATCTGAGCGACGCTCTCGAAGCGGCGCAGCAGGACCATGCGCTCGAAGAGATCAAGCAGGACCTGCCTGTCGGGCAGATTCTGCTGGCCCGTGGAATAGAGACTGCGCGCCGCCGGAATGGACACCAAAAACTCCCTTGCCGCCCGCTTCCCGCAGGCTTGTTCTGTCCGCCACCGGTGCAATGATATATTATAATAGCATAATGTCTATAGGCGTACAAAGGTTCTTCGGCGCTCCGCACAATGTATTCAGACACCTTCCGGACTTTTGCCGACGACAATGTAAGGAGTCACCGGCCGGCGCAAGTTTCGGAAAGCCAAACATGCGGCGCAATGGGAGATGACCTGGGCGATGTATATCTCGAAGCTGCACGGCGGTCGGCCGAGGTTACTCTCCGACTTTCTTCGCGGTCTTGTTCATTGCATCCTCTACGGCCTTCTTCATGCTCAACGTGTCGGCACCCTGGCGAGGTGGATAGTCAGCAAGACTCTTAAGGTGGATCTGCAAGAACGGGCCGGCAGCTGTCGGCGCCCACAGTTTCGAGGCAACAAACTTGCGCCCGATGTAACCCCATTCGTGCGATTCAGGATCCATCTTCTCCATCGGATCCATCTTCAGGTTGAAGACATAAGGAACGCTGGGGTAACTCTTTTCATTCCACCATAGACCGTCCTTCTTCACGCCGAAGGCGAGTTTCCACGCATCCACGCGGATGGCCATCAGATCCGTCTCGTCATAGTAGAAGTATTCGCGACGTGCCGACTTCTGCGACTTGCCGGTCCAATGATCGAGATTGTCATAGCCATCTAGGTGGACCTTATAAGTTGTTGATCCGAGCTCGACGCCGGTGAGTGCTTTTTCCTTGAGATCCGGCAGTCCAGCGGCAGATGCAAGGGTCACATAGACGTCTTCGTGACTCTGGAGCTCGTTGGACACCTGGCCAGCTGGAATCTTTCCGGGCCACCGGACCATGCACGGCACCCGAACGCCGCCCTCCCACGTGGTGCCCTTCTCTCCGCGGAAGGGCGCGTAACCTCCGTCCGGCCAAAACAGCAGCTCGAAGCCGTTATCGGTGGAGTATATGACGATGGTATTATCGGAAACGCCGAGATCATCCAGCTTCTGCAGCAGCTTGCCGACATGCTCATCGTGCTCGATCATCTTGGCGCGCAGGACGTCTTCTTCAGCACGGCCCTCGTCTACCGCCATCTGGATGTATTTCTGTGGCGGGTGCGACCAGATGTGGACAGCAGTGGTGTTGAACCATACAAAGAGTGGCTTGTCTGCCTTGCCGTTGGTATCCAGCCACTTCAATGTCTCATCAAGCACCTCGGCGTCGATAGTTTCCATGCGCTTGCGCGTCAGGGGACCGGTGTCCTCGATCTTTTGTTTGCCGACCCGGCCGAATTTCGGATCCTCGCTTGGATCATCGATGTCGATCACGCTAACGCGAAGAACGCCACGTGGCCCAAACATCTTTGTGTATTCCGGATTCTTCTGGCCGGGATAGTCAAGCTCTTCAGGTTCTTCCTCTGCGTTGAGGTGATAGAGGTTGCCGAACCAGTAGTCGAAACCATGGGCGGTCGGCAGATGTTCATTGCGATCGCCGAGATGGTTCTTGCCGAACTGGGCGGTGGCGTATCCCTGACTTTTCAGCACCTCGGCCAGAGTTGGGTCTTCCTTCTGTATTCCTCGCTTCGACCCTGGTATTCCGACCGTGGTCATGCCTGTCCTCACGGGCAGTTGACCGGTGATGAAGGCCGCGCGTCCCGCGGTGCAGCTCGGTTGACCGTAGTGATCCGTGAAGATAATCCCTTCCTTGCCGATCCGGTCAATGTTCGGCGTTTTGCCCATCATGCTGTTGCAATACGCACCGACGTTCCACATGCCGATGTCATCACCCCAGATGACAAGGATGTTGGGACGTTTCACTTGGGCCATTGCTTTCCTGATCGGCGATACACTTCCGTCACCAAGGGCGGTCACTGCGGCAAGCGTAGTGCCGGCCAGGAGAAGATTGCGCCGGCTGAGGCTGCGGGGGGCTGGGAACGGTCGGGGGCAACACTGTTGCTCATCACCGTGCTCCTTCGGTCGTAAGGCACCATGTGGTGCGGCCTTCCCGGATGATTCCAAACAAAATTACGGGGCGCTACTGTGCCTTGGACCAGTGGACCTTGGACCAGGATCAGCCCGATACCGCCCACGATAAACCCGCTGGGGTCCCTAGGGGACGACGCCACTGGTATTCATTGAAGTCTTCGGATCGCGTATGATGGGCGTGGGTATCATCCCGGCCAGTAGGGTGACATGCGGGTCCGCCGTCGTTCTCTTGCCCTTAGCGTAGAGCGCGCGCTCCGCACGTTCGCCGAGACCCGGCTGTCGGTCTTTGCATCTCCTTGGTTTGGCTCAATTAAATGCGCGGGTGCACCCCGGCGACGCATACATTCGCCGAATGGCGCTCACAAGGCATCTCTCATCGTTTTAGCTTTTGCGATCAACTGTCTTACGGCGATCGAGGCCCATGCCGAGGCGGATAGCCGTCAGCCGAACGTACTCATCGTCTTTTCGGCCGACTCCGAGCTGCCGGCCATGCAACTTGTTGCGCGCGGACTGCGATCGGGATTTTCTGAAAGCTCCACTGTCCGTCTTTACACCGAGTATTTCGATGAAATGCGCTTCCCAAAGATTTGGACGTCCGGCAATTATTCCCGATACCTCCGCGACAAGTATCGGGATCTCAAAATTGACCTGATGATTGGGATAGCGGACGATGCAATCATGCTACTGAGTAGGGAACGGAGCACGCTCGCCCCCGAGGCACCGATCATCTTCACCCAAGTCCCCCCTGACGATCCGTCCATTGCAAACCTATCGAACAGTACTGGAATTCTGAGCGAGCTCGACGTTCGAAAGGTAGTCGAACTTGCCAGGCGGCTGATGCCCGACGCGATGGATATCGTCGTCGTGAGCGGTGCCGCCGAGTTCGACCGTAACTGGAAAAAAACTGCGCACGAAGCGTTCAAGCCTTTCGAGGATCGCTACCGCGTGACCTATCTTGCCGGACTTCCAGTCGGGGAGCTGCTCGATAAAATCAAGGCGCTGCCGCCTCAGACCATCGTCATTTATCTCAGCGTGTTCGAAGATGGCGCAGGTAGGCAATTCGTACCTCGCGATGTCCTCCGTATGCTTGCCGAGGTCTCGCCGGCGCCGATCTTTGGGCCCTACGATTCCTTCCTTGGCACCGGAGTTGCTGGCGTTTATGCCGATAGTTTCGAGGCAGTGGGACAAGAGACCGCACGACTAGCCCTGCGCGTGCTCGGCGGCGAGAAAGCATCCAGCATCCGGCCCTATATCGGGGATACCAGTCACAATGTCGTGGATGGAGCCGTATTGGAACGTCTGTCGCTGTCTTTCGCGAACCTTCCCGAGGGCAGCGACATCGTGAATTGGTCGCCACCCGCCTGGAAGCAATACCGCTGGCACATCGCGGCTGCCGCAGCGCTCATCATCGCACAGACATTCCTGATTGCCTACGTTCTCTTTCAGAACCGCAGACGACGACGAGCAGAAAACGAAGCGGCAGCGCAACGCCAGGAGCTTGCGCATCTGACCCGTATCTCCGCGCTAGGCGAGCTCTCGGGCGCGATCGCCCATGAAATCAACCAGCCTCTCACTGCAGTCCAGTCGAACGCCGAAACAGGGCTCGATCTGCTGGCGGAGAACTCGCCGGACCTCGGCGAGGTTCGCGGTGTTCTCGAGGATATCGTTCACGACAATCGCAGGGCGAGCGAAGTCATCGAGCGTATGCGCAACCTCCTGAGAAAGAGCGAAAGGAAGTTCGAAGAGGTCGATATCAATGATACGATCAAATCAACCCTCGCATTGCTTCACAGCGAGTTGATCAGCCGCAGGATCAATGTCAAGCTTGATCTCGCAGACGCCCTTCCGGTGACCTTCGGCAATCCGGTCCAGCTGCAGCAGGTCCTCCTGAATCTCATCATGAACGCAATGGATGCTATGGCCTCCACACCCCAGGAGCGGCGGCTCGTCATGCTTTCGACGCACGCGGCTGGAGCTGGGAGGGTTAAAGTGCTTGTGAAGGATTGCGGTACTGGTATCCCCCTTTCGGAGCAGGGCCGATTGTTCGAGCGGTTCCATACCACCAAGCCTCATGGTCTTGGCCTCGGCCTGACCATCTGTTCAACGATCGTTCGGGCTCATGGCGGAAGTCTGGCACTTTCGAACGATGTGGCTGGCGGGGCGGTCGCAGAACTGTCGCTGCCGACCGAGCAAATGTTCGCGACGGCTAAGTGATGGAAAGGACGTTCACGGTATTCATTGTCGATGATGACGCCAGACTGATCAAGGCGTTGTCACGACTGCTGCGTACCAAGGGGTATCATGTTCAATCATATACCTCGCCTCACGAGTTTCTCGCAGACCACGATGCGACGATTCCAGGGTGCGCCATATTGGACGTCGCCATGCCCGGCCTCGACGGTCTCGAGCTCCAGCAGGCATTGACCATAGGCGGATCGCATCGACCAGTCATTTTTCTCAGCGGAAAGGGCGATATTCCGATAACTGTACGCGCGATGAGGGCCGGCGCCATCGATTTCCTCACCAAACCCATGAGCAACCAGGACTTGTTGGCAGCGATAGCCCGCGCCCAGGAAGAGGATGCGAAGACTCGTCAGATGGACACCGAACTGGCATCGATTGCAGCGAAGATTGCGACTTTGACTCCTCGTCAACGCGAGGTCTTCGCCCACGTTGTCGCCGGACGTCTCAATAAGCAAATCGCCGGCGATCTTGGCACGGTCTTAAACACCATCAAGTTGCACCGCGGTGCCGTGATGAGGAAGCTGGGGGTGAGGACAGTTGCCGAACTCGTGCGAATGGCGCAAAAGGCCGGCATTACAAAATAGGAGGAGATGGAGCCTACTGGTCCAAGGATCAGATCGACATCCCGGATAGAGCAGCCGCATAATCCGGCTTATGGCGAAGGCTTCCGGTTGGATCGCTATTGTCGATGATGACCCGTCCGTGTTGAAGGCTCTGAGACGCTTGCTACGTGTTCGCGGAATTCAAGCGAAGACGTATGCTACAGCGGAGGAGTTCGTCGCCGCGCTGCCGGATGGGTTGCCGAGATGCGTGATTATCGATCTGCAGCTGCCCGGGATGACGGGCCTCGAACTCCTTCAGCATCTGAAACTCACGAGTGTGGAAGTCCCGGCGATCATCATTACTGCGCGCGGCGATGCCGGAACACGAGAACGTTGCGAAGCTGCCGGTGCCATTGCATTTTTTTCGAAACCGTTCAGCAACGCGGCGTTGCTTGCGGCCATTGATGCCGCAAAGTAGATGGAGCCCTCACCCCGACTTCGGCCAAATTGGGAGAGGGGATCACAGCGCGGTCTTGCGGACCGTTGCATCCGATCTTCGGAACAGCTCCGGCTTGAGGCTGAGGCCAAGGCCCGGTCCTTCCAAAGGCGCCACTTTTCCGGCGGTCACAACCGGGATGTCGTCGGTGATCTCGCGGTACCAGCCGGTGTAATAAGCGCGCACCGCTTCCTGGTAATTTACATTAGGCAGCGTGGCGGACAGGGCGCAACTCGCGGCGTAGACGACGGGCCCGGTGCAATCATGCAAGGTCACCGGAAGCTCGCTCGCTTCGGCCATGTTGGCGATCTTGCGGGCTTCGGAAAGGCCGCCGCACCAGGCCAGGTCGATCATGATCACCGAGGCGCCGCGCCTGTCGATCAGCTGCTTGAACATCTGGCGCGTGGCGAGCCGCTCGCTCGCGGCGATCGGAATGGTCGTGTGGCGGGCGAGCTCGGCCAAGGCGTCGAGCTCGTTGTAGCGGATCGGCTCCTCGAGCCATGCCACGTCATAGGGCTTCAGCGCTTCGGCGATGCGCAGAGCGGGCGGCAGGGTCCACAGGCCGTGGAGCTCCACCATGATCTCCATCTCGCGGCCGACGGCCTCACGAATCTTCGCGAAGGGCGCGAGCGCCTTGTCGAGATCGGCCAGCGACAGGCGCGTGCCGTTGGACGCCTCGGCGGCGATGTCGAAGGGCCAGATCTTCATGGCGCCGATGCCTTCGGAAAACAGGCTCTTGGCCAACTCGCCGGCATTGTAACGCCAGGCCAGAAGATCCTCGTAAGGCCCTTCGGCCGAATCCCCGGGCTTCAGCGACCAGTCCTCGGTGCGCTCGAAGAGAGCGTTGCGCTTCGTCGCCCTGACATGACCATAACCGGCGCAGGTGTTGTAGATCGGGACACTATGGTGGGTGCGCCCGCCGAGCAGGCGCCAGACGGGCTCGCCAAGCGCCTGGCCGTAAATATCCCAGAGCGCGATATTGACGGCCGAATTGCCGCGCAGTTCGGCGCCCGAGTCGCGGGCGCCGACATAGACGCTGGCCAGCGTGCGATCATGCAGCTCGATGTCGCGCGGATCCTTGCCGAGGAGATAGGAGGCGACATGATCGTGAATGTAGCTCGCCACCGGCCCCGGCGCCCAGAAGGTCTCGCCGGTGCCGACGATACCGGCATCGGTATAGAGCCGCAGCCAGAAGAGGAAAGGAAACTCCGCGATCTGCACGGTCTCGATGGCGACGATCTTCATGTTTTCCCTCTCCGAATGCGTCGCCAATGATAGCGAACCTTGCAGGATGCGCGACCTCTCCGTTGACAGAGATTTATGGTACCGGTATCAGTCATCGTCAAGATGACCGACAAACCGAAGAATGAGACGCGCCCACGGGCGCTCGTCACGGGCGCCGCCGGCGGGCTCGGCCGCGAAGTGGCACTGCAACTGGCAAGGCGGGGTGCCGCCGTCGCCATCACCGACATCAATGAAGCCGGCATCGCCGAGACAGCGCAACTCGTGCGCGCTGAAGGGGCCGAGGCGGAGGCGATCGTCAGCGACTTCACCCGTGAGGGCGCGCCCGAGGCCGCGGTGGAGAAGGTCGTCACGCGCTGGGGCGGCATCGATATCCTCATCAACAATGCGGGCTATGGCGCCATCGAGCCCTTTCTCGAGTCCACCTTCGCCTGCTGGACGCGCACCATGGCGCTCAATGTCACGGCACTCGCCATGGCCTGCAAGGCGGCGGGGCGGGTGATGCGTGATCAACGTTCGGGGCGCATCGTCAATATCACCTCGCCCGGCTCGCGCATGGCATTGCCCGATTATACGGCCTACACGGCGAGCAAGGCTGGCGTCGATTCGATCACGCGCGCGCTCGCCGTGGCACTCGCGCCCTATGGCGTTCTGGTCAACAGCCTGGCGCCCGGCATGATGGACACCGACATGCAGCGCTCGACCGAGGTCGAACTCGCCCGCATCAACGGCCGCGACGATCTGCAGGCCTTTCTGGACGAGCGCACCCGGCGCATTCCGCTCGGCCGGCGCGCCGAGATCGGCGAAGTGGCGAAAGCCGTCGTCTGGCTGGCGCTCGATGCGCCCGCCTACATGACCGCCGAGCGGCTCAATATGTCCGGCGGACTCGACAAGGACTGATCTCATGGCACGCAATTCTCCACCCGGCGACGCCGATGTCGCAGATCTCAAGCGGCGCGCGACCAGCCTGCGCCGCCACATGCTCACCATGGCGCGCGGCCAGGGGCAGGGCTATATCGGCCAGGGGCTCGGCATCGCCGATCTCCTGGCGGCGCTCTACTTCCATGAAATGCGCTATGACGCCGGCAATCTCGACTGGGCGGACCGCGACCGATTCCTGCTCTCGACCGGACATTATTCGATCGCCTTGTGGGCGGCCCTCGCCGAAGCGGGGATCATCCCGCTCTCCGAGCTTTCCACCTATGGCGCCGATGACAGCCGGCTCGAAATGTCGACGCTCGACACGACGCCAGGCGTCGAGGTGATCGGCGGCTCGCTCGGCCATGGTCTCGGGCAGGGCGTAGGCCAAGCCCTCGGCGTCAGGCTGTCTGCTTCCGACGCGCGCGTCTTCGTCGAACTGTCGGACGGTGAGATGCAGGAGGGCTCGACCTGGGAGGCGGCGATGGCGGGAAGCCATTTCGGTCTCGACCGCCTGGTCGCGCTGATCGATTGCAACGGCATCCAGGCGGACGGGCCGATGGTGCTCGACATGGAGCCGGTCGCCGACAAATGGCGTGCCTTCGGCTGGGAGACGATCGAAATCGACGGCAACGACATGCAAGCGGTGAGCGATGCCCTGGCGCGCACGCGCAGCCGCAACGGCAAACCCAAGGCGATCGTGCTGCGCACCAAGCCCGGCAAGGGTGCGGCGCGCATCGAGGCGAGCCCGAAATCGCATTTCTTCAGTGTCGATGTGGCGCAATGGGACAGCATCATCGCCGAATTCGAAGACAGCGTGAGGGGCTGAGCCATGAGTGCACCAACGAAACAGGCCGGCCGCACCCTCGCCATGGGGCAGGACGAGGCGACCGGCGGCGGACGGCAGAACATCACCGCGCCCTTCGGCCAGGCCCTGGCGAAGCTGGCCCAGACGCGGCCGGAGATCGTCGGCCTCACCGCCGATCTCGGCAAATATACCGACATCCATCCGTTCCGCGACGCCTTCCCGGAGCGCTTCTTCAATGTCGGCATGGCAGAGCAGAATCTCGTGGCGGTGGCGGCAGGACTGGCGCGGGCCGGCAAGCAGCCTTTCGCCACCACCTATGGCGTCTTTGCGACCCGGCGCGCTTATGATTTCGTGGCCATAGCGCTCGCCCATTCCAACCTGAATGTGAAGATCATCGCCGGCTTGCCGGGGATCACCACCGGCTATGGCGGCACGCATCAGGCGATCGAGGATCTGGCGCTGATGCGGATGATCCCCGGCCTCGTCGTCATCGATCCCTGCGATGCGACCGAGATCATGGCGGCGACGGCGGCGATCACCGATCATCCGGGCCCCGTCTATATGCGGCTGCTGCGCGGCAATGTACCGGTCGTTCTCGATCCCGGCTATCGCTTCGAAATCGGCAAGGCGCGCAAGCTGCGCGAAGGCAAAGATGTCGGCATCATCGCGACGGGGTTGATGACGGAACGCGCGCTCGATGCGGCGGCGGAGCTCGAAAAGCGCGGCATCAGCGTCGGCGTCCTGCATGTGCCGACGATCAAGCCCTTCGATCACGACGCCGTGGCGGATTTCGCGGCGCATGTCGATCATCTCGTCACCGCGGAGAACCATGTCGTGGCGGGCGGGCTTGCGAGCCTCGTCGCCGAGACCCTGTTCGACGCCGGCGTGGCGCGCAAGATCACCCGGATCGGCCTGCCGGACCGCTATATCGAATGCGGTGCGGTACCGACGCTGCAGGCGCGCTACGGTTTGACGACGGCGGCGATCGTCGAGAAGATCACTGCCGTGAGATAGGAAGCTTGCCATGAAGATCACGGAGATCGAAACCTTCACCGTCGGCGCCGGCTGGAAGAACTGGCTGTTCGTGAAGGTCCATACCGACAAGGGGATCCATGGCGTGGGCGAGGGAACGCTCAACGGTTTCATCAAGACGACCGAAGCGGGGGTGCATGAGCTCAAGCACCTGGCCATCGGACAAGATCCGCGCCGCATCAATGCGCTGGCGAAGCGCCTGCTCGACAGCGTGTCGCTCGACGGCGGCCACATCCATCGCACTGTGATCGCCGCGATCGAGGTCGCCAGCTGGGACATTCTCGGCAAGAGCCTCGGCGTGCCGATCCACCAGCTTCTGGGCGGGCGGATGCGCGACGCGGTGCTGGGCTATGCCAATGGCTGGTATCGCACCGAACGCACGCCGGAAGCCTTCCTGGAAGCGGCGAAAGCTGTGATCGACAAGGGCTTCAAGGCGCTCAAGCTCGATCCCTTCGGTGCGGCGCAGGGTTTTCTGTCGCGCGAGGAGCTCGAGCTTTCCTATGCGATCTGCCGCAAACTGCGCGACGGCCTGCCGGGCGACACGCGGATCCTTATCGACGTGCATGCGCGCTTCACCGAGATCGCGGCGCTTCAGGCGGCGGAGCGCTTCGCCGATCTCGACATCTATTGGTGGGAGGAGCCGACCTCACGCGACCGGCAGGAGACGGTGCACGAGGTAGCGCGTCGCTCGCCCATTCCGGTGGCGACGGGCGAGATGTATGACACGGTCGGGCAGTTCTACACCCTGGCGGCGGGCGGCGGCGTCAATATCTTTCAGCCCGAGCCGATGTCGCTCGGCGGCATCGCGCCGAGCCTGCAAGTGGCCAATCTGGCCTTCGCCCATGGCAGCCATATCGCGCCGCATCAGAGCGGCGGGCCGGTAGCGACCGCGGTCTGCCTGCAGCTTGCCGCCGCGGTGCCGAATTTCCTGATCCAGGAGCATTTCGACGCCTTCAACGATCCCTGGACGCGCGATCTCGTCACCTGGCATCCCGGGATCGATCCGGCGAACGGCCATCTGTCCTTGCCCGATGCGCCAGGCCTCGGCATCGATCTCAATATCGATGAGATCGACCGGCATCCCTACGATCCCAACGCCTATCTCAATGTGCATGAGGGAGGCTGGGAAAGGCGGCTGGGGCGGCGGGAGAAGTGAAACTTCTGTGACGTTCCCTACCTGCGAGCTGTCTCAAGTATTCCCCCTCTCCCGCTTGGCGGGAGAGGGTGCCCGACAGGGCGGGTGAGGGTGTTGTCTCAATAGTGCGGCTTCTTCAACGACCTTCGTTTCGCTTCGCAAAGTACACCCTCATCCGGCGCTTCGCGCCACCTTCTCCCGCAGGCGGGAGAAGGGAAAATTAAACGAGTCTGGGGCCCGTTTCACGCGCTGTCGCGGTCGACGATCTCGAAGCCGATGCTGGTGACGGTCGGCACCTTGGCATCGCCATTCAAACGGGCCAGGAGCTGGCGCACGGCGCGCCGTCCCATCTCGTAGCGGTCGACCCTGACCGTGGTGAGAGGCGGGAAGAGCTGCGCGGCGATGTCCATGTCGCCATAGCCGGCGATGGCGATACGTCCGGGCACCGCCCAGCCGCGGCGGTGGCATTCCTGCACCGCGCCCACAGCCAGCGTGTCGCTTGAAAAGAAAATGGCGTCGATATCGGCATGGCGCGCGATGAGCTCGAGCAAGGCGTCGGCGCCGCCCTTGGCGGTGATCGGCACCTCGACTTCCATGTCGTCATGGTTGGCGATGCCGAGCTCGGCCAGTGCGGCATGATAGCCGGTGCGGCGCTGGCGCAGGCGGTCATTGCCGTGGATCGGGGTCGAGACGAAGCCGATGCGCTTATAGCCCTTGGCCGCCAGATGCATGGTCATGGCATAGGCGGTTTCGAAATTGGACACGCCGACCGCCATGTCGATCGGCTTGCGGCCCTTGATCTCGGAGATCTCGACCACCGGCGCGCCGCCGCCGGCGAGCAAGGCGCGCGCCGCGGCACTTTGCACAAAGCTCTGCAGGATCATGCCGGCGGGGCGCCAGCCGAGCAGGGCGCGGATCGCCGTCTCCTCGGCTTCCTGGGTGAATTCTCCCTGGACCAGCAGCATCGAATAGCCGCCTTCGTGGCATTCGTCCGACATGCCCTGCACCTGATCGGCAATGCCGGAATTGATGAGCGGCGGCACGACGGTGCCGATCATGCGGCCATTGCCGCGCATGCTCGAGGCGAGACGGTTCGGGACGAAACCGGCCTTGTCGATGGCGGCGAGCACCTTGGCGCGGGTCTCGGGCGAGACCATGTCGGGATTGGACAGCGCGCGCGACACCGTCATCGGCGCCACGCCGACGCGCTTGGCGATCTCGCGCACCCCGAGCTTGGCCGTGCCGCGTTTGCCGTTTTTCTCCACCATGGCTCGCTTGTAGCCTCATCACGACGGCGCCGCCAAGCGTGATGAAGGTTAGAAGTTACGCCCGTAGCCGGCGCTCCAGCCGCCGTCGACGGCGAGCATCTGCCCGGTCGTATAGGTGTTGAGCGGATCGCAGAAAAACAGGATCGCCGCCACGGCCTCGGCGATCGTGCCGGGGCGGCCCTGCGGTATATGGCTGAGCTGGGCCGGATCGCCCGCAATCAGGGTCTCTTCCGCGATCGGGCCGAGGCCCACCGCATTGACGAGGACGCGGGGCCCGAATTGCATCGCGAGGCCGCGCATCAAAGCCAGTATTCCGGCCATCTCGGCGCCATAGAGGGGATGGCGGCGCATGGGCAAGGCGGCGAGCGCCGGCAGCAGGAACAGGATGCGGCCATGGTCGCGCGCGCTCATCGCGGTCGCGGCGGCCCGCGCGTCCCGCAGCAGCGCAGAGAGATCGCCTTGCGGTGCGGCGGCAACAAGCGGACAGGAGACGAGCAGAATGTCGGCGCGCGGCGCGTCCGCGACGATCCGGCCACCATTGGCGGTGAGGGCCGCGGTCGCGGCGCGTGCGATGGCATTGTTTTCACCCAGAACAGCAATCGCTGTATCCAGAAGATCGATCTGCATGGCGGCGGTCACATCATATATCCCGCCGTCCAGCCGCCATCGATGGCGAGGACCTGGCCATTGACGTAGCTCGCACCTGGGGAGGCGAGAAACAAGATGGTTTCGGCGATCTCGCGCGGCTCGGCGGGGCGGCCGAGCGGTACATGGGCCATGAAATCGCGCGCCCGGCTCGCGAACTTGCCGTCCTCGCCATAAAAGAGCTTTGCCGTGAGCTCGGTAAGGACGGAGCCGGGTGCTATGGCGTTGACGAGAATGCCGCGCGATCCGAGCTCGAGCGCCATCGAACGGGTGAGATGGATGATGCCGGCCTTGGCGGCAACAAAGGGACTTTGCAGGCGCATGGCGGCGAGACCGACGACGGAGGCGATATTGACGATGCGGCCGCCGCGCCCGGAGGCGAGCATGGGTTGCAGCGCCGCGCGGCTCATCACATAGAGGCCGTCGAGATCGATGCCGGTGATGCGCTCCCACTCTTCGGGCGGGAATTCGTCGATGGCGACGCGGTGGCTCAGCGTGTTGACCCCGGCATTGTTGATAAGGATGTCGAGGCGGCCGAAGCGCTCGAGCGTGGCGGCGACAGCGCGGTCGGCGGCAGTGCCGTCGCGGATATCGACAGCGACCGCCAAGGCGTCGGGGAGGCCGGAAGCGATCTCTCGGGCGCCGTCGCCATCTATGTCGGCAATGACGAGGCTGGCGCCATTGTCGGCCAGCCGCCGTGCCGCGACGCGGCCGATCGCACCCGCGCCGCCGGTGACGAAAGCAACCTGGCCGCTCAAATCACAGCGCATGAAGCGGGCTCCTCCCCGAGAGTCCTTATGCTATTATAATACTTGTGCCGTCTGTTCAACCGGCCAGTTGTCCTCGGCGGGGACGTGCAGGTCCTCCGCCGGAAAGGCCTTGGCGAGAAGCCGGCGGGCGGCGAAACCCATCTCGCGATCATGTGCATTGATGATGGCAAGGCGGAAGCCGCCCGGCGGTGCGGCATGGTCTTCGGCCGGCTTCGTCTCGTGAAAGGTGATCTGTACGCTCGATATTCCGGGCATGGCGCGCACCGCGGCGACGCTTGCCGGCGAGGGGTGGCGGTGATTGCGGCCATGGCGGCCGAAGAGCACGACGGAATAGCCGTCGCGCCGCTCGCCTTCCTCGGGGAAAAACCAGCGCTTCTCCGCATAGAGTCTGACCAGCGCGGCGACCCAGCCCGGACCATAGAGGTCGGGCCATTGATCGGCGAAACGCAGATGGGCGTCGATGATGCGGCCGCCGATGGTCTCGACATTGAGCATGCCGGTGTAGCGGTCGAGATGCTCGCCGGCCCAGCCGCGAATATAGGCTTCGAGGTCCCCGCGGTCCGCGGCATGGATGGTCCAGTAATCGAACATGCCATTATCGCCGAAGGGCGTGCCGGTCGTGTGCCTGATCCAGCGGATGTCGCCCTTGACGATGGCGCAATCGGTCGAGACATGCTCGCCGGTCAGAAGTGCCGTCCAGAAATGGCCGGGTGTGTAGCCCCTCTCATAGTCGGAGAGAGAGCGAAACGCGCCGCTCGCCACCCCCATGCCTTTCAAATTGATGATGGGCTTGGAGAAGACAGGGAAGCGCTTCGGCATGACGCCGTGCGGCCCGCAATCGAGCCCCTGGCTCTGCGCCACGCATAACTTGTCGTAGATCCAGTTCTCGCGCGGATTCCAGATCCAGGCGTCGCAATCCTCGGTCGGGATATTGACATCGGCCGGGCAAGGGACGTTCTCGAAATATTGCAGGCGCCAGGGGTCTGCTTCACAGACGGGCATGAGGGGGCTCTGCGCTGGTTGAGCGGAAGGCGAAAGAGTTATCCCAATTCAGTGACAAGACAAGTCAGCAGCGGTAATCCTGTTCCGTATAGAATTGATGCTCAATCCCACGTCATGAAGGAGCGGCCATATTTGCCGCAGATGGGCGGCGTGCGGCCATAGACCTGGTAATAGAACAGGCAATCATCGGTCCAGCCGGCATTCGGCTCGCCAGGACGCGGCGCCCCGAAGTTCTTCTTTACCTGCGGCTCCGCAGTCTTCTTAGGCGCCGGCTTCTTCTTCTTTTTCTTGGTGGTGGTTTGCGTCGCGGCCTGGGCCGTGTCGGAAAAGACCGGCACCGCGACCGGCATGAAGGCTGCGAGCATCGCGCAGATGATCAAGTGACGGATAGCCATGATCTACCTCCTTGAACGGCCCGGCCGGGACGCCTCCCGGCCGATCCGCAATATCCGAGTCAAATCAACGGTCTATTACCGTTACTTGATCTCCCATGTGATGTTCACATCCGCGGCGACGGTCAGCTCGCCGGCGGCGACCGGAACATTGCCGGCGGAATCCTGGCGCACCGCCTTGCCGTAGAATACGGGCTGCGGCGGCTGGAAGTTGCCTTCGCTCACCGACATGATCTGGCCGAGCGTGACTCCGACAGTCGCGGCATAGAGCTTGGCCTTGCGCTCGGCGTCGGCGACGGCGAGTTTGCGCGCCTCGTCCTGAAGCTTCTCGTCATCGGAAATGACGAAGCCGATGCCGTTGATCTGGTTCGACCCTTCACTCACCATCGTGTCGAGCACCTGACCCAAAGTGTCGAGTTTGCGCACCGACACCGAGACCATGTTGGACACATCATAGCCTACTACGCGCGGCGGCTGGGCATTATTCTGATCGTACTGGTAACGCGGATTGACGTTGAAATTCGAGGTCTGGATGTCCTTGTCCTCGATGCCGGCGGCCTTGAGGGCGGCGAAGATCTTCTGCATGGCCGCGGTGTTCTCGGTCAGCGCCTCGCGCGCGGTCTTGGCCTGCGACATGACGCCGACATTGACGACCGCCATGTCGGGCTTGGACTTCACCTCGCCGTGACCGGTGAGGGAAAAACGCGCGGCATGGTCTTGGACTCCTGGGCTTGGGACGGGGTGGCGAAAGTTGCGGCGGCTACAAGGCCGGTAAGACCCAGAGCAGCGAGCGAGCGGCGATCCATGAAGAAACTCCTGGTATGAACCGGCTCATCACATGGGGACCGATTACGGCGGCGCTATGGCGACCGATCACGATCACTTCACGTTGCCTCGATCTGAAGTGATCGTGATCGGAATCTCAAGTGAGGTGCGTGATCGGACGGAAAACCGGCGTCCACTTTTCCTGATCACGCACGATTTTACGCAGCGGCGACGGCCGCGATCGTCGCCTTGCCAATACGCTGGTCGTGCTTGTAGCCGTGCCAGGGATCCGCCTTCAGCCGCTTCAACCGTTTGAGCATGGAAACGGTGTCGAAGGCATTGGCGCCGCCCAGCCGGGCGAGCTCCTTCCAGCCGACGGGTGCGGCGACCGGGGCGCCCTTGCGGGCACGCGGCGAATAGGGGGCAATCGCCGTGGCGCCGCGCTCATTGCGCAGCCAGTCGATGAAGATGCGGCCTTTGCGCTTGGCCTTGCTGGCGGTGGCGACGAAACGATCGGGTTCACGGTCGGCAAAGCCCTGGGCGATACCTTGAGCGAAGGTCTTCACCTCGTCCCAATCATTGCGGCCGGAGAGCGGGGCGATGACATGAATGCCCTTGCCACCGGTGATCATGGCGAAGCTCTCGAGATCGGCGGCGGCGAGCACGTCATGCAGATCACCCGCCGCCGTCCTGACTTCGGCGAAGGGGAGCCCTTCATCCGGATCGAGGTCGAAGACCAGGCGGTCGGGGTGCTCGAGATCGTCCTTCGGGGCGCCCCAGACATGCAGCTCCAAGGCGCCGATCTGGGCGGCGCCGACGAGGCCCGCCGTGTCGTCGATATAGAGATAGTCCGCCTTGCCGCCGTCCTTCTCGCGAATGCTCACCATCTTGAAGCCGCGCGGCATCCTGGCGCTCAGGTGCTTCTGGTAGAAGCATTTGTCGCCGATGCCATCCGGGCAGCGCACCAGACTCAAAGGGTGGTTCGCGGCGTGGGACAGCAACGGCTTCGCGACCGCGGCCAGATAGGCGGCAAGCTCGCGCTTAGTGAGCCCGACCTCGGGATAGAGAACCTTGTCGGGATGGGTGAGGGTGACGCCCACAATGACGGCTTTCTCCTCGCTCATGTCTCCGCTTCCTTTCGATCGACGCCGGTCACCTCGCGCGCCCGCTTGTCGGCGCGCAGCCCCAGAAAAACAGGATGGCGCAGGATGCCGTCGCGGGTGCGTTCGGTGAAGGAGATCTCGGCAACGAGATCGGGTTTCACCCAGCGGGCGCGACCGCGAATGGCGCGGGGCACTTCGAGGAAAGGCGGCTTGGCGATCTCCCGCGCATTGAGCTTGGCGCCGAGCGAGCGCAGGATCGCCTCGTTGTAACCGGTGCCGACACGGCCGCGATAGAGAAGCCGGCCGCCTTTGTCATATTCGCCGACGAGCAGCGAGGCGAAGCTGCGTTTCTTGTCCGAGGGGCGATAGCCGCCAATGACGAATTCGGAGCGTCCGAGGCACTTGCTCTTGATCCAGGTCAGAGCGCGCTGCGTCACATAAGGGCTGGTCTTGTCCTTGGACACGAGGCCCTCGACGCCGAGACGGCAGGCCTCGCGCAGAACCTTGTCGCTGTTGCCGGTAAGGTGGTCGCCATAAAGAAGCGGCGCTGTCCTCCTGCCGAAGAGGACCTTCAGCTTCTTCTTGCGATCGCTCAGGGGCTGACGGCGCAGATCTTCGCCATTCAAAATCAAGAGATCGAAGACCACATAGCGCAAGGCCGCGTCATCACCCTCCGACAGAGCCTGCTGAAGGGCGGAGAAGCTGGTGCGTCCGCTCGCGCCGAAGACGACCACCTCGCCGTCGATCAAGGCCCGCACCTTCAGCTTCCGCAAGGCATCGGCGATGGCAGTGAATTTGCGGGTCCAGTCCTGGCCGCTGCGGGTATAGAGACGGACCTCGTCGCCAGCCACCGCGGCGAGAATGCGGTAACCGTCATATTTGATCTCGTGGATCCACTGCTTTCCTTCCGGCGGCCGCTCCTTAAGAAAAGCGAGCTGGGGTGCGATGAAAGGCGGAAGGATAGATGCCGAGGCTTCCAGCGGGCCGCCGGTCTTGCGCTTGGCCTTGCCGGCGATACCGGCCATGCTGCGCCTGGTCCTGACGCTGGTCTGCCAGGCCTTTACCGGGTCGAGCTTCGCGTCGGCCTCATCGTCGCGCTGCTTGATCAGAAGCCAGTTCTCGCGTTTGCCGCCGGCGCGGTCCTTGCGCATGCGCACCAAAGCGAAGCCGCCTTTGAGCCGCTTGCCATGCAAAGTAAAGCTGAGCTTGCCCTTGCTGAGACCAATATGGGGATCGCCTTCGGGCTCCCATTCGCCTTCGTCCCACAGCATGACAGTGCCGCCGCCATACTGACCCTTTGGGATCGTGCCTTCGAAGGCGCCATAGTCGAGAGGATGATCCTCGACGCGCACCGCCAGGCGTTTCTCCTCGGGATCGAGGCTCGGGCCGCGCGCGACCGCCCAGCTCTTGAGGACGCCGTCGAGCTCGAGACGGAAGTCGAAATGGAGGCGCGAGGCATCATGCTTCTGAATGACGAAAGAGCGGCCCTTGCGGGGTGAGATGCGGCCGCGCGGCTCTGGCGTCGCGGTGAAATCGCGCTTGCGGTGATAGACCTTCAGCGTATCGGGGCTTAGCGGGGACATGGTCAGCGGCGCGCTTTCTTTTTCGCCGCCGCTTTACGCGGTTTCGGCGCGCCGGCGCCCTTGCCGCCAATGCTCTTCTTCAAGGCCTCCATCAGATCGATGACATTATCGCCCTTGGGTCGCGGCGCTTCGTCTTCTTCGGCATCGGTGACCGTGCCATGCTTGCGCTTCTCTGCCACCAGCGCCTTGAGCGCCGCGCCATAATGATCCTTGAAGGCGGTGGGCTTGAAGGGGCCGGATTTACGCTCGATCAGCTCCGTGGCGAGCTCGACCATCTCCTTGGCCGGACGCTTGCCCGGAACGTGAGAGAAGACCTTGTCGGACTTCTTCAGTTCATCGGCGTAGCGCAAGGTTTCGAGCAGAAGCCCGTCGCCACATGGCCGGACAGCGACCAGGTTCTCCTTGCCGCGCATGGCAATCTGGCCGATGCCCGCCTTCTTCGCGGATTTCAACGCTTCGCGTATGACGACATAGCCCTCCGCCGACACGTCGTCGGCAGGAGTGAGATAGTAGGGCCGCTCGAAATAGCGCGGATCAATGTCGCAATAGTCGACGAACTGCACAAGATCGATGCTGTGCCTCGTTTCGAGCTTGATCTTGTCGAGCTCTTCGGGAGTCAGGATCACATGCTTGCCGGAACCGAACTCGAAGCCCTTCACTATGTTTTCATCATCGATCTTGCCCTTGCCCGGCACGATCTTCTCGTAGCGGATGCGCTTGCCGGTCTTCCTGTCGATCTGATGCAGGCTGGGACGCGCCGAAGCTTCCGTCGCCGTGTGAAGCTCGACGGCGATGGTGACGAGGGATAGACGCAGATGTCCCTTCCAGAATGCACGCATACAGGGAAACGGCAGAGCGCGCAGTTGGTTCCCGGGCGGGTGGTTCTTACGCCCGATCCCTGGCTCCGATCGTCTGGACCGCCGCGCGAGCGGCACGGAACGTGTCGTGCCATGCGCGCGGGACGGGGCGCGGCTGAAGAAGGCGACCTTTTGGTGGCCGCACGATCTCCGCGCCGGCGCCGCGCGCCGCCAGCTGCGCGCATCCGAGCGCGGTGAGCTCCGGTTCGTCGGAAATTCGCAAGCGTCGGCCAAGCACATCGGCCAGAAACTGGCAGAACCAGGGATTCCGGCTCATGCCGCCGTCTATGCTCACGGGAACGGAGGCCGGAGCCGCAGTCGACATCGCGGCCATCACCTCCGCCATGCGAAACGCGACGCCTTCCAGCACGGCCTGCGCCATGTCGCTGCGGGTCGTCGCAAGCGACAAACCCATCCAGGCGCCCCGCGCGGCGCGGTCCCAATGCGGGCAGGCGAGACCGGCGAGCGCCGGAACGAAGACAATGCCGCGCGAGATGGCAGGATCGGCCTCGAAATGATTGATTTCTTCGAAGTCTGCAAAGAACCCAAGCTGGCGCGCGAAGTTGACGGCCGATGAAGCAGCATAGACGCCACCGTCCAGCGCATAGACGGGCGGCATTCCGTCCTCCGCCCAAGCGATTGTGGGCAGGACCCCGGCAGGCGAAGCCGGACTGTCCGTCAGGACAAGGGCGAAGGCGCCTGTCCCGAATGTGATCTTGGCATCTCCGGCTTTGCGTGCGCCGTGGCCATAGAGAGCTGCCTGCTGGTCCACCATCGAGGCGGTCAGCCTGCAGCCGCCCGGCAGCGCTCCCAGATCACCCGTCGTCGGCCGGATTTCCGGCAAAACTTCGATCGGAACGCCGAACAGGGCGCAAAGCTCGGGGTCCCAGACTCCCGTGGCCAAGCTCAGCAGGCTGGTGCGGGAGGCTGTGCTGGGATCGGTCGCAAATGCTCCGGTCAGCCGGTCACGAAAGAAGGCATCCGTGGTGCCGAGCCGCAGGTGTCCCGTCTTCAGCAACGAACGGGCCTCCGGAACATGTGTCATGATCCATCCGAGCTTCGATGCAGAGAAATAGGGATCGAGCGGCAGGCCGGCGCGGGACAGGGTCAATGCTTCGGCCCCGCTGTTTTTGAGGGAATCGCACGTCGCCGCCGTGCGGGCATCCTGCCAGACGATCACCGGGGTGATGGGATTGCCGGTCGAACCATCCCATGCAAGACAGCTCTCACCCTGATTGGCCAGCCCCACGCAGTCGACGTCAGGTGCCGCGGCAAGACATGCGATCACATTGGCGATGATCTCTGCCGGATCATGTTCGACGTGGCCCGGGGCCGGAAAGCTCTGACGGTGTTCGACGGTGTGGACCGCCCTTGCGCCACTCTCGTCAACCAGCAGAGCGCGTGTCGACGTAGTGCCCTGGTCGATGGCGAGCGCCCTCATCTTTCCTCCAACACGATTTCCAATGGGCCGTCCCTTGGCGGCAAAGGCAGCGTGATGCGCCGCTCGGGACGGCTGGAGATTCTACGGGATGCATATTCCGACCCGGCCACGCGTAGTGAAAGGCGCCCTGATACCGGGCGGCTGACACGCATCTGGAAGCGACCGAGAGCAGCGCCGTCATGCGCGAGCACGGCATGCGGAAGGACCCAGTCGATCGCATCGCCGACGAGCCTGACACGGTGGCGCTCGCCATCCGGAAGCTTACCTTCCAGGCCGGCACGCATGGCCTTTCCAATGGCGACGCCCTCGGCCCAACTCCAGCCGGCTGTCTCCACCGGGCGCAGCATGTTGCCTGCGGCGAAATAAGAGGGATCCGTGCAGCGCCCGAAGTTGTCGACCACGGGGCCGCCGGTCGCCGGGTCGCGCTCCAGATGACTGGCGTCCAGCAACGTTGCTTCGGGGCGGAAGCGGCCGGTGACGATCACGCCGTCGGTGTCGAGGATACTTTCGCCACGCGGGCCTTCGAGCACGACACGCTCCACATGCTCATGGCCCTCGATACGTCGGATCCGGGTCGATAGATGAACGGGCACGCGTTTGAGCCATGGATAGATCGATGCCGGCCATCGCGCGGTGATACTGCGATTGGGCTCGATCATGGCGACCGGCCGGATGCCGGCGTGAAGGCATGTCATAATCGCCGAGAAGGAGACAAGCTCGGTTCCCAGGATAACAGGGCGGCGGAATGGACGTCTGCCCTCGAGGTAGACCAGTCCCTGCAGCGCGCCGGTCGCCAGGACGCCGCCCGGCTTTTCCCCGCCGATCAGGCGCTGGGCGCGCGAGGTTTCCCGCACGCCTGTTGCAAGGAGCACGAGCCGCGCTCTGATCTCATGCAGCCCTTTGTCGGAAGTCACGGTCACACGGGGCCCCGGATGAAGTCTCACGACATTCACGGCCGTCTCGATCCGCACTCCCGAAGCTTCGGCGCGGGCAACGAGGGCGCGCGCATAGTCGGGTCCCCTCATCAACCTGCGGAACTCGCGAAGGCCAAATGGAAAATGCCCGCAGTGCCGGGGGATGCCGCCGGCGGCGCTTTCGCGGTCAAGGACGAGCACGCGGGCGGCTGACGCGAGCATCGTCGCCGCGGCGAGGCCGGCGGGGCCCGCGCCGATCACCACGACATCGACTTCATCCGGCAGACTCACTTGGCCATCTCCGCCATTGCGCGATCGAAACGGTCCTGCGTCAGTCGAGACAATTCCGCCGTGCAGAAGAACCCTTGGCAGCGCCCCATCGTCACCCGCGTCCGCCGTTTGAGCCCGGCCAGCGAGCGAGCCGCCAGGGGCCCCTCGAGCGCTGCGAGGATTTCGCGTCTCGTCACCATCTCGCAATGGCAGGCCACGCCACCGTTACCCTCGCGCTGCCAGTCACGGGCCGCATGCTCGCTGATGTTGGGCACCGTCGGCCAGACAGGTGCTACTGGCGGCGTCAGCGCCAAGCCGGCGAGACGCTCGACATGAGTGGCGATGCCCAATGCCGCGGAAAGCCCGGTCGAGCGTATGCCGCCGACGGTTATGTAGCTCAGCCCGTCATGGGAACGGATCTGGTAGTCCTTGAATTCGGTCGCTGGCCGCAGGCCGGCATAGATGGCGGTAACGACATGATCCTTCAGGCCCGGCAGGATCTCCTCGCCGCGCCGTTGCAGTAACGCAAGCGTCTCGGAAATCAGGACGGCGTGCTCGCGATCATCCTGATCTTCGGCAGTCGGGCCCACCAGCAGGTTGTCGAAGGCGGTGCGGCAGACGACCACCCCCTTTGTCACCTTGGTGGGGACCGGCAGGATGATATGCGATGCGAGCGCCGCCGCGGGCTTATCGTAGACGATGAACTGGCCCTTGCGTGGCTTGATGTGGAAGTCCCGGCGCCCGATCAGTCTCTCATCGAGGAGATCTCCCCAGAGTCCGGCGGCATTGATGACCAGTCCCGCCTGCACCGGTCCGCGCGTCGTTTCCAAATGCCAGTCGCCGTCACGCCGTCCTCCGATCACTTCGGCGCCGCGCAGGATCTCGGCGCCGTTCTCGCAAGCCTGCAGGAGATAGGCGAAAGGCGCCGACCATGGATCGATCAGATATTCGCGTGGTATGCGAAAGCCGCTGCGGGCCCGTGAGCTCAGTCCCGGCTCGGCAACGCGCAAGGAGGTGCCGGACAGGAATTCGACGTCTTCTATCCGGTTCTGACGGGCCTGCTCGATCAGTGCAGGCAGAATCGCTTCCTCCTCTTCGGTCCAGGCGACCACAATCGCGCCGGAGCGGATAAGCGGCAGCCCGAGCCGCCCGTGGATCGACAGATATTCCTCATATCCGGCGGCAATACAGCTTTGCTCAAGCGAGCCGACCGGCGCGTCGAAGCCCGTGTGCAGGATCGCTGAATTGCCCTTGGAGGCGCCGTCAAGAATGTCGATCGCCTTTTCGATAACGGCGACACGGGCACCGGCAAGCGCTAAACGCCGGGCGATCGCGCAACCGATGACGCCGGCGCCGATGACGGCGACGTCGAAGCGACCCGACAATGCTGGCACCTGATGGGGCATGAATGCGCTCTGCGCGTGACCGGATGATCAGTATCTCGGCAAAGCTGCCCATATTGTCAATGATGCCAGGCAATTGACCGTGCCGGCTCTGGCCAATGCGCCCTTATCTGAAGGGCGGCTCGTCGAAGCTCCTGAGCTTGCGTGAATGGAGCTGCTTCAGCTCGCCGCGCAGGAGATCGATGGCGGCGAGGCCAATCATCATGTGCTCGCCGACGGCGCGGTCATAGAACGCGTTGGCCGCGCCCGGCAATTTGATCTCGCCATGCAGCGGCTTGTCGGAGACGCAGAGCAGGGTGCCATAGGGCACGCGCAGGCGGTAGCCTTGTGCGGCGATAGTGCCCGATTCCATGTCGACGGCGATGGCGCGCGAGAGATTGATGCGGCGGCGCTCCTGCGACCAGCGCAGTTCCCAGTTACGGTCGTCATTGGTGACGACGGTGCCGGTGCGGAGGCGCGCCTTCAACTGCTCGCCGCGCTCGCCGGTCACCTTGGCGGCGGCTTCCTGCAGCGCCACCTGCACCTCGGCCAGAGCCGGTATCGGAATATCGGGCGGCACAGCGCCATCGAGGATGCGGTCCTGGCGGAAATAGGCATGCGCCAGCACATAGTCGCCGATGCGCTGCGACTGGCGAAGCCCGCCGCAATGGCCGATCATCAGCCAGCAATGCGGGCGCAGCACCGCCAGATGATCGGTGATGTTCTTGGCGTTGGAGGAGCCGACGCCGATATTGACGAGGCTGATGCCGCCCTTGCCGTCCCGGCGCAGGAGGTGATAGCCCGGCATCTGGAAGCGGTGCCATGGCGAGGAGGTGACGGCGGTATCACAATCCTCAACCGCCAGTCCGTCGCGCCCGATCATGATGCCGCCCGGCAGCGCCAGCGCGTCATAGGGGCCGTTGGCGCGGATCTGCTCGATGCCCCAGGTGACGAACTGGTCGACATAACGGTGGTAGTTGGTGAGCAGGATCCAGGGCTGCACATGGCGCCAATGCGTGCCGGTATAATGCACGATGCGCTTCAGCGAATAATCGGTGCGCGTCGCGTCGAAGAGAGCGAGCGGCATCGGCTCGCCCTTGGGCGGCGTCCACAGGCCGTCGGCGATCTCATCGCCGACCGCTGAGAGCGCCGGGGCCGGGAAGTGGCGGGCGAGTTCGGCGGCCGAGACATTGTCGCGGCCGAGCTCATCGCCCGAATCGAGGACATAGGGATAGGGAATGTCCTGGTCGCTGCGGCCGACCGAGATGGTGGTCGGGTAATCGGCGACGAGAAGGCGCAGTTGCTCGATCAGGTAGTCGCGGAAGGCGCGCGGCTGGGTGATGGTCGTCGCATAGAGACCGGGGCTTTCGAATTTGGCATAGGCGCGCGAGAGCGAAGGCTGAGCCTGGCCGGCGCCATAGACGAGGCGCAGTTCGGGATAGCGGAAGCGGGCGCGCTCCTTCGGTGTCGGCGGAATGCTCTGGGTGAAGAACCGGTCGAGGGCCTGGCGCAGGGCCTCCACCGCATCCTCATGCAGCTCAATCAGGCGATCGACGGCGGCTTCGGGCGTCAGAACTTCGGTCTCGGGTCGGTCCAGGCGGTTCATCGGGTCTCCTTTGCCGGGGTGCTATAGCACGGCTTCGGAAGACACCACAGGCGGGGACGGTGGCCCCACCAGGCGAGGTTCCGCAAGGTCCGCGACGTTGACGGCTTGAAGAGACTCGCAATAGCGTCAGCCAACCTTCAACATCCTCTTGTTTACTTTGGTAAAACCGTGAGGAATGAGCCCGAGGCGGGCTAGGCCCGACCAAGATCGAGGGAATACCATGCTCGAACGAACGATCAAGCTTCAGAAGCTCGAAGTCCTCATCATCGACGAGGAGCTGGCGGTGCCTAAAAGCGTCGGCGGACGTGCCGTCAGGGCGCTCGCCGACGAGCTCACCTCGCGCGATATCGAGGTCGTCGAGGCGGCGAGCTATCACGACGGCCGCTCGGTGATCCTCTCCGATGCCTCCATCGATGCCATCCTGATCGACTGGACGACGCGCGAGCACAAGGACAGCCGCGGCCGCGCCGAGGCGCTGGAGCTGCTCAGGACCATCCGCAGCCGCAATGCCACCGTGCCGATCATGCTGATGGCCGATCAGGCCAGCCGGGACGATCTGACGGTCGAGGTGATGCAGCTTTCCGACGAATATGTGTGGCTGCATGCCGACACCATTCCCTTCATCGCCAGCCGGGTCATGGCGGCGGTCAAGCGCTACCAGCGCAACATATTGCCGCCGTTCAACAAGGCGCTGCTCAATTACATGAATCTCGCCGAATATTCCTGGGCGGCCCCCGGTCACCAGGGCGGTGTCGCTTTCACCAAGACGCCGGCGGGGCGCATCTTCTTCGATTTCTTCGGCGAGAATCTGTTCCGCGCCGACACCGGCATCGAACGCGGCGGGTTGGGTTCGCTGCTTGAGCATTCGGGACCGATCGGCGAAGCGGAGGCCTATGCGGCGCGCGTCTTCGGCGCGCATCGCAGCTATTCGGGGCTCACCGGCACCTCCGGCGCCAATCGCACCATCTTCGCCGCCACCGTCGGCGACGGTGAGTTCGCGCTGTGTGACCGCAACTGCCACAAGTCGATCGAGCAGGGCCTGATCCTTTCGGGCGGCATCCCGGCCTTCCTGGTGCCGACCCGCAACCGCTACGGCATCATCGGCCCGATCCCGCCGCAGGAGTTCGAGCCTGAGGCCATCCGCGCCAAGCTCGACGCGCATCCTTTGAAGCGGCATGCGGTGAAGCCAGATCCCGTCTATGCGGTGGTCACCAATTCCACCTATGACGGGCTATGCTACGATTCAGCACGGGTCGAGGCGCTGCTCGGCCAGTCCGTCGACCGCATCCATCTCGATGAAGCCTGGTTCGGCTATGCCCGCTTCAACCCGATCTATGAGAACCGTTTCGCCATGCGCGGCGATCCCAAGGCGCACAAAGCAAGCGACCCGACGGTCTTTTCGACGCAATCGACGCACAAGCTGCTCGCGGCGCTGTCGCAGTCGTCCTACATCCACATCCGCGACGGCCGCAACCCGATCGAGCATAGCCGTTTCAATGTGAGCTACATGTCGCAGACCACGACCTCGCCGCTCTATGCGCTGATCGCGTCCAACGAGATCGGCGCCTCGATGATGGACGGTCCGAGCGGCAAGGCGCTGACCGACGAAGTGATCGAGGAGGCCATCGCCTTCCGCCAGACGCTGGCGCGCGCGCACCGGGAGTTCAACCGCAAGGAGGACTGGTTCTTCTGGCCGTGGAATGCGCCCAGGATAAAGGACCGGACGGGCAAGAAAGTCAACTTCGCCGACGCCGATCTTGGGCAACTCGCCACCGATCACGACTGCTGGGTCTTCCATCCAGGAGAGAAATGGCACGGCTTCGACGACCTGCCGGACGGCTGGTGCATGCTCGATCCGATCAAGGTCGGCATCGTCTGTCCGGGCATGGGCGATGACGGCAAGATGCAGGAAGGCGGCATTCCGGCGCCGATCGTTTCATCCTATCTGCATCACTTCGGCAACATCCCGTCGCGCACCACGGACCACATGGTGCTGTGCCTGTTCTCGATCGGCATCACCAAGGGCAAGTGGGGCACGCTGATGAGCGTCCTGCTGGATTTCAAAGAGGATTACGACGCCAATCGCTCCCTCGAGCAATGCCTGCCCGATCTCATCGCGCAATCGCCGCGCAGCTATGCCGGCATGGGGCTGAAGGACCTCGCCGACAAGATGTTCAGGCATATGAAGGTAAGCCGCATGGGCGAGCTGCAGGCCCAGGCTTTCTGCAGCCTGCCCGAGCCGCAGATGCTGCCGCGCCGCGCCAATGGGATGCTGATGGCCGGCGAGGCGGAATTGCTGCCCATCCAGGAACTCGCCAACCGCGTCGCCGGCGTCGGCATCATTCCCTATCCGCCGGGCATCCCGATCGTGCTCCCGGGCGAGAATTTCGGTCCGGCCGACGGGGCGTGGCTCTCCTATATCCGCGCTCTCGAGGACTGGGGCAGGACCTTCCCCGGTTTCGAGAAGGAAGTGGAGGGGACTGTGGTCGTCGACGGCGCCTACCAGGCCTGGGCGCTCAAGGATTAGGGAATCCTGTTGTGAACGGCATCATAAGGGGCTAATGGCAGCAATATTGCGATATTGTGAAAAGACGTTTTGCAGGATTCCAGAATGGATGAGATGAAGGCCCCGGCCGAGGCGGCGGAGAAGAGCCAGGTCCGCACTGTGCAGTCGATCGAGCGCGGCTTCGCCATCATCGACCTCATCGCGCGCGCCGACCATGCCTTGACGCTGGCCGAGATCAGCAAGGCGATCGGGCTTCATACCAGCACCACCTTCCACCTGCTGCGCACGCTCTGCGTGATCGGACCGGTCAAGCAGGATGCCGACAAGAAATACCGCATCGGACCCTATATCTACGGTCTCGCGGCGGGGGCGGCGACGGAAGCCAATCTGGTCGCCGACGCGATGCCGCATCTCGAATGGCTCGCCAATGAGACGGGCGAGACGACCCATATCGCGGTGATGGCGACTGACATGGCGGTCATCCTGGCGCGCCATGAGGGCAAGGCCACGGTCAGGCTCTCCGAGCGCGTCGGGGCACAAAGGCCGGCTTATTGCACCGCGATCGGCAAAGCTTTACTGGCGCAGCTCTCCGACAAGGAGATCGAGGCCTATCTGGCGCGCACCAGGCTTGTGCCCATCACCGACAGCACGATCGTGAGCGCGGAGCGGCTCTTCGCCGATCTCAAGGAGGCGCGGCTTGCCGGTGCCGCCTATGACGACCGCGAATTCAACAGCGAATTACGCTGCATCGCGGCACCCGTGCGCAACTACACCGGCAAGGCCATTGCCGCGCTGGGGTTGTCCGGACCACTCTGGCGGGTGAGCCTGCAGCAATTGCCCGAGTTGACCAAGAAAGTGATCACAGCCGCCAACCGGCTCTCCGCCGATCTCGGCTTTTCGGAAAGCAAGGCCGGCAAGGCCTGATCCACCCCCATCCGTCTCCCCCGACCCGACGCCGGGGTCGCCACCTTCCCCGCGCTTTGCGGGGGAAGGATGATGCGCGCATAAAAGCCGGGAAGCAGACAAGATTTTCCACTCAGTCTTTCTACATTGTCGATTGACATCCGATAGTGTGAGATATACGAACCGAGACCAAGAGAGGCCGCGGCAAGCGGCGCAGTCAGGTCGAAAGCAACTGAGGAAGCCGATGGGAAAGATGAAGGGCGCTGAAATCATTGCGGAATTTCTCGCCAAGGAAGACGTGCCCTATATTTTCGGCATATGCGGACATGGCAATGTCGGCATCCTCGATACGCTTTACGACTATCAGGACAAGATCAAGCTGATCTCGCCGCGCCATGAGCAGGTGGCGGGTCATATGGCGGACGCCTATTTCCGGGTGGCGCACAAGCCGGTGGCGACACTCACCTCCTGTGGGCCGGGCTCGGCCAATATCGTGATGGCGACGGCCTGCGCGCAGGCCGACTCTTCCGCCTTTCTCGCCATCACGGCCAATGTGCCGACCTCACAATTCAATCGCGGGCCCTTCCAGGAATCCTACCAGCATTTCCAGGGCGACTTCCCGTCGGTGATGCGGCCTTATGTGAAGCGCTCCTTCCAGCCGTCACGGCCGGAGATGCTGCCGCTCGCGTTGCGCCAGAGCATGAACCTCATGGTGTCGGGGCGTCCCGGCCCGGTGCATCTCGACGTGCCCTATGACGTCTTCCAGGAAGAAGCCGATGTGACGGTGACGCCGTCCGATGCCAAGGGCACAACGATCCGCTCTGGTGTGGCGCGCGAGACCATTGCCGAGATCGCCGATCTCGTCGCCCGCGCCGAGCGGCCGGTGCTGTTTGTCGGGCATGGCGTGACCTTGTCTGAGGCTTCGGCCGATCTGACCCAACTGGTCGAGCGCTTCGCCATTCCGGTGATCAGCTCGCCCAATGGCATGGGCACGCTCGACATGTATCATCCACTGTCCTTGGGCTTCATCGGCCGTAATGGCGCCTATCCGGCGAACCAGGCGGGCCGCCATGCCGACCTCGTCATCGCCGTCGGCGCCCGTTTCGACGACCGGTCGTCGTCGACCTGGATCCAGGGCTATTCGTGGAACTTCCCGGCGACCAAGCTCGTCCAAATCGACATCGATCCCGCCGAGATCGGACGCAACTACCCGGTCGTCATCGGCGCCACCGCGGATGCGCGCACCTTCCTGCGCCAGCTCAACGAGGAACTCGGCAACCGCAAGGGGTTCGACGCCATGAGCCGCTTCGCGCAGTGGCGCAAGGCGATCGCCGGCTGGCAGCGCGAGTGGCAGGACTTCCTGAAAGCCGACGAGACGGAGAGTGCATCTCCGGTGCGCCCCGAGACGATCGTCGCTGATCTGCAGCGCATCCTGCCGGCCGATACGATCCTCAGCCTCGATTCAGGTCAGCATCACAATTGGTTCATGCAGTTCTGGAAGGCGCGGCACCCGCAAGCAATGCTCAATTCCTGGGGCTTCTCGGCGATGGGCTTCGGGGTGTGCGGCGTGCTCGGCGCGGCGCTTGCCGCCCCCGGCCGGCCGCATGTGGCGGTGGTCGGCGATGGCGGCTTCACGATGGCGCCGCATGTGCTGTGCACGGCGGTCGAATATGACATCCCGGCGATCTGGATCGTGTGGAACAATTTTGCCTGGGGCGCCATCCGCGACCTGCAGCACGGGCTGTTCGACGGACGCGAGATCGGCACCGCCTTCCATCACGGCTCCAACAAGGACGCCTATAATCCGGACTTCGCCGCGATGGCGCGCTCCTGCGGTGTCGAAGGCCTCACGGTCAAACATGAAGATGAGCTGGGCGGCGCCGTCCAGCACGCGCTGCGCCTCGGCAAGCCCTGCCTGATCGACGTGCATGTGCGCTCCGACATCAAACCGCCGAGCACCGGTACCTGGCAATTGCCGCCGCTTCTGCATCGCGAGCCGGTCTTCGGCAGCCGCGTCCTGCTCTGATCTCGAGAGGCTCCCATGACGACAGACCACAAAGACGCGCCGATGCTGATCGCCGGCGCCTGGCGCAGCTCCAAGAACCTGCATCCGGTCGTCGATCCATATCGCGGCGACACGGTGGGCGCTTCGGCGCAAGCAACGCCGAGCGATCTCGATGATGCCATTGCCGCGGCGCGCAAAGGATCGGACGCCATGGCGGCGATGCCCGGCCATGAGCGACAGAGCCGCCTGCAGAAGGTCGCAAGCCGGCTAATTGCCGAGAAGGCGGAGATCGCCAAGCTGCTCAGCCGCGAAAGCGGCAAGGCTCTGCGTGACTCGCAAGGCGAGATCGATCGCGCCGTCGATACCTTCTCGCTGTCGGCAGGCGAGGCGATCCGCATCGAAGGCCGTCATGTGCCGCTCGATGGCTCGGCCATGGGGGCAGGGCGCTATGCTTTCCTGCTGCGCTTCCCAGTCGGTGTCGTGGCGGCGATCACGCCCTTCAACGCACCGGTCAATCTCACCGCCCACAAGATCGCACCGGCGCTCGCCGCCGGCAATGCGATCGTGCTGAAGCCGCCGCCGCAGACGCCGCTCGCGATCCAGCGGATGATCGAGATCGTCCAGGAAGCGGGCTTCCCGGAAGGCGCGCTCAATGTCGTCCATGGCGGCGCCGAGATCGGCAAGGCGCTGGTCGCCCATTCGGGCGTCGATTTCATCACTTTCACCGGCTCGACCCAGGCGGGGACGGCGATCAAGGCCGGCAGCGGCTTGAAGCGCGTGGCGCTGGAGCTCGGCGGCAATGGCGTGACCATCGTGCATTCCGATGCCGATATCACGGCGGCGGCGACGGCCTGCGCGCGCAATTCGATGCGTCTCGCCGGGCAGAGCTGCATCTCGGTGCAGACGGTGCTGGTCGAGCGCTCGCGCTTCGATGCCTTCGTGGCCATCCTGCTCGACAAGGTAAAAGAGCTGAAGCTCGGCGATCCGCTCGATCTGGCGACCGATGTCGGCACGCTGATCGACGAAGCGGCGGCGAAGCGGGTCGAAAGCTGGGTCGATGACGCGCGGAAGAATGGCGCGAAAATCCTGACCGGCGGCACCCGCCATGGCGCTGCCCATGAGCCTACCGTTCTCGTCGACGTCAAGCCCCAGATGGACGTGGTCTGCAATGAGGTATTCGGTCCGGTCGTCAGCATCCTTCCCTATGACGAACTGAGCGAGGTCGTCGACTTCACCAATCGAAGCAGATTCGGGCTGCAATGCGGTATCTTCACCGCCTCGAATCAAACGACCTTCGATCTCGTGCGCAAGCTCAAGACCGGTGGCATCATCGTCAACGGGACATCGACCTGGAGGACCGATCAACTGGCCTATGGCGGGGTCAGGGACAGCGGAATGGGGCGCGAGGGACCGCGTTATGCGATCGAGGATATGACCGATCAGCGCCTTGTCGTCTTCAATCTCTGAGGCATGTCGGGCAAAAGAAAATGGATGGAGGATCGATTATGAAGAGCGCCCGCCAGCGCCCCGCGGCATTCACCCGGCCGGAATTCGAAGCGCGCATGGAACGCGCCCGCGCGATGATGACGGAAGCCAAGCTCGACGCGCTGCTGATCACGTCGGAGTTCAATTTCAATTATCTGACCGGGCTCGTCACCCCTTTCTGGCTGAGCCTGACGCGGCCGTGGTTCTTCATCCTGCCGCGCACGGGTGACCCTGTCGCCATTGTCTCCGAACATGGCGCGGTGGTGATGCGGGCAACTTCGGCGATCGACCGGATCAAGACCTGGCCGTCGCCGCAGCCCGGCGATGAAGGCGTATCGCTGGTGAGCTCGACGCTCCTCGAGGTGAAGCGTGAATTCGGCCGGATCGGCGCCGAGCTCGGGCCGGAATGCCGGCTAGGCCTGCCCTTCAACGACTTCCTCGCCATCCGCGACCGCATCCAGCCTTTGACCTTCGTCGATTGCAGCAAGTTGATGGCGCGGCTGCGCAGCGTGAAGTCACCCGGCGAAGTGGCCCGCATAAAGCTTGCCGGCGACATTGTCTGTGACAGTCTCGATGTGCTGCCGAGCCTCTATGAACCGGGCGACAGCGAGCGCAGTATCGCCCGCAAGCTCAGCCTGCATCTGATGCAGAACGGCGCCGATGCGGTGCCCTATCTGATCTCGACCTCGGGCCCCGGCGGCTACACCTCGACTATCCTCCCCTCGACCGACCAGCCGATGCAGAAGGGCGATGTGCTGCTCCTCCATGTCTGCGGCCAGATCGACGGCTATTTCACCGACGTGCCGCGCATTTTCGGGATCGGTGAGCCCGACAAGGCGACGAAACATGCCTATGATCTCGTCTGGCGCTCGACCGAGGCAGGGCTCCAGGCAATGAAACCCGGCGTGCGCACACGCGACGTCTGGCACGCGCAATATAAAGTGCTCTCGGGCGAGGGGCCGGCGGCGCGCGGCGAGCGCATGGGCCACGGCATCGGTTTCCAGATCACCGAGGCGCCCTCGATCACGCGTAATGACGAAACGGAGCTCACCCCGGGTCTTGTGGTTTCGGTCGAGCCCAATCTGACCTACGGCAATGGCTGCGACATCACCATCGAGGAGATCCTGGTGATGACGGAGACCGGCAAGGAAGCACTGAACCGCCGCACGCCGCGTGAGATCACCGTGATCGGAGCTTGAGCGGCAAAGACCCCAGGGAGGAAACAATGACGATCATCGAGAAAATCGAAAAAGACACCCGGCCCGTCGAGGACATTCCGGGCGTCGCCTTCGTCAATGGCAAATTCGTGCCAGTGAGCGAGGCGACGGTGTCGGTCTTCGATTTCGGCTTCACCCGCTCGGACGTCACCTATGACGTGGCTCATGTGTGGCAGGGCAGCTTCTTCCGGCTCGAGGCGCATCTCGATCGCTTCTTCGCCTCGATGGATGCCCTGCGCTACAAGATCCCCTATAGCCGCGACGAAGTCCGCGCGATCCTGATGGAATGCGTCAAGCGCAGCGGTTATCGCGATGCCTATGTGGCGATGATCTGCACGCGCGGGCGTCCGCCGGTCGGCAGCCGTGACATGCGGCTGTGCCAGAACCGCTTCATCGCCTATTCCATTCCCTTCGTCTGGCTCGCTTCGCCGGAGAAGCGCGAGAACGGGTTGCATGTCATCATCGGCTCCACCTTCCGCATCCCGCCCGGATCGGTCGATCCGAAAGTGAAGAACTTCCATCATCTCGATTCGGTGCGCAGCATCTGGGAAGCCTATGACAAGAATGCCGATACGGTGTTTCTGCTCGATTATGACGGCAATCTCACCGAAGGACCGGGCTTCAATGTTTTCGCCGTCATCGGCAACAAGGTGGTGACGCCGGATGCGGGCGTGCTCGAAGGTGTGACGCGACGCACCGTGCTCGAACTCGCCCAGGAGCAGGGGCTCGAGGCGGAAGTGCGCAAGATCAGTGCTGACGAGCTGCGCGAGGCGGATGAGATCTTCATCACCTCGACCGGTGGCGGCGTGATGCCGGTGACGCGGCTCGACGGGCGCATCTACGGCAATGACCGGCTGGGCGCCGTCACCCAACGCCTGCGCGACGGCTATTGGGCGCGCCACGGCAAGGGCTCCGATGCCACACCGGTCGATTACAACTGAGACTGAGGCCATGGCTGTCGCGGCACCGCCTTTCGGCGTGAACTCCTGTTCCTACATGTATGCCATGAGCGCCGCCGATTGCGTCAGGCATCTCATGAGGGAGGGGTATCGCAGCTTCGAGCTCATGATGTTTCCGGGCCATCTCTGGCCATCGGAGCTGTCGCCGGCCGATCGTCTGACGCTGCGCCGCTTCGCCGCTGCCGAAGGGATCAGGATCACCGCGCTCAACCAGCCCAATATGGATCTCAATATCGCCGGCGCGACGCCGGAAATGCGCGCCTATTCGCTGGCGTCGATGCGCAGCGGGCTCGAGCTTGCCGCCGATCTCGACGTGCGTGCGCTCATCATCGGGCCGGGGAAGCCCAATGGTCTGTTGCCAATGCCGCGCGAGGCGACGCTCGGCTGGTTCCACGAGGGGCTGGCGACGCTCAACACCGCGGCCAGGAGGCTTGGCGTCACGCTTTTGGTCGAGAACATGCCGATGTCGATCCTGCCGCGCGCCGCCGACCTGATGGTGGCGCTCGCCGAACATGGTGACGACGATATCGGCATCGCCTATGACATCGCCAATGCCGCCTTCCTGCAGGAGGATCTGGCCGAGAGCCTGGCCCTGTTGAGGCCGAGGCTCCAGGCGGTGCATCTCTCAGATACGCGCGCCGAGGTGCCGGAGCATCGCGCCTTCGGGACAGCTCGTGGCATCGTGCCGCTCGAGGCGCTGGCGCGCAGCATAAACGAGCTCGATCTCGCCTCGACGCTCGTCTTCGAGATCATCTCCACAAATCCGGACGCCGATCTCAGGCAGAGCGCCGCCGCGCTCGCCGCCCGGCTCTAGGCCATGCGCGGTCCCGGACCAGCCATGAGATCGGAAAGCCTGCGCGGCTATCTGTTGCTGTCGCCGGCGCTGCTGGTGATGGCTGCCATGCTCGTGCTGCCGCTTTTGGCGCTGATCACCCTGAGCTTCTGGACCCAGGACTACTTCACCCTGATCAAGGACTTCACAGTCAAGAACTACGCGACGATCTTCGCGCTCGCCGACAGACCTGTCGATTTCTTCGCCAATCCCTTCGGCATGTTCGAGAAGCCGATCTATCTGACGCTGCTGTGGCGCTCGATCAAGATGTCGCTCAGCGCGACCATCCTGGTCGTGCTGCTCGCGTATCCCATGGCCTATTTCCTGGCCTTCAGCGTCAAGCGGCACAAGCTCGTCTGGCTGATCCTGATCACGGTGCCGTTCTGGACCAGCTACCTCCTGCGCGTCTTCGCCTGGAAGGTGATCCTGGGCTTCAACGGCGTCATCAATTCCGGCCTCATCTCGCTGGGCCTCATCGACAAGCCGCTCGAATTCCTGCTCTACAATCCGATCGCGGTGACGGGAACGCTCGCCCATAGCTGGGCGGCCTTCGCCATATTGCCGATCTATGTCTCGCTCGAGAAGATTGATAAGTCGCTGCTGGAGGCGGCGACCGATCTCGGCGACGGACCGTTGCGGCGCTTCTTCCGCGTGACCTTGCCGCTGTCGATGCCGGGACTGATCGCCGCTGTCCTGCTGGTCTTCATCCCCACTGTCGGCGATTACATCACGCCGACTCTGGTCGGCGGCACCGAAGGCGTGATGATCGGCAATATCATCCAGTCGCTGTTCGGCAAGGCCAATAACGCACCCTTGGGGGCGGCCGTCTCGATCACCGCGATGCTGGCGATCACGCTTTTGGTCTGCCTGTTCCTCAAGCTCGTCGGCACCGGCCGGCCTGCGGGCAAGGGAGCGTGACCATGGGCCGGCTCTTTCGCATCGACGCGCTTTTCATCTATGCGGTGCTCTATCTGCTGTTTCTCTATGCGCCGGTATTGCTGCTGCCGCTCTTCTCCTTCAACGACAGCATCTATATCGCCTTCCCGCTGAAGGGCTTCACTCTCGCATGGTACCGGGAGATGGCCGGCAATGGTCCCTTGTTGCAGGCGCTCGAGAACAGCCTGAAGCTGGCGCTCTCGGTTTCGGTGATCTGCACGGTGCTCGGGCTCCTCGCCGCCAAGGGCCTGACGCGGCCCTATCTGCCGGGCAAGCGGCTCATCACCGGCTTGCTGCTGCTGCCGCTCCTCGTGCCGGTGCTGATCCTCGGCATCGGGCTTCTCGTCATCGCGCGGCAGATCTTCGAGATCCCGCTGTCGCTCCTCACCGTCGGCGCCGGGCATGTGCTGCTGTGCCTGCCGTTCTCGACGCTGGTGCTGGTGTCGCGGCTCGAAGGCTTCGACAGGAGCCTCGAGGAGGCGTCCCTCGATCTCGGCGAAAGCGCCTGGCGGACCTTCTGGCGCATCACCGTGCCCTTGGCGCTGCCCGGCATTGTGGCGAGCCTGCTGCTCTCCTTCACCATCTCCTTCGATGAATTCGTGCTTGCCTTCTTCCTCGCCGGCAATGAGGCAACACTGCCGATGTTCATCTTCAGCCAGCTGCGCTTCCCGAACAAGCTGCCGGGCGTGCTGGCGCTGGGCAGCCTGATCCTGCTGTTCTCCTTCGTCGCGGTCGCTCTGTCCGAGTGGCTGCGGCGGCGCGACGTTCCGGCCAAATGAGGCGCGACCCATGACCGCATCCCAATCCTACATCTCCATCCGCGGCGTCGGCAAATCCTTCGGCGCCGTCCACGCGGTCGAGGATGTCTCCTTCGACATCGGGCGTGGCGAGTTCTTCTCGCTGCTCGGTCCCTCGGGCTGCGGCAAGACAACCCTGCTGCGCATGCTGGCGGGTTTCGAGCAGCCGAGCCGCGGCGAGATCCTCATCGACGGCCAGCCGATGTCGAAGATCGCGCCCAACCGGCGGCCGACCAATATGGTGTTCCAGAACTATGCGATCTTCCCGCATCTCGATGTGCGCGCCAATATCGGCTATGGCCTGGCGCGCCTGCGCCTGCCCAAGAAGGAGCTTGACGCCATCATCGACCAGGCGCTCGAGACCATCAAGCTGCCGGGCTATGGATCACGCCGTCCCGATCAATTGTCGGGCGGCCAGCGCCAGCGCGTCGCTTTGGCGCGGGCGCTCGTCTGCAAGCCGAAGGTGCTGCTGCTTGATGAGCCGCTGGGCGCGCTTGACAAGAAGCTTCGCGAGGAGATGCAACTCGAATTGCGCCAGATCCAGCGCCAGGTCGGCATCACTTTCGTCTTCGTGACGCATGACCAGGAAGAGGCGCTCACCATGTCCGACCGCATCGCCATCATGGCGCGCGGCAAGGTGCTGCAGATCGACACGGCGACGCGCATCTATGAGACGCCGAACTGCCGGACAGTGGCGGACTTCATCGGCACGATGAACTTCTTCGAGGGGCGCGTGACGGCGCTGCGCGGGAGCGACGTGGAGATCGACGGCGGGCCGCTCGGCACCCTCCTGGCGGGGATGGGCGATCACCGGCCGCAAGTCGGAGACCGCGTCAGCGTGGCGGTGCGACCGGAGAAGCTCAGGCTGCTCAAGACGAAGCCGGCGCCGGGGCCCAACACCATCGCCGGCCGCATGGGCCCCGAGGCCTATCTCGGCGATCGCAGTCATTATTATGTCGAGGCGCCGGGCCATTCCGCGCGCATCGCGGTCGCCGCCCAGAAGCTCACCCGCAGCGTCGAGGCTTGCGTCGATGAAGGGCAGGGGGTGTGGATCAGCTGGGCGCCGGAGGCCTCAGTCCTGCTGCCAGCGAACTGATTTCTCATATTATCGGTTGACATCCGACAATAGCGAATATACCAATCCATCAGGGAAAACGACCCAGAAAGAGGGCTGAAAATGACCAGGAAAATCGAACTCCCCGACTTCAAGAACGGACTTGCCAAGCGGGCTTTCTCCCGCCGCGATATCCACAAGGCACTGATGGCGGTGGGCGTAGGCGTGCTGACGCTGCCCTATATCCGCCCCGCCGCAGCAGCATCCTCGATCTCGATTGCGACCTGGGAGGCCTATTCATCCCCGGATCTGCATAAGAAATTCACCCAAACCTATGGCGGATCGCCGGCGGTCCAACTCTTCGCCGATAATGAGGAGGCGCTGCAGCGCATGCGCGCCGGGGCGCTGCCGACGCTGGCGCAACCGGGCAGCGCCATCCTCAACCGCTTCCAAGATGCAGGGCTGCTCGCTCCCATCGATGTGTCCAAGCTTCCGAATTACGCGGATGTCTTCCCACAGTTGAAAACGTTGCGGGGCATGAAAGTAGGCGAGGACGTGATGGCGGTGCCGGCGGCCTGGGGCGACAGCTCGGTGGTCTATCGCCGCGACCTGGCGCCCGAATATGTCGACAACCAGAGCTGGAACATCCTGTGGGATCCGAAATATAGCGGCCGGCTCGCGCAGCGCGACGCAATGGATTCGGTGACGGTGGTGGCCGCACTCGTGCTCGGCATCGCCGATCCCTACAACATGTCGGATGCCGATCTCGCCAAGATCCGCGCCAAGCTGGTCGAGCAGCGCCCGCTGCTGCGCTTCTACTGGACCAACGACACCGACATGCAGCAGGCCATGGCCTCGGGCGAGATCGTCGCCGCCTATGGCTGGAACAGCTCCTATTCGACGCTCAAAGCGCAAGGTGTCGATGTCGGCTATATGACGCCGAAAGAGGGGCGGCTCACCTGGGTCGACGTCACCGTGCGGATCAAGGGCGGGGAAGGCTCCGAAGACGAGGCGCTCGCCTATATCGACGCCTTCATCTCGGCCGAAAGCGGCAAGGTGCTGATCGACAAGTTCGGCTATGGCTCACCCAATGCCAAGGCCTATGCGATCGCCGATACCGCGCGCCTCAAGGAACTCGGCATCGACGAGCCGGACAAGGTGCTGCAGGGCGGGCGCTTCTATGAGGAGTTCACGCCCGAGGCGAGCGCCAAGGTCAATGCCATGTTCGAGGAAGTGAAAGCGGGGATTTGAGGCGAGTCTCCAAGCGGATACACCCCACCCGGCGCTTCGCGCCACCCTCCCCACGCTATGCGCGGGGAGGGAGTTTCTATTGAGGATCTTCTTTTAGTGACGGCGTCGGTGCAATTCGACTACATCATCGTGGGCGGCGGCTCGGCGGGGGCCATTGTCGCCAACCGGCTGTCGGCCGATCCGAAACTTAAGGTGCTGCTCCTCGAAGCAGGCCCGGCCGACCGCGACAGCGACTGGACGGTCAGGATGCCGGCCGCCATGGGCATCAATTTCGAGCGCGCCAAATACAACTATCTCTACAATTCCGAGCCCGAGCCCTATCTCAACGGCCGGCAGGTGTTTCATCCGCGCGGTAAGATCCTAGGCGGCTCGTCTTCGATCAATGGCATGTGTTACACGCGCGGCAATCCGAACGACTATGAGCGCTGGGTGTCGGAAGGCGCTGCGGGCTGGTCTTATTCGGAAGTGCTGCCCTACTTCAAGCGGCTGGAGAGCTTCGAGGGCGGCGATGATCTCTATCGCGGCCGCTCCGGCCCCGTGAAGGTGCGCAACGGGCCTTTGAGCTTCCCGTCCTACAATACCTTTCTCGCGGCGGGCGAGCAGGCGGGCTATCCGCGCACGCAAGATATCAACGGCTATCAGCAGGAAGGCTTCGGCCTCTTCGACCGCAATACCGACAACGGAGTCAGGGCCAGCACGTCCTGGGCCTATCTGCGCCCGGTGCGTGACCGTAAGACTCTGCGGGTCGTGACCGAGGCGGTGGTGGACCGGGTGCTGATGGAGCAGGGCGGCGCCGTGGGCGTCGCCTATATCCAAGGCGGCGTCCGCCACGAGGTGAGGGCGGCGCGTGAGGTGATCCTTTCGGCGGGCGCCTTCAACAGTCCGCAGATCCTGTTGCGCTCCGGCATCGGGGCGGAACACGGCCTGCGCGAGCTCGGCATTGAGGTCGCGCATGACCTGCCGGGCGTAGGGCAGAATCTCCAGGATCATCTCGAATTCTATCTGTGCTGGACCTGCCCGAAGGGGGGCTTCGCTCAATCCCAGGCTCACGCGGTTCAGCAAGACGCTGATTGGCCTGCGCTGGATGCTGACCCGTAAGGGGCTCGGCGAATCCAATCACGACGAGGCGGTGGCCTTTGTGCGGAGCGACGTCGCGCTCGGTTATCCTGATACCGAGATGCAGTTCATGCCGTTTCAGACGGCGACCGGCTATGTGCCGCAGCCCTCGCCCGCCGGCTTCTCCATCGCCATCTGCCATCAGCGGCCGAAGAGCCGGGGGCGTGTCGAGATTCCGTCGGCGGACCCTTTCGCGGCGCCGCGCATTCTTTTCAACTATCTGTCGACCGAGTTCGACCGGGAGAAAGCGATCGCCTGTGTCAGAATTGCGCGTAATATTGTTGCGCAAAAGGCTTTCGACGGGGTGAGGGGCGAGGAGCTCCGGCCCGGACCCACCGCAACCTCAGATGAGGCTGTCCTGGAATTCTGCCGCAATACTGGCACCAGCGGCTTTCATCCCTCCGGCACCTGCCGGATGGGCCCGGCGCAGGACAGAAACGCCGTGGTGGCGCCCGACGGAAGCGTGCATGGGCTGAAGGGCCTGCGTGTCGTCGACGCCTCGGTTTTCCCGAGTGTCACGACCGGTAACACTAACGCACCGGTGATGATGGTGGCCGAGAAGCTTTCCGATGCGATAGTGGGCCGGAAGCTCGATCCCATCCCGGCGCCCTTTGCCGGACAGATCGACAACGTCTAGTTGATTGTTGCGAATTAGAAACCTCTTTCCTTGCAGATTCACCTAAAGTAAGTCATATGTTTCCCCGGGCCTTGAGAAAGGGACGGGCAGATGGGGATACCGCAGGGGGCGGCGGCGCGCGACTGTGCAACGCGTGGAGTTGCGGTATTCTGGATCGTTCTCTCGGTACTCCTGGCCGTTTTCACAGGGATCACGCCACGCGAAGCTCAGGCGCAGGAGGAGACCTGTGCCTTCGGGTTCAGTGTCCCCTATGGGTCCGGAGAGTACTCATATATTATGAGCGAGACTGTGAATTCCGCGGTCCTGTACGCCTGCGACCGTAGGTATCCCGCTGTGGATAGCGGTCTTGCCGGAAGGCCACAAACGGGAACTTCGTCAGGCGGTGGCTCGTATTGGTCGCAAACCGAAACCGACCACAACATCGTCAAATATACACCAAGTCCCACTTTCACCGGCACCGACACTTTCGAGCTTAGATTTTGCAACTCTCCAGGCTGCCCTTGGGCCCGTGACAAAATTGTCGTAGCCACCGTCACGGTGACGGTCGGTGCGCCCATTCTGTCGATGACGCCTGCAGCAGGGGCGCTTGCGGGCGGGACTGTCGGCGTCGCCTATCCGGCGGTCACGCTGATCGCTTCCGGCAGCACGTCTCCTTATGCGTTCACCGTGGTTTCGGGTACGCTGCCGCCGGGACTTTCGCTCGGCACGGTCAGTTCGCCCACCGGCGCATCCAGCACGGTCGAGTTGGCCGGCACGCCGACCGCGGCGGGTACCTACAATTTCACCATCGAAGCGGCCGACAGTTCGACCGGTACGACACCGCCCGACGGTAAGCTCCGCATCTCGCGCGCCTATTCGATCACCATCGCCCCGCAACAACCGGTTGCCAATCCCGTCGCGGCTACGGTCGGTTATGGCAGCACGAACAATCCGATCACGCTCAACATCACCGGCGGAACGCCGACCAGCGTCGCCATCGGAACCCAGGCGACGCGTGGGATCGCGACTGCTGCCGGAACGTCGATCACCTATACGCCGACAGCGGGGTATGGGGGCTCCGACAGCTTCACCTATACGGCGACGAATTCCGCCGGCACCTCCGCGCCGGCGACCGTGACCATCACGGTCAGCCCGCCGACCATCACGGTCAGTCCGACGACTTTGCCCGATCCGGTGACCGGCATTCCCTATAACCGGACGGTGTCGGCGAGCGGCGGCACGGGATCCTTCACCTATAGCATCTCGTCCGGCGCTTTGCCGGCCGGCCTCTCGATCAATCCGACCAGCGGGGTGATCTCCGGCACGCCGACGGGCGCGGGACCGTCCAGTTTCACCGTAACGGCAGAGGATACGAGCACCGGTGACGGCCCCTACACCGGCGACCGCGCCTATTCCGTCACCACCGTGCCGCCCAATCCGCCGATCGCCAATGCGGTCAGCGCGACGGTTGCCTATAACAGCACCAACAACGCGGTGACGCTCAACATCACCGGGGGGACTCCCACCAGCGTCGCCGTTGGAACGCAAGCGAGCAACGGCACCGCCACCGCCACCGGCATGTCGATCACCTACACACCGGCCAATGGTTATTTCGGCCCCGACAGCTTCACCTATACCGCCACCAATGCGGACGGCACCTCGGCCCCGGCCACAGTGACGGTCACCGTTAACCCGCCACCGCCGGTAGCCAATGCGGTAAGTGGGACCGTTGCCTTCAACAGCTCGGGTAATTCGATCACGCTCAGCCTAACTGGCGGTGTCGCCACCAGTGTCGCCGTGGCGTCGGCGGCGTCGAACGGCACCGCCACCGCCAGTGGCACATCGATTACCTATACGCCGAATGCCGGTTATTTCGGGCCGGACAGCTTCACCTATACGGCCACCAATGCCGGCGGCACTTCTGCAGCCGCGACGGTGTCGATTACCGTCAATCCAGCGGCGCCGATCGCCAATAATGTCGGCGCCACGGTGGCGGCAAACAGCATCAACAATGCGATCACGCTTAATATCACGGGCGGCCCGCCGGCCAGCGTCGCGGTCGGGTCAGCGGCGCATGGAACGGCTACGGCGATCGGAATGTCGATCACCTATACGCCGACCGCCGGCTATTCCGGCTCGGACAGCTTCACCTATACGGCGACCAATGTCACCGGCACGTCGGCGCCGGCGACGGTGTCGATCACCGTCACACGGCCGACGCTCACTCTGTCGGCGATCGCCACGACCGGAGAGGCGGCGACCACGCCATATTCGTCCACCATCACCGCTTCGCTAGGCACCGCGCCTTATGAATTCGAGCGTATCAGCGGGAACCTGCCCGATGGGCTCGAGCTCGATCCGAATACCGGCGCGATAACCGGCACGCCGGCCGCGGTCGGTGCGTTCAGTTTCATCGTCACCGCTACCGACGTCCATGGCGCGACCGGGGCTCAGGCCTATCTGATCACCATCAGCGCGCCGACGGTGGCGATCACCTCGCCCGCGACGGGAGCATTGCCGGCGGCGACGACCGGAGCGGCTTACAGCCAGAGCTTCACCGCGAGTGGCGGCACCGGCACGCACAGTTTCATGAACCTCGTCGGCTTGCCGCCTGGACTTTCGCTTTCGCCGGGCGGTGTGCTGTCCGGCACGCCAAACCAGGCGGGCGCCTATGGTTTCCTTGTCACGCCGAGCGATGGAACCGCGCCCAGCATGGGCGGCCCCTTCACGGGCGCTTCCGTGGCTTATACGCTGACCGTCACTGATCCTGTCGTTGCGATCAGCACGCCGGCGGCGGGTGCGTTACCCGCGGCAACGACCGGAACGGCGTACAGCCAGAGCTTCACTGCGAGCGGCGGCAATGGCGGGCATACATTCGCGCTTGCTTCAGGCACCACATTGCCGCCGGGGCTGACCCTGTCGGCCGAGGGAGAGCTGTCCGGCACGCCCAATTTCGCGGGCAGCTACAGCTTCGACGTCATCGCGTCCGACAGCACGCCCGTCGGCGATGGCGGTCCATTCCACAGCACGCCCGTGACCTACACGCTGCAGGTCACCAATCCCACCGTCGCCATCAATTCTCCGGCGGCGGGTGCGCTCCCGGCGGCGACGACGGGTGCTGCCTACAGCGAGACTTTTACTGCCAGCGGCGGCAATGGCGCTCATACTTTCGCCTTCGCTTCGGGCTCATCGGCGCCGTCCGGCATGACACTCTCTACCGCCGGCGTGCTGTCCGGTACGCCCAACCTCCCAGGGAGCTACACCTTCGCCATCATCGCGTCCGACAGCACGTCTACCGGCGATGGCGGTCCATTCCACAGCGCGCCCGCGACCTACACGCTGGACGTCACCAATCCGACGGTGACGATCACCGGCCCGTCGCTCGGGGGCACCTTCAATGCCTATTCGAGCACCGTCTTCAACCAGACCTTCACGGCGACGGGCGGGCAGACACCGCATAAATTCACCTGGAGCGGCGACCTGCCCAATGGGCTGACCTTATCGGAGGCGGGTGTCCTGTCCGGCACCATCACCGAAACCGGGACATTCAATTTCACCGTCACGGCGACGGACGCCACGCCGGTTGGCGATGGCGGTCCCTTCGTCAGCAGCCCGGCCGGCTATACGCTGAATGCCCATGACGACACGCCGCCGGTCTTCGACATATTCCCAGATGACATCACGGTCCCAGTCGATCCACCTCTGACAAGCGCGGTGGTGATCTGGTCCGGGCCAACCGCAAGCGACAATATCGGCGTTACCATCACGCAGACCGCCGGACTGGCCAGCGGTGCGACCTTCCCGCTCGGCGCGACGGTGAATACCTATATAGCGAGGGATGCGGCCGGCAATGAGGTGACTAGGAGCTTTACCGTCAGAGTGGTGCAGCGCGCGCAGGGCACAGTGACGTTGGTCGTCAACACGACAACCGACGGCACCTTCAATTTCTCCTCGCCAGAACCCGCGCTCAATTTCTCGTTCACCACCTCATCGGGCAGCGGATCTTCGAGCGCGATCGCGCTCGATCCCGGCACCTATCCGATGAGCTTCACGGTCCCCGCCGGCTTCGATGTGGCGACAGCGACCTGCAGCGACGGGGTGAGCAGCATCGATCCCGCCCAGCGCACCGGCTCGCTGACAGTCCCGGTGGCCACCAACATCGTCTGCACGCTCTCTGCGTCCGATATCAGCAAGACGACCGGGCTCATCGGCCAGTTCCTGGAAGCACGCTCGCAACTGATCCTCGCCAACGGGCCTGACTCCTCGCGCCGCATCGAACGGCTGACCGGCAACATGTCATCGCAGGGCGGGGTTACGGGCTTCGGCATGAGCTTCGGCGGCGACATGCTGCCTTTCGGCGTGCGTCTCTCCGAGCGCGAGGCGTCCTTCAGCTACAGCCTGCGCCGCGCCATGGCCAAGGACGAAACGCGCGAGGAGGGGGCGCTCGCCCTCGACGGGCTCTATGCCGGTGGCGGCGGCGATGAGATGCCGCTCAATCCGTTCGATCTGTGGGTCGAGGGCAAGTTCGCGGGCTTCAATGCGGCGGGCGGCGACGGCGATTTCGGCATCATCCATGCGGGTGCCGACTATCTCGTGACGCCAGGCCTCTTACTCGGCCTCGGCGGTCAGCTCGACTGGACCGACATGGACGGCGAGGATGATGCCGAGATCGACGGCCTCGGATACATGCTCGGGCCGTATCTGACGGCGCGCCTTGCCGAGAATGTCTTCTTCGACGCGCGTGCCGCCTGGGGCCGGTCCTACAATAATGTGTCGCCCTTCGGCACCTATACGGACGAGGTGGATGCGACGCGCTGGCTGATCTCCGCCGCTGTCATCGGGCGTTTCGACCTCGAGCGCCTGACGATCGAGCCCAAGGCCGAGATCGCTTATTTCGAGGAGAAGAGCGAAGACTATGAGGACAGCCTCGGCTTCGACATCCCCTCGGTGAAGTCGGCCACCGGCACCTTCACCTTCGGACCGCGGGTGAGCACGGAAATGGAGCTCAACGACCTGATGCGGGTAGCGCCGTTCCTGTCTTTCGAAGGCATCTGGACCTTCTCTCAAGAGAACACCGCGACCACCGTGGCGGAAAGCCCGGGGCTCGAGGAAACGGGCCTGCGCGGACGGGGCGAGCTCGGTTTCACGCTGTTCGGCGGGCCCTCGTCGTCACTGTCGGCCTCGGGCTTCTATGACGGGGTAGGCAGCTCCGATTTCGAGGCCTGGGGCGGTGAGGTCCAGTTCAAACAGGAGTTTTGAAGCCCGTTCAAGTATCCCCGGGCCAACGCTTGAAGGCCAGTATCCACAAGAGAATCAGAGCCCCGAAGGGGACTAGGGCGACCAGCGCCACGGGGGCGGGAATACCGGCCCGGGGCAGGATCTTCCAGAAGGGAATGACGATCGCCAGGAGTACGACCAGCACAATCACCCAGTGCAAGACAATGAAATCCGCCATGTTCTACCTCCCGCGCGGACGCATCATTTTTGTGCCGGCAGCTAAGCATGACCCGTCAGGGCAAGGCAAATCGACCGCGCCGAGCGTCCCGGGCGGCATTCGGAGGCCAGCACAGAGCTGGTAAAGCCGGGCTGGCATTAGGAAACGAATTGCTGTAGCGATGCGCGCCGGGTGGGGCCTGTAGCTCAATGGTTAGAGCTGACGGCTCATAACCGTCTGGTTGGGGGTTCGAGTCCCTCCGGGCCCACCAATGACCCTTCCTAGAACGTCCAGGAGCGGCGCAAAGCACCAGCAAATCCGGGCCACCCGGTCCATAGTCATCCACAGACATGCTTGTAGCGCGTCGGTTTGATGGCCTTATCTTGAGCCTCGAAACGAAGCCCACCCACAGCCAAGTATTTGGGCACTTCCTTTGCCAGATCGAGCCGAATTTGATGAATGCAGGCAGGAAGCCCAGAGCTGAGGCGACTTCCCTCGTAATTTACGTGGGGGCATGGCCGGCGCGATAAGAAGATGATGATCGGAAATCCGTGCTCGAGAACATCCCCGGACAGCGAACTCATTGAGTTGAACGGGATGGCTTTTCGCTGGATGCCTAAAACCGAAAGCGCAATTGAAAATCTATCAGCTTGCTGATGTCGTGAAATAGCGGCCAGCCAATAGGACATAATAGCAATCCATCCCATCCCAAGTAACTGTTGCACGCCCAACGCGATCAGGACGCTAGGCGGGGTCGACTCTTCTACGAGATATGCTAGAGGCCAAATGCTCCCTCGAAAGCAAATGCCTGTCGATCCAAATCGATCCTTTTTCATCACTCTTGTCGAGAGCCGCCTTTGCCTGTTTGAAACGTCCCAGCTTCCAGGCTGCATAGGCCTTATGGAAGTAGGCCGATGCAGTGAAGGATTGAAAAGGGAATTTTGCATCTACCTCAATGAGCCGATCAGCTGTCGCAATCGCGTGCTCAAAATCACCAAGTAAGATCAATATTTCAAGTAAATGGTATAGTGATCCACGATCAAGTTCGTCTGCATCAATTATAGATTGAAGCGCCTCCTTACATTCAGAAAGCCGTCCTTGGTGATGTAGGATGTAGGGAATCATGGAAATTGTACCAACGCTTTCGCCCTTATTTTTTGCTTCCTCAATCTTGGTCTGACATAGCGCGATCGCTTCTGCGTATTTGGATTGCTTGCACAATTCAAACACCTTCGATCTGAGCGCGCGATACTTAGCAGTCATGTTCGTCCCAAATAGCTTGGAAAAGGCCGCGAATTTCTTGCTACTTTACCCTATTCCCCCCGCATCGTTGGCTAACAAATCCTTTTGCGCAATTGTCAACATCGCGATAACCTCCAGTCATGCGGCGATTAGGGTTAGGCTTCTTGAGTTCCTTTTCGCAGATTTCTCTGGCGTCCCTCCATTCCTCGTCACAGTCACGGTTCCCTGAGCCACCGAAGTTACCTCGTTTCTCCAAAGGTGGGAATACCGGAGGAAAACTATCCGCTGGGCAAGATACTGGTGGTGGCTTAGTCAACCAGTTCCAGAGTGCTTCGCCGCTACCTTCTGGAAGCGGCGATATCATAGTTCCAACAGGACCCATGTTCACTTGGGGGCGTCCCTTTGCGAATGCATGCGTTTGTGCGGCATCCTCAAGGACATCAACGCTGCCCCCTCTGTCCCTCGCACGTAGCAAAGCCTGCACGAGTCGATGATTCCCTCGGTGATCGAGCACCATTGGTTGATCCTTTTGTCAAAGTGGGGTGAAAGCGAAGTCGTGCTCACACGCTTCACGGGGGTGATGATGTGAAGGACGACGGCGTTACTATTCGGAAGGATTTGCGACCGTACTGAAATGCCCGCGGGGCAGTAACTCAGAAGCCAGGCGCGCGGCCGAAAATCAGGCAGCTCATCGCTCGGGGCACATCATCCGAGCTTGTAATTTCCAAAATCCCATGCTTTGGCCCACGATGTCAAACGGGACGTTGCAAAAATGATATACCGTCCACCGGTCTCGACTCGAAGGTTTCACAAGTAGTCGATAGGCAGTGCTGCGCGACCATGCCGGCTGTGCAGATGTGTCGATACTCCATTGAAGAGTTCCGCAATCGTTTTCGCCACTGACCAAGACGAGCCGCCCTCACCAATCACGCTGGCGCAGCCAGGCAGGCATGCTCCGGCAAAGCGAGATGCCCCTGTTGCAGATCACTAGAAATTCGCGGCGACAGGGCCTTCTCTTTAACTGGAATCTTTGCGTGCGAGAAAGGCGGAGTGCGCGGTGTATTTGCCGCGGTTTGTCCTGCGAACTGAATGCAGCACGCCATGTGGAAGGCGCCGCCAGCTGTGAAAGGCGCTGCTGACACCTTATGACTATGACCGACAGGTCGCGGGATCGCCGACCGCCAAAAATCTGGTTCGAATTAACTGCGTTTTGGGAAGCCTGTTCCCGAGGTCGTTACTCCAGCGTAGTGTTTCTTTCTCCTAACGGAAATGCGCATATGGGCTGGCAACTTTCAGGTTTACTGGAAAGCGCCGCCGGCGCGAGCACGAATTTTTCGGGATGCCGCGTCGAGGCGTTCTTCGATCGCAAAACTCAGGCGACGCCAGACCTGCGACTGTCGCCAAGACGAGCGAGACCCGAGGACATCGACCCGGGCGGCCTGATCGAAACGGGCGGGCCTCCGCCCGCGCCGACGGTGGAGCCCGGCGGGACGCCGCCACCGACGACAGAACCGCCGCCGACAACACCCGCCGCGCCGGCCGAAACGGTTGCCGCTCACGTGTCAGCACTGACCGATGCCGCGGGCAAATTCATCCTTGCCTTTCCGGACAAGCTGGAAATTGTCGGTGACGTGACGCTCGAGGCGTATTCCGCCGTCGGCAAGCTACTCAATAGGCAGCCACTCCTCGCCGCTGATTTCGAGAAGCCGGTCATCATCGAAGTGCCCCGGCTGAAACAAACCGTCCTCGACAAACCTGGCGCGCCTGCCGAAGCGCCGCTCACGCGTCGCATCCAGGGGCGCGTGATCGAACGCAACGGCCGTCCGCTTCCAACGACGATGCAGGTGCTGCTGCTGGCACGTGAGCAGGGCATTCCGGCCGACGATCCGCCCGAGCCGATTCTGGTGTCCAAGGCTGACGCATCGGGCTATTTCGCCGGCTCAGTTCGCAATCGTGCCTACGCAGAAGTCGTCGCCGTCGTGTCCGGAGTCCCGGGTGATACGCCCGTGCGGCTCGAGAATTCGCTCGTGCCTCCGCGAATACCAATCCTCGTGGATCTGTCGAAAAGACCTGACCAAGAAGAGTCCACGGAACCAGGGTTAGCGAAACCCAATGGCAAGAACGTCCCGAGCGATGATTGCCACTGCCATGACCTGACAGTTCCGCGGACGCCGACGCAGGACAACATCGCGGACGCGCCCGGCACGTTCTCCACGGATCTGGGCACCGGCGAATGCGTCAAGTTCAACGTTCCGAACCGCGCCATCGAGGAGTTTGACTTCTACTCCGTCGTTCGCACAACCGAGCCGGAAATTTCCGGTGTGGTGACCGGAACGGTGAAGGACGAGCCGGTCAGGCTCCCGCCGTCGAGCGTGCTGCCGTCGCCGCCACCGATCGGTACATCGTCATCGCCGCCACCGGGCAGCGCGGTGCCGCCGCTGGACACAGCGATCAGGGCGGCGCTCGCGTCCCTTGAAGTGCTCTCTCGCCTTGTTGTCTTCTCGACGGTGACCTGGGAAACGGTCGAGCTGGCGGTGCGCACAACGATCGGCAAGACCGGCGGGAACCAACTGCCGATGAGCTTTTTCCAACAGTTCCCCGGCTGGGGCGTCGGTGGTGTTGCGTCACTGTGGGATCCGGCAGCGAATCCCGATATCGAGGACGTGATCAACAAATCCGTGGCTTATGCCAAAGGGAGCTCCGGAGGCACAGTATCTCCACCGCGCGGGGTCGCGGTTCTGGGCGCTGCTCCCGTCTTCACATCGTATGCGGCCACTATTGACCCTTCCCATGTGGGCGTCGACTCGCGATACGCGACCCAAGCCGGCTCCCCGGCCAGGAATTTGGCGAGGCTTTCCCCCGACATCTACGCGTTGAAAGGGTTGAAGCCGCGCCCGCCGATGCGTGTTCCGCTCAATTCGCAGACACCGGTCGATTGGGATTCCACGCCGACATTTTACGAGGCCACTTCGATCGCGCATGGCCACCTGCTGCACTTCAAGCAGGTGTGGTACGCCGACGGCTATTCGCTGGGCGACCTGCTCTATAGCCTGCCGCTCGCGCCCGGCCAGAAGAAGCTCATTTCCGTGGTCGACTGGGAACGGCGCGAGCGCACGACACGCGAAGAGTTCACATCGGCGGATGAGGGGCTGCAGGCGGCGCTCTCGCGTGATCGCGATCTGAGCGAGGTCGTGTCGGGCGCGCTTTCAGAGTCCGTTCGCGGCGGATCGCGGAACACCACGGCCGGCGCCGGCGTCGGCACCGGGGCGGCGGGCAACGGTTCATACCAGCAATTCAACTTCGGCGCTCTGATTGGCGTCTCCGGCGGCGTCGGCGACAGCACGTCGTCGGCTTTCCAGATCTCGAGTCGGGACGTGTCCAGTTCGTCGCTTCAGCATCTGCGCGATCGCACGCTGCAGTCGGCATCGGCCGTGCGCAATCTCCGCTCGACAATCGTACAGACCGCGAGCCAAGGCGAAGCGATCCGCGCCACGACCGAAGTCGTCGCTAACCACAATCACTGCCATGCCCTGACGATTCAGTATTTCGAGGTGTTGAGGCACCTCAAAGTGACGAACGAGCTCGTGGACGTGCAGGAATGCCTGTTCGTCCCGCTGCCGATGAGCGAGTTCAATCGCGAGAGGACGCTGCGCTGGCGCCAGCCGCTGTCGACGTATCTGCAGCGGCGCGAGCTGGCGCCGGCCTTCGACGCCACACGACGGGTCTTCACCCTTTGGGGCGAAGTGGATACGCCGGTCGGCCGTTATGCCGATGAGCTCGTGAACGCGATCTTCGGTGAATTGACGATCACGATCTTCATCCCGCTGCCGCCGTTTCCCGAGAAGCCGGCGCCGACGCCGGAGAATGCCGCGGATGTCGCCGAGAAGGTGACCAAAGCACTGATGCCGACGGAAGGGTTTCTGGGCGCGGTGCTGGCGATAGCCACCGGCGGCGGGAGCCTGCTCGCCGGCGCCGTCACGAGCGCCGCCGCTGACGCCGTCAAGGCCACGACGCAGGGCGCCCAGGCGCTCACGGAGACGTTATTCAATCTGCCGACAGCGGAAGAGCGATACACAAAATTCCAGCAGGAGGTGATGCCGCCGGCGGCTGCCGGTTTTGTCGATCAACTCGAGCTTTATGCGCGCGTCGGCCCGAACGAAGTCAAGCTGAATGGCGCCGACTTCACGCTGGTCTCGAACTATCAGCCCGGCTCGCCGCTGCTCGTTTCCGTGCGCGGGCACGTCACCAATCCGGTGCGCCGCTCCGACATTTCCTCGATCATCATCAAGTGCGCGGCGCCGTTGCCTCCGGGATGCCGGGCAATCGTCAATTCCGCAGCGCTCCGGTACCAGACGCGCATGTTCCGTCGCGATCTCGTAAACGACTCGCGCGTCAATGACGATATCGATCTGCCGATCGTCGCCTTTACCGGCGCGCCGTCATTGCCCGTGCCACCATTCCCCGGTTTCCAGGGGTTTCCGGGTCTCCCTAACATCGCGCCGCCGCCGATACCCCTTGGATTTCCTTCCGACTATGTACCGATTCCCGGGATGTCGCCAGTTCGCGTCGGCAATGGCGCGACGCTGTACACCCCGCTCGACGAGTGGGAGCAGCGGTCTCCACGGCTCGAGGACATCCGGCTCTCGGCCGAACTCATCGATCATCTGAACGCCAACCTCGAATATTACCACCATGCCATCTGGTGGACGATGGATCCGAACCGGCGGTACATGCTGCTCGACGGGTATGAAGCGCCGAACGCCGGGGGGGCGCAGCGTGGCGTCCGTCGTCGACAACTCCCTGATCGGTATTGTCGGAAACTCGCTCGTCATGCCGGTCGCGCTCGGCAACCATCTTGACCCGCAGTTCAGGCTGGCCAGCGGCGCGACGCTTCTCGAACAATACGATCCGCAGTCACCGGCTCCGCCATCGCGCATCAGCCTGCCGACGCGCGGCGTGTTCGCCGAGGCGGTGATGGGGGATTGCAACGCCTGCGAGGAGATCGACGATACGCGGTTCTGGCGCTGGGACGAGGCGCCGATCGATGAGCCGCCGCCGCTCGATGTCAACGCTCTGGCCTCGCGTCGCAGCGAGCCGGCATATGGCGCGGCCACGCCGTTCCCGACGCCGATCATCGGCATGCAGACTCCGCAGGCGGCGCCCGATCCCGCTGGCGTCAAGGCGGCGCTCGACGCTCTTGCCAGGAGCAGCTTCACTGACATCACCGGTCTCGCCGGAACACAGGCCAACGCCCTGGCCGCCTATTCGAAGGCGATGGATACCGCTCTCGCCTTCGGCAAGGAGGCCTCGGACCTGGCGAAACAGGCGGCTGCGACGAGAAACGTCGGCCAGACAATGAGAGCAATAGATAAGGCGGAGGCGGACAACAAAATAGAAAAAAGTGACGCGAAACAGCTGCGAACGTCGGCGCTAAAGACGATGGCCGGTGACGCGGCAATCGATTCAAAGGCGCTTTCGGTCGCCGATCGACTTAAGGTGATCGACGGGCAGGAAGCGCGAGGGGGCATTGCGGCCGATCAGGCCGCCAAGCAACGCGTCGAAGTCATGAGCGCGCTCAATCCGGAAGAAATGCGGCGCGTACAGGAAAGTGAGGCCGTAACCGACCTTATGCGCACTATTCCCGGTGAGTCCGTGAGCAGCGTCGAAATTGGCGAAACAAAGATTCGAACTGCGCCCGACCGCGCTGATGCCGAACTTGATGGTGCCGCACAGCTAAACCGCCTCGAGCGTCAGTTCGCGGAAAAGTATCGCGATGGGTTCATCGTCAGAATACCCGGCCTATGGGGCGACGCCGTCAGCTACGCGTTGTGGAATTTCGCTGTGAATAGCTCAGACATTCGGCGGTTCGACGTCGCACTTGGCCTGCAAACTATTGATCCGTTCTGGACGACTTGGCGTGATCAAGGGATATACGTGGACATCGTCGGCCATGCCAGCGCCAGTGGAACTGAGGCTCATAATCAGAATGTTGCCTTCGCCCGCGCGCTGGCCGTATCGAATGTGTACGAACGGCGATTTGGGATGCCGTCAAGCCGCTTGAACATACGGCAGGAAGGTATCAGCATATCTCGGGCGCCGGAGAGCGTTCAGAGACTCTTCGATGACGAAGATCGCGAGGCGCTCGACCGGGCATGGAACCGAAGGGTTGAGCTCTTTCCAGTCGTGCCGCTGTGGACCGATCAAACTTTCGATAGGATCGTCAACTACCTCAGCTCGCCGGCGGCACCTGTGCGTACCGAGCTGGAACGTGCAACAGCAATCCAGCTCGCGCAGCTGCTCAAAGACGATGGCACTGACGACCGTTTTCTGAACGATTTCGACTATGTACGTAACGATATAAGAGATTATTGGGCCGCGAGTCCGCTCTACCGCAAGTGGCTGCAAGAAGAGAGCGGGTGGGAAAGGTTCCGGTTCTTGCGTCACATGCGGCAGGAACTGTCCCAGGCAGCAAAGGCTGATGCCGCGGACAGTGCTCTGGCCATGTATCTGCTCGGGGCACTCAGACAAATGCAAAACGCAATTGACGCGCTAAACAACTTTATAATGAGGGAGTCCGGAGGGTCAGCTGACGCCATCCAAGTCGTGTATCTTGACTTGCTGAACTGGCTCAATAATCAGCTTGAGAACGACCGGAGTGTTTATTCTGTCCTGAGGTAGCTCGTCGCGGAGGCCTAATCCCGTGGATGTTATGCTGTCGCGTCGCGCGCCTTTCGATCTTTTCTTCGGTATTCGCAGCTGCTCCCGCCTGGAAGACCATCTTCGGATATGATGTCGATAGATCACGATGAGTTTGGATTGAGTCAATCCAAGCTCATAAACGTGATCAATTCTTGTATGTTAGCGCGGGATTCTTGCGAAAAACCGGTGCCCACTTTTCCGCATCCCGCGCCAGCGCCGTGTGGCGCGGCTCGCTGCGCCACACCTCGCGGAGGATATCATGGCGCGGACGGACGGCGGGGCTGGTCGCTTGAGCCTCCGCCGAAGCCTCATCCCGGATGGTGGCGCCGCAATTGGGTCAGCGTGAGCGGATAGCGCAAGGGATGATAGGCGGCGGCGCTGACATTGACCGTGCGGTTGTTGTTGTCATAGGCGATCTGGTCGAGGGTCAGGACAGCCGCCGGCAGGTCGAGCTGCATGAAGCGGGCTTCTTCCTCGCTCGCGAGCCGGGCGCTCAACGTAGACTGGCCGCGGGCTGGATAGATCCCATAGCGCTCCTCGAATTCTGCATAGAGCGAGCGGTTATCGACGGACCAGTCGAGGGAGAGGATGCCCGGCGTCAATGCGGCGGAAAACCAGTCGCGCTGGACGACGACCGGCACTTCATCGAGTAGCCGCAAGCGCTCGATGAACACGACGTCTGAACCCACGGGCAGCAACAGCGGACGGGCGATCTCCTCGCCGGCCTTGATGATCTCGCCCTTCAGCATGCGCATGCCAGGCCGATGTCGGTTCGCGATCGCTGTCTGAGTGAAGCTTCTTACTATTTCGAGCTCATAAGTGGGCTTTGTCTCCGCGACGTAAATGCCTTTGCCCGGTCGCGTGTGCAGATAGCCCAGATTCTCGAGATCCTTGATCGCCTGTCGCACGGTGATGCGGCTGACGCCATAGCGCGCCACGAGCTCGCGCTCTGAAGGCAATTTGTCGTTCGCCACCAGGTCGCCGCGGTCGATCATGTCCCTTAGAAGGCCGCGCAATTGCACATAGAGCGGATCGGGATGATTACGCGCGATCGTCCTGCTGCTGCTTTTCATGACTCTCACTTGTAGGCTCCCTTTCGCGCAATCTGTGAACGGATTCGGGGGCGAAACAAATCACGCGGTGTTCGTTTCAGGGGATATCATAACTTGACATAACTGGATATATCCAGTACTGCTCGCCGAGTTTAGGGGGAAGATTAAAGAATGAAACTGACCGTGATCGGTGGCGGCGGCGTCAGGGCGCCTTTGTTCGTGGGTTCCGCGTTGCGGCGGGCCGAGAGAAGCGGCCTCACGGAAATCTGTCTGCAGGACATCGACGAGAAAAAGCTCGATCTCTTCGGCCGTCTCTCTCAGGAAGTGGCGCGCCGGATGCAATCGCCGGTGCGCGTCACCATGGCACGTGAGGCGGAACGGGCGCTCGAAGGCGCGAGCTATGTGGTCACCACGGTTCGCCCCGGCTTCGAGGATGGACGTATCAAGGACGAGAGAATATCCCTGTCGCATGGCGTGCTCGGCCAGGAGACAACGGGCCCTGGCGGCTTCGCCATGGCGCTGCGCAGTATTCCGGCCATCCTCTCCTATGCGGAGACTCTGAAGCGCGTCAGCCCCGAGGCATGGCTGTTCAATTTCACCAATCCGGCCGGGCTCGTGGCCCAGGCGCTGCAGGATGCCGGCTATCACCGCACCGTCGGCATCTGCGATGGTGCCAATGGCGCGCAGGAAGCGCTGGCGCACTGGTTCAAGGTGCCGCAAAACGATATCCGGGCCGAGGTCTATGGCCTAAATCACCTTTCCTTCACACGCAGCGCGCGCATCAAAAGCGAGGAGGTGCTGCAGCCGCTCATCGATGACGATCATTTCCTCAAATCGACGCGGCAACGCATGTTCGATCCAAAGCTGATCCGCCGGCAGCGCAACTGGATCAACGAATATCTCTATTACTATTATTATGCCGAGAAGGCGGTCGAGGCCCTCAAGGCGGATGCCCGCACGCGCGGCGAGGAGGTGAAGGACCTCAATGCCGCCCTGATCGCCGGGCTTGCCGGGATCGATCTTGACAAGAGCGCGGACGAGGCGCTCGCCCGCTACTACGCCTATGAAAGGCGGCGTAACGCCACCTACATGCATTATGCGCGCGATGATGCGCCCAGCATGGAAGAGGCCGACAGGCTGGTCGAGACCGCCGTGGTCGAGACCGGCGAGGAGGGCGAGGGCTATGCCGGCGTTGCCCTCAATCTGATCGACGCGCTCGAGACGAATGTGCCCTGCTATAGCGGTCTCAATGTTCGCAATGACGGCGCTATTGACGGGCTCGCCGCCGATGATGTGGTGGAAGTGAGCTGCGTCATTGACAAAAGCGGCATCAAGCCCGTGAAGATCGGCGCCATGCCCGATGCCCAGGGCCAGCTCGTCCGCAGCGTCAAGCACTATGAGCGCCTGGCGATCCGCGCCATTTCCCGGCGTGACTGCGACACCGCCATCGAGGCGCTGATGGCGCATCCTCTGGTCCTCTCCTATTCGCGCGCCGCGCCGCTCGTCGATGAGTATCTCGCCGCGCATAAGGATTATGCGGGAGAGTGGACGTGATCGAGCGGTGGCACAACTCAGCCTATGACGTGATGGTGGTCGGGGAGTATTACTTCGACCTGATCTTCCGCGGGCTGCCCGAAGTGCCGCGGATCGGCATCGACCTCTGGGCCAAGGAATTCGACTGGGTTCCGGGCGGGTCCTTCTCGACCGCGCTGGCGCTCACGCGGCTCGGAACGCAGGCCGGCTGGTGGTGCGCCTTCGGCAATGACGTCTTCAGCCGCATGGTCGTGGACGAGGCCCGGCGCGAAGGCATCGATGACGGTCTCTTCACCCATCTCGACCGGCCGTTGCGTCGCGTCAGCTCGGCCTTCTCCTTCGCCCATGACCGCGGCTTCATCAGCTACTCCGAGGCGCCGGAGCCCCAGCCGACGGCGGATGATCTGAAGCGCATACGTCCGCGCGTCCTGTTGCTCCAGGGCTTCTCGCTCGACGCCAAGCGCCTGGCGCTCATCGAGGCGGCGCGCGCCGAGGGCATCATCGTCTGCTCCGACTGCCAGCATATCGAGCTGACGCTCGATGATCCGCAACTGGTGGCGGCATTGAGGTGCATCGATGTGTTCCTGCCCAATGCGACGGAAGCGCAGGTGCTGACCGGCAAGAAGGATATCGAGGCCAATCTCGCGGTCCTGGCTCAGTATTGCCCGACGGTCGTCATCAAATGCGGAGCCGAGGGGGCCGTCGTGATGCATCAGGGGACGCGCCATCGCGTTCCGGCGCTCCCGGTCGAGGTCGTCGACACGACAGGCGCCGGCGACAGCTTCAATGCCGGGTTTGTGCACGGCCTTCTCACTGAGCCCGATATCGCCGCGGCGGTCGAGATCGGGGTCATCTGCGGGTCGCTGGCGGTGACTGGCTATGGCGGCCGCAATCTGCCGTTCCAGACCGACATTGCGCAATACCGGCGGGAGAAAATTCGAGCGTAAGGCGTTAAACACAAGCAACAGTGGGGAAACGATGAAGAGAATAGCGAAGTTACTGGCAGGATTGACGGCCCTCGCCTGGATATCGGCGCTTCCGGCGAAAGCCGAGAGCGTGTCGATGTTCTGCTCGGCGACGGATTTTGAGCTTTGCGAGGAGGGGGCTGCACAGTGGTCGGCCAAGACCGGCCATGAGGTGAAGCTCAACCGGCTGCCGCAGAACCTCGATGAGGCGATCCCGATCTATCAGCAGCTTTTCGCCGCCAATTCCGGCGATATCGATATTCTCTATGTCGATGTCATCTGGCTCGGCATGTTCAAGGATCATTTCGCCGACATCACCGGGCTCGTGCCCGAGGCCGAGGTGAAGGCGCATTTCGCCTCCGCCACCGAGGCGGGACGGCTCGACGGCAAGCTGCTGGCGATGCCTTTCTATATCGACACCGGTCTCATGTTCTACCGCAAGGACCTGCTGGAGAAATACAAGAAGCCGGCGCCCAAGACATGGGACGAACTGACGGCAACCGCCAAGGAGATCCAGGATGCCGAGCGCGCCGCCGGAAATGCCGATATCTGGGGTTTCGTCTGGCAGGGCCGCAGCTATGAGGGCCTCACCTGCGACGCGCTGGAATGGATCGCGTCGAGCGGCGGCGGCACCATCGTCTCTGACGATAACGAGGTGACGATCAACAACCCCAAGACCGTCGCGGCGCTCACCCGGGCGCGCGGCTGGATCGACGGCATCTCGCCGCCCGGCGTCCTCAATTATGACGAGGAGACCTCGCGCGGCGTGTTCGAGAGCGGCAAAGCGGTCTTCCACCGCAACTGGCCCTATGTCTGGGGCACCTCGCAGGCGGAAGGCTCAAGCCTCGTCGGCAAGGTCGGCGTGTCGGCGCTGCCCGTGGGCGCGGAGGGCGAGAAATCAAGCGGCACGCTCGGCACCGCCTATCTCAGCGTCTCGAAATATTCCAAGAAGCAGGAAGTGGCGACCGAGCTCCCTGCGCTACATGGTCGGCCTGGAGGACCAGAAGATGCGCGCCATCAAAGGCGGCTATAATCCGACTGTCGCGGCGCTCTATGAGGACAAGGACGTCCTCGCCAAGATCCCCTTCCTCGACATGGCCAAGCAGGCTTTCGCGGAATCGGTGGCGCGGCCTTCCGCCGTGACCGGCAAGAACTACAATCGCGTCTCGCGTACCTTCTACCGTGCGGTGCATGACATCATCTCCGGCAAGGACGATGTCGCGCAAGCGGTCGAACAGATGGCGAAACGGCTGGAACGCGACGTGAATGCGAATTGATCGGCGTCAAGGCTTCCGGCGAAGGTCCGCCCCAGTTTTTCCCCTCTCCCGATGCACAGCAATGGGAGAGGGTGGCCAAAGACCAGATGAGGGGGGCTTGCCCAGACTCATCACCGATCAAGAAGAGCCCTCATCATCTTCTCCCATCTCGGGCGGGAGACAGGATAATGATGAAGGGAAGGGGGATGGATGGCATCTGTTACGCTGAAGGATGTCAGCAAGAGCTTCGGCGCTTATGACATCATCAAATCCGTCGATCTGAAGATCGCGGACGGCGAGTTCGTCGTCTTTGTCGGGCCGTCAGGCTGCGGGAAATCGACGCTGCTCCGGCTCGTCGCCGGCCTCGTTCCGGTGTCCGACGGCGAGATTCATATCGGCGATGAGGAAGTGACCGATGTGCCGGCATCCAAGCGGGGCATCGCCTTCGTCTTCCAGTCCTATGCGCTCTATCCGCATATGAATGCCGGCCGAAATATCGGCTTCGCGCTCGAGACCCACGGCATCGGGCGGGCGGAGATCGGCAAGCGCGTCCAGAAGGTCGCGGACATGCTGAAGATCGGCCATCTCCTCGATCGCAAACCGCGCGAATTGTCCGGCGGCCAGCGCCAGCGCGTGGCGATCGGCCGGGCGCTCGTCAGCCAGCCGGATGTCTTCCTGTTCGATGAGCCTCTCTCCAATCTTGATGCCGACCTGCGCATGGAGATGCGTTTCGAGATCGCCAAGCTCCATCGTGATGTCCGAACCACGATGATCTATGTCACCCATGACCAGACCGAGGCGATGACGCTTGCCGACCGCATCGTAGTGCTCAATCACGGGCGGATCGAGCAGACGGGCAGACCGCGCGAGCTCTACGACCGTCCGGCGAGCCGGTTCGTCGCGGGTTTCCTCGGCAGCCCGCGCATGAATTTCGCGCCTGTTGTGCGCGAGGGCGACCGACTTACCGGCCCCGGCGGTTTCATCCACCGGCCAAGGCTGTCGCCCGGTTCGCGGCCAGTCGAGATCGGGCTGCGGCCCGAGGCGCTGGCGCTCGCCCCTGCGGATACGCCGGGTGTAGTCACAGGCAACTTCGAGCGCGTCGAGGATCTCGGCCATGAATATCTCAGCTATGTGCGCCTCGACGACAGGCTGATCTGGACCGTCCGCGGCCATGGCGCGCCGCCCACCCATGAAGCGGGGCAGGCGGTCGGGCTCGCCTGGCAGGCGGACAAGCTCAATCTCTTCGACAGCGAAGGCGCCCGGATCAATACCCTGCGGGAGGAGGCGCCGCGATGAGCCGGGCGGACTGGATGGCGCAGAAGGAGACGCGTGCGGCCTGGCTCTTCGTGCTGCCGCTGCTTATCGCCCTGTTCGCGGTGGCCGTCTGGCCGCTTATCCGCACCGTCTATTTCGCCTTCATGAACGCCTATCTCGACGATCCGTCCAATCACAGCTTTGTCGGGCTCGGGAACTTCATCACCGTAATGGAGGATCCGTCCTTCTGGAAGGCTGTGAAGAACACGCTCCTCTTCACCATCGTCTCGGTGGCGATCGAAACGCTCCTCGGCCTCGCCATCGCCCTCCTGCTGCATCGCGCATTTGCCGGGCGCGGGCTGGTGCGCGCCGCGATCCTCATTCCCTGGGCCATGCCGATGGTGGTCTCGACGCGCATCTGGGACTGGATGCTCAACGACCAGTTCGGCCTCATCAACAAGCTGCTGCTGTCGCTCGGCCTCATCTCCAAGGGGATCGCCTGGACGGCCGATCCCTCCCTGCTGCTCGGCGTCGTCGTCTTCATCGATATCTGGGTGACGACGCCCTTCATGGTGCTTCTCATCCTCGCCGGCCTGCAACTCATCCCCGAGGAGGTCTATGAAGCGGCGGAAGTCTCGGGCGTGCCGGCCTGGAAGCGTTTCTGGTCGATCACCTTGCCGCTCGCCATGCCGGCGATCGGCGTCGCCGTGCTCTTCCGCACCCTCGATGCGCTACGCATGTTCGACCTGAGCTTCGTGCTCGCCGCCAATAACGAAGCGACGATGACCATGTCGATCTATGCCCGCGATCAGCTCGTCGGCTTCCAGGATCTCGGTGTCGGCTCGGCCGCCTCGACCTGGGTGTTCCTCATCATCGGCCTGATCGCGGTGACGATGGTCGGCGTCCTGCGGCTCGACCGCGCGCAGGGATAGGGGAAGAAATGGCTGCCCGCTATTCCAACGCCACCTACCGAAATCTCCGCCGGTTCAAGACGGCCGCTCTCTATGCCGGCGTCGTGCTGGTGCTCTTCTATGTGGTCTTTCCCTATTACTGGGCGATGATTTCCTCGACGAAATCCGGTCCGGCGCTCTACGAGTTCAGCCTGCTGCCGTCGTTCGACTTCAGCAACTATGTGGCGCTCTTCACCAATCGAGTCTTCATGGGCGCGCTCGTGAATTCGATCATGGTGGCGCTGGCCAGCACGGCGATCGCGCTGGCCCTGGGGATACTCGCCGCCTATGGCTTCGGTCGGCTGCATTTCCCGGCTGGGCGTTATCTCCTCATCGCGGTTCTCATGATCTCGGTCCTGCCGCAAGTGGTGGTACTGTCGGGCATGTTCGAGGTCATCGGCTGGCTGCATCTCTATAACCGGCCGACGGCGCTCATCGTATCCTATCTGATGCTGACGCTGCCCTTCACCACCTGGATCCTCACGAGCTTCATCCGCGACCTGCCGCGCGAGCTCGAAGAGGCGGCGCTGGTCGATGGCTGCTCTCGCCTGCGCATCCTCACACATGTGCTGCTGCCGCTGATGGGACCCGCCATCGCCAGCACGGGACTGCTCGCCTTCATCCTGTCCTGGAACGAGTTTCTGTTCGCGCTGACCTTCATCCTCACGGATGACAACCGAACCGTCCCGGTTGCCATCGGGCTTCTCACCGGCTCGAGCCGCTATGAAGTGCCGTTCGGCCAGGTCATGGCGGCATCGGTCACCGTCACCTTTCCACTGCTCGTATTGGTGCTGATCTTCCAGCGCAAGATCGTAGCCGGCCTCACCAGTGGGGCCGTCAAGGGGTGAACCTCATGTCTTGAGATTGATGTCACGGAAGTATCCGAGACGTCTGGCTTGGTTTACCAGGGCCGCAGTGGCGTCAAATCGCAAGCTATTGGCAGACTGCCGTAAGCACTTCTGATGAGGAATGCCTATCTATCGCGCGCGCCGATTGCCCGCCAATGCCCTTCGGATGGGAGATTCCGCGCGCGGTCGAGGGTGCAAGTGCACTCGCGCTAATCCAGCCCTCAGAGGCCGAAGAATGACTAGTTCGGAAATCGTCTTTTTAAGCGCCGCGTTTCTCTTGGGGATCATCTTGCCGCCCCGGTCACGCCTATGGGTTGTGCCGCTGATGAGCCTGCCGCTCACCAGTTTCCTCATCTACCACTACCGGATGATTGGCGATGGCCATTTCTGGTCTAGGTTTATCGTCGACCTGATCTTCCTTGGCGAGGCCTATGGCTTCGGCCGCCTGATCAATGTTACGAAAATGAAACTATTCGACTGAGGGGCCGGTCCATGTCCATGGACCGTAAGGACCAGGGCCGTAGTGGCGCCAAATCGCAGGCAATTGGCAGGCTGCCGTAAGCACTTCTGATGAGGAATGCCTATCTATCGTGCGCGCCGATTGAACACGTCCGCTCGCCAACGCCCTTCTCGGATGGGCGGACGCACTAAGGAGACCCCGCTCCGTCACCACGGGGCGGGGTTTTCTCTTGGACACTATCCAAATCGCCCGACAGTGAGTGTTTGCGCAGGATGACTGATTTAGGAAGTCGTTGCGGTTTGAGCGCGCTGCCGACGAAGCTTACTGCGCTTCCCGTATCGCGACATAGGGACTTGCGCTATTGCCAGTTGGGCGAAGCGACCAGACGCCGCCCGGGGGAGCGCCGCTGCTGCTGTTCCATACCGTCCTAACGTGATATTCGTCAACCTTCTCCCAACGCCCCTTATAGGTCGTACCGTTCCAGTTGATGATCGCATAACCGTTCTTTCTCAGTTCGATCACCCCTTTATCTTCTCCGTTCCTTTCGCTGAATTTCATGCCTTTCGCGAAAATCGTCTCAGGGTTAGCGACAAGGTCATCAGCAGCAAGGGCAGGTAGAATCGAGATCGCTCCTACAGTCAAAGCGGCGAGAATTACTTTCACTGTTCGCCTCATCGAACATCCTCCAGTTGGGCGGAAACACTGAGCGTGTCATTACTGATTATACCCGAATCTGGCACATCACGCCAGATATCAGGCGGGCCGGTCGTCGTAGAGGTCAGCAAGCGCGGTGATCGTCTTGACGGCCCTGTATATCTGCTCGGCTCGACCCGGTAGCGAATGACCCAATTCGGAAGTGATTTGCCGGGGCTTTGCGCGAAACTTCCCCGTGTTACGATTTCACACACTCCGGCAGGCGGACAGCTTTGGGGTTTTCTATAAATTCCTTGTCCGCAGCACAGGCTGGAAAACCGGCTTTACGCATGAGATCGACTATGATCGCGCTCTCATGCGCAGTCCAGCCACGATTGAATGCGAATTTTTCAATACTCAGAATGGATGGAAATTTAGCCACACCGCGGGCCATTATCTCCCTCGCTTCATCCAATCGACCCAGCGCCGCGAGGCTTCCTGCGGTCATCGCAAACCCATCTGGGTTCCACTTATCCTCTGGCAGACGGGATTGCGCGCGCAGGGCGTCTTCATGCCTTCCAACCATAAACAGCGCATATCGAAAGCAATCCACTCCGTAGGTGGGATATTTCGGATTCAGGCGGATCGCTCGGTCAACGGCCTCCGCCCCTTCTTGAGCTTTTCCAAAGGCGGATGCCCAGCAGGAATATGAGAGCAAGACATCGAATGAATTGGGATTCAACCGAAGAGCTTCACCGTATTCAACTTCTCCTTGCCTAAGATCTCCACGCATAGCTGTGACATAGCCAAGTGCGGTGTGGGCGCGAGCATCCAACGGATCGAGTTCGATGGCGCGGCGTGCTTCTTCGAGCGCCAGCTGAATTGTTGGGCCCATGTCAGTTTGAAACAGCATGAGCCGCGTGTAAGCCCAAGCAAGAGAAGTGTGAGCCCGACCAAGTGTCGGATCGGTGGCAATAGCTCGCTTGAGAAGATCAACTGCTCGCCGCATGCTTTCCTCGCTCAATCCTCGGCGGGCCTCATCACCAAGTAGAAACAGCGAATACGCGTCCAAATCTACTGGTTGCTTTCGCTTTGCCGCTAACAATTCAGCCTCATTAATAACGCCAGACCATCCCCCAATTTCATTGGCCACCCTTCCGGCAACTTCGGCTTGCACCGCAAAGAAGTCTTCAACAGGTCTGTCGAAGCGCTCTGAGAAGACGTGATGGCCGCTAGCAGCTTCTATCAATTGTGCGGTGATACGCACTTGGTCCCCCTGACGTTGGAAAGACCCTTCCAACACATAATTCACATTCAGATCTTTGCCAATTTGTCGAACATCGACAGGTTTGTTCTTGTAGACCTCCGTCGAATTGCGAGCGATAACGTCGAAGTCTCGGAAGCGGGCTAGTTCGGTGATAACGTCTTCAGTGATCCCTTCAGCTATGCGCCCGTTCGCATCGTCGCCTGCTAGATTATCAAACGGCAACACCGCGATTGAGGGTGTGGCTGAAGCAGGTCGGTGACTGCTCGACCAAAGCCGCCAGCCGGCGATGACTATCGCGATGAGAATTATAGTAGCAATAACGCCGATGGCGGGGCGGCGTGACGCAGCCGGCCTTTTGATTTGCCGGAGCTGCTCCGGTGTGGTGCCATCAAGGCGAACTCGATAGGCCTGGACTGGCTCATCAATATTCTTGAAGTTTTGCTTACCAAGACTGTCGAGTGTGACATCAAGCTTGTTTCGGACGTAGTCGTATGCACTGCCGGAAATCACGATACCGCCAGGATCGGCGAGTCCCTGTAACCGATCGGCAATGTTGACGCCGTCGCCCTGAACATCGTCACCTTCCGAGATCACGTCACCCAGATTGATGCCAATACGAAACTTAAGGTGCTGATCCGGCGGGATGCCTGCATCCATTCTGGCTTCGGCTTGCTGAATATCGATGGCACAACGCAGAGCATTCACGATGCTCGCAAACTCGATTAGCAAGCCGTCACCCATGGTTTTGACCAGGCGGCCGTGATGTTCAGCGATTTTTGGTTCGAAGATTTCTTTCAGATGTGTAAGGAAAAGCTTACGGGTACCTTCCTCATCAGCATGGCTGAGCCGGCTGTAGCCGACCACATCCGCAATCAAGATGGCGGCAAGTCTGCGATCCATCTCAACTCTCCCACTAGAGGGAAACTACGCCTTCTCAATGCGAGAATCCATTACACCCTGTTTTCGGTTGGCGGCTTCGATCTACCGAGCTTCGTTGTTCATTGTTCTATGACGGGAGGGGTGCTCTGGAGATGAAGCAATTCCGCAAGCGGAATCAATGAGCGGGAGGCTCCCTAGCATTCGTCCAAGTGCTTGTTCCGGCGTTGTTGTGCCAATTCCTCCGGGCCCACAATTGTCGTTATTTATCAATTGTTTCACCAGGAGGCTTGCCAAGGAGCTGCTTGCGGGTGACCAGCCGCACGACTCGATCCATACCCCCTAAGATTGGGCGAACCTAGGGGACCCACAAATTTAACATCTCACGCGCTAATCCACCCGATGGATGGCCCTGACTCACACCATGGCCCGCGGTATCGAAGCGATCAGTCGTCGGGTATAGGAGTGGCGGGGCCGGTTCATGACCTCTTCCGTCTCGCCACTCTCGACGATCTCGCCGAGATAGAGGACGTAGAGCCGGTCGACGACTTGACGGACGACGGCAAGGTCATGCGTGATAAAGAGATAGGATAGGCCATGCTCTTCCTGCAATCGTTTGAACAGGTTGAGGATCTGGGCCTGGACGGAGACATCGAGAGCCGATACCGGCTCATCGCAGACGAGTATTTTCGGCCTGACCGCCAGCGAGCGGGCGACCGCGACTCGCTGACGTTCTCCGCCAGACAGCGAGGCGGGGCGCCTGTCTGCATAATCCTCGGGAAGTCCGACATCACGGAGCAGCGCGCGGATGCGATTCTCCGGCTCTCCCGCTTCGCCGGCGGCGCGCAACGCCTCGGCCAGGCTGCGGCGCACCGAATGGCGCGGATTGAGTGTTGAATAGGGATCCTGGAAGACCATCTGGATCGTGCGCCGGACAGTCATCCGATCAACTGGACTCATCTTTCTGAAATCCGACGCATCGATCCCGGCAATCCGGATCGTCCCCGAACTCGCCGTCTCGAGGCCAAGCAGGCAGCGACCGAGTGTCGTCTTGCCCGAACCGGACTCGCCGACGAGCCCGACGCTCTCGCCTCGCGCGACCTCGATCGATACGCCGTTCAGCGCCTGAACCAAGCGGCCCCCACGGCCTGCAAATGTCTTCATCAACGCGGTTGCCGCGATGAGCGGCAGTGATCCGATCGTGACAGCTGAGGTGCTGTTCGCCGCCTCGAGGGCACGCATGCGAAGCGAGCGCATCTCGCCTTCGATCTCGTTGCGGCGGATGCAGGCCGTGTAGCGTCCAGGTGATCCCTCCGCAAGGAGAGGCTTCGCTTTGCGGCATCGATCGTTGGCCCAATCGCAGCGGTCGGCAAAGCTGCAGCGATGAGCGACGTCATCGGGACGGGGAACCGTTCCGCGAATGGCGGTCAGCCGCGTGACGCGTTTGTCCGCCGGTGGTTCGGAGAGGAGCAGGCCCAGCGTATAGGGATGGTGTGGAGCGCTTTCGACACCGGAAGTGTCGCCGGCTTCCATCACTGACCCGGCATAAAGAACGTAGATGCGTTCGCAAGTGGAGAAGGCGAGTCTGAGATCGTGGGTGATGAGGATGAGGCTCATCCCGCGTGTTTCCTGGACGCGCTTCAAAAGCTTGATGATCTCGGCCTGTGTGGTCACGTCTAGAGCGGTCGAGGGTTCATCGGCAATGAACAGTTCGGGGTCGCGGGCAAGCGCCGCGGCGAGCGCCACACGCTGGCACATGCCGCCGGAAAGCTGGAATGGCATGCGGTGCGCCACGTCCGCGTCGGTTATACCGACTTCGGCAAGCCGGCGCCGCACCTCCTCTGCCCGGGCAGCCGGAGAGGAGAATTCCCGCCGGTCACGAAGCATCTCTTCGATATGTGCACCGCACTTTAAAAGCGGATTCATCATCGCGAACGGATCCTGGAGCATAAGCGAAATCCGGTTTCCGCGGATCAGTCGCATCGACTGCTCGGGCAATGTGAAAAGGTCGACGCCGTCGAGACGGACTTCACCCCTCGCTGAGACGCCAGGCGGCAAGAGCCGCGCGATCGCTTTCGCAGTCAACGATTTGCCCGATCCGGACTCGCCAACTATGGCGATCGACTCGCCGCGACCAACTGTTAGATCCACGCCGGTCGTGATGGCGCGCTCCCCGGCTCGAACGGCGAGACGATTGACCGATAATAATGGGTCACCGTTCGCAGGCGCAGCCACGCTCGTCACTTGGCCAGCCGTTCGAACAGCCAGTCGCCGATCAGATTCATGCTCAGCGCGGTCATGATGATTGCCACTGCCGGCAGGAGCAATGCGACGGGGTTCGAGAATAGGATGTTCCGATTTTCGAAGAGCATACGCCCCCAGTCTGGCGTGCCCGGCTCGACGCCGAGACCCAGAAACGACAGTCCGGCGAGGTTGACCAGCGCGAAGGCGAAATCGAGGACGACATAGGCAAGGATGATCGGCAGTACGTTCGGCAGGATGTGAAAGAAGAGAATGCGCGTCTTCGATATTCCAAGGGCACGGGCGGCATCGATGTAGGGCAGGGGGCGCTGCTCGAGGACGGCACTACGGACGATGCGGGTATCCGGCGCCGTAAAGAGAACGACCAGCACCAAGACCGCGGTCCAATAGCCGCCGCCAACCACGCCGACCACGACGATGGCGACGAGCGGCCCAGGCAAGGCAAACATAAAATCGACCCAACGCATGATCGCCGAATCGACGATGCCGCCGAGATAGCCGGCTAGCAGGCCGAGGAGTGTCGCGATTGCGAAGGCGCAGGCAGCGACGATGATCGGACCGATGAGTGCCGTCCTCGCACCGACGATCACCCGAGAGAGGACATCACGGCCGAGGAGGTCGGTACCGGCGATGAATTCTCTCGAGGGCGGCGTATCTCCGACGCCAAGCCTTTGGATGAAGGGCGAATCGGGTGCCATCCTCTCGCCGAGGACGGCACAGACCACAACCACAGCAACAATGAGACCGGCGAGAATCAGCATGATGGGGGCTTGTCGCATTCGACTCAGCGCAGCTACCGGCGGGTCAATCGGCATCGTCACGACTCGACTCTCCCAAAGCGGATGCGCGGATCGATTAGCGTATAGAGCACGTCGATAGCGAGGTTGATCAGCACGACCAGCACCGCGAAGACAAGGGTCGTGCCCTGGACAAGCGGAATGTCGCGCTTCTGGACGGCTTCGACCGTGAGCGAGCCGAGACCAGGGAGCGCGAATGTTACCTCGACATAGATCGCCCCGGCGATGAGACCGACAACAATGAGTCCGCCTGCGGTGACGACGGGGATCAGCGCATTCCTCAGCACATAGGAAAACGCGATGCGAGCGGCGCTGAGGCCGCGCGCACGTGCAAAGACCACATAATCCTTGTCGAGTTCCTCGACGACCGAGGCCCTGGTGATCTTGGTTACAATCGCCATGACCGAGAGAGCAAGAGCGAAAGCCGGAAGGACCAGATGCCAGAAGCGGTCAAGGAACCCGCGGCCGGGACCGAATGTCGGAAACCAACCGAGGACGACGGCGAAGATGTAGAGGAGGAAGATACCGGTGACGAAGGGCGGTGAGCTGATTCCAAGCACACCGAGCATTACGACCCCACGATCGAGTCGCGACTCGCGGCGAAAGGCGGCAAGCATGCCGAGAGCGACTCCGAGCGTCAGCACCAGGAACGTGCCCAGCAAGGTCAGATACAAAGTCAGGCCGAGTCTGTCGCCTATCATCCGCGCGACCGGCCGGTTTCCGGTGATCGAGCGCCCGAGGTCGCCTTTGATCACCTGTCCGAGCCATTTGCCGTATTGGATGAGGAAGGGATCGTTCAGATGAAACTCCTCGCGAATTGCCGCGATAGTTTCGGCATTGGCGGGCCTCGATCCGATGAGCGCGCGAACAGGATCGCCAGGGGCAAGCTTGACCAGCGCGAAGACACCAAAGGTGATGAGGAATAGAAGTGGAAGTGCGACAGCAAGGCGCCTGATGATATACCAGCCAAGCCCGCTGCGCGTCATTTGCCGGGCCTCAGCCACCGGTCGAACCAGGCAACGGTGCGCTGCCAGGCATCGTGGCGGTGCGCGCGTTCGCGCATGCCATGCCCTTCGCGCGGGTAGACGACAAGCTCGGCAGGCGCTCCCCTCTCAAGAAGCGCCGAATAGAACTCCTGGGCCTGACCGAGCGGCGTGCAGCGATCCTCGCTGCCATGGAGGATCAAAGTTGCGGCGCTCGGTTTGCCGAGGCGGAAGAGCGGCGATCGATCGATGGCCATCTTGCGGTAGCGTTCCTTGCTGAGAGGCCCGCCGACGATGAATTCCGAGAAGTCGTGATTGCATGAATAATGGCTGCTCAACTGGTTGGAGATACCGCTGACCACCACGGCTGCCTTGAAGCGGACTGTTGTGGCGACAGCCCATGCGGTCAGGTATCCACCGTAACTTGCCCCGGTCACCCCAAGCCGACCGGGATCGGCGATCCCCTCCGCAATGCAGCGGTCGATGCCGCGGAGAATATCAGTGAACTCCGCTCCCGCCGGGTCGCCTATGTTCAGCTTTGCGAAAGCCTGGCCCCATCCGGTGTTGCCTCGGTAATTCGGGAGGAAGACGGCATAGCCAGCTACGGCGAGCGGGACGGCATAGCCAGGATTAAACGCATGCTTAGCCGCCCAACTCGGTCCGCCATGAATGTCGACCACCATCGGTAGTGGGCCCTGGCATCCGGGCGGCACGAGGACGAGGCCCTCGAGTTCGAGATTCCCTGATCCTCGCCAGCGCAAGGCACGCACTTCCGGGTAGAAGGGAAAGTCCCTGCGAACCGCGCGGTTCATCCGCGTGAGCGGTTCCCATGGGGCATTTGCGTCAGACTTGAATGCGACCTCAGGCGGCGCTCCGACTGTCTCCCGCACGGCGGCGAAGCCCTTCTTGTTGGGAGCGACAGTGAGGCTCGCGGCAAAACTGTTGGTGCCGATGATTGCATCCTCATAGGTCGACCAAGCAACCTTGCCGTCGATCCCTATGACGCCGTAGCTCGAGCCGAGCTTCGACCAGCCGGCGAACCACAAGCTCCTCTCGTCCCGCCATTCAAGCGTCGTGACATTGGAGGCTTCGGGAGAGGCAAGGGTCATGACCTTCCCGGTCTTGAGATCGAGGATACGAATCTCGCTCGCAACCAGGCCGCGGTCACTCGACCAGCCTTCGAGGAAGGCGGCGCGCCTGCCGGAGGGTGAGACTGCCGGCGACTGAAGCTGCCAGCGCGGCATGTGGATGATGCTTACAGAGCGTTTCTTGAAATCAAGGCGCGCCAATCTTGCATGATACCAGCCGCGCTCGCTTGCATCGGCCGAGATCACCGCGATCGCCCCGCCGGTTGGGATGAGGTCAAACTCCCATACCGCATGGTCGGCGGGGCCGACCTCGACTGTTGCCCCGTCCGAGGCATTGACCTTGAAGAGCCGCCGGCGCGGGGTTGGATTGGTGATCGCGGGATCGTCCACCTCTCCCCATGAGAGGCGGACCGCTCCATTCGTCGCTCCGCCGTCGAGGCCGCGGTCGGCGGCAAGTGCAGTCAATGTGGTTCCGTCTGCCGTCCAGCGCAGGTCTTCGATGGTTCCCGGGATATCGCCGAGTGGCCGCACCGCTCCTTTCTCAAGCACGAAAAGCGCCATCTTGTCTTTGATCTCGCGGTCGGACGAGAAGGCGATCCGGTCGTCGACGGGCGAGCAACGCGGCAGGTCGTCGGCGTTCGGTCCGCGCGTAAGCTGGATCGCCGAGCCGTCAAGTCCGAACCGCCAGATGCGGCTGCGGAAGCTCTTTCCCGGTTCGCGGGAAGCGGGGCTTACGGCTGCAATAATCGCGTTGCCATCGCGCTCGAAGGACAGATTTGAGGGAAAGCGCAAGCGATCGAGACGAATGACCGCCTTGGAAATGCGGTCACTCGTTTCGATCTTCTTACTGTGCGTTCTTGAGTTGTCACGCATGACGAACAGGGGCCACGATAGCAATCATAGCCACTCAAAAAGGACTACTTTAGACCGAAACCACGGATTGCCCAGGGAATGTTGTACCAGAAAGCGCTGTAGCCGGTGAGCTTGTATTTGTTGCGGATCGCCATCGCCGATGCGGGCCAGAAGGTCGGCACGACCGCAACGTTCTCATTGGCGAGGGTGAAGACTTTCTTGAGCGCTTCGGCACGCACTTTGGGATCAGACTGCTGATTGGCGATATTGATAGCGGCATCGACTTCCGGGTTCTTGAAATTCGATCCGTTCATCCCGTCCTTCACCGCATTGGTGCTGTGGAAGAAGAGGAAGGGGTAGTTCGCCGGGTCGGCAAAATCCGGGTAGTAAGCCATGATCTGCATGCCGAGATTCTCGTGCCGGAAGAAGCCTGCGAGCCACTGGTTGGCATCGATTTCCTGCACGCTGGCATTGATGCCGATGTGCTTCAGGTTCTCGGTGACGCTCTGCAGGATGTTGACCATGTAGGGATCGGCGGTCGAGGCGGGGATCGCAACATCGAAGCCATCGGGATGCGAAGACTGCTTGAGCTCTGCCTTGGCTTTCTCGAGGTCGAACGGATAGCTCGGCAGCGTCGCATAGAACGCCCTCACCTCGCCCGCCGGGAGTACGCCCGACCACATCTCCGGCGGGTTGAGCGCGCTCGCCGCCTCGCCGTTGCCCTTGAGCAGTGCTTTGACGAGTCCCTCGCGGTCGATCGCATAAGCAACTGCCCTGCGCACATGGATATCGTCGAAGGGTGGTGTGGAGAAGTCCAAGGTGAGCGCGAACATGCCGAGCGAGGGCGCGGTGATGACATCGACATTGCCGAGCGCTTTCCACTGATCGATGTCCGAGATCGCAAGATCGAAGGTGCCGTCGATATCGCCATTCTGCATCGCGAGCAGGCGTGTCTGCCGGTCGGGGATCGCGGTGACGGTGATCTTCTTGACGACGGGTTTCGGCCCCCAATAGTCGTCGCGCGCTTCGAGCACCGCATGGTTACCAGGGGCAAATTCAACGAGCCGGTAGGGGCCAGTGCCGAGCGGCGGAACTTCGGGCGAGCCGATATCCTTTGGGTGTTCTTCCAGCTGCTTTTTTTGAAAGATGAAGCCAGCCATATGCGCGGCGGTGTATTGAAACTGGACATTGGGTGACTTGAGCTTCACGGTCACTTCGTCCGGCGCAGTCACCTCAACGGAGGCCACGGCGCTGTAGAACGCGGCAAGCTGCGAGGCCGAGTCCGGGTTCATATGGAACTTCATCGTTGCGACGATATCGTCGGGAGTGAGCGGACTGCCGTCGCCGAAAGTGACGCCCTGGCGGATGCGATATTTGTAAGTGATCGCATCCGGCTGTTCCGCCGTGGCGACGCCTGGAACGAGCGCAAGATCATCCCCGAAAGCGAGTGGGCCCTCCTGAACCAGGGACATGATGGCACCTACATAGGTGCTCCACGCGCGCGGCACGAACATGGTGTCGTTCACGGCAGGAAGCGCCCAGGTGATTTCGTCGATCTGATCCGCTGCCTGCGTGGCGTCGGCGCCGATGGTGAGACTTGCGACGGCCGCAGACGATGTCGCCAAAAATTGGCGTCGTGAGAATGCGTTTGTCATGCCTACCTCCCTGCTTTTGTCGGACAATTGTCATGTAAGGTTACCGGTAAGTCAACCTGCATAAGAAATCGCGCAATTGCGCCGGACAATCGCATGGCAAGAGCGACGGCTTTCTTGATTGCTCGAACTGCAGAGTTTTTTTAGTATCGGCAACCTTCTGGTCCAGGTTTTCGAGGCGAACGGCGATTAGAGTACGGGCGATGGAATCTACGACGCGTGGCACGATGCTGTTATGCAGTTATGCGACGCTGGCCGGGTCATCAAGGACGAATACGCGCGATACTACCAACCTCTCTATTTTCGAAAGTTGGACGAGCTCGTTCACCGACCTTCGGAACTTTCATCATATGTGTTCCGAAACATTTGCGTGGCTCGCCTCGGGCGATACCGTCATCACCGAAACGATCGATGCCCACGGCTTCGACAAGGATGGCGTGCAGCACGCCCCGGAGCCCAATCCGATGAACAGCCCGATCTTCGTGATCGATGCGGAACCTGGCGATGCGCTCAAGATCGAGATTCTGCGCATGACGCCGATCCGCGCCACAGGCTGGACGCGCGTCGCCTGCCAGCCGCCACAGGCAGCGGGTGAACAGCATCGACCATCCAGGCAAGGCTTTGTAGAGCGCAGAAGGTCCGCCGGCCTTACCGTCATGGTGAGATCTCCGGGGGGAGGGGTGCTGGAGCCGTCGAAAATCCGTAAATGAAATCAATAGCCGATAAATGCCCGCACCTCGGCCTAAGGTGTTGATCGGGCGGACTTGTTTGAATTCCTCCGGCCCACCAATAAGTCTCGTCATGGAGAGACGTTTCCTGACAGGAGGAAATGACCGCTGTATTTCCGCGACTCAGACCGGCACTTTCGAAACTCTTGGCTGAGAAGCTGGGAAATGGGCCAGCCAAGTGTTTGCAATGCGAATCGTCGAATAAACACCGTACGATCGCTGAAGCACAAGCGCCTCACCCGCAGTCGGAAGAGGGATTTATAAAGGTGGCGTGGGGCAAGCCCACTTGAGGCTGCCGACGCGGCGTGATACGGACTGTCGACGGCTGCATTTCCGCTCCGAGGCGCCAATGACTGTGCTCTGCGGATGCCATGTCGATGGTTTGTGGGCGATCAATGAAAGCGCCAATGCGTGGGTATGGCTGCGCAATCGCGGGTGGCGCAAGCTCGATAATTCCTCCACCCAAGTGTGCACCCGGCTTCTGGCGCTCGCGGCGCTCGCGAAAGAGCGCAACGTGCCGATCTCGCTGCATGAGGAGCAGCGTGGCGATGTCCGGGTCATCACCGAAATCTATGACTTCGCCGCCGGCGGGGCCATGGGGCCGACGGAGGAGATCAGCTTTTCGGTCAGCGAATGTGTCTATGGCTGGACCGCGGCCTATGCCCAGCAAGGCACCCATGTCACGGTGCGGGTACGTCTGGTGCCGGACACTGGCATCTCGGCGGAAACCATGGCGACGCTTCGCGACCAATGGAAGCGGGGCATCGAGGACAAGTGGGGCAACCGGTTCGGCTGCTGCGACGCGGCGGGCTGCGACTGCCGCTGCATTCTGACATTCGCGGTCGAGTGGGTCGACAGCGGCGAGCACCATACGGTCGCCGTGCATGTCGGCCCGAGCCGCAGCGACATGACCAATTGGGATACGATGGACAGCGGCGATGTCGCCTCGCACGAATTCGGGCACATGCTTGGCCATCCCGACGAGTATCCCGATACTGCCTGCCCGTCACGCAGCCCGGTTAACACCGGAACGGTGATGGACGACAACACCGAGGTCGTCGAGCGTTTGGTGCGGCGTTTTTGCGACCGTCTTGGCCAGACGACCTCGACCGTGTGAGGTGTGACGATGGGCACGAAACCGAAATCGATCCCCACTCAGGCGCCGCCCAGCCCCGGCCGCGTCACCGAGGGCTTGCGCGCTACGATCGCCGATCCGCGGGCCAGGCCCGGCGCCTTCATCCGGTTGCGTGTCACGGGAGGCGTGCGCGGCGAATCCTACGATTTTGAGTATCGCATCGACGCCGAAGGCCGCGAAGCGGGCCACCTGCGCGATGAATTGAAGGGGCGCAGAGCCGAGAAGGGGATGGCCGACGCACCGGCGTCGGACCCCGCGCGCTTCGCCGCCCTCGTACGCGCGCTGGATCTCGAAGCGTTGATGCGGAGCGACACGCCGGCCGGCGGCTTTCCGCCCGATAGCATTGTCGGTCGTCTCGAAGTGAGCGACGGCGAGAAGACGGCAAGCTTTCTGTTCCTTGCCGACGAGAAACAGGCGCGCCGCGCCATGCGGGCCGCCCCAGCGGCGCTCGGCAGCGCGATCGATTCGTTGTTTGGCGCTGCCGCGCGATATCTCAACATCGAGGATGTGCGCCCGTGAGCCCCCGAACCCATTCTTTCCCGCCGCGAAGGAGAAAACAACATGGCCTGGCATGACAATGTTCGCGTCGATGCACTGTGGACCATCAACGAGCACGCCAATGCCTGGGCGTGGATCGATGGCGCCTGGTGCAAGTTCGACGATAATCATGAAGATTCGGTCATCAACATGGCGATCCTCTGCGCCAACGCCAAGGCAGGCGGGCGAAACGTCAACGCCCGCATTGAAGACAGCCGGTTGAAGGAGATCTACATATGGTGAGCGCGGGACCATCGCGCCCAGTTCCACTCACCCAGCGCCAGGTGGATGAATTGGCACGGGGCGGCTCGAGCGAGACCATGTCCGCGCTGCGTGCCGGCCGCATGGCTCAAAAAGCAAGGCCGCGTCCGGTTTCTGGAAGCGCTCCGGTGGGACTGAGCGACCAGGAGATGCAGGCAATCAGGCGCGAGAGCGAGGCGCCGGCCGCGATCGGACAGCGCATCGCCGCCGCCAAGCGCGTGGTCAAGAAATCGGTGCGGGGCAAGGCGAAGTCCAAGTCCCCGCGCCGGCCCGAAGGCAAAGCGCCGTCGTTGAAACCGCCCTATGCCGTCGAATAGCAAATAGTTCGGAAGAGCCAGGAGACCGTTTCGAGCCACCGCCCTCTTTTGCGCGCCGTATACTAAACGGTCACGGCGGGAAATAAGGTGGTACAAGTCGGCGAACGGTCTATCTCGCGGCGAGTGCGCAGCGAGGTATTGATACGAATTCACGGTGTAGGCCTACGATGTGAGTTGGCATCGCGCCTTGTATTGGGAAGGGCGGCCAGGGTCCGATAGTCCGATTACAATTGCTACACCCTTCAGCGCCCATCGGCCGATGCCTTGGAGGGGACCCCGAATGAGACAAGTAGCAGGAAGGCGATGAAAATTCCGCGCAGAAGGGAATATCCCACGTGCCTCCCTAATTTCCGACAGCGATCTCACTGATTAGGAACATTTTTCTTCGAGATGAAGCCCATGGCAGTCAACTGACCGACAGGAGACAATGCGCGCAAGGGCAGCTGTCCGAAAACGATCTCAGCTCAAGACCAAAATTGAAGGCGAGGAGCAATGGACAAAGCGGAGCAAGACGCCCGGCGAGTTCATGTCCCAGAACAAAGATCCCGAGGTCCCGCCTTATAAGGGCGTTCGAAAGGAATGATCGCCGGCACAAAGCGCCAAGGTGGAAACAAGATCCGGCATCTGGATGAGCAGATCAAGCGCGCGCTGCTGCACTCGCGCTGACATCCGAAAAAGGGATGGCGGAGCTGTCTCTCATGCACCGGGAGGTCTGCGAACAGGGCAGCGCCAAATGGCTGCGTCGCGGCCACGGGCGAAGTCGGCTCGATCTAGGGGAAGCCACAAGAAAAGTGCCCGCCGATGAATCAAAAAAGACAGGAGCCTGTCGAAGGCTTCTTGAAGATGAGTTGTACTTCTTGCTGTTGACCTAATTTCCCGCCTTGTCGCGCTTGCCATGTCCGACGTCGCGCTTGTCCGCAAATGCCTTGTCGCCGCCAAAATACGTGCTTGAGACTATTGGTGTTGCCAAGAGGTATGCAAACCCAAGAAACAATATGGCTAATACTTTGGAAGATACATTCATGCCCATATCCCTTCTTTGCCGTCTGGGAGTTATTCAAGCTAAGGGCGATATGCGCGTCGCTATTTCCATAACGCGCCTAAACCTCAATTCTCACTAACACAATCTGCGTTGGAAAGAGCCCACAAAATCGCCAGCAGCTTTACTGATTATCGGGTAACAGAAGCACGTAAAACAATATATCTGAAGATGTATGTTCTCCGAGACGCGCCTCTCCAACAGCGCTCACCCCACATATGTCCATCGGCGATCAAGCTGAGCTTGATCCCGCGCGATGGTGCCCGGTAGGTCGGCCGAACTGCTGAAGCCCCTGAGGAATTAGACCGATCGATATATTGATTGCGATGCTGGTCGGGTCTAATTTCGATCGATTGGTCCGGGTCACTTAAGCAATGGATATGAGCTCTGAAGGCGATCGACAGGAGGACGGAGCCGGGAGCGCGACTGGCAGAGACTGCAATCTCGAATATGTCGGCAGCTTGGGCGTTTGCGGCTCTTTGGGTGCTGAGTGAATTCTGAGTCCTCTTGCTGAACCCTAGCGTCAGTCATCGGTGACAGTACTATTGGGAATTATGCTCAGAGCTAGCTCGGTCGCAATGCAGCGTGTCCATAGAGGCCTAAACACCAAGAGATGCCACTTGCCATAAGATCCTTGGGGATGTCCGGCGAAGTTAAGGTGTTTTGGCGTCAAATCGGGAGATATCGGCAGGTAGCCGCAAGTATTTCCGTTATAGAGCGCTTATGGATTGTGCGTGCCGGGTGCAACTCGCGGTATCGCGGCTTATTTGCGATGCGCAAAAAGGCTGTACCCAGTAAGGAGCGGGTCGGTGGTAACGGCACACTGGCCCGCTTCTTGCTTTCCTATAGAGGTCAGCAAGAGACGAACAGTTGCGCCTTTCGCGAACATTGACCGGACCGCAACGTCGTAGAAGGAATGGGTGATGTCAAATTTCTTCAATACATTGGGAAGTTTCACCGTTGTCGGAACGGCTCTGCAGGATATGTTCTTTGCCTTCACCCGCGACACCGATCTTGACCATATAAGGCCGGACGCGACCTTGCCCTCCCTGAGCTGGGCCACGGCCATCAAGACCGCCGACGGCTCCGCTTATGTGGTCAACATGACCAATGTCCAGGTTTCCACTGATCTTATTCAGGGTGGAAACGGGTCTGACGTTCTCTACGGCTCGAATCTCAGTGACGCGATCCTTTACAATAACGGCACGTTCGGCAGTGGCGTCGGCGGCTTTGATTCAATCGAGCAGTTTTTCCTGGGCGGCGGCAACGATTTCCTGGACCTTACGGGCCATGCCGGCGGGGTGGATTATGCGAAGGATGTAACCATAAACGCCGGCGACGGCGATGACATTGTCATTGGCGGCGCCGGCAAGGATACGATCGATGGCGATGCGGGCAATGACATCATATTCGGCTATCGCGGCTCCGATACGATAAGAGGTGGCGCCGGCAACGACACTCTCTATGGCGACGATCTTGGCTACAATGGGATATCGGGCGACGACCTGCTCCAGGGCGGTGCCGGGAATGACACGCTCTATGGTGGCGCCGGAACGGATCGACTCGAGGGCGGTGTTGACAATGACGTGCTCTATGGCGGGCGCGGGGGCGATTCCCTCTTTGGTGAAGCCGGCGACGATATTCTCTATGGCGATGATCCCGGCACAAACGGCAATGACAAGCTGGATGGTGGATCTGGCAACGATACGATATTTGCCGGCGGCGGGGATGACGAAAGTTACGGCGGCAGCGGCAATGACGTCATCTACGGAGAGGCGGGAAACGACTTCCTGCGCGGCGATGCCGGGGATGACCTCCTGCAAGGAGGTGCCGGCAACGATACGATCGATGGTGCTGCCGACATAGATACCGCCGTATACTCTGGCAATAGAGATGACTATTCGATCGTGTTGAATGCGGACGGTGTGTCGTTCACCATCACCGACCTGCGCCCGTCTTCGCCAGATGGCGTCGATCTGGTGAAGAACGTGGAATTCTTCCAGTTTGCCGATGGAACGATTCCTGTAAGTCTTCTCAATCATCCGCCGGCAATCACATCCGACGGCGGCGGCGACACGGCCGCGCTGACGATCGCGGAGAACTCGACTTCAGTCACGACGGTTGTGGCGAGCGACGTGGACGCCGGCCAGACCGTGACCTATTCGATAGCCGGTGGCGACGATGCGGCGCTGTTCACCATCGATTCCTCAACTGGCGCGCTCTCCTTCGTAGCCGCGCCCGACTACGAGAATCCGACGGATGCCGACGGGAACAATATCTACAACGTGATCGTGCGGGCTTCCGATGGAAATGGCGGCGTTGACACGCAGGTCGTCTCGGTGACGGTCTCGGATGCTGCCGACGGTGCCTCGCCGATCATCGGCTCGAATGGCGGCGGCGCCACGGCCTCGATCAGCATTGCCGAAAACACGACGGCGGTGACGACGGTGGTGGCGACGGATGCCGACGGTCCTGCGCTGAGCTATGTCATCCTGGGCGGAGCGGACGCGGCGCTGTTCACAATAGATCCGGCCACCGGAGAGCTGAAGTTCGTCTCGGCGCCGGACGCCGAGAATCCGCTGGATGCCGGGCATGACGGCACCTATGAAGTGATCATCGGCGCCACGGATGGCGTCAATACGGACAGGCAGAACCTCTCCGTAACGGTCACCAACATCAACGACAATGCGCCTGTCATCGCGTCGAATGGCGGCGGAGCCATCGCGTCGGTGAGTATTGTCGAGAATGCGACCGCGGTGACGACGGTGGCGGCAACGGACGCCGACGGAACGGCACCCAGCTATGCCATTGTGGGTGGCGCCGACGCGGCGCTCTTCGGAATTGATGCCGCCACGGGAGCGCTGCAATTCCTGACCGCTCCGGACTTCGAGAACCCCGGTGATGCCGGTACTGACGGAACCTACGAGGTTATCGTTTCGGCGAGCGATGGCCTCAACACCGTTTCGCAGACGATCAATGTGACGGTCACGAACGCCAATGACAATACGCCGGTCATAAGTTCGAATAGCGGCGGCCCGACGGCGACACTGAGCATCGCCGAGAATACCTCGGCGGTGACGACGGTTGCCGCCAGCGACGCCGATGGGACAGTCCCGACTTACGTCATCACCGGGGGCGCGGACGCGGCCTTGTTCAGCATCAACACGACGACCGGTGCTCTGCAGTTCATAGCACCGCCTGATTTCGAGCATCCGCTCGATGCCGGAAACGACGGCACATACAATGTCGTCATCGGTGCGACCGACGGCACATTCATGGCGACGCAGGCGCTCGCGATCACGGTCACGGATGTGAATGAGATCGGCAGGACGATCACCGGCACCTCCGGCAATAACACGATCACGCCGACAGCGACTAATCCCGCGCTCCAGACCACGGCGCTGAACGACACGATATTCGCGCTGGCGGGCAACGACATCATCGACGGTGGTGGCGGTGCGGATCGCATGGAGGGAGGTATCGGCAACGATACATATACGGTCGATACCTATTCGGACGACGGTTTCGACGGCAACGATGACCTCGTCATCGAGGTCGCCGGCGCGGGAACAGATCTGGTCAATGCGCTGGTCAGCTACCGTCTCCCGACGGAGGTGGAAAATCTGACACTTATTGGCACCGATAATATCAATGGTACGGGCAATGAGCTCAACAACATCATCATTGGAAACTCGGGCAACAACATACTTTTGGGCGGGCTCGGCAATGACACGCTGACCGGCAATGCCGGCGCTGACGTGCTCGATGGCGGAGATGGCAATGATATCCTCTCCGGCGGCGACGATGCGGATACTCTCCACGGTGGCGCGGGAGCCGACAGGCTGGATGGCGGGACGGGCGCCGACATCATGGATGGCGGTGCGGACGATGATACCTATTTCGTCGACACTTTCTCCGATGACGGCAACAGCTCGAATGATGACATCGTAACCGAGCTGGCGGGAGGTGGAAACGACGTCGCAAATGCATCCGTGAGCTACATACTTGCGGCGGAAGTGGAAACGCTCACCTTGACGGGAACGGCCGCGATCGACGGCACCGGTAACGCGCTCGACAATACGATCAACGGAAACTCGGCCAATAACATTCTCTCCGGAGGTCTCGGGAATGATACGCTCAATGGCAATTCCGGTTCGGACACGCTGTTTGGGGGCGACGGCAGTGATTCGCTTTTCGGTGGGAATGACGATGATTTCCTCTTCGGCGAGGCAGGAAGCGACACTCTCCAAGGAGGCGCTGGCGCGGATCTCCTGGACGGTGGAGCCGGAACCGACACTCTGACGGGCCAGGCCGGAGCAGACCGGTTGATCGGTGGTGCCGGAAAGGACACGCTGACAGGCGGCATTGATGCCGACACCTTCGTCTTCAATCCCGGAGACTCTTCCCTCAACAGTGCCAATTATGATCGGATAACCGACTTTGAGACCGGAGTGGACAAGATAGATTTCTCATTTGTCAGCGGCCCAGTGGCATCCTCTGCCTATGCCGAGGGGACGATCGCGACCAATGACTACACGACAGCACTCGCGGCGGCGAACTCTCTGATGGCGAGCGGCACGGTCGCCGTGTTTGTCGCCGGCACGACCGACGGCTGGCTGTTCTACGACACGAACAACGACTCGATACTCGATCAGGCCACACTCATGCAGGGGCTGAATTCGACGGC